>JASEGJ010000009.1 GCA_030018135.1 Candidatus Hodarchaeaceae archaeon | reverse complement strand
TTCTGGGACTCCGATGTTTTTAAACTACGGCGTGACTTGTGGGAAATGACTTAATACCTATACAATTATCTATTAGGAGGAGTGAAAAAAATGGGAGAATTGAAGAACGCAGGCGTGGCGATCATCGTTCTCATCGTGGGCATGTTTTTTTTATTTGAGGGCGCAACTCCCGTGCCGGAAAGCTTGCTGGACGGCGCCCTCATGGTCTTTGGGGCGGCGTTGGTCCTCGGCTATTGCGGCATGATCGGAGACAGCCTCAATCGCATATTCAGGACCGAATCTAGGGCAATAGCGTTTGCGCCGATACTCTTTATCCTCGGGGTTCTTGTGTCGATCCAGGCTGCAACTGGTGCGGGGCTGACAAGTTCCTCCAAAATCTCTTTGGCGATCCCCGGGGCGATGTTGATAATAGCCTCCTTGGCAATAGTGGGCAAAGCTAGGATTAGGAGGGGCGGCTTATAGTATTGTTTTTGGCGGTGGAGCCTCGCGTAGCCTGGATTTACGATTAAGTTGGGGCACCGTAGAGGTATTGAGCACCAGCGATGTCGCCCGTTTCCAGCGATATCTTCTTCGTCTCGCCCTTTGAGGTGTAGCCGTACATCGTGAGCTCGCGGTACGCTGCATCGTACAGGTCGGCCAAGCCAACGACATGGCCCGCCTCATGCGTCGCCACATTCCTGATGTCGTACGCCTTTATGGTGACTGGCCCCTCGCCGTCGGGGTCGATTCCCCACTTCAGGAGGGCGTTGAGGATCACGTCGAACTCCACGATCTCGTCCAAGCCATCCCCGTCGGTGTCAGGGACGTACCAGATCACCGTGATCGCCACGGCCGTGGTAGGTGCTATCCCAACCCAAGAGACGGTGTTCTGTCGGTCGAGCGAGTAGCCCCTCGCACCAGTCGCGCCCCCGTAACTGAAGAGCTCCATCGCCGTCACCCCTCCCAGGCCTCGAACGCTAACTGAATTTGCGTCGCTACCGCCGATGCCTCGTTCTTACTGCCGTCCGGGTTAACGTAGTACATCACCGTTCCCGTCAGCTCAAGCCCAAGCAATTCGTAATAATCGTAAACTGGCGGCGGCGGAGCGGGCTTCCTTGGGTTACTCGGCTTAGCATGGTGGACGAGCACGATGCTCCTCACATCCGGCGGGGTTATTGGTTTGTCCGACTTTGCTATCGCCGCGGTCGGCATCGTCCACGATAGGACGATAGCTGCAGCTAGGAGCAGCGTCGTGTACCTCAATATCGTTTTGACCATTTTTTTCTCCTTTTGATGCTAAGGCGGCATGATTAAAAAGGCATTGACGTTCATAGAGATGCCAAGAGAGTTCGAAGAGCATATTATGGCCCTAAGGCCGAAATTACTGGGTCCTTCAGCCCAGCGAAGTACAAAATGCAAGGAAGCATGATGATCCCCATGCAGTGCGTATCGAAATCATGCGAACTCACCGAATCTGCTCACTCGTCCCAGCCCTTGCTTTTTGCTATTTGAAAAGTTTGAGCCCCATGGGTTCCAAAGGTTTGAAGTGCTTCAGGTCAAGCGTGTAAAGCCTCGCACCGTTGTTTATGGCTATCGCGGCTATCATGGCGTCGGTCCTGCGGATGGGTGCTCCCCTATCCTCCGCTTCCAACTCGAGTTCGGCGGCCAAGCTTGCGTCCTCCTTCGTGTAGCTCAGCACGGGAAGCTGCAGGACCTCCTTCACTGGCTTGGCATATTTCTGGAGGCCGTACAGGATCTCGTGGAGGTTCACCGCAGTTATGCCTATGCCTTCACCACTTTCGACGACCTTTTTAAGGACCTCTTCGCCTTTCTCCGATTTTTTATCGAAGATCTCAATCAGGACATCGGTGTCTATTACGATCATAATCTCCGCTCGGTCCTCAGGGACCGAATTTCCGCGAGGATTTTTTTCTTGTTCTTAAATTCGGCGCATCCTCTGAGCTTCATAAGGGTTTTGGTCGGGTCCATCCCCTCCACGAGCCTCTCAAGAAGTTCGCTGAAGCTCTCGCCCTTCCCTTTGACTGTTGACAGCTTTCCATAAACCTCATCCCGGATGGTTATAGTTTTGACCAAGTTCCCACCACATTAAGTAGTTTAAACATGCATTTAAACTTTTTAGAGGGGGTGCTGTTCTGCCCCATTCCGCTGGTTCGGTTTCATAACCCGAGAGCCGCCAGCATCCCGTCCTTTAATCCAGCGAAGTAAAGGATGCACGGCACCATGATCACTCCCATGCAGTGGGTGCGCTTGACCTTGGTAGTCGCCGGCAGCAGGCCTATCGCCGTTGCGGTCGTGAGCACCGGCAGCCCGATCAAGCCCGAGTAACAAACCGTCAGCCCGACTATGCTCGCTATGACGACGATGCACATCGCGCGATAGGGTAGCCTACCGATATGCTTCGCAGCGAGCTTGCCGAGCTTTAAGTGAAGCACCGCCGCGACCCCGCCGGCAAGTAGGGCGACGCCCACGAGAAAAATCAGCTCCTTAAGTCCGACCTCTATGAGTTGATCAACCGCGACCGCCGCCCCGCTCCTCGGCCTGCCGATGGCGTAAAGCGCGACAAACGAGAAAAGCGTCTTAGCGGTATTTACTCCGCTCACCGCTACGAGGAACTCATTCGTGCCACTTGAGCGAGTCGCGAGCTGTGCCAGCACCGTGCCCTGCGACGGCCCTATGCCCGGGATGAAGCCGGTTAGGATGCCAGCGGCCGTGCCAGCGCAGAGGGGGCGAACGTTGGGGCGTAACCCAAGCAGTTCACCGCCGATGTATTGCTCTGGCAAGCTGCTTTTTTGTATGGCGCTCACGAGCAACACGCTGGCGCCGAACAGCCTGGAGAGCAGCGGCATGAGCGCGGCATCGCCCCTGCATAAATTGGTGTCGAGCGTCAGCAGGCCGAGCAGGCCGGAAAGCAGGAAGATCGCCGCCGCCCAAAAGATGCCGGCCCTAGACCGCTCAAGCGCCACCATTATCGCGATGATGGCAATCAGCAGCCAATGCATCTGGGGTTGGATGAGCCTGTATGCAGGCTCGACGACGAGCGATAGGGGCAATACGAGCGCCGCGCCGAGCATGAGCGCGCTCAAGCAACCGAACGCTGTGAGTTCGATGGCCTTGTAACCATGGCCCTCGAGTAATAATCGATGCGCAGGCAGCACGGAGAGCTCGGTCCCCTGCTCCGGAGCGCCGAGGAAGGTCGCGGGTATGTAGCTGATGAAAGTGTGGGTAAGGGCCATCGCCGCTATCGTCGCTACGAGACGCATCGGCGGGAGCGAAGAACTCAACGCGAGGGCGACGAGCATCGGCGTCAGGTTGTTCACGTGAATGCCTGGCACCAATCCCGTGAAGACGCCTAGGCCGATGCCGAGCAGCGCGTACGCGAGCACATCGAGCATCACGCGGCCTCGATCACGCGGATGTGATTCGCGTTCTTGAGTTGGAGTTCAATTTGATCGTTGTAGAGTTGGAGCCAACCATCGATGCGCACGAGGTAACCCACGTGCACCTCGGGGAACCCATTTTTGACCACCGGCGCCGGCACGAAGACCGGCAGCTCATGGCCGTCCTCGCGCAACGTTAAAATGAGGCTGCCCTTGCCGACGATCTCCCGCTCTATGATTATGCCCTCGACTTTGACGAGCTCGCCGATTTGCTCTGCATTTAAACTCGAGATCCGCGTGGCTGGAGCGTGCACGATGCGCAGGTCGCTCGCCTTGTCCGGAATTACCTCCAGCTCATCGCGGTACTTCTTCACCAATCCGGTGACCTGCACGGCGTCTAGTAACTCGATCGGCTCCCCAAGTTGCGACCGCACCCCAGCGAATACCGGCACGGACATCACGCCGCCCGATTCATCCTTAAGCTTCAGGAACAGGTGACCGTCCACATGCTCTCGTAAGTCGATCACCTGGCCGGAGATCATCACTTTGAGGCCTAGGAACTCGTCGTTTAAACTAGCGATCGGGATTATGGTAGGGCGCATTTGTATGGCGGCCGCATATAACGACAAGAGACCCGTTAGCGAGCAGGCCAGGCTCAACTTAGTTATAAGTTTCTCGGACACGGCACCCCGCCGCCAAGTTGGCAGCGGGCGATTTATAAAGCGAAAACGAAAGGCGTTGGGGGTTCGTCTGCATAGACCCATCATATTCGGATTGATTCTATTCCTACTACTTGTCCAGCCCGTTTCAGCTTCGACCGCGACGAAATCGGTCGTTTACACGGCCGTAATGACATACGAGGTGAAGAACAATGGGCCGGGTATTGCCATCGACGTTGTGGCAACTGTCCACATTTTTAAGGAATGGTCCGGTTGGGCAAGTCAACAGGTGTTGGCCGCCGATATTTCGCCAATCGGGGAAATCCTAAGCACGGAAGACAATCGTGTGCTGTTAGTTTCCTTGGGCGATATTTCCGCAGGCGAGAGCAGAACCATCACCATCACCCAGACAGTTAAAGTCGATTACGTGGATCGGCGCCCCCTTGATGAGGATTCCATAGAGAACTTTGTCCCGATGGAGTTTGGGTACACATCGCAAATCGATCACCTATGGGAAAGCGAGGCGCCCGAGATTCAGGCCAAGGCGTGTGAACTCACGGACGGTCAACCGAACATCTACTACAAGGCTAAACGAATCTTTGATTTCGTGAGAGATTATTTGGAATACAGAGAGCAGATCGAGGAGCACGGCGCGCTCTGGGCATATCGGCACCGCAACGGTGATTGCACCGAGTTCACTAATCTGTTCATCGCGCTATGCCGCGCGGCGGGCATACCCGCAAAATTCGTGGCTTGCTACGGTTATAAGCAGGAGCTTGAAACAGACCCTGAGAGAATGGGCCACGCATTTTCGATCATTTATCTGCCTGGTCATGGTTGGGTCCCAGTCGACCTCATCTGGCCGCTCGGGGTTGGTTTGTTTTGCGAGCTTAGCCCCGACCACATCATCCACGCCGTCAGCGACGGCACCAATATGGTTAGGGACAGCCATATCAGCCCTCCTGGGGGCTACAGGGTGGACTACCGCGTAATAGTCGGCTCCCCCGCAAATTGCGAGATTTTTCTCAAGAGCGGCAAAATAACGCGCGAGGTGGCAGTCGAGCCAAAGCTCGTCGCAGAGCCCTCGATGCGAGGCGACATTTGGACGTTCTCGGTTCTCGTCAACAACGTCGGCAAGCAGGCCGTCACAGATGTAAAGATAGAACTAGTGGCCGACGCGACCTACATCGAAGTACCGCAAGCTGAAAGCATAGGTGGATTGGGGGCCGGCGCGCATCAGCGGGTGAGCTTTGATGTTAGAGTCAAGAAAAGCGTTGAAAACAGCGCTCTGAAGGCGAGGATAACCTACGAGTGCCCATACGGGACCTTTTTGGCGGAGGACCAGATGCTGATAAGCGTCACGCTTCCGGCAGCTCCATCCGAAGAGCTGTGGGAAAAACTTGAGGACATATTGCCGTTTATTATCGTTTCGACGATCGTCTGCGCGATAATTGCGGCAGCAATTTTTATGATCGGGCGCCGATGAAGTTTTATAGTAGTTTTCCAGAGTAAGCTTGGTTACCATGTATGGTTTTACGGGCACAGTCGTCGGCGTGAGATGCAAGGACGGCATCGCGTTGGCCTCCGATACCAGAGGGGCGGCCTACTATTTGGTGCTCAGCAAGCGCGTGCGCAAGATATTCCAGCTGGAGGAGCGAATAGGCGCGGCGATATCGGGCAGCTCCGGCGATGTTCAGAGCCTGATGAACCTGCTAAAAACTGAGGCGAACCTCTACAGGCTTAACCACGATCGACCGATTTCAACCAAGAGCTTGGCACAAATAGCGGCCAACCTTTTGCACAATCGCCGCATGTTTCCATACATCGTGGCGGGCATCCTATCCGGCGTCGATGGCGATGGTCCTCGTCTGTTCTTCCTCGACCCGATAGGGGGCAAGATTGAGGAGGAGAAGTTCGCGAGCGCTGGCACAGGTTCGACGATTGCTTACGGCGTCCTCGAGCAAAACTATCGCGACGACATGAAACTCAGCGATGGGCTCAAGCTGGCGGCGCAGTCGATCAGGACCGCAATCGAACGGGATGCGGCAACCGGAGATAAAGTGGTTGTTGCGACGATCGACGAAAAGGGCTACCGCGAGCTTTCAGAGGAAGAGGCGGAGAATCTCATTAAATAAGACCAAGTTTGCGGGCCAACTCTACCTGATTTAATAACTTTTTTTCTGCCGAGTCGTAGATGCGCATCGTGTCGCCGCTCAGCTCATCGACCACCAACAGTTTGCCGCCGACGCGCCCGAACTCAAGCTTCATGTCGACCAACTCAAGACCGAGATCGAGGAGCGATTTCGCCACGAGTAGGGCAACTTTGCGAGTCACGGCTTCCATCCGTTCAAGTTCGCCCGCATCCGCAATTCCAAGCTTAACCACGGCTTGGGGCGTGATGAGTGGATCGCCGATTGCGTCATCCTTGAGGTTGAATTCAACTATATCGAGCGACGACATCGGCGCCACATGGTTGCGATATCTGGTGAGAAAGCTTCCGTACGCCTTCGCACGATAAACTACCTCAAGCGGGATTCTCGCCGCTAGAAGGACCTCTACCTCCGTTTCCGAGCGCACGCCACAAAAATGCGTGTCAACTCCCGCATCGCCTAAGATTTTGAAAAAGTGGGCGGCTACCTTTGCGGATGCAGCGCCTTTCCCCTTCACACTTCCAACGATGAAATTTCCGCCCGGATCGACGTTGCCCGCGGCATCGCCGGTCACGGCATCCTTAAACTGCAGGATGATGCGCTCCCCGGCGTGCAAGATGCGCTTGGTCTTGCCCTCGTAGACAATCTCCATCGGGTTACCTCAGTTTTAAGTCGTCGGTGATATCGTTGAGTTCAAGTTCTTCAAGCTTGGCGCGTGTCGGGATGCCATTTTTATCCCAGCCGCGAGCCTCGTAGTATTCGTCCAACATGCGGTTGAGTTCCTCGTTCGTGATGACGCTCTCCCTCGAGCCCCCTTCGCGCACTGGCTCGTTCAGCAGACGTGGCGGCAGGGTATCGTGCCTTCGGTCAAATCCCTCGCGCACGTTAAATGCCTTTTCGAGGTTGTAGACGCGCTCGCCAAGTTTCAGCAGCTCCTTATCGTCAAGGTCGTAGCCATGCACGGCCATAAAAAAATCTGGCAGTTCTTCGACGAAGTAGAAGTGGCGCGAGAACTTGCATATGCCAACGGTATCGTACAGGGCCATGACATCCTCGATCGTTTTGACGTACGCCTTATCCTCGGCGGAGAGCCTATCAACGCGCTTGAATTTCCACCAGCTGCCGCTCAGCTCCGGAGCATAAGCGCATGAGCGCAGGTGGCAAGCACCTCGCGTGGAGACGGCGTAGGCTAGCCCCATGCCCTTCAGTCCCCTTGCATCGTATGCCGGCGGTTCTAGGCCCTTAACGTGCATCGCAAACATCTCCGAGCCCTTGCCGAGCCGCCGCGATGCCTCGCGCACCCCCTCCGCGAGCATGTCGCCGATGCCTTGGCGCCGGGCGATCATCTCCAGCAGCTTTAAGATGGCCTCCGCGTTGCCGAAGTTAAGCTTCAGGCCACCCGTATCGCTCGATGTCAGCAGGCCGCGCTCATAACACTCCATGGCCCAAGCGATGACGACGCCAGCCGATATCGTGTCTATGCCCAGTTTATCGCAAAGTTCGTTCGCCTTCGCGAGCAACTCTGGGTCAGCGTTGCCGACACATCCGCCCAAAGAATACTGGGTTTCAAATTCGGGGCCATCGATCGAAACCCCCGCATATGGTCCATCGTTGATGACGAAGACCTTGCCGCAGGGTTTGATGCACGTGTGGCAGGCCTTGGTCTTTATCGAGTACTTGGGCACCCAATATTGTGGCGCGATCGTGCGGTACCCCTTGAAGACGGAGTCCTGCCAGTTGCGCGTTGGAAAGACGCCGTGTATCTCGTTCAGCGTGCCGATGAACTCACCGGTGCCATATTTTATGTCCGAAATTGCTTGGGGGTGAGTCGCGATTCGATCGTACCACTCAGCTAGGAGCCCCTCCATGAGCTCAGCATCGGCTATCTCAAAGTCGCGGCTGCCCCGCACGGCTATTGCCTTCAAGAGCTTGCTGCCCATCACAGCGCCCAAGCCCGTGCGACCAGCTTGACGAAAGTCGCTTTCGATGCATGCAAACCTGACTAAGTTTTCACCCGCCGGGCCTATGCATGCAACCATTACCTTCAAATCGCCGATGTCCTCACGAATGCCATCAAGCGTATCGAGGGTGGATCGGCCAACCAAATGACTGGCATCCTCTATGCGCACGTCATCGTCGTCTACCCATAGGTACGACCACTGTTTAGCCCTGCCGCGCACGAGGAACGCATCATAACCAGCGTTCTTCAGCTCGGGTCCGATGCCGCTGCCGAGAATCGCCTCGCTGAATGCCCCGGTGAGCGGGGATTTCGCGTAGAAACCTGACTTGGAGGCCTCTGGCACGGGTGAGCCGCAAAAGGCACCCGGGGCGAAGATTAGGCAGTTGTCCGGGCCAAGTGGGTCCACGCCCGCTTTAACATTGTCGTAGAGCAGGCGGGCACCAAAGCCGTTGCCGCCGACGTATTTTCGCGCGAACCCCTCGTCCAGCTTCCGTTTGACTATTTTGCCGCTGGAGAGGTCGACGTAAAGCAGCTTGCCGCCGTATCCATACATCTAGGCCACCTTCAACGCCCCGAGCACGCAGTATTTAGCACATTGGGGCTCGCCGCCGCAGAGGTCGCAGATCATCGCGACGTGTTTCGATGGATGCATGCGTATCGCATCGAATGGGCATGCGGTCTGGCACAGGCCACAGGCGGTGCACAAGTTTTCATCGACCTGAATGGCACCGCTTAAATCTCGACTTAGGGCGCCATATGGGCATGCTGCGATGCATGGTGCATTGTCGCACTGTCGGCACACGATTGGGCGATCCACTGCGACGCTTCGGCGTTCCACCCGAATCCTGGACTTGCTCGGGTTGCAAATGCCTTCGTGCCTCAACGAGCAGACGAGCGTACAAAGCCGGCATCCCGTGCATTTGTCCTCGTAGACGAATAATCTCATCGCTTCCACCGGGCTTAAGACGCTATCGGGAGTTCGCTTTATTAAACTTTAGTCTATTGTATTTGTAAAGTAGGAGAGAGGAAAGAGGGCAAAACTTAAATTTTGGGGGCGGGTTGTTATCAGGAGGTGTTCACATGGCCATACCCGAGTATGTCGGCGCCTTCAGGGGCAGGGATTGGATAAACACGCAGGACTGGGGTCGCGAGGATTTGGATGATATCTTGGAGGCGGCCTTGGATTTAAAGAAGAAGTTTAAGAAGGGCGAGCAGCACCGCTACCTTGATGGCAAGACATTGTTTCTGATATTCTACAACCGCTCGCTCCGCACGCGGAATAGTTTCGAGGCGGGCATGACCCAGCTAGGCGGACACGCGCATTTTCTCGATCCGCACGACTCGATCTACACGCCCGCCTTGCCCGGTGATGAGGAGGCATACAAAACCGAGCGCATCGCCGACGTGGGTCGGGTTTTAGCGCGATACGGCGATGGTATAGCGATAAGAATCTACGGCAAGCATGCAAAGTGGATCTACGGAAGGGGCAATCAAATCGTGCGTGAGTTCGCGCAGTGGGCCGATGTTCCGGTCATCAACATGGAGTGCGACATGTATCATCCATGCCAGGCGATGGCGGACATAATGACGGTCCTCGAGCGATATCCTAAGCCAGAGGGCAAGAAATTCGTGATGAGCTGGGCGTATACCCCCAGCGTCGAAAAGCCGATGGCCGTGCCGCAAAGCGCGGTGTTGATGGCGACGATGTACGGGCTCGACGTGACGCTCGCGCACCCAAGGGGCTTCGAACTTGATCCCCAAGTGATACGCTGGTGCGAGGAGAACTCCGATCGATACGGGGGGTCGTTTGAAGTCAGCTACGACGTGGACGAAGCCTTCGAGGGTGCGGATGTGGTTTATCCCAAGTCTTGGCTGAGCTTGGACTTCATACCCCCGAAGGCCAAGTCGCCCGATTTCGACGGGCTGAAGAAACTCTTCGATGCCAATAAACACTGGATCTGCGACCAAGCGAAGATTGACCTTTGCAATGAGGGCGTGGCCTACATGCACTGCCTGCCAGCCGACCGAGGCTTCGAGGTCACCGACGAGGTCATCGACGGGCCACACTCGGTCGTGTTCGACGAGGCCGAAAACCGCATGCACGTGCAAAAGGCGATAATGGCGATGCTGATGGGCTGACGCGGGGCCTAACGCAGTTTCTCGAGGAGTCCCTCGAGCTGTTTCAATTCGGGCTCGATCACCGGCGGCACCTCAAAGAGCTGAGTTACGATTTTTATGTCCTTCAGGCCGCTGCCGGTGACTTCGACGACCACCACATCGGACCGATCGATTACGCCTGCCTCGAGTAGCCTTCCGAGTCCCGCCAATCCAGCCGCTCCGGATGGTTCCGCGAAGATGCCCTCCATCTTGGCCAACAGCTTTTCAGCCTCCAAGATTTCAGCATCAGCCACCGTTTCCGCAGCGCCCTCCGATTTTCTGATGGCGGGTATCGCGATATCGGCATCCCATGGGTAGGGATCCACCAAGCCCCCAGCGATCGTTTTCGGGTTGGGCCAAGTCGGTATTTCGTGGGGCGGCTTGCCCTCCTTGAAGCCCCTGACGAGCGGCGCGCAACCCTCGGCCTGAATTGCAGCCAGATGCGGCACGTGATCGATAAAGTCGAGTTGCTCAAATTCAAAATAACCCTTGGCATTTCCCGAGACCAACGTTCCGGCCCCAGTTGGCACGATCACCCAGTCTGGAACTTGCCAATTTAACTGTTCGATTATCTCGTACGACATGGTCTTAGAGCCCTCGGGCTGGTAGGGGTTGAAAGCGCTGCAGCTGGGTATGGGGTGCCAGCCGTAGCGCTTGTGCGCGATCTGCATCAGCTTGTAGGCCGGGTCCCCTATGCCTTTTGGGGCGCCCCTGATCGCACGAGCGCCGTAGATCGAGAGCTGTGCCAGCTTGGCCTCTGGGGCGTCGGCTGGGACGAACGCGTAGCATTTTATTCCGGCCTTCGCGGCGTACGCGGCGAGCGCTATCGCGGCGTTTCCGCTGGACGCGGTCACCACCGTCTGCGCGCCGAACTCGACGGCCTTCGAGATGCCGACGCTCATGGGGCGATCCTTGAAGGACGCCGTGGGGTTCCTAGTCTCGTCCTTCAGCCAAAGGTGTTTCAGGCCTAGCTCGCGCGCCAAGTTCCGCGCCTCGAGCAGCGGCGTGCCACCCTCATTTAGCGTGACGATGTTTTTTGGGTCGTCGACCGGCAAAAGCTCTCGGTACTTCCAAACGCCCATGGACCGCTTCGCGAGGGCCTTCTTATCGATCTTTTCGGCGACCGCATCGTAATCGTAGACGATCTCCAACTTTCCGCCGCATTTCTCGCAGGTATAAAGCGTTCGAGCTGGCTCGTGCGCTCGGCCGCATTTCAGGCACCTAAGCATCTTAATGACCATGTGTGGATACCGACACAGGATTCGCCATCACGTAAATAAGGTTTGGCGATCGAGCAGTTTGGCGAGATTTATCGAAATGACGATCTCTGGGATTTAGGTGAAACAGCCCTTTTAACGCGACCCTGCAATGGAGCACAACGAGAAATCCACATTCATCAGCCCCCGGCTTTCATATCCTCAAGAGGGCACATCACCCTGAATTTCTTGTAAAATCTCCTTTGCTCGATCGACCCTAATTTTCCTCTCCCTGACCAATCGCTCCGCGACCTCATCTATGAGTTCGCCCTTTGCACCAGCCATGATCGCGATGTTCCGCGCGTGCAACGACATATGACCCAATTGAATGCCCTCCGCCGCGAGAGCCCTGATCGCCGCGAGGTTCTGAGCCAAGCCGACCGCCGCCATCACTTCCCCGAGTTCCCGGGCTGTTTTCACCCCTAGGATCTTGAGGCAAACCCTAGCCACGGGGTTGCTCGCAGTCGCCCCGCCCACGATGCCCACCGCCACAGGGAGCTCTATCCTCCCTAACAGGTCGCCTTCGGGGGTCTTCTCCCAACTCGTCAAAGGCTTGTACCCTCCCTTCATCGCCGCATACGAGTGCGCGCCGGACTCAAGTGCTCTAGTATCATTGCCCGTGGCTAGGGCGACAGCTACGACCCCATTCATCACCCCCTTGTTGTGGGTGGCGCATCGATACGGGTCAGCGGCCGCGAACGCGTAAGCCTGGACGACGCCATCCACGACCTCCTCCCCGCCAACGGCCTCCTCTGCGAAGACGGCCTCAGCCCTCGCCAGCCTCAGAGCCGCGAGGTTCGAAACGATCCTGAGGTAGACCCTCCCGCCGGTTATCCGCTCGATGAAGGGCGCAACTGCCTCGGCCATGGTGTTGACGACGTTTGCACCCATCGCATCCCGGGTGTCGATGATCAGATGCACGACCACCATCGCCCCCGCCGCGGTGTCGAGCACCCTTGCCTCGAGGTCCTTCGCCCCCCCGCCGAGCTTCACGAGCATAGGGTCCTGTTCGTTAGCGATTTGGATTATCCTCCCCTTTTCCGACAGGATCGCCTCCCTTGCCCTGAACGGGTCGTCCAAGCCCGTGAGCTGGACCTGCCCTATCATGAGCGGCTCGGTGCTGCTCGCCCGGAAGCCCCCCTTGACCCGAGCCATCTTCGCGGCATTTGAGGCGGCGGCGACCACGGAGGGCTCCTCTATGGCCATGGGCACCAGATAGTCCCTGCCGTTTATGAGGAAGTTAACCGCTATGCCCAAGGGCAGCTGGGTCGTGCCTATCACGTTCTCTATCATCCTGTTTGCCTGCTCAAGCTCTAGGGCCCCAGTTTTCCTGAGGATTTCCGCCTCCTCATCGCTCAGGCCGGCGAACTCCCGCACGATCTTCAGCCTTTCCCCTGGGCTCAGCTTGTAAAACCCGGGGATTTCCGAGGTCCTCATGAATTCCCCATCCTAAACTGCGGTAGAGAATATTATTAACTGCTTGGAATACGTTTAATTGTGCCACCAACAAGGCGGTGAAAAAATGGTAGCGTGTAGGAAGCCCAAGAAGAAGCCAAAAGGGGAGAAGAAGCCCTGCTAGTTCTAGCTCTTGGACAAGCGCCTAACGAGCAACCTGAAGCTGTCTCCATCGACGTTCCAGTCCTTAACGCAGCCTGGGCCGGCAACCTCCTCCGAGCGGCAGATGCGTAGGTTTTGTGCTCGAACCTCCCGGGCGATGTACCCCTGTTGGGAAGCGAGCAATTTTACGTGCTCGTCAGCCTTGGTGCCTATCACCACATCGACGCGCTCCTCCATTGCCAGGTCCTGCTCCTTGCGCATGGTCTGGAGCCGCCTCACGAGTTCGCGAGCCAAGCACTCCGCCTTGAGCTCCGGCGTCAAGCGGGCGTCGATGATCACCCTGCCGAACTCCGTCGGAGCGACCGCGAACCCATCCGGCAGTGCCTCCTCAAAGGCCACGTCTTCGCTCGAAATCCTGACCTTCTGTCCCGCGATCTGCAGGCCCGCAAACCCATAGCGCCGAAGTTCCGCACGCAGGCGCCTCACGTCCATTCTCTGAACGGTGTCAACAATGGCCGGCGCAAGTCCGCCGAATTTTTCCGTTAAACTTCTCATGTCCGGTTTGCAAACCAAGCGGAACTCCGCGGCGTACTCCTCCGGCCCGAGCAAAACCAGCTCCTTGCAGTTCAGCTGGCCCTTGAGCACGGATTGAAGGCCGCGCAGCAACCTCACCATCTCCGGCGAGGAGGTCTGCACGATGGCCTTGCCTATGGGCCACCGCAACTTTAGGTTCGCCTGTTGCCTCGCCGCCGCCGCTCCCTCGACCAGCACGCGGGCGATGCTCATGCCCTGCTCTAATTCAGCATCGATGGCCGCCTCCTGGACGGACGGCCACGGCAACATATGTACGCTTTCGGGGGCCCTAGCATCGACCGCCTTGACCAAGTCGCGATACATTACCTCCGTGACATAGGGCATGATCGGGGCCAGCAGCCTGATCAACGAGTGCAACGCCTGGTATAACACCACATATGCAGCCAGTTTTCTGGGGTCCTCGCGTTCGACCCATACCCTCTCCCTCACGAGGCGCACATACCACCTGCTCAGGTCCTCGAGCACGAAATTGGCAAGGGCCCGGGCGGCAATGTGTATGTTGAATTCCTCAAATGCCTCGGTGACCCCGCGCGTAACGCTGTTTGTCCGCGAGAGCATCCACAGGTCTTCCGGCAAAAAGTGGCCTCTGATTTTTCCCATGTCGATCTTTTTGGGATCGAACTCGTCCAGCGCCATGTAGGTCGTCGCAAAAACGTAAACGTTCCAGAGCACGTTCAACATCCGATTTACGACATCGACTCCCTTCCAGTTGAACCTGAGGTCCTCCCAGGGCGGGTTCGCGGATAGCATGTAGAAGCGCAACACATCGGCCCCATACTTGTCGATGACCTCGCTCGGCTCTACCACGTTGCCGAGGGACTTCGACATCTTTCTGCCGTGCTCGTCAAGCGCAAATCCATGCATGAGCACAAGTCTGTACGGCACCTCGCCGAATGCTATGACGGAAGCCGCCTGCTGGCTGTAGAACCATTTGGTCACCTGATCCTCGCCCTCCGTGATAAAGTCGCTCGGCCAGAGGCTCTTGAACGGCTCCCCGTGCCTCGGGTAGCCCAAGCTAGCCCACGAGCATATGCCGGAGTCGAACCAAACGTCGAGCACATCCGGCACGCGCCGCATCTCGCCCTGGCACTTCTGACAGCGCAACTTCACGCGATCGATGTGCGGCCTGTGTAAGTCCGTCTCGCCAAGCGGCCCTGAGGCCAAGGTTGCTAGCCCCTCCCTGCCGCCGATCAAGACCATGTCGTCGCAATTCTGGCAAATCCAGATGGGGAGCGGTATTCCCCAGTAGCGCTGGCGGGAGATGCACCAATCGCCGACCGACTCGACGCCATTCACATAACGGGTGGCGACCCAGTCCGGGACCCATCGAACGCCCGCACTGTTCTTCTCGAGGATCCTCGGTTTGATGTCGGAAATCTTGAGGAACCATTGCTCGGTCGCCCGGAAGATCAGCGGAACTTGGCAGCGCCAGCAGTGGGGATAGGGGTGCGTGATGACGCCCCGCTTCAGCAGCACGCCCTTTCGCTCCAGGTCCTCGAGGATCACCCTGTCAGCATCCTTGACGAACAGGCCCGCATACTTCCCAGCTTCGGCCGTGAACTTCCCATCCGGGCCGACGGGGCTGAAGACGGGCAGGCCGTACTTCGCCCCGACCGCGAAGTCCTCTTCACCATGGCCGGGCGCGGTGTGGACGCAGCCCGTGCCCTCCTCGAGCGTGACGTGCTCCCCGCATATCACGCGGTAGTGGGATTGAAACTCGCGCTGCTTTGGAACCTCCTCGAGCAGCGGAGGCTCGTAGCGAAGGCCCTCAAGTTCCTTGCCCTTCACTAGGCCCATCAACTGATAGTTGCCGACCCCCAGTTCACCCATCACGTTGGCGACGAGCGCCTCAGCTAGGATGTAGATGTCGCCGTCTACTTTGACCCTTGCGTATGAATAATCTGGATGCACGCAAACCGCGACATTTGCCGGCAGGGTCCAAGGGGTAGTCGTCCAGATGAGAAGGTATTCATTCGGCCTATCCGCCAGCTTGAAGCGGGCGAAAAGCGACGGGTCTCGAACATCCTGATATTCGCCCCGGATCTCGTGCTCGGCAAGCGCCGTCTCGCAGCGCGGGCACCAGTGAATTATCCGCAAGTCCATCTGCAGCAGGCCGCTCTCGTGCGCTCGTTTAAGCGTCCACCAAGCGGATTCGATGTAGTCGTTCGTGAACGTGACGTAGGGGCTGTCCCAATCCATCCATACACCGAGGCGCTTGAACTGCTCCGTCATGAGCGCGATGTGCTTGAGCGCCCATTGCCTGCACTCCTCGATGAACCGCTCGACCCCTATCACCTGCTCGATGTCCTTTTTGGACTTGACGCCGAGCTTCTCCTCGACCTTGACCTCGATCGGCAGGCCGTGGCAGTCCCAGCCCGGCTGTCGAAGGACGTTGAAACCGCGCATGGTCTTGTAGCGCAAGACGGCATCCTTAATTATCTTGTTCCAAGCAGTGCCCAAGTGGATCGCACCGCTTGCATAAGGCGGACCATCCAAGAAGAACCAAGTCGGGGCGTCGGCGCGCGATCGCTTGAGCTTGTTATATATATCGCTCGCTTGCCACCAAGCATGGACTTCTTGCTCGGATTTTTTAGCATCATAGGTCTTCTGAGCTTGTTTGATCATCTCGCAACCCCGAAACTTATCGTTCGACAAGCGTTTATAAATTCATGTCACCAACAAGGTTTTATTAAGAGCTGACTTAATCTTTGATTGACTTTTGGTGATAGCTTGTTTAGATGGTCCGAGTACAGGCCGCACAAGCAGGGTCTGCAGACCGTGTTGAGCCCCCTTGAGTCCGATATCATGGATATCATGTGGAGGGAAAAAAAGGCCACAGCGCGCACCGTTTACACCCGCATCAAGAGCAAGCACAGCGTCCACCGTCCGACGGTAAATGCCGTCATGAGTTCGCTTTGTAAGCGCGGCCTGCTGTCTGCGAGGGTGAGCAAGGGGCGCGGCGGCTTAAAGTACATCTATAAAGTACGGCTCTCGCGCGCGAGGTTTGAGCGCGAGGTCGTGGGCAAGGTCGTCGATAGCCTACTTGTCTCATTCCGGAGGACGGCGAAGAAGCAGATGCAAGAGAAGCTCAAGGAGGTGTAGCGATTGGTCGCCGAGGAGATCTGGGTCGAAAGGTATCGTCCCAAGGAGCTTTCGGAGATCATCGGGCAGGACGAGGTCGTCAGCAGGCTTCAAAGCTTCGTTGCTAAGAAATCCCTGCCCCACCTGTTGTTCGCTGGGCCGCCGGGGAGCGGGAAGACCACGGCGGCGCTCTGCATAGCCCGAGAGCTCTTCGGCGAGGGCTGGCGCCAGAACTTCTTAGAGTTAAACGCGAGCGTCACGCCGGAAACCCCTATCATCGTTAGAAGGAATGGAGCGATAAGGAGGACGAACTTCGCCGAGCTCGCCAAGGAATATTTCGTGGATGATTTGCAAGAATATGCCCGAGCCGATGACCTTGAGGTGCTCTCAGTTGACGGGAACCGCAGAGCGAGCTTCTTGCCGGTCGGCGTCATCTCGAGGCACAAGGTCGACAAAGTAGTGCGGGTAAGGTACGAGGGAGGTTGGGTAAGGACGAGCATGGACCATTCGGTTATTGTCATTGACGACTTCGGATCGCTTAAAAGGAAGTCGGCGAGCGAGTTAAAAAAAGGTGACCTTCTTGTAACGTTTAAGGGAGAACTCGAGGGGAAAAATCAAATTCTAAATTTGAAGAAAATTTCGCCGAAATTGTGTAATGAGCTTCACAGCGGCATGGTAAAAAACCCTAAGATAAAATCGGTGTTGCTCAATCAAAGGATGGATCAAGAGCTAGCATGGCTTTTTGGCTTATACCTAGCCGAGGGGTGTGCATGTCTAGAGCGCAACGAGACCAGCGGGCAAGTAATCTTCACGCTCTCGTATCCAAGCGAGATTGATGTATTAAAAAAAGTTGGAAAAATCTTTGAGGAAAAATTTGGCTTAGAGGGAAAAGCCAAAGTTGCACCGTCGGGCTTCAAAGCGGGGAGCATGAGCGCAGTACAATACAGGATTATGAATACTCAACTTGCAAAGTTCTTTCAAGAGCATTTTTACGATGGTTCAAAACTTAAAAACGCCGCGGCCAAGAGAGTTCCCTCCTTCATTTACTCCGCCTGCCCAGATGCCCGGAGAGCTTTCTTAAGGGGGTACATGGGCGACGCATGCGGGAGATGGGGCGAATTCATAAGATATTCCTCTCGCTCGAAAGAAAATCTCATCGACATCGCTTGGTTGGGGAGGATGAGCGGCCTTGATACATCTTGCTTCGATGGCGAGGCTAGGTTGGTGTGGAAGATGCCCTCATATTCGTATTTAAAAACGGAATTCTTGCCTGCGAGCTTGATGAAGAATCTGGCGGAAAGGCTGGGGGTTCGACATAAATATTTTTTGAGGCACTCGCTCTATTCCGGCGCCAAGAGGATATCAAAACATCGCGCCAAGGAACTCATCGAAAAATGGGCGGCGAGCGGAAAGAAGGTATCGGAGCTGTACGACAGGGTGAAGGGGCTCATAGACTCAGATCTTTCCGTAGTTTTGGTCAAGGAAGTGGTGGTTGAAAACTATGATGGATATGTTTACGATGTTTCGGTACCCGGCGCGGAGATGTTTTTCGGGGGTACCACCCCGATCCTTTTGCACAATAGCGACGAGCGTGGGATAGACACCATCCGCACGAAGGTGAAGGACTACGCTAGGACTAGGCCCATCGCGGACGTCCCCTACAAGATAGTTTTGTTGGACGAGAGCGATGCCTTAACCCCGGATGCGCAGCACGCGTTGCGCAGGACGATGGAGATGTATACCCATACCTGCAGATTTGTCCTGGACTGCAATTACTCCAGCCGGATCATCGAGCCCATCCAATCGCGCTGCGCGATCTTCAGGTTCAGGAGGTTAGCCGAAAAGGACATCGCCCAATATTTGAGGCGAATCGCCCGCGCGGAGAAACTCACGCTTACGGACGACGGCATCAAAGCCATCACCTATGTTTCGGAGGGCGATATGCGGCGCGCCACGAACATCCTGCAGGCGGCTGCAGCCATAAAAAGGAAGATAGACGAAAAGGCGATCTACGAGGTCAGCGCCCTGGCGCGACCGGAGGAGGTCAGGGAAATGCTGCAGCTTGCCTTGGTCGGAAAGTTTGAGGAGGCGCGCAACAGGCTCGTCGAAATGCTGATCGACAAGGGGCTCTCCGGCCAGGATATCCTCGACCAGATCCACCGCGAGATATTCAACCTCGACCTGCCGGAGCAGGTAAAAATCAAACTCATCGACAAAGTTGGCGAGTTCGACTTCAGGTTGACCGAAGGCGCAAACGAGCGCATTCAGCTCGAGGCGGCGCTGGCGCACTTCTGCCTGATCGGTGACCGCCTCAAAACATAGACCCGTTAAAAACCGACCCTAGCGAACCCAAAGCTGAAGTACGCGGCGGTAAAAACAATCGTGGCGGCCAATATAGTCCTCGTCACCGTCGACCAAAACTCGATTCTATCCTGTCCAGCACGGATTACCGATATATAACGGGCCATCACCAGCGCAAGCGCTAGGGTCAGCAAACCCATTATCAGTTTCAGCAACGCCAGTTCGCTCGCCTCCATCTCTCCGAACAGAATGGGCACATGTGTCAAACCGGCGCCCACGGCCTCCGCCTTCATCGTGAACGATATGCCCGACATGAGTTCCATTATCCAGATCGACATGGCACAGACGACGGGAAGTAAAATTACGGCGACCATCCAAAGGTTGCCAACCGCCTCGTTCATGCGCTCCTTAAATCTATTTTCAACGCGGCGCAAAGTACCCAGGAACTCGGCGGCGATCATACACGCCCTACCGGCAGCCATTTCCCAGCCCCGCCTGATGCGGGTTACTACCGTTAGAAAGCTCGTTACCAGTGGATTGTAGATGCGTCTGACGAGGCCCCTCTCGAACAACGCCGTGCTTAAATCCACGGACAACCTGCCCATCGCCGCACAAATTTGCCTAAGTTGTTCAGCAATGGCCGTGCCCGACATGAGTTCCGCCGTTTCAACCATTGCTTGATGCATTGGCTTGCCATCGAGTATCCTGCTGCCCATGGTGTTAAAAGCTATCTCCCAATCCCCGGTTTTCCTGCGCTCCTCCTCACAGATCTTGACTCGAGGGTTTGCATAAAGGTGGGCATAGACCACCATGGCAGCCGCGATGGCCCAAATAAACCAGAAGGTATTCAAACCAAACGCTAGCGTGCCCACCATTCCCGGTGCCCATCCAGCGAGGTAGAGCGCGCCGGGCCAGACCAAGGCCACAAAAGTTAGAAACGGGAGCAGCCAAATTGGCAACATGTGACCAAAAAACTTCACCTTCCCCGGAGGCGGTAGACGTGGGTCGCCAGCTAGGATTTCGGGCTGGGGGATGGTCGCTGGTCGCTGTTTGCTCATGTATACAGTAAACGCCAAAAAGCTCGCCACGAGCACCATCGCGGTCAGCGAGAAGAATTTTATGTCCGCGAAGCGGAGGCCCACCACGCCGAAGATGGGCGAAAGGCCTATGATCCCAACAATCGCAAGCGAGCCGAAGACCATAAACGCCATCGTCGGCATCACCAGTGAGTTCAAACGTTTATCCAACTTCACCTCCAAGCTCTCAAGGACACGTTTTGGGGCTTGAGCGATGTCCTGCAGGCGGGCGGCCTCCTCCTTCTGTCCCGTCGAGCGAAGTATGTCGAAGATGGCTTGTCTCGTTCCCTCGTCCAGCTTTCCCCACCTGTGTGCGAGCACGGTGAAAAAGTGGCGGACGCTTTCATACCGTCTCCCTTCATCTAGCTCGAAAAGGCCCCTCTGAAGATCCTCGGCCAGCTCGCCCTTGCTTGCATCCGCTGCAAATACCGTCGCCCCGCGGAGATCCGGCTTGTGATATAGTTCGAAGCTCAACAACATCATTGTGCCGATGGCCCTGCTTTGGGCCTCGCTCCGCCTGATCTCGGCGAGCGATGGCGCGTATACGTAGAAAATGATGCCAAACAAACTACCGAGCAAGATGCCTAGAACTGGCAGATACCAAAGCGCGAGCAGGTCTGCGCCGAGTAGAGCGGCGAGCAGCCAGCTGCCGAGGCAGAGCAACATAGGTGCCCCAAGCGAGAAGAAAAAGCCGGCCCACCACTCATCGGGTTTTATCCTCAGCTTAGCGAATGATATGGCATTCACCACGTTTTCGGTCAGCTTCATGTCTTTGACCACTCTGCCCAAGTATCGCTTTGAGAACCAGCACAGTCGTTCGTAAAATCGCGGCGGGCGCCTCTCAGCCTCTTCAAGCCTGACCAGTATCTCCTGAACGTCGCTTGAAATAGGCAACCATTCATCCATTTTTAGATGGACCTCAGCCAAGCACGCCAGCCCTCCAGCACCCGCTCGTAATCCGGCACATACTTTTTCTTCAGGGCAAAATAGGCATCGTAGGCCTTGCTCACAAAGGGCAGCTCTAGGTAACTGGTGTCGCCAGCACGTTGGGAAAGATTCAACAAGTCCGACTTCATCTTAGCCTCCACTAAAATGCCGGTTAGGAAATCTTGGGTTTCAATTGCCAATCTCTCGCAGGCCATAGGGATGTGGTGACTACCTCCCTCGCTTGGCGGAAGGAACTCGATTTGCTCGCAAGCGGCTATGACATCGACGTTTGATAAATTGTGCGAGTTAAGTTGCCTAATTAAATGTTCATCGCCCTTTAGAAAATTCTTTGGGACTAATTGATCGTTCCTTCGATCGTCCACAAAAAGCTCCACGTACTCCGGCTTGTCCTCCCATTCCTTCAAAACTTCTACAATTTCTATTATGCGACGAACCGAGCCCCTTGGCGTGGAGAAACGAGCGGTGCTCACGATGAAATCGATATACTTGTAGGCCGCTTCGTGCAGGCCCATGATGCGGCATATTAAATCATACATCTCACGCTTGGTCTTCACATGAAAACTCGTCACGAGCGGCTGGCTGCCCTGGCGAGCAGCGGCCCCCAATGTTGCCTTAACCGCTTCCAAGGCGCGAACTTCTGTTATCAGCCAAAACGCTTCACCCCCGCGGAGGAATGCATCTATCTGCCTTTGCAGATGGTCAGGGTTGGCGATGCGGACGTTCTCCAACTTGTAGCCGTGCGCGATGAACTCCTCTAGATGGAGCTCCTCCGTGTCCTGATAGCATATTATGCGCTCGTGTGGGCCTATCTCTGGAATAAGGGTCTCCACCTTGCTGGTCTTCGCGGAGCCCTTTTCACCTATTATGAATGCGGAGGCGCCAGCGCGAATGATATTGCTGACGAGGGAACTCGCGAGGGGCGTAAGCGTTCCCCTCGCCAAGAAAAGCGGTTGCGTCCAAGCATGGCGGCGGCGCTTTCGTATGGCGATGGAGATGCTTCGAGGCCAGACCGCCGGGTGGCGGCTCATGAATAACCGCATGCCGAGCTCGGGTATTTCCACATCGAGTTGGGGCCTGACTTCGTCGAATGCCGTGCCGAGCCTGCTCGCGAGGGTTTCCCCGATGCCGAGCAATGCGGAAGTAGTCCAGTAGATGCCCGTTTCGCAAGTTTCCCAACGGTCGTGGACCACGTATATCGGTTGCAATTCAGGCGGGGCAGGAACGTAGATGTCGGTGATGTGATCATCGCAGGAAAACGGCTCGAGCACCCTATAGGCAAGCCAACTGGCCATCCTCTTGGCGAGTTCCCGTAGCTTACCTGAAGAAATTTTGATGTTCAGGCGCTCGCGCACCATATGCAGCAATGTGCTGTACCAATCCTCCGCGAAGCCAGCGATGCGCGTCGGGTAGGCGAATCGGGCATGCCCGGGCGCCTCCCTCATCTCCATCCTAAAAGCCTCGTCCAAGAGCTCGATGTGCTCAGCTGGCCACTTGAATTCCGGCAGGTCGAGCTCATAGAAAGGCACGGGGCGGTCAAGTTGCTCGTAGATTCGTACCTGCCCCCGGTCTTCAAGCAGTGCATAACTGTCAATGAGTCGCGTTGGATGCTTGGGTGAACGCCAAACGCCGTCGACGAAAAATGGTTTTGTTCTGGCCACGAAAACTTCATCGTAATTTGTGGGCGTCAGCCGCTGAAGCACCTTCAAACTAGTTAAACCAGCTTTGATACTGCTCAGCAACTTATGGAGGTGTTGCCGGGTACATTCGGTGCACTCACCTTCAAGCCCATCCTGTCCTTCAATTATTCCTTCGAATATGGAGGGGTCATGCGGGTTCGCAAGTGCTTTCGACCACAGTTCACTCAGCTTCCCCTGGCGTCTATCGACGCAGCCCCTACATTTGCCCTCCTCACGCGGTGCATAAAGCGCGTGATCGTGGACCATTAACTTTATCGTCGCGAACGTCCTCGCTAGCTTAGATAACTCCTTCGAGTTATAGATGCGGTGGTATCCCCGCTTGAGCACGACCTGGTCGACCGCGCTCTCCGCGCCGAGTTGTTTAAGCACGCACACCCGACACCTCTGGTCGACGAGGCTGCTCAATCCTTCGCAACCACAACAATCGATCTCTGCTACCCACAAAGGTCCCGAGGCGCGCACCTGTGGGATTGCCCCCATCCCACAACCTTCTCAAAAATTATGCGATGCCGGCATCCGCCCCCGCACCACAAACCTTCAAAGTAAATTCAGGGGTTGGGTTTTTCTGCACGACTGCGAGTTCGACGGCCACCATGCGGCGTTCAAGCTCGTTCAATCGATGCCTAAGTTCGTTCATCAAATCTGCTATCAAATCCGAAGATTTCTCCGACATAGTCACCTCCACCTCCGTCTAATTTTCTAAATTATTTCCTTTTTATGAGTATCGCTGATGGCGGTCGACCTCACCGATGATATATCAAATTCCGGGACGCACGAAATTGGTTATATAGGGCGACAGAGAAGGCTTTTCGGGTAAATTCGTGAAACTTCGTAGCAGGGAAGTCGTATCGGGCCTCGAGGGTTTGCCCCGTCGCGCGCTTTTAAAAGCCAACGGATTAACCAATGCGGATATCGAGCGGCCGTTCATCGCGATCGCGAATTCCTACAACCAAGTCGTGCCTGGGCACCTGCACCTGCGCGAGCTTGGGGAGGCAGCCGCTGCTGGCGTTAGGGCAGCCGGCGGGACGCCGCTTGAGTTCAACACCATAGGCATATGCGATGGTCTGGCGCAGGGGCACGTCGGCATGCGCTACTCGCTTCCCTCGCGCGAAATAATCGCGGATAGTTTGGAGCTCATGTTGGAGGCCCACCGCTTCGACGCGGTCGTGGCCATAGCGAGCTGCGATAAGATCGTGCCCGGCATGCTCATGGCCCTAGCGCGAGTCGACATTCCAGCGATCATGCTCACCGGCGGCCCGATGATGCCCGGCGAGTGGCGAGGTCAAAGCTTGGATATCATAAGCGCGTTCGAGGCGGTCGGCGCCGTCAAGGCGGGCAAGTTGAGCGAGCTAGAGGCGATGGAGATCGAAAACCGCTGCTGTCCCGGCTGCGGCTCCTGCGCCGGCTTATTCACGGCGAACACGATGGCCTGTCTGACCGAAGCCTTGGGCATGTCCCTGCCAGGGGTGGCGACGGCGCATGCGGTGGACGCCAAGAAACGGCGGATGGCCAAGCAGAGCGGCAAACAGGTAGTCGAGCTACTGCGCCGCCGAATAAGGCCGAGCGATATCATGACCCGCGCGGCGTTCGAGAACGCGATAGTCGTGGACATGGCGATAGGCGGCTCCACGAATACGGTGCTGCATTTACCGGCGATCTCCCATGAACTCGGCATCAACCTTTCTTTGGACGTGTTCGACCGCCTGAGCAGGCGGACGCCGCAAATATGTAGTTTGCGCCCGGGAGGTGTGCACACCATGCTAGATCTGGAGCGCGCTGGCGGCGTGCAGGCCGTAATGAAGCGCTTGGGTAAGCTCGCCCACCTGAGCCCGCTAACCGTCACCGGTCGCAGGGTGCGCGAAAATCTGCGCTATGCGAAGATTTACGATTCCAAGGTCATCAGGCCGCCCACGAGGCCATTCCACAAGGAGGGAGGAATAGCAGTTCTGCGCGGCAACCTCGCGCCGCGTGGGGCGGTCGTCAAGTATGCAGCGATCAGCCCGAGGATGATGAGGCATAGGGGGCCCGCACGAGTTTTCGATCGAGAGGAGGATGCGGTCAGGGCAATTTTGAACAAGCGGGTAAGACGGGGCGATGTCATAGTCATCCGCTTCGAGGGCCCGAAGGGCGGTCCCGGGATGCGGGAGATGCTGAGTTCGACGGCCGCCGTTGCGGGGATGGGGCTATCCGAGTCGGTCGCGCTCTTGACAGACGGAAGGTTTTCCGGCGGCACGCGCGGCCCCTGCATCGGTCACGTTTCACCCGAGGCCGCGGAGGGCGGGCCCATAGCGATCGTGCAGGACGGAGACGTGATATCGATCGACATCAGGCGTCGTAGATTGGAGCTCCTCCTACCGGATCCTGAGATCAAGGCCAGACTTGCTAAAGTGAAGTTGCCCGAGCCAAGGGTGAAGAAGGGTTATCTAGCGCTCTACTCGCGCATCGTGGGTTCGGCCGCGGATGGCGCAATTTGCAGGTGATGGAATGGGCATGACGATAGCAGAAAAGATCCTAGCGCGGGCCTCCGGCCGCGGGCAGGTTAGCCCGGGGGAAATAGTCGAGGCGGAGATCGACGCGGCGATGATAAACGACATTACCGGCCCGATGGTCGTCGACGGCCTGCGAGAGTTGGGCGTTGACAAGGTTTGGGATCCGGACAAAATCGTGATAGCTTTTGATCATCAAGTGCCGGCCGATTCGATCGATGCGGCGCGGAATCACATCTTGCTTCGCAAGTTCGCGGCAAAACAAGAGATCTCGAACTTTTACGACGTTTTCGAGGGAATATGTCACCAGGTGTTGCCCGAGAAGGGCATCGCGCTGCCGGGACGCTTGATAGTCGGAGCGGACTCGCACACCTGCACCTACGGGGCGTTCGGATGTTTCGCCGCGGGCATCGGCTCGACGGACATGGTCGCGGTCTTCGCAAAGGGCAAGCTTTGGTTCCGCGTGCCCGAGAGCGTGAAGGTGCAGATCGAAGGAACGCTACCCAAACATGTCGCGTCGAAGGATCTCATCCTACAAATAATTGGAGACGTCGGCGCGGATGGCGCGAATTATCGCTCGGTTGAGTTCGTCGGGGCTGGCTTGCGCAGCATCAGCGTGGCCGGGCGGATGACGCTCTGCAACATGGCGGTCGAGATGGGGGCGAAGACGGCGATCGTGCCGCCCGACAGGTTAACTAGAAATTATCTGGCTGGCCGGACGAAGCAGTCATACAAGCCAGTGCGCAGCGACCGGGACGCCGTGTACGTCGAGGAACTCACGTACAATGCGGCGAAACTCGAGCCAAAGGTGGCCTGCCCGCACAGCGTCGACAACGTTCGAGCGGTTAGGGAGGTCGAGGGCATCGAGATAGACCAAGCATTCCTGGGCAGCTGCACCAACGGCAGGCTCGAGGACCTCGCGCAGGCGGCGAGGATCCTGAGGGGGAAGCGAATCTCGGGGCGAGTGAGGATGATAGTTGCGCCGGCGTCCAAGGAGGTATATCTGGACGCGCTCGAGCGCGGCATCCTCAAGGTATTCGCCGAGGCGGGGGCGTTGGTCGAGGCACCCTGTTGTGCGGCCTGCATGGGTGGGCACATCGGCATTCTGGGTCCGGGTGAGGCCTGCATCTCCTCCTCGAACCGGAATTTCAAGGGTCGCATGGGTAGCCCGGAGGCGAAAATATACTTGGCGTCGCCAGCGACCGTTGCGGCTTCTGCACTGAAGGGGGCCATAACGGATCCGAGGGACCTGTGATGCCCCGTGCTTGGGTTTTTGGGGACAACATCGACACCGATCAGATAATTGCCGGTCGTTACTTGGTGAAAACGGACCCCCGCGAGCTCGCAAAGCACGCCATGGAGACAATAGACCCAAAATTTGCGACTAGGGTGCGAGCGGGCGATGTCATAATCGCCGGCCGCAACTTCGGATGTGGCTCGAGCCGTGAGCACGCGCCCGTCGCTTTAAAGGCGGCTGGTATCTCGGCCATCGTGGCCGAGTCGTTCGCCCGAATTTTTTATCGTAACGCCATAAACCAGGGCCTGCCAGCGGTGGTGTGCAGGCGCGCGCGTAAAGGGTTTAAGTCGGGCGATGAGGTCGAGATCGACTTGGAGAAGGGCATGGTGCATAATCTGACAACCGGCAAGAGCTTCAAGTGTGAGCCGTTGCCCGAATTTATCCTCAGAATACTTCGGGCAGGGGGCATGCTTCCCTACTTGAAACAGTCTGCGGAAAAGGGTGGAGAAATTTTAATGGGTTTTGGCGCCCGCCCGACCTCAGTCGAGTGGCGTCGTTAGATGAAGAAAAATGACGTGGGTGCCACCACCACGGAAAAGATAAAGAATGCTATCGTCGACGGTGCTAGGAGCCAGCGATGGATTTGAATTGCCCCTCTGATTTCTCCCGCCATTTTTCTGGGGCATTTATCGTGGGCGCGTAGAAGCGAGATCGATAGAACTATCAACATCGCCCAAAGCGCGAGAGAAAAGATGGTGAGAAAATCGTGGGCGATCGTGCTCCCGCGCGACATGAAAATCCCCGGGAAAAGATAGCTGTAGACCACGGTGATCAAGCTTAAGGAGCCGACCACCGTCAAGCCAGCGAACCAAAACCACACCCATGGTGTCACGCGCATCTTTCTCTTTCTATTATTGAGCCTATCTAGGGCTCCGCGCAGGAGTTGAATTCTGAATACCAGCGTGAACATTATCGACCCTCCCAGATTCCACGAGGATATCGCTATCCGCCACTCCCCGAGTTCCGTGGGGATCTGCGGCAGCTTGGGTAAGATCACGAACCCGAAAACTAAGAAGAAATAGGAGGCGAGCACGATTGTGGCGAGGTAGGTCAACCTATTGTTCAACCTCAACTTTTCCGCTACGTTCATCGAGGATACCTCAAACGTGTAAGTTTAAGACCGTTAAGGAGATAAAAAATTAGCCTAGGTGATGCGATGTACAAGATTGCCGTCATACCCGGCGATGGGATTGGGCCCGAGGTCGTCCGCGAGGGCGTGAAGGTCCTGCGCGCGGTCGAAGATGCGGTGCCCGGCTTGAAGTTTGAGTTCGTCGAGTTCCCGTACGGGGCCGAGCACTACCTCAGGACCGAGGAGCTGGTGCCGGAGGACGGCCTCAAGCAGCTCGAGAAAATGGATGCGATCTACTTGGGAGCGCTCGGCGACCCCAGGGTGCCGACGGGCGTGCTCGAACAAGGGATCCTGCTGAAGCTTCGCTTCTACTTCGAGCAGTACATCAACCTCCGCCCGGTCAAGCTCTACCCCGGCGTGCCCTGCCCGCTGGTGGGGAAGGGCCCTGAGCACATCGACTTCTACGTCGTGCGTGAGAACACCGAGGATTTCTACGTCGCCATAGGCGGCCGCGCTGGGGGAAAATCGCGCGCGAAGCTCGAGGTCCTGCGCTCCATTTACAAACTCAAGTTCGACTTGGACATCGACGTCGACCGAGATGAGATCGCGTACCAGATCGGCGTGATAAGCCGCAAGGGCGCGGAGCGGGTAATGCGCTACGCCTTCGAGCTGGCTCGGAGGAAGGACAAGCGGCGGGTGACCTCGGTGGACAAGGTCAACGTGCTCACGCACGCCTACAGCCTTTGGCGGGAGGTCTTCGAGCGGGTGGCGAGGGAGTATCCTGACATCGAGACGGAGTTCTCGTTCGTCGATGCCGTGGCGATGTGGTTCGTGAAGAACCCGGAGTGGTACCGGGTAGTCGTGACGCCCAACATGTTCGGCGACATCCTTACCGACTTGGGTGCGATGATCCAGGGCGGCTTGGGGCTCGCGCCGGGAGGCAACATCGATCCTGAGGGCGTGAGCATGTTCGAGCCCATCCACGGCTCGGCGCCCAAACATGCTGGCAGGAACGTGGCGAACCCGCTGGCGACGATCTTGGCGGGGCAGATGATGCTCGAGCACTTGGGCGAGGAGGAGGCGGCGGGCAAAGTCGAGCGGGCGGTGATCGAGGTCCTGAAGGAGGGCAAGGTCAGGACCTACGACTTGGGCGGAAGGTCGAGCACCTCCGAGGTCGGGGACGCCGTGGCGGCAAGGATAAGGGGGATGTGATTCACGCTTAATTTCGGTTCGCTTTTGCCACTTAGCTACTTTTCCCGCTCGGCAGCTCGCTCGTGCACCCTGACGGAGGCGTAGAAGCCGAGCCTCCCCTTGCTCCCGAAGTTTATGAACACGCTCCGCCTTTCGTCGATGGGGATGCGCACGTACTCGATGAACTTCTCGCGCGCCTGGATGTGGCTGCCCTTGGGCAAGAACATCGTGAGCCTGGCCTTGATGGGTATCTCGAAGTCCTGGTATCCCCCGTTTTTCGGGATGCTCAGCCGCAGCACGGGAAACCTCTCCCTGCCCTCGACCCTCCGCTCACGCTTTTCCAAAACTCCCCCTCCTACTTCCGCCCCGCGAAGTAGCGGTTGATGCCGTTTATCATCGCCTCGACGCTCGCTATGACGACATCCTCTCGCACGCCCTTGGCTATGTAAAGGTTGCCCTTCTCGTCCTCGAGCTTCACCGTGACTTCGGCCAAAGCATCGCTCCCGCCAGTAACCGCGTCGAGGTGGTACTCCTTCAGCCTCAGCGCCGAGATCTCCTGCATCACGTTTCGAATCGCACCTATCGCTGCATCGACGGGTCCAACTCCGGTGGCGGAGCCCATGCGCTCCTGTCCGCGCACGGCGACCCTGACTGAAGCGGTGGGCGTCACGGTGCTCCCCGTGAGCACGGTCGCCTCCTTGAGCTCGACCACCTTCTCCTCGGGCGGCAGCGTACCGAGAACGCTCTCGGCGATTGCGCGCAGGTCGATGTCGGTGATTGCCTTGCCCTTGTCGCCCAGCTCCTTGACGCGCTCGGTGATATCCGCGAGCTGCCGCTTCGTCACCCGCACCCCGAGATCCTTTAGTTGTTTCTCGACCGAGTGCCTGCCCGTGAGCTTGCCGAGGGCCAAGCGGCGGTGATGCCCGACGAGCTCGGGCGAAATCGGCTCATAGGTGCCGGGGAACTCTAGCACACCGTGCGCATGGATGCCCGAAACATGGGCGAACGCGTTGTCTCCGACGATCGCCTTGTTCGGCGGCACGGTTATGCCCGTCAGGCGCTCCACTAGGTCCGAGGTCTCGACGAGCAGCTCCGTCTTTATGTTCGGCTTGATCCCGTAGAGCGCGCGGAGGCTCATCACGACCTCCTCGAGCGACGCGTTGCCGGCGCGCTCACCCAGCCCGTTGACCGCTACCTGGACCTGCTCTGCTCCCGCCTCGACCGCCGCGAGCGAGTTGGATGTCGCCATCCCGAAGTCGTCGTGGCAGTGCACGCTTATCGGCACCCTTACGACTGGCTTAAGCTGGCTTATGAGGTAGTACATGCCACGCGGGGTGATGACGCCCACGGTATCCGGGACGTTGATGCGATCCGCCCCTGCGTCTACAACCGCCCGGTAGATTTTCTTTAGGAATTCTAGGTCGGTTCGAGTGGCGTCCATTGCCGAGAATTCGACGGTGGCGCCGCGGTCCTTGGCGTACTCGACGTATTTGACCGCCTGGCGAAGCACCTGCTCCCGCGTCATCTTGAGCATGTGCTTGAGGTGGAGGTCCGATGTGCTTATGAATATGTGAACGCAGTCAGCCCCGCACTCAAGCGCAGCATCCACATCAGCCTTGACCGGCCTCGCGAGCGCGCAGATCTCGGCATTTAAGCCGGCTCCCGCGATTGCGGCCACGGCCCTCCTCTCGCCATCCGACGATACCGGGGTGCCCGCCTCGATGGTGTCGACCCCCAGCTTGTCGAGCTGGCGGGCTATCAACAATTTTTGATCGGGGGTGAAGGAAACCCCCGGGGTTTGCTCACCATCCCTAAGCGTGGTGTCGAATACCCTGATGCGCTTTGGCAACTTGAGCTCCCTGCCCACCTGCCTGATGAAATCGCTGACAAAAGCCTCCTCCGGCAAGCGACCACCAAACAGGTTCTAATGTAGGGCATTAAAATACCTATTCAAAAGTATAGGTTGATATACGCGATAAAAAGGGCGTTCAAAATGTCGAAACGGATGGTAAAAATCTTCGACACGACCTTGCGCGACGGCGAGCAAACGCCGGGGATAGCGCTGGCCCCCGAACAAAAGCTGGAGGTAGCCAAGGCGCTCGACGACCTCGGCGTCGACGTAATAGAGGCCGGTGCGGCCATAACATCGGAGGGGGAGCGCCAAGCGATCAAGATGATCTCCAGCGCCAACTTGAATGCGGAGATATGTAGCTTCACCCGCGCCCTTCGCGCCGATGTCGATGCCGCACTCGCTTGCGATGTCGACAGCATCCACCTGGTGGTGCCGACCTCAGACATCCACCTGCAGTACAAGCTCAAGAAGAGCAGGGCGGAGGTGAAGGAGATGGCGCTCGACGCGGTGCGGTACGCGGTCGACCACGGCTTGATAGTCGAGCTGTCCGCCGAGGATGCCACCCGTTCCGATCTAGCGTTCATCAAGGAAATTTTTCTCGGTGGCATCGGGGAGGGCGCCCAGCGCGTATGCATTTGCGACACCGTTGGAGTTTTAACTCCAGAGCGGGCGCACGAGCTGTTCGCCGAAGTCGTCAAGGCGGTTAACGTGCCGGTCGCGGCCCATTGTCACAACGACTTCGGCATGGCTACCGCCAACACGGTCGCGGCGGTGAGGGCCGGCGCGCAGGAGGTCCACGTGACCGTAAACGGCTTGGGCGAGCGGGCGGGCAACGCCGCTTTGGAGGAGGTCGTGTTAGCGCTCGCGCAATTTTATGATGTTCAAACGAAGATCCGGCTCAAAGGGCTATACGAGATTTCCCGCCTTGTCGAGCGCCATACCGGCTTGCCGGTCTCGCCAACCAAAGCCGTCGTCGGCGAAAATGCGTTCTCGCACGAAGCCGGCATTCATACGGCCGGGGTGCTGGCTTACCCGCCGACGTACGAGCCAATAGCGCCGAAGATGGTGGGCCACCACCGTCGATTGGTGTTCGGTAAGCACGTCGGCTCCCACGCCATAGAGAGCGAGCTCAGGCGCATGGGTTTGGAGCCGACCAAGGAGCAGGTGCGGGAGATATTCGAGCAGGTCAAAAAGCTCGGGGATCGAGGCAAGCTCGTCACGGATGCCGAGTTGCGCGCGATCGTCGATGCCGTGATGGGCCGCATCTTAGAAGAGATGGTCAAGCTCGAGGAGCTCACGGTCTTAAGCGGCAACAAGGTGACCCCGACCGCGTCGGTTCGATTAAAGTTCGAGGATAAGCAGGTGACTGAATCCGGCCTAGGCGTTGGGCCGGTGGATGCCGCGATCAACGCGATTCGAAAGGTCGTCGAGGGGATGTCCAACATCCGCCTACAGGAGTACCACGTCGACGCCATCTCGGGAGGCACGGACGCGGTCGTCGATGTGGTCGTCAAATTAACCGACGGCAAGCGCATCGTCACCGCGCGGGGCACCAGCGGGGACATCATCATGGCAAGCGTCCAAGCGATGTTGAACGGGGTCAATCGATTGCTTTGGGACAGAAAAATCGGAGGAGCTTAAATGCCGCATCGGGGCCCAAAAACGCCCGAGGAACAGTTCGAGAGGCTGCGCGTGCCACGTCGGGACGAGGTTTTTGGCACCGTGGAACAAATGGTCGGGTTCGATCGCTTACGCGTGCGATGCAAGGACGGTCATACTAGGATATGCCGAATACCCGGTAAAATCAGGAAGAGGCTGTGGATACGCGAGAACGATGTCGTGATCGTGCGCCCATGGGCTGTGCAGGGTGAGGAGAAGGGGGATATCATCTACCGCTATACCAGAACCCAAGTTGATTGGCTGATGAGGAAGGGGCTTTGGAGCTAGGTGGCCTGCTTGCCCGCGGACTTCGAGTCCCTTTTGCGTAGGCTTGAGCGCCGGAAGCCGGAGAGGCTCGAGAAGGACTCCGAGACCTACAAGATAATGGCGGATGTCTTCGACCGCTCCACGCTGATGACGCTTTACCACATGATTCACAGGGGCGTGTTCGACGCGCTCTACGGCGCCGTTAGCACGGGCAAGGAGGCAAACATTTTTTGCGCCCTCGATGAGCGGGGAAATTACGTTGCGGTCAAGATCTACCGCATAGCGACCTCGGATTTCAAGACCATGTACCGGTATCTGATAGGCGATTCCCGCTTCAGGACCTTCCGCCGTAACCGAAGGCAGATCATTTACACTTGGGTCTCGCGGGAGTTCAAAAACCTGCAGCGCGCTCACGAGGTCGGCGTACCAGCGCCGAGGCCGATAGACTTCGAAAACAATGTGCTCGCGATGGAGTTCATCGGCGAGCATGGCGTGCCCTACCCCCGCATGAAGGACTCCCCGCCGAGAAACCCGAAGGCCACATTCGAGAAGCTAGTCGACGCGGTCGAGAAGCTTTATCGGGAGGCTGATCTCGTCCACTCTGATTTGAGCGAGTACAATGTTCTGGTCGGACCTGAGCCCACTTTGATCGATTTTTCCATGGCGACCGATATCGCGAATCCGATGTCCGGTGAGCTCTTGTTGAGGGACATCAGCAACCTCGTCAATTACTTCCGCAGGCTTGGGGTGGAAACGCCGGAGCCGATTGAGTTATTCTCTAGGGTTAAGGCTGATCGATGAAATGCGAACAAACCGCAACGCTTTTGTCGGAGCGCCCGATAAGATTTTCGGAGTGGCGTGAATGATCCTCTCAGGCGAGCAAATTCGCGAGTACATAAGAGAGGGCAGGATCTTGATCGAGCCCTTCGACGATCGGTTAATTGGGCCCAGCCAGGTGGACCTCAGATTGGGCTGCAAATTTAGGGTCTTTAGATCGACGAGTTTGGTCGACCCCTACGATAGGGAATCCATCGAGAAAAATACCGAGCTGGTCGACACCAAGGGGGAGCCATTCGTCATTCAGCCTGGCCAGCTCATTTTGGGCGTCACCTTGGAAAGGATCGCGGTGCCCAAAGATCTCGTGGCCTCGATCGAAGGGCGGTCCTCCATCGCCCGCATGGGGGTATTCATTCACATCTCCTCCGGCCATGTGAACCCGGGATCCGGTTCCAAGAGCCCGATCCCGGTTACGCTGGAGATCCTAAACATGAACCCGGCACCAGTCAAGCTATACCCAGGCATGCGCATCTGCCAGTTGCTTTTTTATGCGATGGATAGGGCCGTAAGCAGGGGATACGACGAAATCAGGGGCAAGTATGCCGGCAAGGTTGAGCCTTCCGGTAGCATGGTGTTTGAGGACAGATCTTAAGCTCGTCGGTGCAAGTTAAAATGAAGCACTTTAGATTGCCCAAGGAAAGGGTCGGTGTTGCGATCGGCCCCGGCGGAATGGTCAAGCAGGAGATCGAACGCAGGACGGGAACAGAGCTTACCTTCGACAGCGAGACCGGGGAGACGATAATCAAATTGGTGGGCGACGATCCGCTTGGTGCGCTGCGCGCGAGGGATGTGTTAAATGCGATAGCGCGCGGCTTTAGCTCGGAGCGAGCGTTTCGCCTCTTCGACGAGAACAAGTACCTCGAGGTAATCGACATGACGGACTTCATCGGCCGCTCGGATAAAGCGTTAATCAGGCTTAAGGGCAGGGTGATAGGCGAGGCAGGCAAAACGCGCCGAATAATTGAGGAAACGGCCGGTGTCTACGTGTCGGTCTACGGCAAGACCATCGCATTGATAGGAGAGCCGGAGCAACTCGCGGTGGCGAGGGAGGCAATCCTAATGCTTTTGAGGGGTGTCCCTCATTCCGCGGCCTATAGATTTTTAGAGCGAAAGCGCAGGGAGGCCAAAAGGCGGGTGAGGGAGATTTGGAGGTAGTGGATCACTTTCGGTCACCTCTCTCCCAAACGCATTTAAAAAGCCGTGATGAGAGCTTGATTGAAATATGCGGTGAATGCCATGAAAACGCTTGCTGACGAGCTATTCAAGGACTTTCGGGAGCACAGCGTCAGCGAGTTCTTCCGAAAGAACGCCGCCATGCTAGGCTACACGGGAAAGATAAGGTCCCTCACTACAGTGGTGCATGAAGGTGTCACAAATTCAATCGATGCCGCGGAGGAAGCTGGGATCCTCCCTTCCATATCTGTCATGATAAAGAGGGTGGATGAAAACCTCGAGCACCTCAAGGTGGTGATAGAAGACAACGCCTCGGGCATACCAGAGGAATTCATCCCCGGTGTATTCGGCAAGATGCTCGCCGGCACGAAGTTGCATCGGAACATGCAGAGCCGGGGGCAGCAGGGGATCGGGATTGTAGGCTCGGTGATGTTCGGCCAAATAACGAGCGGCAGACCTGCGACGGTGGTGACCTCGACGGGCAACGGCGAAATCGTTCACGCGAATGTCATGATCGATGTCGATAAGAACGAGGGCAAGGTGCTCAACGGCAAGAAGCTCAAGGGCGACTGGCAGGGAACGCGGCTTGAATTAGAGCTCAAAGACGTCGCGTACGTGCGCTCCCGCTACGGGCCGTTCAACTACCTGCGTATGACCGCGATCGCAAATCCACACGTTCAAATCACCTTCGTCGAGCCAGACGGCACGCTAACCGTCTTCGAGCGTGCGACCGATAAGATACCAGAACGACCCAAGCCCATGGCGCCCCATCCCTGGGGCATAATGTCGGACGACCTGCTAGTCCTTGCCAAACACACAAAAAGCCGAACCTTGGCGGGTTTTCTGGTCGCTGAACTTTCACGCATGACAAAGGGCAAGGTCAAGGAGGTTCAAAAGCTCTCCGGCGTCGATCTCAACAAAAGGCCGTCCGAGCTCACGTGGGAGGAGGCTGAAGGGATAGTCTCGGCGTTCAAGCAGATCAAGTTCATGGCCCCACCGACGGCGGGTTTGCGGCCGATCGGAGCGGCTGAAATCGAGAGCGGCATGCGGCAGATATTGAATCCAGAATTCGTCCATGCGGTCACCCGCCCACCTAAAGCCTATCGCGGGGGCATCCCGTTCATCGTCGAAGCTGGCATCGCCTACGGCGGCGGCGCTGGCAAGACGGCTGAAGGGGAGGGAATAGAAACGGAGGGCTTGGACTTGATCAGGTTTGCGAACCGCGCGCCACTAGTGTTCGATCAGGGAGGCTGTGCCATAACCTCGGCAGCAAGGAGCATCGATTGGCGCAGGTACGGCGTCGATGTGGCGACTGCGCCCCTGACACTTTTCGTCAACCTCGTTTCTGCCTATGTGCCATACACTTCGGCGGGCAAGCAGTCGATTGCCGACGAGCCGGAGGTGCATGAGGAGGTTCGCGCCGCGATCATGGATGTAGCGCGCGAACTCAGGCGATACCTATATCGGAAGATACGCGTGAAGGAGCGGCAGCAGCGCGCCAGTATATTTGAGAGGTATCTGCCGATAATCGCCAAAAAGGCCGCAAGTTTGGTCGGTAAAAAGGAGCCGGATATCAAACCCCTATTAAAGAAGGTGGCGGGTGTTGAAGATGCCTAAAGTCGAAGGGCGTGGGAAGGAGCGGAAGAAAAGGGCTGAGGAGAAGCTTGTGGCATTGGGGGCCGAGATCATCGAGGACATCGCGCGGGTCGTCCCGCCGAGGCTCAAGATACCGTCGCGAAGCACTTCCAACATCGTCTACGATGAGGCGAATAGGTACTTCGTGCTCGGGCCCCATTATGGTGTGCGCTCGGCGGCGAGCATAAAGCAGGTCAAAAAATTCGCACAGACGATGTGCGTCGCGGACTTTTGCAAGGAACTCATCACAAGCAAAAAATTCGCCACGCTGCGGGAGATGTACTACACCGCGGAGGGCTGGGAGTCCGGCCCATTCGGGGATCAGGGCGAATCCGATGCCATCCTGGAGGACCTCGAGGCGGCGTTTGGGCTGAAGCGCGAGGACCTCGGCTTGACGCCGGAGGAGGACGGCGCAGCAGTTTACGGTCAGCTCGTGATCAAGGAGGACGATGTGACAATAGACGCCACCAAGGCGGGCCGCGCGGGTTACACCATCCCGCCGACCATCGATGATGTGGAGTTCGTCAAGTGCAAGGCGAAGCGCGTGATAGCCGTGGAGACCATGGGCATGTACCATAGGCTAGTGCAGGAGGAGGCATGGAAGAAGTTCGACGCGTTGATAGTCGGTCTGAAGGGGCAGGCCGCTCGGGCTACGAGGAGGTTCCTGAAGAGGGCGCACGATGAGCTTGGGTTGCCCGTATATCTAAACTGCGACGGCGACCCATTCGGCTTTCACATAGCCATGGTCATAATCTCGGGTAGCGCGAAGCTCGCCTACATCAACCACGAGCTTGCCGTGCCGGATGCGAAGTACATCGGCGTGACGGCGAGCGATATAGTGGAATATGAGCTGCCCACCGACAAGCTGCGGGAGCTCGACATCGCCCGGCTGAAGCAGCTTCAGAAGGACCCCAGGTATAACACGGAGTTCTGGCAGGGCGAGATCAAAAAGATGCTCGAACTCGGCAAGAAGGCCGAACAGCAGGCATTCGCGAAGTATGGCTTGGCGTACGTCGTGAACAAATATTTGCCGGCCAAGCTCGAGCAGGTCGAGGGGCAGAAGTTTCTCGGTGCTGGTTAATCTGAAATTAATAGACGAGCGACATTAGAGTTATTCGAGCTAGGGCCGTGGGAATCGGCAGTGCTAAAAATGGGTTATCGGCTTACAGCGGGACCAAATGTTTATAGAGTTTCCCTTCAGAGGATACCATGGTGCCGGGGTAGCTCAGTAGGTAGAGTGCCCGGCTGTTAAACGCGAGCATGAATGAAGAACGAACCTCAAAAAGCGGGACGACGTGTTCGCATACGGCAACCGGGCGGTCAGAGGTTCGAGAGTTGACGAGAAATCGTTGACCGATAATCCTCTCCCCGGCGCCATTACCCCTTTTAAGTCATATCACCTAATTTTCGCCGTAAAATAGTTCTTGAGATACTTCCTC
>JASEGJ010000008.1 GCA_030018135.1 Candidatus Hodarchaeaceae archaeon | reverse complement strand
GAAGCAATTATAAGGAATTATAAGGCTATTTAAAATGTATCAACTACCAACTGCAGAAGAGCGTATTTTTTTTAACTCCAATAAATGCCTCCCAATCCCCTCCACAGATCGCGAACGCATTTATTTTTCTAACGGGCCAAACCCCCCAATTGCCACCTCCATGAGGGCTTTACTCGGGACCTTCAATCTCCCCATAGTTTGCAAAAAGGGAATGCGAACCCTTAAATATTCTAGGATAAAAATCTAAACAAATTGTTAAGATATGGAGACATAAATATGCAAAGGGGGTTAAGCGATCAAGAAATGAGGCTGATCTCGAGCTGGAAGGGCTCCAAGCGGGTGCTGGTGCGGCCGGAGGATGTGGTGTTTGAGCTCGGGTGCAGGATCGAGCAGGCTCACGTGATGTTACATAGGCTTGTCAAGAAGGGGTGGCTGACGAGGATCAGGAAGGGCACCTACATGCTTCCCCCTGAGCACCCCTTCCTAATACTGCCGGAACTCATCGACAGTTATTATGTCGGTTACCTCACAGCCCTAAACTTTCACGGGCTGACGGATCAGGTTCCCACGGCGGTTTTCGTGGTCACGCCGTTTAAGACAAGAAATTTTTCCGTTATGGGGCACTCCTTTCAGTTCGTGCACATAACCGAGCGAAAGTTCTTTGGGATCGCCCGGCACGAGCTATTTGGCAGGAAGGTGATGATATCGGACCTCGAGAAAACCCTCTTGGATGCGGTTGATAAACCGCAGTATAGTTTGGGGATGAGAAATGCAAGGGGTTACTTCCAAAAGGCGCGCGGTGCGATCGACGTTGAAAAGCTCGTAAGCTACGCGCTAAGGATGGGCTCCAGGGTGCTGATCCGAAGGGTGGGCGTGCTTTTGGACCTTTCGAAAATAAAGATCCCGAAGGGGTTGGAGCGTCGGATGTTAGATAGGAGTCGCGAGGTCAGCTATTTCACCCCCTTTGACCCGACGGGGAAAAAAATCGGGGATACCGTGGCCAAGTGGAGGATAATTTTGAACGGGTAGGCGCATGCTAACGGCTGAGGAATTGCACAAGCTCGCGATGAGGTTCGGCATCCCCATGGGGGTGGTCGAGAAAGATTACATGTTGACCTCATTTTTGCACAACCTTTCATCCCTGACGAAAAACCTGACGTTCAAGGGAGGGACGGCGATAAAGAAGGTTTACTTGGCGACCTCGAGGTTTTCCGAAGATTTGGATTTCACGGCTATGAGGAAGCAGGATTTTGAGAAGCTCCTGCGAAGGGCGGGCGAGGGGATCGGGTTCGAGTTAAAAAGCGTGGTAAAAGGGAAAAAAAGCTTCTCGGCGAGCGTTCAGTACAGGGGGCCGTTGAACCACCCGAGTTCCGTCCTCGTGGAGATAAGCTCCCGCGAACGCCTGCTCCTGCCCAGAAAAGTCATGCCGGTAATCCACCCGTACCCGGACATATCGCGGTTCGGCTTCCCGACCATGCACGTGAAGGAAATAGTGGCGGAGAAGCTCAGGGCTGCGTACATGAGGGGGGACCCCAGGGACTTTTTCGACCTCTATCAGCTGGCTAGAAACTTTCACCTAGCGAACGTAAGGGGACTCTTCTTCAAGAAGCTGAGGAACCTGGGCGTGAAGTTCGAGGGGGGCAGGCTTCGGGGGTGGTTGGAGGGGACGGACGTGGATCGGATAGGCTACCTAATTCCCTCCGAGATCAAAATCGATGGGGAGGAGCTCAAGGCCACGCTGAGGAGAACCTTCGCCTTCGCTCTATAGCTTCGGCCGAGGCGAGTGCTCGGCCCAGGGCAGTAAAAATGGAACTTTGTGCAAAAATCTTACCTAATGCATAAGAAAATTTAGAAACTTCAAAAAGCTCACGGAAAGGATTAGGGCACTATCGTTAAGGGCCATCGCCACGGTGCTGACGCCGACGCCTTCTGTTTTATCCTCGAAAAAAAAGGGAGAACCTATCGAAGGCCCGGCTAATGAGGGCAATTTTGGGCGTACGGGCCCCGAACGTCACCTGCCTCCCGCTGACCGACGGAGGGCCGATCGAGGGGGCGGCGAGGCTGGCGGAAGGAAAGGGGCACGGACTTCGACGACGCGATCAACTAAACCCCCAGAGCGCGCTCCATGTGCATGCTCGAACCTGTCGATTCGTTCGACACTTGCACGGCTTTGTCGATGGCATTATCAGCGTTTAACGGTCTTTTTTCGCAAAATTCAGCTTTTAAAGCCCTTTTTTGGACATCGCCCCTTTTTAAGGTCGCAACGCTTAAATAGGGCGGGGGTCCTATTTTACCCTGCAATGAATGAGGTGAATAAATGGAAAGTAGGAAATTGCTACCAGCGATCGTAGCTATGTTGATGATCACTACCATACTTTCGATATCGACGACCGCTGTCGCTACTCATGTACCCAGCGTCGAAATCACGCCTAAGTTCGTCAAGCAGGACATCTCGAAGGTCTACACGCTCAAGGTGACGAACACCTCGGGCGACTCAATAAACAAGGTCAAGATAACCTTGCCGAGCGGCTTCAGCGGGCTGGCGTCGGTGGCGAAGGTGCCCAAGGACAACCTCTTGAATTGCGTCGACGACAACGATGTCATCCTGCCTGCGGGCACCATTGTGAAGCTCGCGACCGCGGAGAACGTGACGCTTTACGAGAACACCGATGTCATCAGGGAGAACAACACCTGGGTTTGGGTCCCGGCGCTCGGCGAGAACGCGCTGTTGAGGGACAACGCTCTGGTGGAGGTGACGGCGCCCGTTAACACCAGGGACGGCATCCCGGTCGGCGACAACGTTGCGCCGGCCAAGGACACTACGGTGACTTTGACCGCTGAGAACACCTTGAGGCTGCTCCAGGATACCCTAGTCGTCCGGGTGGGTGGCAACGTGGTGAAGCTGCCCGAGGACACCCTGCTGGAAGTCACCAGCGACCGCATCACCGAGAACGACCTAGCAGCGGGCGACAACATCACGCTGAAGAACGACAGGAGGGTGAAGCTGGCGGACAACGTGGTGAGGACGGTCGCAAGTGTGCCAGTGCTCAGGGGAGGGGCAGTCGAGGCTACCCTCGGGGCGGGCGTGACCGTGCAGTTGATCAGCACCGTCGATCCAGGGACCGAAAATGACAACCTCGTGATAATCCCGAGCGGGACGAAGGTTAAGCTCCTAACTGTTGCGTCCGTGACGCTGCCCGAGAACACCGACGTGAAGAGGGCGAGCGGCAAGCGGATGGAGCTGGTGACGCCCGCCGCGGCGGAGGACCAGCCGGTCGGGTGGACGTTCGATGGCACCGACACCTGGTCGACCGACAACACCGCGCGGATGATAGCTTCGGGCGCCAGCCTGATCTTCCCCTACGCGGTGGACGTGGGGCACTTCGGAACGCCTGGCGGTCCAGTAAAGCCCGACGACTACGTGACCGTCACATGGGCGGTCAGCACTTGGGATACCACGGGCGCCAGAGCGGACAAGAGCTACGACACCATAGTAGACTACAAGTGGCCGACGATCTTTCGCATTTACTCCAACGATGTGTATTATTATCCAAAGCTCAAGGCGGGCACCACGGTACGCGTCAAGGTCTCGACGAGCTGGTATGAGGTAGTTAGCGGAATGTCGGAGAACAGCGTCGCCATAACAGTCGTCAGCACCGACAACATAGTCGAGTACCTCACGATGACGACGACGGACAACCTGGACTGGCTCGGAAGCTTCGTCGTCAAGCCGGAATGGGAGCGCAAGGTGACGAACATCGTGGTGGTGGAGAACACGCTCGTGGACAGGGCTGGCAACACAGGTCCTTTGACCAGGTGGACCACCGCTGGCTCCGGCAGCAGATTCTACGTCGACAACACGCCGCCGTTGAAGCCGCAGGACCTGTTGTTCTCTGGGCTCGCCAACCTGCCCGAGAAGGATAACCAAGCATCCTGGCTCGTCACCGGGAGGTGCGAGGACAACGACAACGCATACACCCCTGACACGCTCACGGCCGTCGTCGAGGTCAACGGTATCCCCGTCAGGAAGACCGTCGGAAAGGGCGTTTCGCCCTACTACACCTTCAGCATACCCATAACGCTGAGCGAGGGCAACAACACGGTCAAGGTCTGGGTGGAGGACTTCGTCGGCTGGGTGGGCGAGGCGGTCGAGAACAGGATTTTCCTCGACACCAAGTCCCCGACCGTGGAGGTGGTCTCCATAGCAGGCAAGGCGTTCGTGGAGAACATGGCGGTCAACGACAACAAGCCGAAGATCGTCGTCAAGATGCTCGACCCAGGCTACGCCGAGAACAAGGGACTGGGCGTCAATTTCCCCGACAACGTGACCATAAAAATCCTGTACGACAACGGCAGCGTCGTAGCGCCGCTCGAGAACTCCAACGTCTGGGATGTCGCCACCGGCATATTCGAGAACACCCCCGCCGCGCTGGCGGACAACTGGTACAGGATCAACGTTTCAGCTGGCGACAACCTCAACGCGCTGACGGTGGAGAACTTCAGGTTCGAGGTAGACACCACACCACCAGCCCTGCCGAGCGCGCCAGCGGTGGCTATACCCGAGCGGACGAAGGTGGCGAGCGTGACAGTCGCGGGCACCGCTGAGGCGAGGGCCAAGATAAAGATCTACGTGATGCAGAACACCACGGTCGTGAGGACGGAGGAGACAACTGCCGACGAGCTGGGGAACTTCAGCCTCAAGGTAACGCTCCCCGAGGGCACGAGCAGGATCGAGGTGTCAGCGACGGACAGGGCCGGCAACGAGGGTCCAAAGCGGCTCTACGGCACGGTGACGGTCGACAGCACGGTGCCGACGATCAGCATCATCTCGCCAGCTGACAAGACCATCACGGACCAGGCATCGATAGCCATAGTATGCAAGGTCAGCGAGGAGGCGAAGTGGACGGTCGTAGCGCCGGCCGGAAGTTGGACCGGCAAGACGGATGCGGATGGCAACTTCAGCCTCTCAATAGCCTTGGTGGAGGGCACCAACACCATCATAGTGACCGCCGAGGACGATGTCGGCAACGTCTCGGCGCCGAAGAGCATCGAGGTAACTCGCACCGTGACGGCGTGGGGCACCTACGCAATTATCCTCGTGATAGTTGCGCTGATCTTGGCTGCGATCGCAATCTTCCGAAAGAAGTGAGGGGAAAAACGCAATATTTCCCCTTGCTTTTTATTTGTTTTCTTTTCCAAAAATATTTTCATAGTTCACAGCAAAGCTTATTAGTCAAAAATGACTGGTGAGAAAATGCGTTTTACTAATTACCTCGAGGAAGTCATGGGGCAAAAAATCTGACATTAAAATCCTGCGTACCCTGCTTAAGTATCCAACCAAGGAGTTCAACGAGAACGAACTGGCGATGGTATCCGAAGTCGGACAGAAAACAGTCAATAGGGCGATGCCGAAATATGTCAATTACGGCGTGGTCAATGTGAGGACGGTGGGAAAGGCCAATATCCACACCCTAAATTCCGGGCATTACATCGTGGAGCAACTCGGATCGCTCTTCCAAGCCGAAGAAGGGGCCAAGCTGGAGTTGAAACGCCTGCTGAAGGAAGCTTTCCGATCGGACGGGGGAGTAATCTCGCTAGCTATCTTCGGGAGCATCGCGAAGGGGGAGGAGGAGCCCACCTCTGACATCGATGTTTTCATCCTCACCAGGGACAAAGAAGGCGCGAAAAAGAGACTGGAGAAGGAGGTGATGGGGAGATTTGGCAACGTGATTTCTGAATATATCTTAACGCCTAAAGAGTTCGAGGAGAGGCGGGAAACTCCAGCGGTGAAGGAAATTGTAGCTCGTGGGGAATTCATCGTCGGAAGGTTGGGGAAAAGGTGATGACGATAAGGACCAAACCCGTTCTGAAGGGTTCCTACAAGGTTTTCCTCAAGAAATCGGAGGAGTTCCTAGACGCCGCGAAGTACTCGCTTTTCAAGGGCAATGTGAACGCGGCCGCCGGATGCGCGGCTCACGCCGCGATAGGTGCTCTCGATGCACTAACCGCATTTTACCTGCGGCGGAAGCATGCAGGCGAAAAGCACGGGGACGCGGCACACCTTCTTAAAGAAAAAGGGATAGCGGAGCCGGAGGGCGGGAAAGAGCGGCGAGTCAGTTCAGGAGGGTCGTTGGAAGCAAGACCCTAGCGGAGTACGAGCAGAGAGATATTTAGGGGGGAAGCGGAAGAATCGGTGAAGGCCGCAGGGCGATTTCTGAACTGGGTGAGGGAGAATTTGCCACAGTAGAAAGACCCATAGGAATCTGGCGAGAGGCGAGAGGAATTCATTTAAATAGGAGGACCCTAAATTCGGTGGCAGGTTGATGTCATGGGTGATATAGGGGGAAAAATCGCGGCGATCATCCCGCTGGCGGCGATCGCGCTGATGCTATCGAGCGCCGCGGTTTCCCCGGCATTCGCCTTGGCTCAGGACCCGCCGGCCTACGTCTACCTCACCTGGGCAAGCGACGACACCGCCCACAGCATCAACGTCAGCTGGCGCACGACCGGCAACTATGCGGGCGAGGTGCGCTACGACACGCAGTCGAGGGGCGGAGACCCGGAGGCGTACCGCTATCGCGCCTCGGGCAGCGAGGGGATAACCACCGCGAAGTTCGAGGGCTACATCCACCACGTCGAGCTCACGGGCTTGAAGCCGGACACCGTCTACTACTTCATCGCCGGGCATTCCAGCTACGGATGGAGCGAGGAGCGGGCCTTCCGCACCGCCCCGGCGAGCAGGACGAGCTTCAGCCTCGTCGTCGGGGGCGACTCGAGGTCGGACACGAGGCCCACCCATCCCCACCCCGATTGGCCGGTGTCTAGGAACAATACCTCGGAGCTCATGGCGCAGCGCAGCCCATCGTTTGCCGTCTTCAGCGGGGATTTCCTCTGGAACGGTGACGACCAAGTGGCGCCGGACACCTGGGACGGCTGGTTTTCGGCGATGTACCAATACTGGGTCACCCCCGAGGGCCTGATGATCCCGATCGTCCCGGCGATAGGGAACCACGAGATAATCTATCCGCAGCCCACGGACTACGACCCGAGCGCCCACGCCATGAACTACTACGCGCTGTTCGACCTGCCGGGCAACGAGCGCTGGTACGCGCTGAGCTGGGGGCCCGACCTGCGGATAATAGTGCTGGACAGCGAGATTTTGGACCCCAACTCAGAAGCTTGGAAGGAGCAGGTCGACTGGCTGGGGGGCGAGCTGGAGGCGTCCAAGGACTACCTCTGGAAGATAGTGGTCTTCCACAGGGACATGGTCTCCGCCAGGTCGGAGGTCAAGTACATGATAGACAATTTGGCTTTTCTGTTCGACAGGTACCGCGTCGACCTGGTGTTGATGAGTCACTTCCACACCTACGAGCGCTCCCACCCGCTCGACTGGACCAGGGCGCCCGGCGAGGTCGTGTCGCTCGAGAATGGCGTCACCTACGTGGTGAGCGGCGGCTGGGGAGCGCCGCTGTACACCGGCTACCGCCCCAAGTGGTTCACCGCATTCGGTCCCGAGCCCAGGTATCACTTCGTCCTGCTGGACATCTACGAGAACGGGACGCTCCACATGAGGGCGATCGACGCAAATGGAGATGTCTTCGATGAGCTGGTCATCCAAAAGGCTACACCCAGCGAGCCGGCGGGGATCCCAATAGCGACCGCCGGGGTGGTCGTCGCCATTGCGGCTTTAGCGGCGATCCTCTACTTCAAGAGGAAATAACTCGCGCATTAAGTCCGAAATTCCGCAGTCCCCCGCCTGGGGCTTAGGAGCGCGCTGAAAATTTCTCCGGTGCGAGCACATGTTTGTCACAGGTGTGACAAGTGGACTGTTCGCTTCTCCAACACCAACGCCTTCCCGCCGGCCAGACCGATCGAGTCGGCTAGGTTCTTCAGCTCCGCCAGTCTGCTCGACTCCCACACCGATTGCTGAAGCCTCACCGCGCGGATTTTTCTGAGGCGCCGGCTCACCCGCTGTCTCGTCCCGCAGTCGAGCTCCCTTATGTCGTAGACGATCAGATACGAGTTCGGCATAGCCCGCGAGGGCTTTGGGTGGAGGTCGTTTATAAGCGGGCAAAATCGCGCGCCTCGTGTCACAGGTGTGACATCCGCGGCGCTGCCCCGACGTCACAGCTGTGACAGCGAAGGCGCCCACCACATAGGCGGCCTAGGCCACGCCCCGAACTAGCCTCCACCAAACGGCTGAATAGTTAATGCAGCGCAGCTTTAAAAGCACGTCCGCAATTAATTTAGGGGGCAAATGATGGCTCACGGTCGTTTAATCTTCCGAGCTTCCTTCGTCGTCCTCGTGGTTCTCATTTTGAGTTCCGCCTCAGTCGCGGAGGTGCGGGGTTGGGGCCTGAGGGCCCACAAATTCGTCGCCGAGCGGGCGATGGGGCTGCTCCCCGAAGAGCCCTTCTTCAACGCGTTCGGCGACCTCGTCGTCGAGTACTCCATCTATCCCGACATAAAATGGCGGGGCGAGGACCCGAGCGAGCGATACAGGCACTTCTACGATGTAGACCTATCCCCCGATGGGGTGAATCCGGAACTGGGTATGCTCCCCTGGGCATTGGCCGATAACTACCTCATGTTCGTCGAGAGCCTGAGGGCTAGGGACTGGGAGCGCGCCGCTCTGCTCGCGGGAGCGATAACCCATTACGCCACGGACATCACGATGCCGCTCCATGCGACCTCGGACTACAACCCTGGGGGGAGGCACGTTGCATTCGAGGACGGGGTGGATGGGATGCTACACGAGATAACGATTTACGATTACGAACCTAGGTTACTCGAGAACGTCTTTCAGGCGACGGTCGAGGTCGCCCTAGATAGCTTTGGATACGCGGGCTATGAAAGCGATAAGGTGAGCTATTGGCTGGTGCAGGGGGTACTTTGGAACGATGTTTTAAGGGGGATAACCGAGAACAGGCTCAACGTCGCCGTAAGGTTGACGGCCGACATCTGGTATACGGCGTTGATAGATGCCGGATTGGTGAAGGCCGGGGTATCGACCGAGGAGGGACCGAGAACCGCTTGGGCTGCCGTAGCCATCGCGGCGATGGCCTTCGCCTTGGTCGTAATTACATACGTCTTGAGGAAGCGAGCCCAACCAGCCACCAGCCCAAAAATTAATAAGGCGACGCGCAGACCCCCTGTGATGGCAGAGGATAGCATGAAACAGGCGGCCGAGGGGTGGACTTGAAGGGCAAATCTGCAAGGGTTGTTCCGGTCATCGCGGCGCTCGTTGCCGTCGCGATAACCGTCGGCTACGCCGGCTACCGCTCGCTCAGCTCGACGCCGCCGGCCGCGCCGAGCATCGAGGTGACCGAGACCGCGCCCCCGGAGCTGAACGATCCCAAGATAGACGACATCGCAGATACTTGGCTCAAGCTAATTCGAGAGGCAAAATATACCATAGATATCGAAGCCTACTACCTCAATCCTCCCCAAGGCCCCCTGGGCGATGTCTACAGTGCCCTCAAGGATGCCGCCGATCGGGGCGTTGAGATCAGGATCCTCGTGGACGGGCGAAACTACGCTCGAGACATAGTGAAGGAACTCGACCAGCACGAGGGGATAACCGCGCTGCCATTCCCCAGACAGACGCACGCGAAGTACATGATAGTGGATGGGAAGGTGGTGAGCGTCGGGAGCACCAACTGGAGCTACTACGCCTTGACCTTCAACCGCGAGGTGAATCTTACGCTTTACGGCGAGGAGATGGCTGGGACCTACACATATATCTTCGAGAGCGGCTGGGTCGCGGCGGGCGGGGAGCCGAGGGGCAGTGAATATTGGGGGGCGGATTGGGTGATCCCGGTGGCCAACGGTCCGGAGGTGCCCGTGGAGGTCACCCGCACCCTCGACGCGTTCGCCGCGCTGATAGATCGCGCGGAAAAAAATGTCTACATCTACATGTACATATACAACGGCATGCCCCCCAAGCTCAGGGAGGCCTTGGTGAGCGCGCTCGACCGAGGCGTCAGGGTGGAGGTGATGGTGGACAAGGAGTCCCTCAAATGGGAGTACGCCCTCAAGGAGCTCGCGGGACGTGAGGGGGTGGGCGTGACGGTCATCAGACATCCATACTCGGCCCACCCCAAGGTCATCGTGGTCGACAACGAGTGGGCCTACGTCGGGAGCGCCAACATCGACATCCGGTACATAACCGACGGGGGCAGGGATGTCGGCGTGATGGTCAGATCCCCCGAGGTGGTCGGGGATTTGATGAAGATATTCCAAAGGGACTGGGGGAGCGTCTACTCGAGCTGGCTTGAGTGATCGTGAGTTCGTGAGGTGAAAACATGGGTTCGAAAATTATCATGGTTGCGGCTGCGGTCGTCGCGGCGTGCGCGTTCGCGGCCACGGGCTTCATCGTCACCCGGGGCGACGGCGAGCAGGTCTGGTGGGTGTTTACCGACCCTCACGTTTTCCCGGGAGACGAAAGGTACCTACGCACTGCCATCGAGGACGTGAACAGACTTCAAATAGCGGACTACGCCATCTGCCTGGGGGACCTCGCGAACGACAGCCACCGCAGTTTTCCACCGATCGCAGGGATGATGGAAAACCTGAAGGTCAGGGGATGGTACTACGTTTTGGGCAACCACGACTTTGACCGCGACACGGGGGAGGCCGTGCTTCCATTGTCATATAGGGGCATCGATGTGGCTGGAATTAGGTTCGTGCTGATATCGGACGAAAAGGGCTGGGAGAATTACGTCCACTACGGCGGCGGGGTCATGGGCGACGAGCAGTTCGACTGGCTGTGGGCGGAGCTCCATACCAACAGGGACAAGCCGATCTTCATCTTCTCCCACCAGCCCTACTATCAATGGAACGTCTGGCCCAAGTTGCAGACGGCGTTCGAGGGCGATGTCGTCGTCGATGTGTGGTTCCACGGGCATCTTCATCGGTGGGTGTTGGTTGAAAACACCCCCTACGGGTTCATGTCGTTCGGGGTCAATTCCATAGATTGGAACAAACAGTACGAATCGATCTTCCTCTTCGTAAAGCCCAAGGGTGGCGAGGTCGAGGTGGAGATAAGGGCGAGAAACCACCTCGAGGGCGTCTGGCTGGAGGAGCCCCATTACAAACTTACATTCGAAACCTCGAAAACCCGCGCAGCCAGCATGGGCCTAAATCCTTTAACAGCGGCACCAATGCTCGCCGCAATGCTTTTGATTTTCTCGTGGTCTTTGGCGGGCAAAAAATATTTTTTTCCCTCCAAAACATTTATAAAAGTCGGCCCTCATCTTCTTTGGGAGGTAGATTATGAAAACGAAAAATCGTAAAGCGATCACAAGGAGCGGCATTTTGATATCTATCCTAATGATCACAGCGACGTTGACATTCATAACTTCGAGCTTTACAGTCGCAGAAAATCCGGAGGTCATCGTCATCGTCCGCGGAAAGGAAACCGCCTTTAACATAAACCAAACTGGAGATAAACCGTGGAAATTCTACGTAGCCGGCGATCGCCCGCCCATAATGGCGGCCCAGAGGATCGGCGCCGGGGCGGTCGTCGCCGCGGGCCTCGCAGCCACCGCTCGGGACGGCAGGTGGAACGATGCGAGGGCGGGCCGAGCGAACCCACTACCCCACCTCGATATCCTGCTCGACAAGGCATTCCGGTGGATGAAACCCGGCGCGGCCAAGGTGCTCTGGTACGAGGGCTACGGGGTCTACAACAACACCGAGCGATGCGCGCAGCTCGTAGCCGCGCTCGAAGCTTTGGGATATACGATTACGGGCGACAGCACCGAGCCCATCACCGCGAGCCTTCTCGCGCCGTACGACATCCTTGTCGTACCTCAGTTCCAGCTCGGCACTGCCGCGACGGGAGGAGATCCGGACTTCCTGCCTGAAGCAAGTGTTGACGCCATCAAGGCCTTCGTCGAGGAGAAGGGCAAGGGCCTGCTCGTCATGGATGCCTCCGACTACGGCGGACACAACTACTACAAGGTGCAGAACAAGATACTCTCCGCCCTCGGCTTCGGGCTCTGGTTCCAGATGGACCAGATGAGCGATACGACCAATTATTGGTACGGCGCATACCAGCCAGTCCTCGATGTCGACACCACGACCGAGATAGGGGCTGCCTACCAGGCTGCCATCGGAAAGACGGAGATCGGGTTGTACAGCATTTGCACGCTCGCCCCGCCCGCGTTGAGGACGGTAGCGGTAACGTTTCTCGAAACCGAGCCGAAGCAATCCCCTCGGGTGGACAACAACTTCAGACCCACGTTGGTCACTCAAGAACCCGGGAAGGACATCGTAACGATCGTTGCCGTCGCCAATACGGGCACCCTCGACGACAACTACACCGTAACCGCGACCGATAACTTGGGGTGGGGGATAGAGGTCTCGCCATCCACGCTCTCGCTCGCAGCGGGCGAGGTGTACAGGGTAGCGGTCAGGATCACCGTCGACCCGGCCATAACGAAGAAGGTCAGAAACGTGGTCAAGATCACGGCAAGTGGCACAGGCGTCGAGGACTCGGTCTTCCTATCGACGGCACCGTACTTCCCGACGGCAGAACCCCCATACCCGATATACAGAAAGGACGAATACTACTATGTCTTCAGCACGCCCTCGCTCACCGTCGAATCCCCCGCGCAGCCGATCATCATCGGGACGGAAACCGCTTGCACCCTCGATGAATCCTACCGCGAGCCCTACCCGGTGCCGTTCGGCAGGGGCGAGTTCCCGATCATAGCCGCGGCTGCAGAGGTTGGAGGAGGCAGGGTCATAGTCCACGGCGGCGGAGCCAGCTTCCGGAGCGCGCCGACGGACCACTTCAGCGTCGAGGCGTTGAGGCTCAGGGAGATTGGCTCGCGCATGGTGGGCTGGTTGGTGCGGTACGAGAACGCGGCGCAGCACAGCGTGCTCTTCTACTGGACCCCCTCCACGGCCTTCCACAACAAGGATCGCATGGAGTTGTGGCTCAATTTCTTGGAAGGTCAGGGCTACACGGTCCACACCTACACCGATGGGATAACCTCGGAGCGCCTCGCGCCGTACAGCGTGCTCATGTTCGTCACCCCGGAGCGATCCCTTACAAGTGCCGAGATCACGGCCATCCGCGACTGGGTACTCGCGGGCGGGGGCCTGTTCCTCGGCGAGCAGGCCGATTATGGTGGCTACACCAGACCCTTCAACACTAACCCGATTCTCGAGGCGTTGGGGGCAGGCATCAGGGTGCAGGACGACCAAGTGACCGACAACGAAAAGTATAACCGCTGGCCATGGGACCCCCGCGTTTACCTCGTGGATCACGAGGTTTGGTACTCGCCGTATGCGGTTTCGGTAAAGGGATCATGGGATCCAGGAAAGGGACCGACGGTGAAAGGCGGGGAGAAAGGGGTCTTCACCCTGACGATCACGAACGAGGGCACCGAGACAAATACGTATAGGATCGCCGTCACAAGCACAAAGGGTTGGCCGGTCGAGCTTGAGCGCGGGGAGGTAACAATATCACCCGGGCAGAGCGCCGAGGTCAAAATAACGATAACGACGCCCAAGGTGGATGCCATCACGAGGGACGACCTAAAGGCAAAAGTAACTGGGACTGGGGCATCAGATGAATTGGAGTTCAGGTTGACCGCGGAAGAGGCTCCGCCCGCCGAGATAGCCGAGATACCGTGGGCAGTGATCGCAGCGATCGTCGTAATAGTGATAATAGCGATAGCGGCATACTTGACGTTGAAGCGAAGGAAGAAGGAATAACTCGGTACGAGGGTATCGCGACATCGATGCTAGCTCCTCTGTGATCGTACCGATGTCGGCCACGATCGTAATCCCTAACTGAAGTAAGGGAAAACGCCGACGAATCCCTTACTTTTTCTTTGATATCATCGAAAAGCAACACGAGGTTGGCATGTGGTCAGGGTTAAGGTGGGCACGGCAGCAATAGTGATTTTGATCATACTCGCGGTGGCGTATATCCTCGTGCCCAGGGCCCCGCCCGTGCCGAAGGGCGGGGTGTTGGTAATCGTCCAGAGCCAGGACGCGGACATCTTGGACATACATCGAACGGTTTTTGATCCCGCGACCCGTGTGATAGGTCTAATATGCGACACTCTCATGACTTTCGACTGGGGACATGCCCCTGCTGGCGAAATCTTGGGAGGTTGCCCCTGACGGGCTCAGCATCACCTTCCACCTCAGGGACGACGTGAAGTTCCACTGCGGCGAGCCGTTCAACGCCGAGGCGGTGAAGTTCAGCATCGAGAGGGCGAAGGATTGGCCCCCTTCCAAGCATAAGGACTCTGTGAAGAACATTTTGGATGTCGAGGTGGTGGACGAGTACACCGTGAGGGTTCACCTGAAGAAAGAGGATAGATTCCTCGTCGATTGGTTCGCCACGACTTCGAGTGTCATAGTTTGCCCGCACTGTGTTAAGGAATACGGGGAGGACTACGGCGTGAGCAAGTTCTGCGGCACGGGGCCGTTCAGGGTCAAGGAGTGGATTCGGGACGACAGGATCGTGCTTGAGCGAAACCCGGACTACAAGTGGGGTCCCGCGCGCTATCAAAACCGCGGCCCGGCGCACCTGGACGGGATCATATTCAGGGTCATCCCGGAGTCCCTGGTGCAGGAGGCCGAGCTCGAGGCTGGAAGGGTCCACATGTTGGAGCAAGCTGCCCCCCGCGCCGAGCTGTTCGAGAGGTGGGAGAGGAACCCAGATATCGTGATGCTCAAGAAGCCCTACTCATCCATGGTTTACATCGGATTCAACGTCAGTTCGCCCACGCTCTTCCCGGTGCCAGCGAACTACCCCGTGCGCTCATGGCCAGAAACCAAAAGGCCCTCGCCATGCAACGATGTCCGGGTGAGGCAGGCGCTGAACTACGCCACCTATCAGGAAAACTTGGTCGAGTACGCCTACGAGGGCATGGGACTTCCAGCTCATGGGCCGCTTGTGTCCTCCATATGGGGCTACTGGCCTGGGGTCGAAAATTATTACCAATATAATCCGGATAAGGCGAGGCAGTTGTTGGCCGAGGCGGGGTACGCAGACGGCCTGAATCTGGAGTTACTCACCACTTCGGCCCCGCCGTACCCGAGGCTGGCGGAGATCTTAAGGGAGCAGTGGAAGCTGGTCGGAGTCGACCTATCGATCCAAGTTTTGGAGTTCGGGCTGCTCATCGACTGTATCACCAAGGCTCAATTTGACATGTTCATCATGGGTTACACTTGGCACAATGCGGACATGATTTGGTGGCTCTGGCACAGGGTGCGGTTGCCCCCCGGGCCGAACAGATTCTGGTGGGGCAGCGATTATTCGGACGCCGTCATCGAGAACACGTTTTTGCTCGACAGCGATACGGCCCTCGCGGCCCTTTACGAAAGCCAAAGGCTGATCATGGACGATGCAGTTATTACACCGACAGTGGAGCGCGCAATGTTCATGGCCCATCGAGCCGAGCTCAAGGGCTACAGGGCGCATCCGCTTTTGGGTTGGTGCTGGAAGTTTCTCGACACGTACATTGAGGAACATGAGGAATAAATCACGGTTCATCCTTATATCGACGGGGCTTACAAAAAATAATTAGGGCAGAAAAATGTACAAGTTCATCGCGAAGAGGCTGCTAACGATAATTCCCATATTGTTAGGCGTGTCGCTTGCGACTTTTTTATTAATGTTTGGTACGGGCGATCCGGCGGCGAGGATAGCCGGCCCAATGGCAGGTCCTGAGCAGATTGAGAGCATACGAATCGCCTATGGACTCGATAAGCCCCTTTACGAGCAATATTTCATATGGCTGAGCAAGGTCGTCAGAGGAGACCTCGGGAGGTCTTGGAAGTGGGGTGCGCCCGTTTCGCAACTAATACTTGAGAGGCTCCCGCGCACGCTCGAGCTGACCATCGCCGCCTTTATGGTGTCGCTGGCGATGGGCATTCCACTCGGGATCATCGCGGCGCTTAGGCGAAAGACTTGGGTCGACTACACGGGTATGGGGATCGCGCTCTTCGGCGTTTCCATACCGAACTTTTGGCAGGGGCTGATGGCAATATTGATATTTGGGATATGGTTGGGCTGGTTCCCAATCGCGGGCTACGGCGGCATAGAATATTTGATACTGCCAGCCATCACTCTTGGGACAAGTCAGGCTGGTTCAGTGGCCAGATTAACTAGGTCGAGCATGTTGGATGTACTCAGGCAGGACTACATAAGGACAGCTAGGGCGAAGGGGCTTCGAGAAAGGGCGGTCATTTACAAACACGCGTTGAGGAATGCATTCATCCCCGTGGTCACCATATTGTTTCTGCGACTTCCGTTCCTATTTGGCGGCACGGTCGTGATAGAAAAAGTATTCTCATGGCCGGGCATGGGAAGGCTTATGGTCGATTCGATACTTGGCACGGCGCCGGACTTCCTCACAGTTCTCGGGGTCATGTTGATGTTTGTCGTGTTGGCGGTCGTAGCTAATCTCCTCTGTGATATCACATACGCGTACCTCAACCCGCGCATAAGGTACGAGGAGAGAAGATAGGCGGAGAGAGGGTGAGATCAGTGGCGTCTTCAAACGTGGCAAAAAACGTCGGCGGTGGGATTTACGGTTATTTAAAAAGGAAGAGCAGGTCGCCCACCTTCAGGTACCTAAAGCGGGATAAGCGGGCGTGGGTTGGATTGGGAATCGTGCTGGCGGTCATCACGGTGGCGATATTTGCGGATTTCATAGCCCCACATGACCCAGAGGTGCAGCGCTTGGAGGACAAGCTTCTGCCCCCCGGCGGAAAATATCCCTTGGGAACGGATGACCTCGGCAGATGTATCTTTAGCAGGATCATTTACGCTTCCAGGATCGCGCTGACGATAGGGATCTTGCTCGTCACGGTGGAGGCCGTGATCGGCGTACCCTATGGGTTGATAGCTGGCTATCGCGGCGGTAAGGTTGACGGGGTCATGATGAGGATAGTGGATGCGGTAATCGCGTTCCCCGGCTTGGTGCTGGCCGTCGCATTTGTCGGATTTTTTGGCCCCGGTATTTACAATTTGGTAATCGCGCTGTCGATAACCGGTTGGGCCGGATATGCTAGGCTGACGCGCGGCCAGACCTTGGCAGTAAAGGAGGAAGTATACATCGAGGCCGCCCGAGCGATCGGGGAGAAGGACAGAAGCATAATCCTTCGGTACGTATTGCCAAATATAGTATCTCCCCTCATAGTACTCGCGACGATGACGCTGCCCGCGGCGATCCTTTTGTCCTCGGCCATGAGCTTTCTCGGGTTGGGGATAATGCCCCCGACGCCTGACTGGGGGGCGATGCTCCGCGAGCATAGCAGGTTTTTAGCGGAGATGCCTTGGATGTCGATATTCCCGGGAATAGCTATTATAGTAACTGTTCTGGGTTTCAACTTCCTAGGAGACGCGTTGAGGGACGCGTTTGATCCGAGGTTGAGGGGATAGCCTGTGACGAGGCCATTGCTCAAGGTGCGAGGGTTGAAGACGTACTTCTTCATGGACGAGGGCGTGGTGAAGGCGGTCGATGGGGTGAGCTTCGACTTGCGCAAGGGGGAGATCCTCGGCTTGGTGGGCGAAAGCGGCTGCGGGAAGACGGTCACCGCCCTATCGATACTGAGGTTGATCCCCAGCCCGCCGGGCAAGATCGTCACAGGCAGGATCATTTTCAGGGGAGAGGATCTGCTCAAAAAAAGCGAGGAGGGGATGAGGCGCTTAAGGGGGAGCGAGATCTCGATGATATTTCAGGACCCCCATACCGCACTGGATCCGGTCTTTACCGTAGGCGACCAAATAGCGGAGCCCATAGAGCTGCATCAGGTCATCGAGGAACACTTGATAAGTCCCGAGGATGTGCCAAAAAAGGTGGTGGAGATGCTAAAGCTGGTCGGCATGCCGGACCCGGAGGTTAGGGTAGTCGAGTACCCGCACCAGTTCAGCGGGGGAATGAAGCAGCGCTCGATGATAGCCATGATGCTTTCGTGCAACCCATCCCTGCTCATAGCCGATGAGCCCACGACCGCGCTGGACGTGACCATTCAGGCGCAAATACTCGAGTTGATGAGGGAGCTGAGGCGGAGGCTCAACACGTCCATCCTTATCATCACCCATAATCTGGGAGTGATAGCCCAGATGTGCGATAGGGTTGCCGTGATGTACGCTGGCAACATCGTGGAGGAAGCCGATCTCCTCGCCCTATTCGAGAGCCCGAAGCACCCCTATACCCAAGCCCTGCTCAAGGCGATACCGAAGGCGGATGTCAAGCGAGGGGAACTCGTGACCATCCCGGGGACGGTCCCCAGCCTAGTCAACCCCCCGCCGGGCTGCAGGTTTCATCCGAGATGTCCCTACGCCATGGACATCTGTAAAAAAGAAAACCCAAACACGATTGAGGTCGAAAAGGAACATTTAGTGCGATGTCATCTATTCGGCGAGGGTGTGGGCAAATGACAAAAGCGAAATCGGTGGAAGCTGAGGATCCAAAGGAAAATCCGGTTGTGGTCGAAGGCCTGAAGAAATATTTCGAGACGAAGAAGGGAATTTTCGCGCGAAAGGTTAGGTGGGTTCGAGCGGTCGATGACGTGGATTTCCACATCGAAAAGGGCGAGGTCTTCGGCTTGGTGGGCGAAAGCGGCTGCGGGAAGACGACGGTGGGAAAGTTGATTTTGGGACTAATTAGACCCACCGCTGGCAAGATTTACTTCGACGGCCGCAACTTGGCGATGTTGAGCGACGAGGAGTTGCGAAGGCTGAGGAGGAGGATGGGGGTCGTATACCAGCATCCTCAGTCGTCGCTGAACCCCAGGATGACGGTCTCGGAGTTGGTCGGCAGGCCACTTGAAATCCATGGCATAGCCCATGGGGAGGAAAAGGAAAAAATAGTGTTGGACGTGCTCAAGGAGGTGGGCTTGGGTCCAGAGCATCTTGACAGATTCCCGCACGAGTTCAGCGGTGGACAGCAACAGAGGATAGCGATCGCTAGGATATTAGCTGTAAACCCCGACTTCGTCGTCTTGGACGAGCCAACCTCGGCCCTAGATGTGTCAGTTCAGGCCCACATACTCAATTTATTGAGCGACCTCCGCAAAAAGTTCGATTTCACCTACCTCCTCATCTCCCATGACCTGAACATCGTCGAGCACATGAGCGATAGGATCGCGGTGATGTACGTTGGGAAGATAGTGGAGCTGGCGCCCCAGGAGGAGTTGCGCGAGAACACCCTGCACCCTTACACGCAATCTCTGCTTGCGGCCGTTCCAGTTCCGGACCCGAAGTACAAGCCCGAGGGCACCTTGCTAAGGGGTGAAATACCGAGCGCGATAGACCCCCCGCCGGGCTGCAGGTTCCATCCGAGGTGCCCCTACGCGAAGCCGATATGCAGGGAGAAGGAGCCGGAATTTGCCGATGTGGAGAACGGCCATTACGTGGCCTGCCACTTGATTGGAGTTCGGGGCGCGTAGCCGATTTTATGTACATCAGTCCGAGAGAAACTTTCGCTTAGCAGCCCTTATGGTACCCGACACGCCGAGGATCGCAAATCTCGCCTTTTTGCCATCGATCCTCTCGGCTTCTCCCATCCCTGCCTTAACCTCGTCGACCAGTTTATGCCCGCACCTCAACAGCCCGCGTTGCGAGGGCGCCTCGAAAAAGACAAGATATGGCTTCACCTCCGCCCCGCCTAGACTCGAGGGAAGCCGCTGGATCAACGAATTCAGCGCCCCCGTGACCTCTTTCTTGCCGACCCTTTCACCGACGATCCGAAAGGCGATGTACCTGCGCTTCGGCCTCATTTTCCGTCACTTCAAAAGTTTCCGCGACGCGTCGCCGCGATGAATTCCTCCACCAGTTTAGCCGCCACCCTTTGCTTGGCGGGATAGGCGTCGATTTTCAACTTGAGGTGAATGACATCCCCGCCGTCGCTCAACGCGAATTCGCCCGCATGCGCGAGCTGCTTATCGAGCCTCAGGTGGAGGCGGCATGTGCCGTCAATCCTCCCCGAGGCGATCTTGCCGAGTTTATCCAACTCGCCGGCGCGCAACTTGGTCGAGAAGCACCGCCAGAGCTCGTGCAGTAACTTTCTTCGCCCGATCGAGGCATGCAGGGAGACGATCGGGTTGCCGTAGTGACCCTTCAGCCTCGTCCTCCGGACCTCTACCCCCTCCGGCAGCAGGGCTTGCAGTGCGGCGAGGACCCTTTGTTCATCCTCCGTCGCGTGGACAAACGCGTCAACGGCGGCGCTTCGAAATGGAAGTTCCATAACGTTCACTCGCGTTCGCCGCGGCTAGCCCGAACGCTGGGCCGAACCTTCTCGGCCCCCTTGCCCTCGCGCAACAGCCCCCTCGACTTCCTCCCGGCGCGGGTGAGGCCACGGTGCACCCTTCCCCTCTGGCCCGCTTCGGCTATCCGCCCTAGCTCCGGGTCGCTGCGGACGGCAGGGTGATCGGGGTCCAGCAGGATTACCTCAAAATAGTGATGCTGACCATCATCCCCGAGCGGGTACGAGTTGAGCACCTCAAGGTTGGGATACCTCCTCACCGCCCGCTCCTCTGCCATCAGCTGGATGCTCTTCTTCGGCACGAGTTTTCTGACGCCCATGCGTTTCGGCCTGCGCCCGCGAGATGGCCGCTCCTTCCGCCTGCCGCCCTTGCGGATTCGCGCGCGGACGACGATTACGCCCTGCTTCGCCTTATAACCGAGTGATCGAGCGCGGTCCAGTCTGGTCGGCTTTTCAACCCGCACTATCGCCGGACCTTTTCGCCACTCTCGCATGCGCTGACGCATCAGCTCGCTTATGTAGCCCTCCTGCGATGCCCACGCCTCCCTGATCTGCCTATACACCATCATCGCCTCCAGCAGGATTCCTACTCTCGGGGCAAGCTATAAATCATTAGTCCAAAGCTTTCCTTGATCTTCCTCGCCACAATGACGCTGGCCTCGCGCTGCGCCTCGATGGTGGAGGCGCCGATGTGCGGGGTCAGAATGACGTTGTCGAGCTTGAGGAGAGGACTGCTGAGCGGGGGCTCCTTCTCGTAGACATCGAGGGCTGCCCCGGCTATTCGCTTCCCCCTAAGCGCTTCAACCAACGCCGCTTCGTCGACGACCTCCCCGCGCGAGGTGTTGATCAAGAATGCGGTTGGTTTCATCAAGCCCAGCTCGCGCTTGCTTATCATATGCCTCGTTTGAGAAGTGAGCGCAACGTGCAGCGTCACAAAGTCGGACCCCCTCAGGAGGGTTTGTAGGTCGACATATTTGCAGCCAGTTTTTTCTTTGAATTCTTTGTTTGGAGCGACATCGTAAGCCAACAAATTCATGAGAAACGCCTTGGCCTTATAACCCACCGCCCTGCCTATGCGTCCCGTGCCGACGATGCCCAGCGTCTTGTCCCGCAGTTCCATGCCCATAAACTTTGCCTTCTCCCACCGCCCCCGTTTTGTGCTGAAATCGGCGCTTGGTATCTGCCTAGCCAAGGAGAGCATCAGCCCGAGCGTCAGCTCGGCCACCGCTATCGTCAATGCTTCCGGCGAGTTGACGACCTTGATATTTCGGCGCTCGGCGGCTTCGACATCGATGTTGTCTAGTCCAACTCCTGCCCTAGCAATCATCCTTAATTTTTTGCCTGCCTCAATAACTTCCTTTGAGACCTTCGTTGCACTTCTAACCACTAGGACATCATAGCTCCCTATCTCCCGCAGCAACTGTTTGTTGGTCATCCCTGTTTTAACATTCACGCGGCCAACTTCCTTCAGCAATCTGATGCCATCTTCATGTATTGGATCTGTGATCAAAATTCTGGTCAAGGATCTCACTTCCCCTCGGTTTTTACGAGAAACTAAGGTAAAGAACATCTTATAACTTTTGCACCCATAGCCCGCGACCCCAAGCTCAGGCGCCGTAAAAATGGTTTACCTACCCTTAGCCGCGACTATTCGAATGACATCCCTGTCCTTGAGCGCGTAATCCTCGCCCACGCGCCTCTTGGTTCGAGCGTCAATTGCGTGGATAAATGACTCGCCGAGTTCTGTGTGTATTATGTATGCAAATTCACGTGCCGTGGTGCCCCGCGGCACCAGAAAGGCATCCGGCAGCACGTTGCCCTTTTTATCGATGAGTTTGTTCTCGTCCTCGACTGGGTAAACGACTATTAATTCAAGCAACTCATAAACAGCCTTGTCTATTACTTGCTGTACCCCCGTGGAGCCCCATTTCCCTAATAGCTTTTGGATGAACTCGAGCGCGCCAAGTTGCTGCTCGGTTAGGGCATCTGGTTTAAGGACCTCGAAATCACCGTCGCCGGGCTTATAGCTTATGAGGCCTTTCTCGGCCGCCCGGCGAAGCACCAACTCGGCGTCAGAACAGGTGGGGACGACGAGGTAACCGCGCTCGCGCAGGCGCTCGATGTTGGGCTCGGCCTCCGGCAAATCCGCCTTATTCGCCGCAACCATAATCGGCTTGCTCACCTTTCTGAGTTCCGACACAAAGCGCAGCAGGTCATCAGCTGACCATTTATCCGGATTGGAACGATCGACCCCAGCATCTCGCAGAGCCGAGGCGACATGTTTTTCCTTGATGCCCAGCCCACTCAGGCGCTCGGCGATCACCTTGACCAAGTCGAGCTCCTCGTACTTCGCCCTTCGCGCGAACTTCGGCCAATCCTTCGCGAGCAGTCCACGCAGCCAGAGTGCCACCTCAACTTCGGGGAACCAGATATCCTGCAGGGGATCATGGGTACCGGGCGGGCAGGGCTTGCCCTCGGCATCGGTGGAACCGGCAGCATCTATAACGTGGATCAAGGCCGCCGCCATCCTGAGGTTGTCGAGAAATCTGTTGCCCAAGCCCCTGCCCATGTGCGCCCCCTCGACCAGGCCGGCGACATCGATTATTCGGACGGGAACATACCTGATGCCATCGACGCACTTCGAGTTCTGTGCGTTGCACGTCAAGTGAAACTCACGACACGGGCACTCGCTCCGCACATAGGTGACGCCAACGTTGGCATCTATGGTCGTGAACGGATAGCCCGCCACCGGTGCGTGCGCGAGTGTCGCGGCGTTGAAGAAGGTAGTCTTGCCGGTGTTTGGTTTGCCCACCAAGCCGAGTTCAAGCATGCCTAACCCTGCTCGTAATATCCCGGGTTCTTCTTTGAGCCGAAGCTGCGCACGCCCTCTCGGGTTAGCTGGCTGCGCAATCTTTTCGCGTAGGCCGGTTCGATCTCGCCCCGTGCCTCAAGGAAGTTGATTATTTCAATCGCCTGCTGGTCATTCTCACAACGCCTGATGTAATCTATCGCCGTCGGCTCGTAGCCCTGGACGCTGTGGGCCACCTTTTCCGCCTCTTTGGCGCTAGTTCGCACCGCATTGATTTGAATGGTGCCGGCTCCGCCCATCTCTTTGGCTATATTCGGGAATTTTCTGCGGAATTCCTCGCGCGTATATTCACTCATGTCAACTCTTCCTTCACTCGCTACCTTCGCCTTCCCCTCTTTCCCCCAGCCACTTCCTCTTTTCCATTTGCGGCTTTGCGAGCACAAGCATGTTTGGCGGAACATCCTCGTAAACCACAGCTCCAGGCCCTATGGCTGCATTCGGACCGATCTTTACGCCCGGATTGATCATACAATTAACGCCAGTTTTGACATTATCCGCAATTATCGTTCCCAACTTTCTCCTTCCAGTGCCGATCATGCTACCACTGATTTCCATCTTGATCTCTCCCTCATCCAAGCGTAAGTTTGCGACGGTCGTGCCGGCGCCCAAGTTGCAGTTGCTGCCTATGACGCTATCGCCAACGTACGAGAGATGCGCGATGTGCGTATTGTCCATTATGATGCTGTTTTTGATCTCCACTCCATTACCTATCCTGACGTTGTCGCCAATGCTCGTACAGGGCCTTATAAAACAGTTCGGACCGATGTCGCAGTTTCTACCGATGTAGGTCGGCCCCTCGATATACGAACCCGAGCGTATCCTTGAGCCCTCGCCAACTCGGACGGTATCCTCGATATAAGCGCCGACCTCGACCCTGCCGAGGATCTCGCCTCTCTGGCCCTTCATGAAATATTCATTTGCCACCAAAAGGTCCCAAGGCCTGCCGATGTCAGCCCAGAGGTTTAGGGGGGAAACATAAGTATCCTTGCCCCAGCCTATCAGAATTTGAATTGACGCGGTTAGCTCGTACTCACCGCGTTCGGATTTTTTTGTTTTCCTTATCGCATCAAAGATAGCTGAATCGAGGATGTACACGCCAGCATTTGCCAGCCTGCTTTTGACCTCCTTCGGTTTCTCGACAATTTCGCTGACCCTATCTCCGTCAAGGAAGATGATCCCAAATTGCTCGGGTTCTTCGACCTCTATCGTTGAGACGATGCCCCCAAAAGCTGGGTTGGATCCTACCTCCTCGTGGCGCTTTAGAAGGAGGCCGAGGGACTCCCGATCCACGAGCGTATCGCCATTCATCACGACGAAGTGTTCGCCAGCGATAAAATCTTCGGCAAGCGCAAGGGCATTTGCGGTCCCGAGCAACTCCTGCTGGTGGAGATAGGTGAGTTTTATCCCAAAATTTGAGCCGTCGCCATAGCGCTCCATTATCTGCTCCTTCCCATAGCCGACGACCATGCCGACTTCGTTTATCCCCATATCTTTTAAGAGCGAAATTACGTGATCCATGGCTGGCTTCCCAGCCACGGGCAGCAAGAACTTTGGCTTCGTGAACGTTAGCGGCCGCATCCTGGTGCCCAAACCTGCGGCCAAGACGACTGCTTTCATTAGTCCCCCAAATAAATTTTGGCGGCTAGTCTAATAATATATAGTACCTCATGCATCGGGTAAGCCAAAATTCAACATCGAGGCCTGTTTTAAAGTTAAACAAATCAACTAGTTAGTTGTATAGTTGTATTTTCTCGAGCATTTGAGGGCGCTGGGGGCCCATAAGTTCAAAGTATCGTCGCGCGTTAACCTAAAGATTTCAGGAGTCCGACGGCTTTTTTGGCCTTTTCCCCGGCGTCCTCCTTATTTTTGCCTTCGGCCGTCACGCGAATGTACGGCTCGGTTCCGGAGGGCCTGATCAGGATCCAGCTGCCATCCTCGAAAGAAAGCCGGACGCCGTCGATGGTCAGTACGCGGGTGACGCCCGTGAAATCTCTTTTCAGCCTCGCCCTCAATTTTTTCATGACCGCGGCTTTCTTTTCATTGGGGCAAGCCATTTTCTTCCTCACCGTCGGGTATTCAGGCACCTCGTCAAGTAGTTCGGAGAGCCTTCTGCCAGCTACATCGAGGAATTCTAAGATTTTGACCGCGGCGAGCGGCCCGTCCGGCGCGAGATGGACGCTTGGGAATATCCAAGCGCCGCTGGGCTCCCCGCCGAATATCGCGCCCCGCTCCTTGATCCCCGCCGCCACGCTCACGTCGCCGACCCTCGTCCTCACCACCTTGCCCCCCTTCGCGCCGACGCATTCATCGACAACGCTCGAGGCGTCCACCGTGGTCACGACGATATCGCCTCTCCTCCTCAACTGATGCGCCGAGATCAGTGCCAAAAGCTTATCGGGTTGCGCCACCCTGCCGTTTTCATCGACAGCGGCTATTCGGTCCGCGTCGCCGTCGTGCGCAAAGCCGATATCAGCGTCAAGTGATTTCACAACGCTGGATAGCTCCCGCAGGTTTTCGGGCGTCGGCTCCAGCCGCCTGCCGGGGAAGAACCCGTCCAGCTGGGAGTTGAGCGTTATGACCTTGCAGCCCAACCTGCGGAGCACATGGGGAGTTACTAAAGCGCCCGCGCCGTTTCCGCAGTCGAGTACAACCTTATAGTTGCGGCTCAGTGAAATCGAGCCCGCTATCTCATCCATGTATTCGGCTAGGACGTCGACCTCTTCGACCCCGCCTATCCTGTCCCACGCAACTGGCTTCAACTTTTTTTTGAAATAGATCGCTTCGACCCTCGCCTCCTGCTCGGGCGTATATGCCATGCCATCGTTGCCCCAAAATTTTATGCCGTTGTACTCGGGCGGGTTGTGCGAAGCCGTGATCATCGCACCAGCCCTCGCGCCCAAGCGACGCGCCGCAAAGCCGGCAACTGGCGTTGGCACGATGCCGAGCTTTTTAACATCACAGCCACCGGACAACAGGCCGGATGCCAAGCAACTTTCGAACATATCGCTTGAGGTGCGAGGGTCCTTACCCACAACGACGGCGCCGCGGTTTTTGAGGCAGGTTGCGAGGGCCAATCCCACGTCAAGCGCGAGTTCCGGGGTGAGGTCCCTGTTTACCATGCCCCGAATGCCGGATGTGCCAAAAAGCTTGCCCATAAAAAACCAGCCTATTGTTGGGATATGGGGGCACTGAGTACTTTTGTCTTTCGAACTTCCACCCTTTTAACAGGACATATCTTTTTAATTGTCTTGTAGATGTCCGCCGCCAGTTTGCCGAGCACGACCTCCTGTACAAATTGATCCAATTTGCGTTCCGCGGCTCTATTCTCGATAATTTTGCGCATCCCAGCGCGAATTGCATCGATCTGAGAGCTTTGAATTCGACGAAGGGATGTCACCATGGAGCCAACTCGCAGCTTATGGCCATCCTGCGTCGTCACCGTGAAAATACCTTCGACCTTTGTTGTGCGCCGCCTGACCTGACTTCGCACGTAGTCGCGCGCCATATCGTGGCCAATGAACCTCGTCAGGGCGCGGTTTCCCTCGATGCCCTCAACCTGAAAGTAAAGCTTGATGTGTGACTTGGAGAAGTCGTCTATCAAATCGCCGAGGGTGGTCTCAAGCACTCGCCCCGGCAACTGACGAGCATCCAAAGCCGGCGTTTCGCCTATTTTCGCCCCACCGAACATGGGTGGTGCAACTACGTCATACCATCCCTTCTCGCGCCACATGTCCTTAGCTGCGCGCCGCGCCGGCTTCTTTTCTTCTTCCGTGAGTATCCCCCAAGATTGCTTTCAGTGTTCTCTCCGCTGACGAACTTAAATACCTTCCAGCGATCATTCCAGCGATTTTCGTTGCTCGACCTAGGTTAAAAGAGGGTCGGACGAAAGGATAAGTTCATAAAGATTTTTAGATTGCCATAAATATACTCCTTACACTGAGGGTTCAATTATGCTCGATATAAAATTTGTGCGCAAAAATCCACTCGCGGTGAAAGATGACTTGGTCAAGCGCGGGGATTTGGCAAAGGTAAAATGGGTCGACGATTTGTTGGAATACGATAGGAATTGGAGAAAATTTACCCTCGAAGCAAATAAGCTGAGGGAGAGGCAAAACAGGATCACCGAAGAGATAGCGAGACTTAAAAAAGAGGGCAGAGATGCAACCGAGAAGCTTAAAGAAGCGAAGGCGATCCCGTCGAAAATAAAGCAGACGGAACGGGCAGCGCTGGAGTTCAAAGAAAAGGTAGACTACATACTCCTCCGCCTGCCAAACCTCATGCATGAGTCAGTGCCCGCGGGTAAAGATGAAAACGATAACGTCGAGGTAAGAAGGTGGGGGAAAATACCAGAATTTGATTTCGTGCCAAAGGATCACATCGATCTCGCGTTGAACCTTGGCCTGATCGACCTTGAGCGAGCCGCCAAAGTGGCCGGCGCGAGGTTTTACTACCTGAAGGGTGAATTGGTCCAACTGAACTATGCCATCGTAAAATTTGCGCTGGATTTTATTGCGGGGAAGGGATTTGCCCTGTTTCAGCCGCCCTACATGCTGAAGAGGAAACCCCTTGAAGGCGCAGTCGCACTATCCGATTTCGAGGATACCATATACAAGGTTGAGAACGAGGATTTGTACCTACTTGCCACATCAGAACATGCGCTGTTGGCGCTACATATGGATGAAACATTAGATGGAAAAGATCTACCCCTAAGGTACAGCGGCGTGAGCCCATGTTTTAGAAAGGAGGCCGGGACGCACGGCAGGGACACCAAAGGGATTTTCAGAGTCCACCAGTTTGAGAAAATTGAACAATTTACCTTCTGTAAGCCGGAGAATTCTTGGGACGAGCATGAGGGATTGATTGCAAATGCGGAGGAAATTTTTCAAAAGATGGAGTTGCCTTATAGGGTGGTGAATGTCTGCAGTGGTGACTTGGGGACGGTGGCGGCCAAAAAATACGATTTGGAGGTATGGCTACCGGGACAAGGGAAGTATCGCGAAGTGGCATCGTGTAGTAATTGCACTTCCTATCAGGCTGTGAGATCAAACATAAGGTACAGGGATAGACCAGGAGAACCGGCGAAATTTGTTCACACATTAAATAGCACGCTGGTGGCGACGGAGAGGGTATTAATAGCAATTCTCGAGAACTACCAGCAGAAGGACGGCTCGATCTCAGTTCCGGAAGTATTGGCGCCCTATATGGGCATCGAAAAAATAGGTCCAAAATGATCAAAGGACGCTCTCGGCGGTGGAGGTGCAGGAAAGTAAATCATCGAGCGTTGCTAGGAGTGTTTCAATTTTGCCATCCATCTCAAGGGTTGTAACGACCCGTCCGCCGCGCGCCGCAGTCGCTGTTTTTATGCCCTTCGGGGCTTGAATGTTGTCCGGCTTCAGCGCTTCAGCGATTGCGCGGGATATGGGATTGTTTTCGTACTCGCAGACGACCTTAGCTCGCATCTCCATGAAAACACCTAGAAGGTCCCGGGCCTCACCGCCCCCACCTCTTTGCCACTTGGCTTTATCTTCATCGATCCAAATTGGACCGCCGCGATTTTATCTCCGTCCTTCACGGGCGTGATCACGATCATCTTCTCTCGCGCGTAGTTTATCTCTTCGATTATCCCTATGCCGAGCAGTTCATTTGAGCCATCCACTAAGCCGACCAGAAGATTCTTCTCGCTACCCCTCGAGATTGTCTTCACCTGCCCAAAGTTCGCTTCGAGCCTGTGCATCGCCTCCCTATCTAACGCGCCTTCAACTACCACGAGTAGCGCTTCGGGTAGCTTTTCGGCATGGACGATTGATGCATGCACACCCAATGTCCTTGGATCTAGCAACTGACCCGTGCGATAGTAGCAGCGCTCCAGCCTGACCCTGCGCAAATCTAGCTTGACCCTGCCAGCGCCCTCGAAGTACCTCGCCAAGAGCAGCTCGCGTAAGAATGCCCGTTCCTCACGAGATCTCGGCCGCACTTTTTTCGATGCAGGTACCCTTCTAACCTTCGCCGGCGGAGCACAAACTAACAAGTGCTCTAATTCTTTATCCTGCTGAAGAGCTACCACGATATCAGGGTCGAGCGACTCCATCGCGTGGAGTTGAAGTGCACGGGCTGGCCCGCCGGAAATCCAGCCCGGCGTGTTTACGATCGTCATGTCGGCCTCCTTTAAGCCGCGCTCGGCCATTTTCTTCATTCCAACGATGAACTCCAACATATGTCCGGAGGGGGACATCGAACCGATGAAGTAAATCGCCCGCGCGGGTATCTCGTACAGCAGACCAACGGGCCGCTCGAAAATCCCCAAACCCATCGTGCTCGGCGGACCAATGTCGGCTTGGCCGATATCGCTATCAACGGCCGCGACCCTTATGCCTTGCCTCAGCAACTTATTTGCCACGTAAGTTGTGAAGAAAGTCTTGCCGACATCGACATCCCCCATCACCATTATGATGAGGGGTTTCGCTTGAATAACATCCTCGATAAAAACATCCCATTCATGGGGGATCGTCCGTTCTGGTAGCTGCTCAAGGCTCCCACCGGCCCCGAGTGCGTATTCCACCACCGCATCGGTCTCTGCCTCCAACGGCAATGATTTGGCTCGGGGTACCACGATTTTGCTATCCTTTCCGTGCAGGCCCCCGCTTATGGATACATTGCCCTCCTTGACTCGGAGGCTCAGCATCCCTTCAAGCCTGACCACATCGCCTCGCTTAAGTTTTAGCTCCGGCACTTCGGCACCTCGGCACATCATTCTCCAAAGTCCAGACTTGGCCACTCCTTTTGAAGTATACCGCGCATGAGTAGCTTGATCCCATGTACATCGCGCATGGGGAGGCTAACTTCCCCTAATGACCTCGGTCGCTCAAACTGTTTGCAGTCGACTAACGTTATTTTGTCTGAGGCAACTGCCGCGACCTTTCCAACAAATATCTGATTGTTCTTCAGTAGAACTGAAATTTCGTTCCCTTCCTTTAGTTCCTCAGGTCTGAGGGGCTGCACAATTTTTGGTAAACAATCTACAATGATTCCCGGATAAATTGGTATTTTCTGGTAAAGTGTCCTTAGCTCCGAGCAAATAACGTCAATCGCGCTTGGGTCGCTACAGTAACGTTGGTAAAGTTCAATTATCTCCTCAATCAACCTCTGGAGGTCACTCTGTTCAAATGTCACGGTATCCCTTAAACAATTTTATCAAAAGCTATCTAATAAACGTGGCTAGGGCCGAGGAGCCCGATTGCGCGCGAAGCCTTAAACTAACCTGAATTTTTGTTTCGTCCATCGGTCATGCTCCATGATTTCCTGCGAGGGCCCGGTCAAGCACCACCGTGAATTCATCCATCCGCCTTCGCGGTATTCGCGCCGCCGCTGAGACATCATGTCCTCCTCCCTCGCCGCCAACCGCCTCGGCTGCCCTCGCGAGTGCCAGCCCCACATTCGCGCCTCTCATCGCCAAGCCGGGCGTCGCCCTGGCGGAAACCTTGAGTTCCTCAGCGCCAGCATCTACAAGTCCGATCACAGGGCGATCCGTCGCGATTATTCCAGATTCCATCGCTAGGGAAAGTGCTTCCCCTATCATAGTGGGCTCGATCGCATCCTCCGCGTAAATGCAGCGCATGTGGGGTGTGATCCTAAATGTATCTATATTTGCTGTGAGCCATCTTAGCACCCCGACCATGTGCTCCTGATAGATGCGAAGTAATGCGAGCGCCTCCGTCAGCACAACTTGATCGCCCACGGTTACTGCAAATCCGAGTTCTGCTTTGTTAAATTTGCCACATGCATCGAGCATTGCTACCTGATCTCGCACATCGCGCGGACCGGTCGCCCCTTTCGTCAAGGTATACACGGTTCCCAAAAGGGTATACCGGAAGTTTTCATCTGCCGCAACTTGGCCAACTCTGGCTAGAAGTGCGTCTCCGAGCTTCCCTTCCATCTCCTGACCAAGTTCATCAATAGTACTTTTTGGTGAGATATCAAGTGACTCGACCAAGGCGTAGCATGCGGTTGGATCGCTCGAGATGCTTGGCAAATATGGCCTGATGGACAGCCTCAGGCATTCAGCGATCTGGGAGAAGCTGCGACCTATCAGCTTTAGACCAGTGCTGACGCGGATAAGGCCAAGATCTATAGCTCGCTTGACGAGTACCTCGTTCACGCCGGTAAAGCCAGAAAAGAACTCTTGACGATCGCCGACGGCACCCACGATCGCCAGCCCAACAAGCGGTTTAAAGTTTTTATCAACATGTTCAACGACCGAATAGGCAGCGCCCGCCGCGCTCACGTCTTTGGCACCGTTTAGCCCGCAGGCGTGCGGATTGAGATACGCGAGATTTTTGTGTTCCGGAAAATCGCTCGGATGATGGTCCAAAATCAGTACATCGCATTCCTTGCTGAGCAAAAACTTATGGATGGCGGCAATTTGACCGCTGCCTTGATCGACGAATATAAAAAGATCGTAGTCCTCCTTGCTGAGTTCCATTATTTCCGCTGGCTTGAGCGGACGCGTAAACATGATGTGGAACGGAGTATTGTAGGCATACAGACACCTTGCCAAAATGCCCGCCGCCGCTATCCCGTCGGCATCGATGTGAGCGATTATCCTGACGCGGCTCTCGCCGACAAGGTGGGCTTTAAGGAATTCCGCGACATCATCGGCCCTGCGTTGAAATCTTCTTATCTCAGCGGACCCCAAACTAGCACCCGCTCAGCGAACCAAGAGGGCCGCTTTCTCGGGATCGTAACGCCAATCCACAGGCAACACGCCAGTACGGATATAGTATTTAGCGAGTTTATTGATCCTTCCCTCAATCAACTCGAGGGCGTGTTTGGAGGCAGTATCCTTCCGATTTTGTGCGAGATGTCTGTGCAGCTCAACTGCTTTTTTTATCACGTTCATCAAGTCCTCGGGCAGTTCTGGCTTTAAGCCGTGCTTCCTTAGGATTTGTATCATACTTTTACCCGTCGTCCGTTTGACGCTCGGCACGCCGTATTGGTCGCGCAGGATGATGCCAATCTTGCTCGCTGGGTGGCCCTTCTTGGCGAGCTTCACCACCAGCTCCTCGACCTCTCCCGTCAGCATACCGCCGGATGCTCCACGTTTTACATTTTTGATTTTTTCCATTTTCCCACCATCAAGCCTTTTTCATTTTGGCGTACCACTTAAGAAACCTTACGGTTGCACCACGTCGGATGATAGTTGTGATAGTGATATTGTTAGTCATGTTGATATGGTTGCGGTGGGTGTGGGCTATTTTTCAAGACGACCTCCAGATTTCCTCAGGTACCATTTAAGAAGACCCTCGATTGACTTGGCTCGATGGGAAAATTTGTTTTTTTCATCTATCGCCATCTCCGCGAAGGTTCGGCCGCTGGCCCCTCGCGGGGTGAAGATGGGGTCAAACCCAAAGCCGCGCGACCCCCGAGCCTCGAGTGCTACGCTCCCTTGGACCTTCCCCTCGAAGCTCATGGGCCCCGAACTTGGCTCGCAGTAGGCCACCACCGACCTGAACTCAGCCCGCCTATCGCTCACGCCCACCATCAACTTCAGCAAGCCCTCGTTGCCTATGGTCCTGAACACATACGAGGAGTAGGGCCCAGGAAAGTCGCTGAGCGCCCTGACGAATAGCCCAGCGTCTTCGACGAAGCAAGGCCTGCCGAGCAGGGCGCAGGCTTTCTCGGCGCCGTGGCGCGCGATTTCCTCCAACTCATCCGCTTGGATCTCCTCGTAATTCACATCGCGCATCTCCAGCTCCAAGCCGTACTTCGATGCCAGTTCGCTCGCTTCCTTGAACTTGTGGCGATTGCCGGTGGCGAAGATCAATGCCATACTCTTTCCTCCTTAGCCACATACCTCCCGCGAAGCTCGATCTCCTTGGCGCGTTCTACGACTTCGTCGGCCCCCTTTCCGAATTCACGCCTATAACCGGAGAGAACGGCGCGGTAGGCCCCATCGGCGATGCGGAAGTGAACGCTCTGGAGGGCGCGCCCGAGCAGGTGGAGGTCCACGCCCCGAGCTTCGAGCGAGGAGTCGTACTCGCCGAGCCCAAAATCGACGAAGAAGACCTTTCCCTCACTAGTCAGGATCATGTTGGATGTCGTCAGGTCGCCGTGCACAATTCCCGCCGCGTGCAGACGGGCGACCTGCCTACCGATGAGTCTGCAAAGCTTGCGCCTCTCGCCCGGCTCGAGCCCATCCAATATGAGTTTTACTTGCTTCCCTTCGATGTATTCCATGATGAGTCGCGTGGCGGCGCGGTCGATCTCGTACACAGCCGGCGTCGGCACCCCCGCGGCCTTGGCATCCGCGAATAATTTCGCCTCGAGGGCTGTGCGGCTCTCCCGAAGCTGCAGGTCGAGTTGTGGTACTCGGTAGCGCTTGCTTATGCGATGTTTGATGATGACTCGGCCGGCGCCGGCGGGGTGGAGCGCCCTTGAGAAGTCCTCGAGGTAGAGATTGGCCTCAGCCCCTTTTTTGATCAGCGACATGGGCCCCGTCACCTTGTTCATGGCGTTCGTTTGACCAATTCAACGCCTCCAAGGGATGTCAACTTCATCCGTTCTCCACCTCTGGCGAACTATCGTCTCTTCTAATTTTTGTCTTATCCCATGTTTGTATGCTAGCAAGCCGGTCCAAGCTATCATTGGGCCGCAGTCTTGACAGTATTCTCTCGGTGGCACGTAAAATTTCGCCCCGTGTTCCTCCGCCATCAACTTGAGCATCTCCCTGAGCCGAGAATTCGCCGCCACGCCTCCAGTGAGCATCACCTCCTTTTTCTCCGTGTGCGCGACCGCTCGCTCGGTAACCTCGACGAGCGCCGCGAACGCGGTCTCCTGGAGGCTGTAGCAGAGGTCGTGAAGGTCTTCCCCGGCTCGATATCGCCTTACGGCCTCGGTCGTTAAGCCGGAGAAGGACAAGTCCATGCCCTTAACGACATAAGGCAAAGAGATGTAGTGCTTGCCCTCGCTTGCGAGCCGCTCGACGTTCGGGCCGCCGGGGTGGGACAAGCCGACCTCCCGTGCGAAAACATCGAGGCAATTGCCAACGGGAATGTCGAGCGTCTCCCCGAAAACGCGGTAGCGGCCAGCATCGAACGCTATGACTTGGGTGTTGCCCCCGCTCACGTAGAGCGTCACCGGATCATCTGCACCGGTGGTAAGTCTGCCTATTTCGATATGGGCAATACAGTGGTTCACTCCTACGATGGGCACGTTGAGCCAAGCCGCTAAAGCCCTCGCCGCCGTGGCCGCCGTGCGTAGGCAGGGGCCCAGCCCAGGCCCAGCCGAAAATGCCACGAGATCTATGCTTTTCAATCTAATTTTTGCTGTTTTTAATGCATCATTCAATGCAGCCCGCGCGTTGGCGGCGTGGAATTGCGCAGCCTCGCGAGGGTGTATGCCGCCCTTTAGGGGCACGAAAACTTTTGCCACATTTGCTAACACTTTGCCGCGCGAGTTCGCGATCCCAATCCCGAACGTGTGCGCGGTGCCTTCTATCCCCAAGCATATCATTTTGAGTCCAACTGTATCTATCCAAGAGGGCTTATGGATTTAATGCACAAATCTACGAGCGTAGGTGTTTGGCATCCGCGGTGAAAATCTGAAGCTGTCGCTATTTCAAGCGAGAAGGCCAGAGCTCAAAGTAAAAGAGGGCTCACTCTTTGACAACTTCAGCTGTGGCAAATCTTCGCTGTACGGCGGTTATCCGGACCCTTACCTCATCCCCGACGTTTGTGCCGGGCACGAAGACCACGAACCCCTCCACGCGGGCGATCCCGTCGCCACCCTTTCCTCGTCCCTCTATCTTCACGGTGGGTGTGTCGCCCACTTTAACCGGAGCAGGCGGCCCTCGTTCACCTCTCGGTCTGAATCCTCTTGGTCTATACACTCCTTCAACTCCTTTCTTGATGTGATAACATCGCCGCAAGTGCTATTAAAGGTTCACTCGCTCAAATTTAGAAGCGTTTTGTCCGGCGTAGTTAGAGGCGGAAATGACAAGGATAAGGATCTTGAATTTGGATTATCCTTTAAGTATAACCACCAGTTGCTGGCGAACGTTCGATGCCGAACTTTTTAAACAGTGGTTCAGCTAGGTATCGTTTGGCGAGTTTGATGTTTTTCCGCAAAATATTCGGCAAAAAGCCCGCAGCGCCTCAAATTAAGGAACTTACGCTCGATTTGCTTGATGAACAAATAAAACACCTAAAGGAGGACCGGTCTGCTGAAGCAGTAGAAATCTTAAAACCGAAAGTGGACGAGATCATCATCGCATGTGAAGGCGTTAAAATAGCAACTCAAATCATCTCCGAGGCCGAGCTAACCGAGGATGTACATCCAAAATTATACAAGATGGGGAATGAAGCCCGACGTCTTCTGACCGAGAAGATAATTCGTGCGATGGATGGGGTCAATAGACCGCGAGATTTAACTTGGCAAAGCTTGTTGGATTTTAATGATTCTGCGGCCCGGGCGGTAAGTCTTGTGGCAGAAACCAGCGCCGCCCACGGTCGCCATGTGGCGATACTTTTTGAAAAACAAATGCAGAACCTCTTCCAATCGATCCACAAGTTGCACGGGCTAACGATCAGGCTCGGCGAGCTCTTAAATGAGAAGGGTGCACAACTCCGGGAGCTAGACCGTATCGCCTCACTAATAGCGCGACAAAGGGAGTTCGCTAAAGAGGTCGAGAGGCTGCGTGTAGAGGAGGAGCTACTTGAGAGGAGGGAGGGTGTGCTCAGCCAAACCCTGATGGAGGGATCTACGGAGCTAGAACGCCTGATGAAATGCGATGACTTCAAGCAACTGGAAAGCCTGCAACGAGAACTCTTGGAGCTCGAAGAGGGGATGAACCATCTACGAAACGCATTTATTTCGATCACCTCAGGCATCTCTCGCCCCTTTCGAAAGATGAGAAATCTGGTATCAATTGGGAAACATCCTCTAGACAGGGATCTCGCTAAGGCGCTAGATCTATATATCGATGACCCATTTGAAGCGGCCCTTTCCGAAGTCGATGGGCTGCCCATGTTAAACGCTCTTCTGCTTGATATTCAAAACTTAATTCAAAGCGGCGAGGTAGAACTGAGCGCGCGAGAGCGTCGGAAAAAGCTCGAGCGGATCCACGAGCTCCTCAAAACAACAACTTTGCTCGGCATCCAAAAGGAGTACCGGCAGTTATTGGCCGAAAGGGAATCAAAAAGCAGCGCGTATAAGCAGTCCCCGCTGTTGAGGAGAAAGGCTGAGCTGGAGAAATCGATTGAGCAGCAAAAGTTGGAACTCGAGCGAGTTCGCGCTAACATCGGCGCGACGCAAACAAAGTTAGGCGAAATAAGACATAAAATAGAAGAAAATAGGGCAGAGCTTGAAAAATCTTCAACGGCCGTGCTCGATGCGCAAGTGAAACTGGTTGATTAGGGGTTACCTTGTGGGCTGCCTTTGAAATCCGTATAGCCGCATCTCCCGCATGCCAATCGATTGCCATGGTCGGCCATGAAGACCCCATGGCCACATCTCGGGCAGGATGGCCTAAGCCGTATGAGCTTTCCACCCTCCTGCTTGTAAAGCCTCGCCTTAGTTGTCTTGACCCCGGCCACCCTTCTTACCTACTTCCTTAGGTTTCTCTTCGGGCTTGGCCTCAGCCTTTGTTTCAGCTGGCAAGCCGCGCTTGATCAGGTACTCTGGCTCGATCTTCTCAAGTCGCTCGCGGGAGCTGTAGGCGCGCGCGATGCCCGATGCCACCCGGCGGCCATACATACCCGCCAATTTTTCGATCACTACGAGCTCCTCCGGTACGCTGAGATGGGCGGCCAGCTGGGCGCGGACATCTGAGCGCTTGGGCGTGGGTTCGCCTGCGTGATTCACCTTAAATTTGATTTCCGTTCGCTGGAGCAGCGGATTCTCGACCTTTTCTGTTATTTCAACTTTCATCGCAACCCCCTCAATTTTAAGCCCATGATTAATTAAGCTTACGTTGGCCAGATCGACTGGCTTAGACCGCTGGGGTGTCTTACCTAAGACATCGGTAAAAATGGCCCCGTACATGTCCTACCTAAGCCGCGACTGTTAGAGCTGATGTCTTAACTAAGACATCTTGTCTTACCTCAGACAAGCCCACCTTTCGATGTCCTCACGATTGGCGAGTTCGTGAATAGGTGTTTTACCTAAGACGCGGCCGCTTGAATCGATGTCTTAACTAAGACACCCAACTAAACCCTTTCATTGGCATATTCCGTATGGCAAGCTAGGGGCAACGTCTTAGGCAATACGCTTAAGTTCTTTTACAGGCGCTATCCCTTTTGAACAGCTTCAACAACCCCCTAAATTCGCGCTTCTTTTGTTCCGTAACCATCACCAAAACCAATCCCTCATTCGGCTGCCCGTAAGCGACTACGGAGCCCACTGGCGCCGCCAGGACAGCCGGCAAGACCGCGAGGTCCTCCTCTCCATCGACGATTATCTTTGCCGGCGGTGAGGCCGTTTCAAGCGCATCGCGCAACTCTGGCGTTATTGTGCCTGCGGGATTTCTCACCCACAAAATGCGGGCTCGGTGGGCATCTATCGCCCTCCTTATGTCGTCGCTCGCCGGCGCCCTCATGACCCTGAAGTCGACTACCGCGATATCTGGCCTTAGCCCGGCAGCGAGAAGCTCAGCGGTCGCGATATCGCCGACGGCAATCAGCCTCGTCGGGCGCAACCTTCGCAAATGCTCGATCGCCGCGCCAGTCTCGGCAAAAAGTTTGCCTAGCGGGCGCTTCAGGAGCGGACGCACCTCCGGCGGTAACCTCAATCTATCTAACCCTCAGCGCATACTTGCCCGCATGGTGAATATTCAATCTTTTTGCTATCTTGGAATCCTCAGGGTCGAGCACTATGGCATAGCCCGACCAATCGTCGGATAAGGAAGGTGATTCGCAGAGGGGGCAAACATTGCCCTCGACAACTATGTGGCAACTGCGACATACCTTCTCGCTCAATCGCTCGCCCCCTTGCGCTCCTCCTCTATCCACTCCAGCTTGCCCAACCCGGGTTGGCGCATCGTCAGGCCTATTTTACCGGCGCGCGCCCCCCTTCTCATGCTCACCGTCACGATTCGAGCTCTGACCCTGTCGCCTTCCCTCAGCGCGCGTTTACTCTCCTTGCCATAGAGCACGCCCTTCTTTTTGTCGTAGCCGACGAAGTCGTCCATCACCTGTGAAACGTGTACGAGGCCATCGATGGGGCCCAGCCGCACGAAGCCGCCGAACTCAACTATTTCGACCACCTCGCCGAGCACGACCTCATTCAGCTCTGGCTTGTAAACCAACGCGTCAAACACGACATCGTGATAGCTTGCCCCGTCGCCCATGATTATCCTGCCCACCCCAATTTCCTTGACCTCCGTGATCGCGAGGATTACCCCTAAGTCCTTATCGGTCAAACCCTCGTAGCTCTTGCGCAGGATGTCGAGCACCACCTCATCAAGTGGCTCATCGAATCTACTCGGCGGCACTCGGACGGTATCGCTTACGGTCACGATTTTGTTCATTCGACCACCCCCAGCACCTTGATACTCCCAAATATAAAAACCGCCTCACAATACTTGCGCAAGAATCAACGCCACAATGGACATGAGCTTTATTAATATATTAAGCGATGGCCCGGCCGTATCCTTGAATGGGTCACCAACGGTGTCGCCCACCACCGCCGCCGCATGAGCTTTTGAACCTTTTCCACCAAATTTTCCGAGTTCGATATATTTTTTCGCGTTGTCCCACGCGCCCCCGGCATTGGCCATGAGCAAGGCGAAAATCAGCCCAGCCACTATGCTTCCGGCGATAAAGCCACCAAGTGCGGCCTTGCCGAGCAGGAGACCGATTAAAATTGGGATCACCAAAGCTGCCAGCCCCGGTGCGAGCAATTCCTTCAGGGCGCCACGCGTCGCGATGTCTATGCACCGCGCGTAGTCAGGTTTAGCCTTGCCCTCGAGTAGTCCCGGCATCTCCCTAAATTGTCTCCTGACCTCCCCGACCATTCTGAAGGCATTTCTCCCCACGGCCAATATCGTTAAGGAGCAGAAGAGCGCCACCGTGCCACCACCTATGAACGCCCCCGCGACGACGTTTGGATCGAGTAGGTTCAACGAAACCTTCGTCAATTGTGAGTAGGTCACGAAGAGCGCTATTGCCGTCAGGGCTGCCGAGCCGATCGCGAAGCCCTTGCATATCGCCTTCGTGGTATTCCCGACCGAGTCCAAGGCGTCGGTGACGTTGCGAACTCTTTTGGGCATACCGGATTGTTCGACAATGCCGCCAGCGTTATCCGCGACCGGCCCATATGCGTCGGTTGAAACAATTATCCCCGTAACCGCGAGCATACCCACGCCCGCCAAACATATTCCATATACCTCGGCGGCGAGGTAAGCGGAAATTACAGCGATGGAAATAGCTAGGATTGGGAGGACCGAGCTCAGCATCCCGATCGAGAAGCCGGTGAGGAGATTTATCGCCGCACCGGACTGGGCAGATGTCGCGATGAATTGTGCCGGGCGGTGAATTCTATTCGTGAAATAATCGGAGGTTATCCCGACGACCAGGCCAGCGGCCAGACCCGAGAATACCGCGATGAACAACTTCAATCCAACCTCCCAGCCAAAGATCCTTTGGGTCGCGAAAAAGGTACCAACCGCTGTTAAGACTATCGTACCTATGCTCGCGCCGTTGAGGGCGTAGCTCGGATCTTTGCCCCTTCTCGTGCGGACGAAAAATATGCCGATTATGGAAGCTATGATGCCGATCGCCGAGATCAGCAACGGAAGGGTGACGGGCCACATGCCGTAGTCGCGCAGGGGTAGCTTGGACAACAGGTCGCCTTGGTGGATCAAAAAGCCGACTATCATCGCCGCTATCATGCTCGCCACGTAGGACTCGAATAGGTCGGCCCCCATGCCTGCGACATCGCCGACGTTATCGCCGACGTTGTCGGCTATGACGGCGGGATTTCTCGGGTCGTCCTCCGGTATGCCTGCCTCAAGCTTTCCGACGAGGTCGGCCCCCACATCAGCGGTCTTGGTGTATATCCCCCCTCCGACCCTGGCGAAAAGCGCGACAGAGCTGGCCCCGAAGCTGTACGGGAGTATGAACGTGGGGTCCTGGAACCAGTTGTAGAACAAGAGGACTCCCAAAAGGCCTATCCCGACGACTGACATTCCCATCACGAGCCCGCCGCGAAATGCCACCTTCAATGCCTTGTTCACCCCAGACAGGGCGGCATTCGCCGTCCTCGAGTTCGCCCTTATCGCGATGTGCATGCCCAAGAAGCCAGCGACCGTCGAGGAAAGTGCGCCGCCGATAAACGCGAGCGATGCCCGCCATTTCCAACCCGGAACGAAAAACAGTAGGGTGGCGATGATCAGCACGAATAGCCAGATGGTCACATATTGTCGCCTCAGGTAGGCGGTTGCCCCCTCATAAATCGCGCCGGATATCTCCCTCACCCTAGGAGACCCTGGACTTTCCCTCAGCACCAAGTGCGCCGAAACTCCTGACACCGCCAATGCCGCCAGTCCGGTCATTAAAACTATTGTTAATTCCACTTTTCCTCACCCGATTTTGCCATCTATTGCCAAGTGCGACCCCTGTCGTAAATAAATTACGGGCACGCCGCGCCTTCGGAGTTCCCTGCGCAGGGCGGCATCCGTGGTGCCCACCGCGCAATCGCCCCCGCCAGCTAGCCTGACGATCTCTGCGTCGGCTGGTCCATCAGATTTTATGACCTCCCCGCGCGAAAGCAGGGCCAACCCCAAACGTGCGGCGGACCGCTCGTTCGGCTTGCCTTTCGCGGCGAGCCGTTCTAACTCTCCAACTACCGGCTGGGGGGTCACCAGCTTATAGCGTCGGTTCAACAGCCTATCCAGTTCTCCCACGACATCTACGCCGAATAGGCCGGGGACCATCAGGAAGCTCGTATCCGCGATCACCCGAAGTTCGGCCAATATCCCTCCCCTTGCAGTAAATGCTTTAACCGATTATTCCGTAGCCTATGAGGCGCCATCTGCCAGCGACACGCCTGCTTATCGCGGCCCTCGCCCCCTCTCTGGCACAGACGGGCAGTTTAAGCTTAACATCGGCCCTGCCGTCGCGCGCGCTCGTGATCGTGCCGACCGTGGTGGCAGTGCCGACATTCAACATGAGTGGTTCCCCGGTGGTGAGCGGCTTTACCTCAAGCTCCTCCGCCATGCCGACGATGCGCTCCATCAACTTAACCTCGAGCTGAAGCGTTTCCAGCACGGGAGGCAGGGTGTCTGGTTCACCCACAACCGCTCCCGCCAAGTAATCAGCCTTGGTGAGGGATGGGTCGAGCTTCGTCCCGATACCCACCAAGCCGCCTGGGACTGCCTCGTCCAGGAATTCGCCCCCAGCCTGCAAGCTCGCTATTTCAGATCTCAGCGGTTGCCACCTCGTTTTACCCTCTTTGGTGACCTGTATCCCCGGGCGGACCTCTATCTCATCACCAACGCGGAGTCTGCCCTGGAGGAGCGAGCCCCCTATAACACCACCCACCAGATTTTCGGGTCTGGTGCCGGGGCGGTTGACATCGAACGATCGCGCAACGTACATCAGCGCTGGCTTCGATAGATCATGTTCGGGCGTGGGTATGCGCTCCTCGATCGCCTGAATCAGCAAATCGATATTTGCCCTGTGAATCGCGGATATCGGGATTATGGGGGCATCTCGTGCGCAGGTGCTTTTTAAGAATTCCCTAATTTGCCCTTGGTTTTCGATTGCTTTCTCGCGCGATACGAGTTCGATCTTATTCTGCGCCGCCACTATATTGCGCACGCCGATGATCTCTATTGCCATGAGGTGTTCCTTCGTCTGGGGTTGCGGGCAAGGTTCGTTTGCGGCTATGACGAGCACCGCGCCATCCATGATCGCCGCGCCGGAGAGCATGGTGGCCATCAGGGTCTCGTGCCCGGGGGCGTCCACGAACGAAACGCGACGCAGGAAATCCGTCTTGGAGCCGCACCTCGGACAAACTTCCTTCGTGGTATAGCTGGCCGGAGGCTCGCAAACCGGACACCTCCTAAAAGATGTATCCGCGTAGCCCAGGCGGATCGAGATGCCCCGGCGGAGCTCCTCGCTATGCGTGTCCGTCCAAATGCCGGATAGCGCATCCGTAAGCGTCGTCTTGCCATGGTCCACATGACCGACCAAACCTATGTTTACTACAGCTTGCGGCAAAACGGGCACCCTTACTTTTATCAACAGTCCTCCTATTTTATAAAATCGTCTAGAGGACTCGGTGTAACGTGATAAAGGGTCCACGAGGTCAAAAGTCCTTGCAGAAAGCTATGCTTTCTTCTCCCTCGTTGGGACGAGTTCCTCGATTGGCTTTTCGCCCCTCTTCACGATTTTCGCGTTAATCTGTACGATGGTGTCGGAGATCACTCGACCGCGCACTCGCTTGCGCCTCCGCTCGCCACGCCTTCGAGGTTTAAAACCTGAGCCACCTGCGAGCAGCACGCTGGCTCGACCGGGTCCAGCGATGTCCGCGCGCATGGGAAAGCCGTCAACATCGGTGCCGCCGGTGATCTGAAGTTCATAGCCGGGCAAGCCGACTATCTCGCCATCGAACTTGTCCCCGATGCGTAGGCCGACCAACCTTCTCGCGGCCGGCTCCCTGGCCTCGAGCTGATAACTCTTGCCCGTGGTAGGGTCGGCGACCACGACTTTGAATACCATCACATCACCCCGTACGTTGGGTCCTCCTTCTGCTTGATCGCTATTATCTCGTCCATCACCGCGAGCTCATCTCCGGACAGCAGGTCCCTGAGCTCGGTTTTCAGGGCCATCACATGGTCTCTGGGGATATCCACATATAAAACATCGCCCTCCCTGATGTGGCGATCCACGATTGCCCCATCGATCGAAACCGCCAGCTCATCGCCGAGCTTAGCTTCTGGCACGGTCTTCTTCTCGCGCTGGAGTTCGTGGATGATGCCCACGCGGCGGCCGTCCTTGCGCATGATCGGATACTTCGGCTTTATGATGCCCCCGAGGACATCGACGCCGACTATTGCTGGGTGGCTGCGCCTGAACACGAATCCAATCTTAAGCGCGAACTTGCCCGGCCTGATGAACCCCTCGAGCCGCTTTGCCCTTACTTCCTCTCGCTTTTGCTTGCTCCAATTTTCATAGGTCTCCATGAGTTTGTATATGATGTTATCCTGGATGATCGGCACCCCTTGAAGCTCGGCTTCTTGTTGAGCGTCCGGCAGGACCTTTACGTTGAATGCCAACACTGCCGCGAGCAACGGGTCGCTTTTTGCGACGGTTGAGGCTTCGATTACATCTCGCCTTGAAACGTCACCTATGTCCGCCTTACGTATCGCCACCCCGCGTTCCCTGAGCTGCCCTTCAAGTGCCTCGAGCGAGCCCAGCGCATCGGCTTTCAGCACCACGCCGTTGATGTCGGCGCGAATTCTTACTCGCTCCATCTCCTGCTGCAGCTCCTGCCTGAATTTCTCGATCTCCGACCAATCCCTTATCGCCCAAAGTGGTGCCCCGGCGACGACGCCATCCAGGTTCGGTGCGATTACCCTGACCCCCGCGGCGGCGAACACTCGCTCGACCGGCCTGAACCTGTCCTGTGGATCCCTAATTTCATCGAGCGGCTTCGGCTGGAGCAATCCCCGCACCTTCGAGGTGATGACCTTATCGAGCCCGCCAGCCACAAATGTATCGCCCTTGGCTAGGGTGCCGTCATACATTATGACATCGATGGTCGTGCCCAAGCCCACCTCTTCCTTGACCTCGAGCACCGTTCCGCGCGCGGGCCCGCTTACCTCGATGGTCAGCTCCCTCTCCAAAAATCGCTGGGCAACGCCCGCGAGCACCGCCAGCACCTCCGGGATGCCCTCGCCCGTCTTGGCGCTCGTCGGCACGATGCATACCTGCCTTCGAAAGTCGCTCACGCGGTCGAAGCGCTCCGCCTCGAAGCCGAGTTCATGAAGTTTACCGACCAGCCCATAAACCCTGTCGTCGAGTGCGTGCCGCACCTCCGCGCGCTGCTTTGCGAACGAGTCGAGGAAGCATGCATTGGGCGTGGGGCGCCAGCCGGGCAAGAGATCGATCTTGTTCGCGACGAGCATGAAGGGCGTCCTATAGGACTTCAAGATGGTCAGCGACTCGAGCGTCTGGGGCATGAAGCCCTCGTTCACGTCGACGACTAGGGCTGCCAGATCCGCGAGCGCCCCCCCGCGACGGCGAAGGTTTGTGAAGGCCTCGTGGCCAGGGGTGTCGATGAAGAGCAGGCCTGGAATCGCAAGCTTGATTCCGAGCGATCGAACGAGCTCGCCGCAGACCTTCTGGATCGCAGAGATCGGGACCTCGGATGCCCCTATCCACTGGGTTATCTGGCCCGGCTCCCTCGCGGCAACCGCGGTTCCCCTGATGGTGTCGAGGAGCATGGTCTTTCCGTGGTCCACATGCCCGAGCACCGAGATTATCGGCTGGCGAACCTTTCCTCCGACCATTTTTCATCGCCCATTTTTACAGGTGCTCGCTTCTGATTTATAGCTGGGGCACCCTCTCGATGCATGAAGTTATCTAAAGCGGAAAGAAGCTACAAGATGATAAAGGCATTAATGAGCTATTCGACAAACGAATTGAACACCAGAGGATCAAGAAGTTCGGCAAGTATTCAACGATAAGAACTGCAATCAGGGAGGATCCGGTAAAGCTGGCGCAGTATTTGAGGGGTGAAAAGAAAGCTACAAACCAGTTGAGGATTTTCTATGAAAAAGATTTATTTTGGGATAATTACCACCGTTGTTTTTATCTTTATTGTATCCGTTTTTGTATACTACACGGAGAAAGAGACCCAAACCGCTTTTAGTCAAGCAGATACTCTCTTTAATTCCTCGCTTGAAAAATACTCCCAAGCAATGAAATGCTGGGATGAAAATGACTATGTAGGTGCGAGGGTAAAACTTGCGGGTGCCCAATCAGATGTGGGGGAAGCTAGAAAATATTTAGAGACAGCAGATGTTGAACCAGCGGTGAAGCAAGCTGCTTTATGCCTGTGTGATGCTTGTTCAAATCTTGTTAAATGTGCGATCTGCTTATCCGATGCTGGAGAAGATTACGAACAGGCGATATTACGTTTTGATTATGAAGATTGGGATGGAGCTGTGACTAAATTTTTAGATGCTAAAGAAGACATTGATCGAGCCCAACCGTATTTTCTTTCTGCTAAAGAAGCTCTCGATTCAATAGATTTGGAAGCTTTGCCTCCAGAGCTTAAATCGGGCATGCTGCTAAAATTGCTTTTGAGGATTCCTCTTCAAAAATAAGTGAAGCAAAAACCAAGTTCGGTGATCTTAGAAACTGCAAAACGGCTGAAATTTCCTCTTCTGCAATCAAATTTTACTCGATGGCAAAGACTATGAAAGAAGCCCTTACGCACTTCATAAAAGGTTGCGAATACGCTGAGGCGGGCAACTATTCTGGTGCCACAACCGAGTTTGAAATTGCTGGCCAGATTATGGGGAAAACCTCTGATGGGGTGAGAGTGCTGAAGAAGAAACATTTATTTCAAGGGATTTCGAGTGGAAGGATCATTTGGGCAAAACATGGACTTGGAGTTTCATATCGAGCAATGGCG
>JASEGJ010000007.1 GCA_030018135.1 Candidatus Hodarchaeaceae archaeon | reverse complement strand
GCCTCCAAAATCCATGGGACTTGGTTGTTTAAATCAATAATCCTGAGGAAAACCCACCCCCGGGGGATTTTTAAAACTTTTCTTTCACCTTCGGCAACATGCTTTTTTGATACATGTGTATCAAAATTTTTTTTTTTCATTTGCGCCTTACCACAACCTTTTAACCGGCCACAATGTGATCAGGTCAATCTACCAGCGATACCGCACCTTCCTCAGCCAGGGCGCGGTCTACCCGCTGCTTTACTCGCTCGAGGGCAAGGGGCTGCTTGTGGCGATGAAGTTCGATTCCCGCGCAGGAGGTTTATGCGCTGGCCGAGGAGGGCGGGCGGGTGAGGGGGGCAAGATAAACAATTTCGTCTCGGTTCAAAAATACCTGCTCGAGTCGATAGGGAGAGCTACCATCCCGCTCTTGCGGGTCCCTTTATCCGAAAGCTGCCCAAAAACTCAAAACGCACCGACCGGGATTTTTGCCTTTGGGGGTGGTTTCAAAGATGAAATAAAATTTAAGCCGAGCTAGCTCTAAAACAGAAAGGGTGCGACCACGGGTAAGCCCCCGTACATTTTGATCCTAGTCGTCCCGATGCTCCTCTCCGCGGCGGCGTCGACCGTTGCAGCAGACCGAGGTATGGTGGCGCCCGGGCCGGTCTCGGTTTGGGAGCCCGGTCAAAAGGCGATCATCGCGTGGAACGGCGAGCGAGAGGTAATGATCCTCTCCACAGACGTTTACGCGAGCGAGAACACCTGGGCCCTAGAAATCATGCCGTTCCCATCCCTGCCCGAGGTGGAGGCGGGCGACTTCAACTCCTTCGTCGAAATCCAAAATTTGGTCAACAAATACGCCGGAGACGCGTTTGCCAAGAGGGGGGTGCTTGGCGAGGCGCCGATCGAGGTGGTATTCCACCAGCGGATCGGTGCCCACGATATCACCGCGGTTAGAGCCAACGACGCTCTGGAGCTCATCGATTGGGCCGAGAACTTCTTGACGGACAGGGGCCTCGCGCAGGGCATCGCCTTCGGCGGGCTAGAAAACCTGGCGGCGAGGTACATCCGAAGGGGCGTGAATTATTGGGTCTTCGACCTCATCGACTTGGACGAGGGCAGGAAAAGCGTCGAGCCCCTCCTCTACTCGTTCGAGAGCGACTTCCTCTACTACCCGCTGGAGATCTCCTCGCTGGCCTCCGGCACCACCGAGATAACCCTATTCTGCCTGACGCGGGACAGGCTGGATGCGCGATCCGTGCGGGCGGCTGGCTTCGACATCGAGTCCTTCGAGGTGGGTCAGGAAAACGTCGCCCTCGAGCTGAGCGTGAGCATCGACGAGCTCCAGCGGATCGGCCATGAGGTTGCCGAGTTGTTCGGCGATAACGCCTGGCTGACGGTGTTGACCCATCGGGGCCCGCTGGCCGATTTGAGCGGGGATTTAGTGCTCGTCGCGGCACCCGGCGCGGAGGCCGACAACCTGCTCGCAGCCGCATGGGCGGCCATGATCATATGCGGATTGCTAATAGCCTTCGCCATCATTTACAGGGTCAGCCCGTATTACAAGCTCGGGCCAGCCTGACCCGCCCCATTAGCTGGCTACCCCTTTTCGAGATGCTTTGCTACGTGTCTCGCGAACTCATCGAAATCCTTCGGCCCTTCCAGCAAAAGCTCGTGCAATTTCTTTATGTCGACTTCCGCATAACCGTGAACCAATATGTTTCTAAAGCCGGCCGCTGGTGCAAACCTTTCCGCAAATTCCGGCGGGAGAATCCCTCCCCGCCCGAGCTCCAAAATTGCCCCCCGATAATCCTCGGGCTTCTCGAAACCCTCCTCCGAGATGATCACCTCCGCTGTGTCAAGGGCAGCCTCTATCGCAACTTGAAAGTTTCGCTCGATGGCGCTCCTCAGCGCGTAGTTTTTCTCGAGTTCTTCCGAGCTCACGTGCTGGTTGGCTCGGAGGAAATCTGTGCACCTTTTCATCATCATAGTTTTCTAGCTATGCTCTCCTTTGCTTCCATCGAATCACCAATCCAACCCCTTCTCGGAAACCCTCCTTAAGAATGTCTCGAGCATCCGTTTCTCATAGTACCTCCTGTCCAAGTACCTTGACATTATGCTATGTTCGACCCTAACCTTTTTTGATGTATCCCTAACGTAGATGGGCTCGAACCTGATTATCTCATAGTTCAAGACGGGAGGAGCATCGTTCATCACAACGAGGTCTATTTTACCGGTCCTGAGCAATGAGGCCAGCTCGCCCATCAGTCTGAGTTGCAGTTTGAACCTTTCATCGCTCGAGAGGGACTCATCGAGGTAAACAGCTACGTCGACATCGCTCAGCTTGCTAATTTTCCCCCGTGCCGCCGAGCCGAAAAGGTACGCTAGTTCGATGTGCCTCTCTCGTCCGAGGAGTTCCTTTATTTTTTCTTCCAGCGACATCGTAGCCCACATGAAATGTAAACCGTTTGCTGTTAATCTTCTGTTGCCCGTCGAATTTCACCAACTTCCCGTGCCCGATCATGTTTCAATTAAGGAGGATAGGTACCCCTCGTCGGTCTTCCGCCCACTTATGTAGTTGGGCGAGATCGGGCCTGAAAAAAATATTTATACTTAGGTAAAATATAACTATATTTAGGTATAGAAATGATCGATAGGTATGCTAGCGTTCTCCTCCTCGAGCTCGAGCACAAGGGGGCAGCCAGGTTCGGCGAACTCATGGAATCCCTCAAGAACCCACGCACCCTGAGCAAGAAGTTGAGGGAACTCAGCTCGCTCGGCATGGTGGAATCCAGGGACAAGATCTACTCCCTCTCCGAAAAGGGGAGGCGGGCCGCGGGACTCGCCAAAAGCTGGTTTGAGCTGATCGAGGTGCCGGGGGCCGAGATCACGAACGTCGACCGCATCCCCCATCGCGCATTTGCGGACGTCCTCGAGCGTTATTGTAAGATTTTGTTGGGCCACTTTAAGGATGGGCTCCTCGGCGTCCTGGTCTTCGGTTCCGTGGCTCGAGGAGATTGGACCCCTGACAGCGATATCGACCTGCTCATCGTGGTGGAGGGGTGGAAAAAACCAACTTGGGAGCGAAGCGAGGAGCTGTTGAAGCTCAGGGACGAACTCCGGAATACGGGGGAATTCTCACGAGCGGTGCGGGCGGGCTTCGTGCCGATCATCCAGCATTACCCCCTCGACAAGGACGAAGCCCTGCGTTTCCATCGGATGTACTTGGACGCCTGCCTGGACGGGATAATCCTCTTTGAAAGGGATGGGTTTCTCACCGGAGTTCTCGAAGGCGTCAGGAAGAAGCTCATCGAGGAGGGGACGAGGCGGGTGACCACCCCAAGCGGCGAGTTTTATTGGGTTCGGGTCCCAAGCGTTGCGGGGGAGGTTCTCAAATGAATTCGGCGATAGCGCGGCAGGTACTGGATCGGGCGGGTAGGTGGCTTCAGGGTGCCGAGAGGGCGCTCGAGGACGCGCGGTGGGACGATGTGGTCTATAGCGCCCAGATGGCGGTCGAACAATCGGCCAAGGCGGTGCTGCTCTCCGTCGGCATAGATTTCCCGAAGGAGCACGATGTGAGTGATGTTTTTCTGCAGTTGGCCGATCGGGAGGGTATCCCGCCGTGGTTCAGGAAGGAGATCCCCGAGATCTCGGATGTCGTGGCAAAGCTTGCGGAGCAACGGGGGCTCGCTGGCTACGGGTTTGAGCAGGGCATCACGGCCGAGTACTTCAAAGACTACGCCCCGGAGGCCCTGCGCTCTGCGAGAAAGGTTCACTCGGATTGTAAGAAATTTTTGGTTCGGGGCCTTAAGGGGCAAGCTCGGGGCGGGAAAGAAAGGGGCGAGATTTGAGTTGGGGCCCGAAAGCCCCTCTTTGGGGGATATCGCAAAAAACAACTCAGGAGTCTCAGTGAAACGCCCACAAACCCGGGTTCGAGTCCCCGGACGAGCGGCCATTTTCGAGGTGGAGGATAAATCTAGAGGATAGCTTCACAACCGCTTTAAACGCAGGTGTAGGGGTGTTAAACAGGAATGAAAATGCGGAAAATCCGCGGTTCAGAGGAAGCAAAGCCGTTCAAACGGGATGAGCTCAGGGAGTGGATGAGCCGAATAGAGAGGAAGATAGATGTTTTGATCAGCGATGTCGGTAAAAGGCCCCTGCTCAAAAAGGCCGAGGAACTGACGAGGGTGGGCGAGGTCCTCGACATCATGACCCTCCTCTCCCTTCCGGACCACCTGAGGAAGAGCGCCATCGCGATAGTGAAATTGGGGAAGGCGATGGCCGACGACGTGGCGAAGGAGACCGGCAGGGCCAGGGCGATCGAGAGCGCGTACCTGAACCAGCTGGCGAGGATGGGTTACCTGAAGAGACAAAGAGAGGGCAAGCGGGTGTATTTCGTGGCGGAGGGCGACTCGATGGGGGTCGAACAACGACCAGAGCCCAAAGGGGGAGGATTAGCTTGAACCCGGGCATGGTCATAGCGGTGCACAGCTACAAGGGAGGTACGGGAAAGAGCCTGATCTCCACCAACTTGGCGGCGATATTCGCGAGCCAAGGCAAGAACGTCTGCCTGCTAGATCTGGACCTGCGCGCGCCCAGCCTCGACGCCACCTTCGCGGCGGACGGAAAGTACTGGATGAACGACTTTTTGGAGGGCAGGTGCGAGCCGATCGACATATTGAAGGATTTCTCGAAGGAAAAGGGCACCGAGGGGAGGCTGCTCGTGGCCCTGGCAAATCCGTCGATGCAAGCGATAAGGGAGATCGTGACGAAGAACGGCAAGTGGGAGATGCGGGCGCTGCACCGCCTGCTCTCGCTGAGGGACATCCTGCTCAAGAAGTTGGCAATGGACTACGTGATCCTCGACACCGGCCCGGGCCTTAGCTACGCGAGCATAAACGCGATCGCCGCGGCGGACGTGGTGCTGGTGGTCTCGACTTGGGACTCGTCCGACGTCGCGGGCGCCCAGGGCATGGTGGGCGAGCTCTACGGCCTGCTCGAGAAGCGGGCCATGGTCTTGATGAACAAGATACCCGCGCAGTTGACGATAAACGAGGAGATGAGGAAGAAGCTGGCGAATCAATTCAAAAAGGCCTTCAAACTGCCGGTGATCGACCTTCTGCCCTGCTATTGCGACGTCCTCGGGCTGGAGAGGTCGACGATCATTGCGCTGGAGAAGCCGGACCACCCGTTTTCGAAGAGCTTGGTTGAGGTCGTCAAGCAAGTGGAGAAGGCCAAGGACGCGCTCAAGCCCCGCCCCGACCAGCGACCTTCTTGACCTCCTCGACGTACCTCCTGAGCTCCCTCTCCTTTAGCACGCACTCCGGAAGCAGCTCGGGGGCGAAGAAGATCGGGATGACCGCCAGGAAGAGGAAGAAGCTGGCGAGCGAGAAGGCGTTGCTCGCGTCTAGCGTTCTAAGCCAAGCGGCGGCGAACAGGGACAACGTCGGAGCTAATAGAACAGGGAGACCTCCTATTCCGTAAAATTTCTCTCCACGTTCACCGTTTGAAATGTCTCCCCATACGACAAATATAAACGCCACCGTAAAGATGCCGAAAGCGATACCATCCATAATCATATAGAATGCTTGGACGGCAGAAATAAGCGGAAAAAGGCCGAGCAAGGCATACCCTAACCCCAATGCCACAAGTCCCATGATGATTACCCACTTTCTTCCTTTCAAATCCATAAGCCATCCGCCTATAAGACAAAAAAGACTCCCAACTACGAGCTCAACGGTAACCATCAAAGCTATCATGGATTTACCAAAAAACTGTTCCAAAACCTGTCTTTCAAAATAATTTATCAAACAGAAAGCTAACCAAGGGAGAAAATAAAGGAGGAACATACTACGGCGGAGGATAGAACAATAAGAAACGGGTCTAAGTGATGCGACATCCACATTAAAACTAAACAAAAACGCTCCAATGCAGAGACTTCTCCATGCTGCAAGCACGAAAGAACCTGAAAAAACATCAAGTTGCTTGATAGCAATTATCAATAATGGTGAGATGGCATAAGTTGCAAAAAATACCGCACCTCCCGCTCGCCCCCTTTCCTCAACACTCGTGAGAGTGGGTATTAGGGCGAGGCAGGAGGGGAAGCCGATCCCGAATGCAAAACCCCAGAGGATCAGCAGCGCCGCGACTTCGTATTCGCTAGATGTAAGCAAAATCATAGGAAATAACGAAAAAATAACGCCTAAGAGGATCCAAAAGGAGAGGAACCGTGCTTTACTGACCCTTCCGACGACGACGGGCCCGATCAACATGGATACCGCCGTGGTCATATAGAACAGCCAGCGAAGCGAGGACGCAAAAGGATTCACATCCGGCATCATGAACTCTATCATGAATACCATTAGGTAAAACCACGTTACCGAATTGAGTATCAAAAAAAACATTGGCAAGAAACCCTTCCGATGGGCAAAGAGCCATTTAAACAGCACCATTTTCTCATGCCACCCCTTTTTTCTTCACCTGAGCCAGTATAGAAAGGTTTATTTATGGTTTTTTTTTAATGTATATGTGTGCAACATACATACAAAAGGAGAAATGGGAATGAGGCTGAAGTATTCACCAGTACGAGTTTGGCTCTAGGGTCTTGCCAATTATGGGCTAGATCTCAGGGCTCTCGGGAACGGTTGCTTCTAGAATAGTTTTAAATATTTTTTTATTTCCAACCTTTTTGTTAGCTTGAGCCTTGAGCCCCCTAAACATTTCCCAAAGCTTGTCCAGTCCTCCGGCTTCCGAAACTAATTTTAATAGTCTTTCAGCTTCCGCCCCTTTTACTTCCCCATTTTTCAAAATGGCAAGGATACCTGCCTTTTTTTCATCGTTTTTCAGAGCATAAAGTATGGGTAGCGGAAGGCTCTCGTTTGTTATCCTCGAGTCCACGGCGTCGAAATTCAGTAAGTCCTCGAGGTCGTTTCTCAAGAGTACAATCATGCCCAAAAGCCTACCGTACTCCCCAAGAGTCTTTGTTTGTTCCTCACTCCCCCCGCCCAGCATCGCCCCAACGCGCGTCAAGGCTTCGATATCTGCGGCTTTCTTCCTCACCACTCGAAGGTATTCTTCCGGCTCAACGTCGGTCCGAGCCCTGAACCTCAGCTCCAGGGCTTCGCCATCGCACATCTCGAAATATAGCTCCTTGACCGCGCGAACTACGGCAGACTTTTTCTCGGGCGGGATCTCCAATTTCATGAGGCCCTCGAAGAACTCCGCAAATCCCTTGAAGATCAGGGCATCCCCGGCCAGCAGGGCAATATCGCCCCCGAACCCTCCGAGGACGGTGTTTCTCTTCTCCTTCGTCATCGTCCTGTCTATTATGTCGTCGTGTACGTCCGTGGCTCCGCTGAGGAGGCTCAGGGACTTTCCTATCGGGGCGACGACCGAGGGATCCCCGCCCACCGCCTCGCAAGCTAGCGAGACCAGCGAGGGCCTGACGAGATCGCGCCAGTAGGACGCGAAGTGGGATAACGCCTCCTTGGTTTCGTCGCATTCGATTTTTTCCCCCAAGATGCTAGCCGTCAAATCCTCCAAAATTTTACCGCCCCTCTCTTGAAACAGCTTCCTCACCTCGTCCGCCGCCCTCTCGTACTCATCAGCCATTGAATTACCCTCTCTAGCCTCTCCAAGAGCCCATAAGTAGTTTCCGCCGGATTTATCGGTGGGGCACCATTTTTGTCGACACAGAAAAACAGGAGAAAGATGTCAAGTAGCGTTCGTTGGCGATCAACAGGTATTTAACCTGCACATGAAAGTTGCCCTGAGGATGCCAATAGGGCTTTTGATGGCATGGCGTTCTATGCCTGCTCCTTTGAGCGAACTCGATTTTGCCACAAACCATCATCAAATATATCCGTGGGGCGACCTTTTTGAAGTGGGAAAGGATGAAAAGAGAGATCGTTCGGTACCTGCTTTGCCCAACATGCAAAAGCTCGGATTTTAGCTTGAGCATTCGCGAGCGAGAGGGGCAGGAGATATTGCGCGGAGAAATCGCATGTAAGCGCTGCGGGAACGATTACATCATCGAAGACGGGATCCCCACGCTGGAGGAAAAACCCCCTAAAAATATCCAATTTTGCGATGGGTGCAAGAGGCAGGTTGAGGCCGTTCGGGAGCCCTGGTCATCCTTCGTCGGCCTCAGGGGCGAAATCGTGCTGTGCCCCAACTGCGGCCGGGCCATCAAGGAATTGAAATACGAGGAGTTGAGCCCCGAAGAAAGGAGCTATATATCGAAAAAATTTATAGAGGAGGATTTCGCCCGGACGGCCTTCATGTACGAGTGGGGAAGGTTGATCGTCCCATCTATTGTCTACGGCTTTTCGTATCAAGGGCTCGCTAGGATCACGGCCAAGATGGCCAGCTCCGGCGGGGGCGAGATATTTCTCGATGTCGCCACTGGGACGGGGCTGGTTGCGAGGGAGCTGAGCAGGACGGTCGGCCCACGCGGTCAAATTTTTGGGATCGACATCGCCCTGGAAATGCTTAAGCTGGGGAAGAGGAAGGCCGAGCGAAGGGGTTTGAAGAACATCACCTTCTTAAATGGCGATGCCGAGGGGTTGCCATTCAAGGACAAAACTTTCGACGGCTTGACCTGCCAAGCTTCGCTCAACTTGTTTCCGCAACCAGAAAAGGCGTTGGCTGAGATGTCGAGGGTCTTAAAGGATGATTCCAAGCTATTGGTGAGCATCGTTTGCTATCCGCCGAGGCCAAACCCCCTGATGAGGGCGTTTTTCTACGTTAGCGAAAGGGTGGGACACCGGGTCCGGTTCTTCAACAGCGACGAGGTTGCAGAAATGCTGAAAAAACATAATTTTAAAGCAATTGGCGTTCGATGGTATGGTGCAGTAATGCTCGTTGAAGCAAAAAAGGTAGCGGCCCCTCGCTTGTTTTCTGACGAAGCCCCGTTGCTCCAAACGCCTGAGGTATAGGATGATCTCACTTGGCGCCTCCTTTCACCGTTTTAAAACTACCCAAGCGGGATCGAGCCCGTCTCCTTTTCGGTCTTAAGCACCACAAGCGTCCGCGTGCTGCTCACGCCGGGTATGCTATCGATCTCGTGCAACAGCTCGTTGAGCCTCAGCGTGTCCTCGGTGATAAGCTTCACGAACAGGTCGTGCTCGCCCGCCACCTCGTGGATCTCCAGCACCTCGGGATGCTTGCCGAGCTGAGCTATCACCTCGCCGCAGGTGCCGGGGGCGGTCGAGATGCCTATGAACGCCTTCAATTTTTTGCCGACAACCGATGGGTCGACGACCGCCGCGAACTTTTTGATGACGCCCGCGTCGACCAACCGCTTTATCCGCTTGTGCACGCCCGAAGAGCTTATGTCCAGCCTCCTCGCGAGTTGGGCGTACGATGCCTTGGCGTCGGCCTGGAGCAGGTTTAGCAGCTTTACGTCGGTCGGATCCAGTTCCAAGACTTCCACCCGGAACGTTCCTTGCGCGCCGATTACCCGCTATTTGGTAAACATTATATATAATTTTCGATTTATTGGAAATATTTTTTACTTTTAATGTATTTTAGTAAAATTTATATACAAATAGCGCGAATTCCTGCAAGGTGATGCGGTGGCGAAGTCGCTCGAGGCGCTGGTCGACGAATCGAACTACGCGTTCGTCATGGGCATAGGGGGTGGCGGGGACGTCGTCGGCACCTTGCCTACAGCCCGCTACCTCCGATGGCTCGGCCTGAGCACCGTCGTGGGCGGCCTGACATGGGAGCGCTACGTCATAGACCCCGAGCCCGGGCCGAGGCGCATGGACGAGATCGTCGAGATCGAGTTGCTCTCGGAGACCGTCGGGCTGGCGAACGCCAAGACGAGGACGACGAAGGGCATAAGGTTCACGGAGTCAGCGGTGGCCGAGGTTTTAAACGCTAGGACACTCCTCGTCGACCTGAACAAAGGCGTGCAGGGCGTAATAGTGGGCCTGAACGAGGCGATGAAACGGTTGGGCATAGACCTATTCGTGGGCATAGACGTGGGCGGAGATGTGCTCGCCGAGGGCAACGAGCAGGGGCTGCACAGCATGCTCGCCGACAGCATGATGCTCGCCGCCATGGTGAATCTAGATGTGCCAGCAGTTTTAGGGGTGCTCGGCTACGGGAGCGACGGCGAGCTCAACTTCGAGCGGCTGAACGAGAACGTCGCGCGGGCGGCCAGCCTCGGCGGCTTCCTAGGCGCCCGCGGTTTGACGCCGGAGGACCTTCGCCTGCTGGACGAGGTAATCCGCAGCACGAGGACCGAGGCGACCGCGCTGGCCGTGGAGGCCGCGAGGGGCAAGACGGGCGAGGTCGAAATCCGCGGCGGCTATCGCAAGGTCTTGCTCACGCCCGCCTCGGCGGTGACGTTTTACTTCGACCCGCGGGTCATCTTCGAGAACATCAGCAAGGTCGCCAAGGAATTGGTGCAAACCAAGAGCTTGGACGAGGCGCAGGCCGTGCTCGAGCGCATGGGCGTGCCGAGCGAGTTGACGTTTGAGCGGAACTACGTGTGGAAGAAGTACGCCGCGAGCGACAAGCTCTACGGGGGGAAGAAATGAAGCGCATCGACCTGCACACCCACTCGCTGCTGAGCGACGGCGAGCTTGTGCCGAGCGAGCTGGCGCGCAGGGCTGAACGCCTCGGGCACGAGGCGATCGCGATAACGGATCACGTCGACCTCTCGAACATCGACTGGGTGGTGCCGAGGATAGCAAAGGTCGCCGCCGAGCTCAATCGCCACATGGACATCCGCGTGGTGCCGGGCGCCGAACTCACGCACGTGCCGATAAAAACCATAGCGAAGCTGGCGAGGCTCGCTCGAAGGCTGGGCGCTGAACTCGTCGTGGTCCACGGCGAAACGCTGGTCGAACCCGTCCACGAGGGCACGAACGACGCCGCCCTCTCATCGTCAGACGTCAACATCCTCGCGCACCCGGGGCTGCTCACGCAGGAGCAAGCTGACCGCGCGCACGAGGGGGGCATCTACCTCGAGTTGACGTCGAGGCAGGGGCACTGCATGGCAAACGGCTGGATCGCGCGCACGGCGATGGAGAGTAAGGCGAAGTTGCTCGTGAACACCGATGCCCACACGCCAGATGAGCTGCTGACGCTGGAGGAGGCGCTGAGGGTGGCGAGGGGCGCTGGGTTGAGCGAAGGAGATGCTCAAATGGCAGTGGTCGAAAACCCAAAGCTGCTGCTGGAGGGGTTGTGATGTCGAACGTGAGGCCAAAATGTCAGAAAGTGCGCGGGATGCTCTCAAGGCGCGTTGAGGAGCTATCGCGGTCGGGCATGGTGTACCCGCTCGCCGACTCCGCGCGCGAGTGCGACATCGAGTCGAAGGCGGTCGTCAAGCTCAGCTCGAACGAGAGCCCACTCGGGCCATCGCCGAGCGTGCTCAGGGCAATCAGGCGGGAGGCCAAGTATATCGGCCTGTATCCCGACCCGAGGGCGGGGGAGCTCAAACGGGCGATCGCCGACTACCTGGACATCGATGTCGAGTGCATAGCCATCGGAAACGGCTCGGACGAGCTAGTCGATCTGATATGTAAAGCCTTCATGGACCCAAATGATCGAGCGCTGATACCGCTGCCGACCTTTAGCATGTACGAAATCGCCTGCCGCGTCAATGGCGGCTCGCCGAAGTTCGTCGAGCTGCCAAACTTCAGGTGGCGAGCGGCGGAGCTCTCGGATGCCATGTCCGACGCAAGGCTGGCTTTCATCGGCCGGCCGAACAACCCAACCGGCAATAGCATCAGCTTGATAGGCTTGCGAAAGCTCATCGCATGCGGCAAGCTTATCGTGGTAGACGAGGCCTACGCGGAGTTTGCCGGTTATTCCGTCGTCAAGGAAGCGACGAGGCGCGAGAACTTGCTCGTACTGCGCACGTTTTCCAAGGCGTTCGGGCTGGCGGGCGTTAGGATAGGCTACGCCATCGGGTCCCCGGAACTCGTCGATGCGCTCGAGAGAATTCGCGCCCCATTCAACGTCAATCGCATAGCTCAGTCCGCAGCCGTGGCAGCCCTGCGCGACGGGCGATATTTGCAAAAGGTCGTGGGCGTCGTTCGCGCGGGCCGCGACTACCTGCGCCGGGAACTCTCGAAGGCGGGCATGCTCGTCCTGCCATCGGATGCAAATTTCCTGATGGCGGACGTCAGACCCCTGGACACCGATGCGCCGAGGCTATGCGAATTCCTAGCTAGGCGCGGCATCTTGATCCGCGACCTATCGAGGTTCAGGGGGGCGGGTCCGAGCTACGTTCGAATAAGCGTGGGTACCCCGCGCCAGAACGAGCGGCTCGTGGTGGCGGTAAGAAAATTCAAGGGAGGTGGTTAGGTGGTCGTCAAAATTGCCGTCCCGAAGGGGCACTTGGAGGAGGCGACGATCAGATTGCTGGAGGACTCCGGCATAGGGGTCATCAACAGGGATGTGCGACAGCTCTTCGCGCGGACGAACGACCCGGAAATCGAACTTGTGTTCGTCCGAGCGCAGGACGTAACGGACCTCGTGGCGAAGGGAGCGACGGACATGGGCATAACTGGGCATGACCTTGTGCAGGAGAGCGGGGGGGATGTCGTCGAGCTGCTTGACCTTGGCTATGGCTCAGCGAAGCTGATCGTCGCGGCGCACGAAAAATCCGGCATCAAGGCGACAAGCGACGTAAAGCCGGGCATGAGGGTTGCGACGGAATTTCCAAACATAACTAAGCGCTACTTCAGGGAGAGCGGCATCGAGGTCGAACTCGTGCACGTCACGGGGGCCACCGAGATAACGCCGCTGATAGGGGTGGCCGACCTAATAGTTGACATAATCAGCACTGGCACGACGTTGCGCACGCACGGCTTGTGCGTCGTCGATACGATATTGAGCAGCACCGCCCGGTTGATCGCGAATCGCAGGAGCCTGCAGGAGAAGGGGACCAAGATCGAGTACATAACGACGGCGATCAGCAGCGTGCTCAGGGCGAGGGGGCGCAAGCTGGTGCTCATGAACGTGCCCGAGGCAAAGCTTCCGGAGATCAAGCGAGTGATGCCGGGCATGGCGGGGCCGACCATTTCCAGGGTGGAGGCCGCGGAGCCCATGTTAGCTGTGCAGGCGGTCGTCGATGCGGACGAGGTATACGAGGTGGTGAGGAGGGCGAAGGCGGCTGGGGCCCGCGATATCTTGGTGGTGCCGATCGAGCGGATCCTGCCTTAATGCACACACCAGTGAAGTGATGATGATGTTGGTGATCCCAAGCGTTGACATCAGAAGGGGGCGATGCGTCCAGCTGGTCGGAGGCAGGCCAGAGACCGAGCGGGTTTACGGCGACCCGGTGGAAGCCGCCCAACGATGGATAGCCGAGGGGGCCCGCTACCTGCACCTCATAGACCTAGATGCCGCTATGGGCACGGGCGACAACTTCAACAAGATCGCCGAAGTGCTGGCAAGCGTAAATGTGGGAGTGCAGGTCGGTGGAGGCATCCGATCAGCTGAAAGGGCTTCCGAACTCCTTGGGATAGGGGCAGATAGGGTGATCCTGAGCACGGCTATGATAAGGGAGCCGGAGCTGGCACGCGAGCTTGTCGAACTCGCTGGCGGGGCGAGGATAATGGCGGCGATCGACACCCGGGCTGGCAGGGCGGTCATAGAGGGTTGGGCCACGCCCACGCAGAGGCCCGCGGTCGAGCTGGCGAGGGAGTTCGAGCGCATGGGCGTCGGGTCGCTGTTGTTTACGAACGTGGATGTCGAGGGAAGGATGGCCGGCGTTGCGGCGGGGGCCATCCGAGAACTCGTGCGGGCCGTCAAAATACCGGTCTTCGCGGCTGGAGGGGTGGCTTCGGTCGAGGACGTGAGGACGGCCCGCGAGGCAGGGGCGGCCGGGTTGGTGATAGGGATGGCCCTTTACGAGGGCAGGCTCACGCTTAGGCAGGCGATGGAGGTGGCGGAATGAGGGTGGGCAAGGTCGGTAGAAAAACAAAGGAAACTGCGGTCGATGTCGCGATAAATTTGGACGGCTCGGGCAAGGTGGACGTCGACACCGGCATAAAGTTTTTCGACCACCTGCTCAGCAGCTTTGCGAAGCACGGCTGCTTCGACGTCAGGGTCCGGGCGCGAGGCGACCTCGAGCACCACATCGCGGAGGATGTGATGATAGCCCTAGGCTCTGCCCTGGACAAGGCGCTCGGCGCAAAGGCGGGCATCCGTCGAGCGGGCGACTCCATCCTGCCAATGGACGACGCACTAGTGCTGGTGGCAGTCGACCTCGGCGGGCGCGCGTATGCCGATGTGGAGGCGAGATTTGCGAAGAAGAGATTGGACGACCTGAGCGCAGATCTCGTCACGCACCTGCTCCAAACCTTCGCGGCGAACGGCAAGCTGAATCTGCACGTGCAAGTGATGCGCGGGCGCAACGACCACCACAAGGCGGAGGCGATTTTCAAGGCTCTGGGGGTGGCACTGAAGGAGGCGGTGCGCAGGGAGCCGGGGAGGCGCGGCGTGCCCAGCACCAAGGGGGTATTGTAGATGTTGACGAAGCGGATCATCCCGTGCCTGGATGTGTTAAACGGCCGAGTGGTCAAGGGTATAAGGTTCAAGGATCTGAGGGATGCGGGCGACCCGGCGGAACTCGCGAGGTGGTACGATGAGCAGGGGGCCGACGAGGTGGTATTCCTGGACATAGGCGCATCGCCGGAGGGCAGGGAGGCAATGTTTAGCGTCGTCGAGCGCACGGCGGAGCAGCTTTTCATCCCGCTGACCGTTGGAGGCGGTATACGCTCGCTCGAGCACATAGGGCGGATGCTCCGCTCCGGCGCGGACAAGGTGGCGATAAACACGGCAGCGGTGGAGAACCCAGAGCTCGTGCGGCGGGCGGCGCAACGCTTTGGAACCCAGTGCATAGTCATAGCCATCGACGCAAAGCTGATCGGGCGGCAGAGGTGGGAAGTTTATACCTACGGCGCCCGCAGGCCCACGGGCATGGACGCGCTCGAGTGGGCGAGGAGGGTGGAGTCGCTCGGCGCCGGCGAGATCCTCCTAACCAGCATAGATGCGGATGGCACACGGGCGGGCTACGACCTTGAGCTGACATGCACGATAGCGGAGGCGGTGGGCATACCCGTAATCGCCTCGGGGGGTGCTGGAAATCCCCAGCATATATATGAAGCCCTAACCATCGGGCGGGCGGATGCCGCGTTGGTCGCGGGCATATTCCACTTCGGCGTTTACACTGTCGAAGACGTCAAGCGATACCTGCTAGAGCGGGGGGTACCGGTGAGGCTGTGATATAACTGGGGTTTGTGAATGAAAACACCCTTGAAGGTCGTGCGCCTGTGGGAGTGCTCATCGGACGAGCGGAAGCAGCTGCTAAAGCGCTCCGAGCTTGATGTCGCCTCGGTAGTCCCCAGGGTGCGCGAGATCGTGGAGGATGTGCGCAGGTGGGGCGACGACGCGTTGATAAAGTACACCGAGCGCTTCGATGGCATAAAGCTCAGATGCGAACAGCTTCGCATCGCCAGCGAGGAGGTAAGCGCCGCGTACGAGCAAACGGACGCAAAATTCGTTGGGGCGATTAAAAGTGCGGCCCGAGCGATCAGGAAATTCCACCTCAAGCAAGTGCCGCGCGGATGGATCGACGAACTGCAACCCGGCGTGAAGGCCGGCCAGTTGGTGCGCCCCTTGGAGAGGGTTGGCGTTTACTCCCCCGGTGGGCTGGCGAGGTATCCCTCGAGCGTGCTCATGGCGGTCGTCCCAGCGAGGGTGGCCGGTGTTGAGCGGGTCATCGTGTGCACCCCACCGCTGCGCGACGGCAAAGTTGACCCCGCCACCCTCGTCGCCGCTGATGTGGCCGGCGCAGATGAGGTGTTCAGGGTCGGCGGAGCGCAGGCCGTAGCTGCGATGGCGTACGGTACGCGGACCGTGCCGAGGGTAGATAAGATAGTCGGTCCAGGGAACGTTTACGTCGTGGCCGCTAAGCAGGTAGTTGCAGCTGACGTGGACATAGACTTTGCCGCTGGCCCGAGTGAAATCCTCATCCTCGCCGATTCGTCCGCGGATCCAAGCTATGTGGCAGCTGACCTGATAGCACAAGCTGAACACGATCCAGCCGCAGCAGCAGTTTTGGTGACGACGTCGGAGGAGCTAGCTTCAAGGGTATGCGAGCTCGTTCGAGGCATGGCCGAAGAAGCTCCCCGCAAAGATATCGTGCTAAAATCGCTTGGCAGATACGGGCGCGTGCTGGTTGCGCGCGATCTAGCGGATGCCGTAGAATTTGTGAACGATTATGCTCCCGAACACCTGCAGTTGATGGTGGGGCGCCCCAAGCAGGCGCTGAAAAAAATACGTAACGCGGGCGCGGTCTTCATAGGGCCTTATGCGCCAGCAACCGCCGGCGACCTCGCGGTTGGGCCGAGCCACATCCTCCCCACGGGCGGAAGTGCTAGGCGGTGCTCCGGCCTCTCCGTGCTCGACTTCGTGCGGTTGCCCAGCGTGCAGATGCTGACCAAGCGGGGTTTGGAGCGCTTGGCGGACATCGTCGAAAAGCTGGCGGAGGTCGAGGGTCTGCCCGGCCATGCGCAGAGCATACGGACGAGGTTGAAGAAGTGATGGGGCAATGGCTGAGTTCGGAGGAGGTGTAGGCAATGGTGGCGGTTGCGATCGTGGACTACGGAGTCGGCAATCTGCATAGCATCCGTCGGGGCATGGAACTGGCTGGCGCCCAAGTCAAGGTCTCCAGCGAGTCAGCCGAGATATCGGCAGCGGATGCCATAGTGCTCCCGGGCGTCGGGGCATTTGAAAGCGCGATGGAACAACTTGAGGACAAACTTGATATCGTCGGCGAGGCGACAGCTGCGGAAAAACCGTTGTTGGGCATTTGCTTGGGCATGCAACTGTTGCTGACCTCGAGTGAGGAGGGCAACTCCCGCGGTTTAGACCTGATCCCCGGGGAGGCGGTGAGATTGCCTCGCGGCCTGAAGGTGCCCCATATGGGGTGGAATTCCATTAGGTTGAGACGGGCGCACGAAATCACCTCCAACATTGCATCGGGCAGCAACATGTACTTCGTCCACTCCTATTACGCCAACCCAAAGGATCCAAGCACGGTCGTAGCTACCACGAGCTATGGCGTCGAGTTTCCATCGATTATCGCGCTCGGCTCGATCATCGGCACGCAATTTCACCCGGAGAAGAGCGGCAAGTTGGGGTTGCAAATTATACGCAACTTCGTGAGGATGGCGGGATCGACTTGAAATTCTCGTTAAGACAGGCGCAGTCGGTCGTCAAAAAGCTAAGCTTTAGGGATGGATTGGTGACAGCGGTGGCGCGCGACTTCAGGAGCAAGGATGTGCTCATGGTCGCCCACATGAATGAGGAAGCGGTGATCAGGACGCTGACGACCGGCTTGATGCACTATTGGAGCCGCTCCCGCGGGCGGCTCTGGCTCAAGGGCGAGGTTTCGAGGCATTATCAACATGTGCGCGACGTTTGGGTAGATTGCAACGGCGATGCGCTCGTGTTCGACGTCGAACAGGTCGGCGCCGCCTGCCACAAGGGCTATTATTCTTGTTTCTACCGCAAGGTTGAACGCGGCGAGCTGGTGCAGGTGCTCAAGCGAAAGTTCAAACCCGAGGAGGTCTATTAGCTAGCTTCCAATAGAAAATCTTTTGAACTTCATCTTCGATGTAGAAAGGGGTGCAAAAATGCGAGAAATGCCTGAATACATCCAAGAAGAGGAAGAAGAAGGTGAAGAGGAAGAGGAATACTGGCCCCTGAACATACGGAGCGAGGTTATCGAGTACATCCTGCGCCGCTACGGCTGCCTGCAGGCTAGGGACATAGCGCACATCCTCGGCTGCGGGACCGAGGATGTTCGTCGGACATTAAAACAGCTCGAGCGCTCCGGAAGGGTCAGGCGAGCGAAGTTTGGCAGGAACTACGTCTGGTCGCCCGTGGAGGAGCCCCACCTAAATCTCATGTACTATTAACGTCGTTGAACGGACCCGGCCGCATTTCTCTTGTGCCACGATCGCCGAGGACTTTCAGACTATTCCGACGTCCTCATGATATCTTCAATTTCATCAAATATCGAACGAAGGTATCTCGCCGGTCCCGCTCCCATGCATCTTGATCGAGAGCGTCGAAATTTTCCAAAAATTCCATAGCCAACGCTCGGGACTACAACCTTTGCATGGAAACTACATCTTCGAAACTCAGCCTCTTCAGTTCCCCAACGGCATCGAAATCGGCGTCATCAGAGATTATCGAAAAAATAGCGTGGTTCAGGCTGCAAGCGGCGTGGATGGCATCCCGCGGCCTGAGGTCGTATTTTTTGATGAGATCCATTGCCTTTCTCATATCTGAAGCCCTCGTGTCGACGACTTTGAGGTTGGGGAACTCCAGAACTCGTTTGGCCTGCTCGATCGCCGCAACCTTGCTGGCATTTTTCCACACGATCCAGAGAACCTCGTCAATCGTGAGGGAGCACGTCAGCCCCTCCAGTTTGCCCTCCGCCAGCGCCTCAAGAACTTTTCCGGCCATAGCGGCTTTTCCACCGACATAAATAGCTGGGTAGATGAAGAGGTTGGAGTCGCAGTACATCATCGGCGTCACTCGAATTGAGAGTAGTAAAGTTCGTCCCAGTCTATTTTTGCAGGCGGTTTTTTCTTGTTTTTGACAATGCTCAGGAACTCATCGACGAACTTTTTTGGGTCAATCCGCGGGTAGATCAGGATGGTGTGCTCATTAGCGTCGAACGTGACCTCATCGCCGGGGGATAGTTTGAACTCATCCCTTAGTTCCTTGGGTATTACCACCTGCCCCTTGGGACCGACACGTGCCTTTACTCTCATCTTACCATCAAAAATAGTTATACTTAACATTTATACTTACTGCTTACCGAGGCTCGCCACTTGTCGTTGGTGTTGACAACATGAAAACTGGTATGTATTAAGCTTGCCGAAAAGAAGCCCGATTTAGCCTCCGTTCAATGCGTTATCCTACAAAACTGATGAAAAGAAGGTCAAAAAAAGCTCCGTTTTAAAAACAGCTTAATACGTACGAAAACTGAAATCTTTATACTTTCCCGTTGAGGAGCTTTTGTTGATTGATAAAAATTTCGCCCGCAGGCTTTTTAGTGTACTGTCCTTTAGTCAAGAATTTATACCACGTTCCTCATCAGTAATTCGGCGTGGTTAAATGGCTCGCATGGTCGACATCAGCATAAAGCCAGAGGTCCCGCGGACCGCAACGGCCAGCGGCTTCATTCGATTGAAGGAGGGCACGATCAGAAAGATCAGGGCCGGCGAGGTACCGAAGGGGGACGTGCTCACCGTCGCGCAAACGGCGGCGATCTTGGCGGTCAAGCGCACGCCCGAGTTCATCCCCCTCGCGCACCCAATCCCCATAACGAGCACCGAGGTGAATTTTGAGCTGGAGGAGGGGGGCGTCCGGGTAAATGTGGAGGTCAAAAGCATGGGCAAAACAGGCGTGGAAATGGAGGCCCTCGTCGGGGTCGCAGGTGCCCTGCTGGCGATATGGGATATGGTCAAGGGGATGGAGAAGGACGAGGCTGGGCAGTACCCAACTACCGAGATCGCTGGAGTTAAGGTCGTGAGGAAGTCGAAAGAATGGGTGGAATAGAGCACAAAAAGGGCGCGCCACAGCACTTGCGTATCGCGGTGCTCACGGTGAGCGATAGCCGGGCGGCGGCGATGCAGGAGGGCAAGGATGAGGATGTATCAGGGAAGCTTATCGAGCGCAGGCTCAAGGAAGCCGGCCATGCCCCCACTCGACTGATCCTGCCGGACGAAGCCGACGAGATCAGGGCCGCCGTCGAGAGGTTCAGCTCGGACCCTGAGATCGATGCCATAATAACGACCGGCGGCACCGGGATAACCGCCCGCGATGTGACGATAGAGACGATATGCCCCCTCCTCGAAAAGGAATTGCCCGGCTTTGGCGAGCTTCTGAGACGCACGGGCTATGAAAAGGTCGGCGGGCCGGCGATCCTGACGCGCGCGACCGCAGGGGTAATAAAACGGAAGCCCATATTCTGCCTGCCAGGTGCTCCGAATGCGGTTGAGGTCGCCATGGAGCTCATCCTCCCCGAGCTCGGGCACATCGTCAAGCATGCGCGTGAGTGAAATGTCGGTCAGAATGCGCGGATTCGCGAGTTACATTCGACTTTCCGACGCGCTGAAAGTCGTACTCTCCAACGTCAAACAACTCGGGTCGGAGGTCGTGCCGTTCGATCGAGCCCTCAACCGCGCGTTGGCCGAGGACATCTTTTCTAAAGTCGACGTTCCGCCGTTCGATCGCTCGGCTGTCGACGGATACGCGGTCCAAGCGGCCGACACCTTCGGCGCGAGCGAGCTGAAACCAGCGAAATTGCACGTCGTCGGATCGGCGGACATTGGGGCCGCGACCAAGCTGAGCGTGAGGAGGGGCGAAGCTGTTAAAATAATGACGGGTGCGCCGATGCCCAAGGGCGCGGATGCCGCCGTCATGGTCGAGCATACCAGGGTTGAGGGCAGCCGCATCGCCGTGCTTGCGCCCGTCACGCCGGGCAAGAACGTGTCGGCGCGGGGCGAGGACGTAAAAGCCGGCGAGGTCGTGCTCGAGCGCGGGTGGCAGCTCAGGCCGCAGGATATAGGCATGCTCGCGTCGACGGGCAATGTTCGAGTGCGAGTCGCCCGTAGGCCGAGGGTCGCGATCTTGGCGACGGGCAGCGAGCTTCGAGAGCCGGGCACGCGCCTCAAGCGTGCGGAAATCGCCGACATCAACAGCTACTCGCTAGCGGCAGCGGTAGCCAGCTGCGGGGGATTGCCACGTCGGCTAGGCATAGTGCCGGACGGGCCCGAACTGCTGAAGCGCGCTTTGCTCAGGGCGATAAAACATGATGTGGTGCTGATATCCGGCGGTAGCTCGGTCGGCGAGCGCGATATCGTGCCGAATGCCGTCGCCGAGCTGGGCGAGGTGCTCCTCCACGGCGTGGCTATCCGCCCTGGAGGTCCGACGGCCTTCGGCATCGTCAAGGGCAAGCCAGTATTCGCGTTGGCGGGCTTTCCGGTCAGCGCGCTCGTCGCCTTCGATATGATTGCCCGCCCGGCGCTGCGGCGCATGCAGGGCTTGCCTGCCGATCGAGGCTACCCATCGATTCTGGCTCGATTGACGCGGAAGGTCAGCTCAACGCTGGGGCGCATCGAGGTCGTTAGAGTGCACGTTCGACGCGAGGCGGGCGAACTCATGGCCGATCCGATCCGGATAGCGGGCTCCGGCATATTGAGTTCGATGACCAAGGCAAACGGGTTCGTCATCGTGCCGGAGGATGTGGAGGGCTTCAACGGGGGCAGCATCGTCGAGGTCGAACTCTATCGCTAGCCCTAGCCCGCCCACGACGTTTTTTGCGTCGCGAACGCATTGCGTATTCAAAGGTTTCAAAGGGCCTCATCTCGGGTCGATCCGGTCCGCGATGCACATATGTCGTTCTAAAACGAGCCCTAAGCGCTGAATCTGTCGCATATGCGTCAAAAATAGTTGGAAAAAGCGTGAAGGGTGTCCATCAAAATCTCTCGCCCTTATGCCGTCCAGAGTTCGACCATCTTGAGCGCGAGCGCGGCCGCGTTACCTGCGGCGTAGTCGCTGAACCTAGCCATGTCAGCATATGCGTTTTCATCCGCCACATCGGAGTTGCATCGCACGAGCACCCATGGCACCCCGCGCAGGTGAGCGACCTGAGCTATGGCGGCGCCCTCCATATCAACGGCGCTAGCGTCGAACGCCCTGCTCAGCCAGTCCCGCTTTTGCGAGGAGGCGACGAACTGATCGCCGCTCACCACCGTGCCCGCCCTTACGGTCGGTGTCCAGCCAAGCGCTGGGATCCGCCTCAACTCCACCAGCTCGCCCGCCCGCATGGCAAGCGCCACGAGATCGCTGTCCGCTTCAAAGTAGCTCAGGAGCTGTCTGCCATTTTCCGCCCAGAGCTGGACGGGCGAGGGCACGAAGCCCTCCCGAAGTCGGTGTTCTTTGGGTAGAGCGCGCCGGGCAGGCCCCCTATGGGTATGATCTCGCCGTGGTCGTGCTGCGCGGCTCGAAGGGAGATGACCACATCGCCTATCCCGCTATCGCCTAGGGCGCCAGAGGTCGCGATGGAGATGATAGCCTTTGGCTCAAAAAGCTCTATGAGCAGGCTCATCGCCGCGGCAGCGCTCACCTTGCCCCTCCCGCAGCTCGTCGCGACGACGCGCTTGCCGTAAAGCTCGCCTTCGTAGAAGGTCCAGTTCGCCGCCCGGAACTCCCGCCTCGAACCCATCGCTTCCCTGATGGGCTGAAGCTCTTGCGGCAGGGCGCTGACGATGGCTATGGGCCTTTGGGGCTCGGCTGTGAACCACGCGAGGGTCGCACCGAAAATTATCACCGACGCTAGCGCTATCGCCAAGGTCCGCTTGCTCAGATGCATTTCACCTCACTTCAATTTTTGAATTCTTTCCTCTCTTTTTGATGCCGTCTTTCGGAGGCTACAATTCACCTCTACGCGCTCGCACCTCGAACTCCGCGAAGGCTGGGGGCGTGGTGTACCACTCCCCGCCGACCCTGTACGTCCCTCCTAGGGTACCAACTCGGTACTTTCCCAGCTCGAATTTTTCATCCTCAATGGCGAAAACTGTGTGCCACCCCACGCCCGGCTCGATGACCGTCGTCCACACCTCGCCAGGCACCATCGCATGGAGCCGCCAAGCGGAGCCGTCCCATTTTTCGAGGCGCAGGGCGAACGACGTGTTGGCGAACGTCAATTCCTTGTTCGTCGCATTCTTGACAGTTATCCTCATGTTCTCCCCCGGGATGTAAACATTCTTATCGATGCTCAAGACGAAGGTGCCGACGAGGGGCTCGTTTTCCAGAGGCGGAGCTTGCGGGGTGGGGCGGGTAAAATACCAAGCGCCGGCGAGGGAGATCGCCAAGACCGCCCCCAGCAGGAAAAATCTGCCCTTCATGGCCGTCCTCTCATGGGTGACACGTCAAGGGCGAGGAGGCCACCGCGGATTCCGCTGACGGCGCGGTCGACTCGGATTTATGGGTTCATAGGTGGCGACAACTAAAAGTGAAATAATCAAGCTTACCGCAACAGCAAGCACGGCCAGCCTTCTCACTCGAAAGTCCCGTTGCCTTTTTTTTGAGTTAGGCCCCTATAAATTTTTGGCCCACTTGCCGCCCAACCTAGCTCCGTCCTGATAATCTCGGATAAGTTTTTCGGTCGCCAAGGGTTCCTTCTTCACCTCGATGCAGGTCGTGTATGGCGCAGTGGAGCCGATGGCGCGCTCGGAAAAATTTTAAGCCTAGGCGTTCAATTAGTAAGCGATTTAATGCCGGGATTTCTCCGCGTGAGAACCCTCGAGGATGCTAGGCGCACTCTGGAAAGATATTGGCGCTCACGGCCGAATGCGGTCGAAGTGCCGCTAGACGAAGCTGGCGGCCGGGTCCTGGCAGAGGATGTCACCTCAAAGGTCGATGTCCCGCCATTCGATCGCTCGGCCGTCGACGGATACGCGGTTCGAGCTGCCGACACCTTCGGCGCTGACGAGAAAGTGCCTATAGAGCTCTCCTGCTTGGGCAGCATCAGAGCGGGTGATTATCCTCGGTTGAAAGTGGGCGAGGGACAGTGCATCGAGATCGCGACCGGCGCGCCCATGCCAATGGGCGCAAACGCCGTGCTGATGGTCGAGCACGCCGTCTCCCAAGGGAACGTGGTTAAAATCTACCGCGCGGTAGCGCCGGGTGAGAACGTCTCCCGGCAGGGGTCTGAGGTCAAGCGCGGCATGAAGGTAATGCTCGCAGGGGAGAGGCTCACGCCGCCCGCGATAGGCACCTTGGCGGCCGTCGGCGTGAAGCGAGTGAAGGTTCTCAAGCCCCCACGCGTGGCGGTCATCTCCAGCGGGGCCGAGCTGGCAAAACCAGGCTCGAGGCTTAAGGCGGGGCAGATATACGATGTGAATGGGCCGGCGATATGCGAGGCCGTCAGGGAGCACGGTTGCGAACCCAGATACTTGGGTATAGTGAGCGACGAGGCATCTAAGGTCGGGGTGACGATTAAAAGGGGTTTAGCCACCTGCGATGTGGTCATCATCTCGGGCGGCTCCTCGGCTGGCAGGGGCGACATCGTGCCCATGGTCGTCGATGGCTTAGGCAGGCCGGGTTTGCTCGTCCACGGGCTTGCGATGAGGCCCGGCAAGCCCACGTTCTTGGCGGTCGTGAACGGCAAGCCAGTGTTCGGGCTCCCTGGCTACCCTGTATCGGCGCTCATGGTGTTCGACCAGCTCGTGGCGCCCTACCTCAGGCAGCTCGCCGGCGCGCCGCACCTAAGGCGCGAGGCGGTGCGTGCACGACTGAGCATGAAGATCCTGTTAGCTAGGGGGCGGCGCGAGCTTGTGCCCGTTAAGCTGACGCGAAAGAGCAGTGAGCTTTTAGCCGAGCCGCTCCTAGAGGGGTCGGGGGCGATAACGGCGCTTTCGATGGCAGACGGCTACGTGGAGGTGCCGCTCGAGCGGGAGATAGTCGAGGAAGGGGAAATGGTCGAGGTCATGCTTTTTGGGGGGCGCAGAACTTGCTTAGAATCGTCGCGGTAGTCGGATACAAAAAGTCGGGCAAAACAGCGGTTACAGAAGGGCTGGTTAGAGAGCTGATCAAGCGGGGTTATCGAGTATGTACCATTAAACATGTGCGCGAACGCGAGTTCACCATAGACCAGCGGGGTAAGGACACGTGGCGACATGCGCAGGCGGGTGCGAACCCGGTGATATGTATCGCGCCGCGAGAGGTTGCGACGATAACAAGGCGCGCTGCCAAACTCCACGATGTCATACGCGCCCTGCGCGGGATAGATTTCGTGATCGTCGAAGGCTTCAGGGGGGCGAAGGGTATAACAAAGGTGGCTGTGGCCCGTAGCGGGGCGGAGGCAAAAAAGTTGGCGGACGAGTTCACCATCGCCTGCATCGGGCACCGGAAGCTTTGGTTGCCCGTCTTTCGGCACGATGAGGTGAGAAAGCTCGCCGATCTCGTTGAGCAAAAGGCCCTACCCCTGCTGCCGGAGCTGGATTGCAGACATTGTGGTCATCAAAGCTGCAGGGAGTTTGCGCTCGCGGTGCTCTCCGGGCGGGAGCGGTGGAATGGTTGTCCAACTTTGCGTGAGCGCGTCACATTAACCATCGACGGAAAACAGGTTCACCTCAATCCCTTCATGCAGACTTTAATAGCCGGGGTGATCGATGGCATGCTCTCCACCATGAAGGGGACGAAGGGCGGGCAGATCGAGCTTAGGGTGAGGAGGCATGCGAGATAGGTTCGGCAGGTCGCTCACAGCTCTGCGGATATCGGTGACCGACGACTGCAACTTGAATTGCTTTTACTGCCACCGCGAGGGTTGTCTAACGAGCGAGCGCGCGATGACCGCCGACGACATGGGACGAATCGTTAAACTTGCGGCCGAGTTTGGCGTGCGCAAGGTGAAGTTGACGGGGGGCGAGCCCCTGATGCGAGGGGATATAGTTGACATCGTCAGCTCCATTGCGAGGGCCCCGATCTCCGAAATCTCGATGACCACAAACGGGACGCTCCTCGCCGACGTCGCGGATGAACTCGCCGAAGCCGGACTTGCGCGCGTGAACATAAGCCTCGACACCTTGGATCCAAAAACTTACGAGAGGATAACGGGTAAGGATCTACTTGATGATGCGTTTGCCGGCATCGATGCAGCCGTGAGTGCGGGTCTGATGCCCGTAAAGATCAACATGGTCGTACTCGCGGGCATAAACGAGGGTGAGATCGGGCAAATGGTTGCCTACGCCTCCCAGCGCGGCGCGATCCTCCAGCTCATCGAACTCCTCCAAATTTCAGGGGACGGGCAAAATCTCTCCTGTTACCATCGCGACCTCGGCGACATCGAGCGGGAGCTGCAAAAGCAAGCCGTAGCCGTGGAAACCCGCCGCCACATGAATGCTCGCAAGAAGTACATCCTGCGAGGGGGCGAGGTCGAACTGGTTAGGCCGATGCACAACTCAGAATTCTGCATGCACTGCACCCGCCTCCGTCTAACCTCCGATGGCTACCTCAAGCCGTGCCTCATGCGCAACGATAACCTCGTGAACGTGCTTTCGTACTCGCGCGCTGGGGCGCTGGGCAAGGCGAGGGCCGCCTTTCAAAAGGCGATCGCACGCCGAGAACCCTATTTTAAGCCAGCCCCCTTAAAACGGGTGAACCGCAGGAGGTGACCACTTGCTCGCGGGGGATGCCACTTGGAAGCAAGTTGAGGAATACCTCAAAGGTAGGAGCGATGTAATCATTCCGATCGGTTCAATGGAGGAGCACGGGCACCACCTGCCCCTTTCGACCGACGCCATCATAGCTTGGGAGATGGCGAAAGAACTCAGCAAAAGGCTTGGAATTTTGGTGATGCCCCTCATCAACTATGGGATATGTAGGCACACCGCCCCCTACCCAGGCACCACCAGCGTTGAGTTCGACTCCCTCAAGGGGTTTGTCCGCGACATCCTCGGCGACATGTATGAAAAGGGATTCAGGGCGTTCTACCTCCTCACCGGGCACGCGGGAAGCGTCCACAAGGTGGCCCTCAGGGAAGCGGGGAGGGCTTTGACGGCCAAGGGCGCGGGGGTTTACCTGATAGATCCCTACGAGATCTCGATCGCGGATCTTTTGGAATCGGGCGAAGCGCCTCCGGGGCAATTTGCGGGACACGCGGATGAGGCCGAGACGTCACTCATGCTTTATTTAAGGCCGGAACTCGTGGACATGAAAAAATCCGTCGACGAGCTGCCGAGGCTCGAGACGTTCGAAGTCGCTGCCGAGGAAAGGCCGACGGAGTCCGGCGTTTTCGGAAAGCCTAGCTTAGCATCAAGGGAGAAGGGCGAGAGGATTTTCAAGCGGATGGTCGACGAGATCGCTAAGCTCATCGAGTCCCGCCGAGCCAGAAGCGACACGTGAGGTGCATGAGGTACGCGTTTTTAGTCGCCTACGATGGGACGAGGTATTTCGGGTTCGCGAGGCAGCCCGGGTTGTCCACAGTCGAGGCGGAGTTGCTGAGGGCCTTCGAAAGGTTTGAGTTCTATCGCGAACTTTCCCACGCTAGGTACCGCGTGGCCGCACGCACGGATCGAGGCGTGAGTGCGCTCGGGCAAGTGATAGCGCTCGATGCGCTCAAGCGGCCTAACCTGCGCGCATTAAACGCCTCCTTGCCGCCGGACATTGCTATCTTGGGAGCGACCAAGGTCGAGCCCTCCTTCGACCCGCGCGGGCAAGCGATGCGCAAGCACTACCGCTACATCTGCGAGGCCCCAAAGGGTTTCAACCCAAACAAGGCGCGAGCGGCGGCGGCGCTGTTGGTGGGCACGCATGACTTCAGAAACTTCTGTAAGCGGGAGAAGGGCAGATCGACCGAGGCGAAACTTGAGCGGGCAAGCGTTCGCGGCGGGAAAATTCTCACATTCGACTTTGCCGCCAAGGCTTTTTTGTGGCAGCAGGTGCGTCGCCTCGTCAACGCCCTTCTAGCCGTCGGCACCGGCAGGATGACAATCGCAAGGTTGCGAGAGATGCTCGATGGACGCATGGACGCACCCATAGCACCAGCGCCCCCGGAGGGCTTGATTTTAATGAAAATTGAGTACCCCGGCCTGAAGCTCGAGCCAAACCCGCCTTTAGCCCCAAAATTCCTCAACCTTCTAAAACGTGAGCGCGCCCATCACATGCGGCGTGCTGTAATTTACGAATGCCTTTTGCGGGCGATCGTAAAAACCTAAAGGCAATTCGACATACATTTGATAGGAGACCTATGCGGGAGTGGTCGGAGAAGAAGATGAGAAAAATAGCCAAGGCCTTCGTTACGCGTTCGATGAGGATAGGGAGGATGCCCGATGGTAAGTACGATTCTGTGAGGATTACCTACAATCCAACCGACCCGACCTGCGAGGAGTTCGCCCTCGCTGTCGAGGAGGAGTGCTGGCGCCAAGGGGCTCACGCGCTATTGCTGACGCATCGCTCAGGGAGGGAGAGGGTCAGATACGAACTAGCCCCGAGGGACTCGCTTCGTGAGATGAGCCCATTTGCCGAGGCGATAGCCAAGAAGGCGGATGCCCTGGTATTCATCGGCGAGGAGGATGAGCCAAACTGGGCTATGGGAATACCCGATAGGGTCAAGCTCACGGCTTCGATCAGGCAAAGATTGCGGGAGATAACGGACCGAAGGAAGGTCAGGTGGGCATATTTCGGTTGGCCCCTTCCCGCCACGGCTGAGGCCTACGGATGCCCCGTCGAGAAGTTCAGGGGGATATTTTTCAAAAGCATCGAAAGCACTTTCACAGGAAAGTTTCTCAAGATTTGTAGGTATTATCGAGCCGCACTTGCTGGCAAGGATGAAATTCGGATAACAGCTGACGATGGGACGGATTTAATCCTCAGCATCGAAGGCAGGCCAATCCTCGTCGACGATGGCATGATCTCGAAGGAAGATATCGAGAGGGGTGATGTCGGGGTGAACATCCCCGCCGGGGAGGTATTCATGGCGCCGCTGGAGACAACCGCCAAGGGCGAAATATCCTTCGAGAGGGCGGCGATCCCGGGCTTCGGGGAGCTGGAGCACCTTTGGTTGAAGTTTAAAAAGGGAAAGGTCACCAGCTACAAAGCTGAGAGGGGAAGGGAAAATTTCAGGAGGTTCCTCGAGGCCAACACCGGCGAGAAGGATAGGATCGCAGAATTTGGCATCGGGTGCAACCCTGGCGCTGAGTACACGGGGGGGAGCATAATAGTGGATGAGAAAATTTTCGGGACCGTGCACATAGCAATAGGCAATAATCAGGGAGCATATCACGGCAGGAATAAGGCTTCAAGCCACTTGGATCTGATCAAGGACATGACTGAAGGGCAGGTGTTCGCGAACGGAACAATCATAATGGACGGGGGTAAGCCCGCTCAGTTAAAAATTTGATCTCATTATCCCCAAGTTCTAGCTCGGCGGCAATTCGTGTTGCTGACTTTTTGTCTCGTTTAAATATGATGCCCATATACGGCAAAAAGTGCTTTCTTGCGACCGCGCTCGATGTGTGGCAACGCGAGGCGATTTTCCGAGCTATGCCATCGCGCACCGCGCGCGCCCCCCTAGTTCGTGCGTAGAGCAAGCCGGAGCTGGGAACTTGAAAGCGGACATACTTGAGTTGCCCCTCGCGTGACAGCGCGACGCCGGCAGTCATCAGATCGCTCGCATACCCCCACATGCCATAGGTCTGCCTCCGCCTCGTCCGACCGAGGAAGATATCGGCGCGGGAGAGGGCTTCATAAACGCGCGCGAGGTCCGCGGGACTGAGGAGCATCCGGGGTACGTTTTCGCTTATCCAATCGATCGCGTCATCCGGGGGGCGGTCAAGCGTCCAAAGGAGCTCTCGTGCATGTTTGCAAGAGGTTGCGCGCATGAGTTGAGTGAGCACCTCAAATATGTTGACCCCCCTGTCGCGTCTGTAGATGACGACATCCTTAATTGTAAGGCGTCGCTTACCCATCGCAACCGCCTGTAAGTCGTTTATTGCCGAGCGCAGGTCACCGCGCGCGGTCTCCGCGATTACCTTAAGCGCGAGCGGCTCGGCCTCTATTTTTTCTGCTTTGCATATCCTCTCCAGCACCTTGATGATTGAATCCTGCGTGATGCGCCTGAAGTTAACCGCTAGACACAGGGTTCTGATATCCACCGGAATTGCATATTGATCGTTCGCGATCAGCACGATGGGATTTTTTGCTTGTTTTAGCAATTCCGCAATTGCTCGGTAACCGCCACGATCGGCGGTGCCGTAAACGTTGTCCGCCTCATCGAGGACCACCAGACGCTTGCTCGCGGTGCCTTCGAAAAGCGTCCCCGTAGTGGCCGCGGTACCGGCCACCCGTCTTATCACATCAAACGTTCGCTCATCGCTCGCGTTGAGTTCAACGAGGTCCCAATTCATTTCCCGCGCCAGAGCTTGAGCTGCGACGGTCTTGCCGGTGCCAGCTGGCCCGTAAAGAAGGAGCGCGGGCTTTTTCACCTTGCCTTTTCTTAGATCTTCGCTCCACTCACGAATGGCATGAACAGCTTGTGGCTGTCCAACTATGTCGTCGAGTACATGTGGACGGTACTTATCAGTCCATGGTCCACTCATCGGAGTACCAAAAAAAATGTCGCATTTGACGGTTAAAGCCTTGGGTAGAGATACGCGGCCCATCTTCGCGCGCAAAAGCTTTAAAAAGGCACTCCCCTCAAAATGAGAGCCAGAGAGGGGAAAGGAGGAGGTGAAATTTTGCAGATGAAGATTAGGGAGTTACTACGCGATGAAGCCGCCGTTGAGCCAATCGTCATGAAGTTGCTCGCCGCAGTAGCTCTGCTTGCAATAGGCTTGGGCATTGGCATAGGGCTTTATAGGAGGGCTGGCGAGGCGGCATCTGAAATACTCGAAAACGCGATCGAGAATGCCAAGGGAGCGTAACGCGTGCCAGCGCTGAGAACGCTTGGACTGGTCGTTCTCGCAGCACTTGTGGTTGCGACATTTGTCATGGGCTATCAATATATGAGGCCCTTGGCTAGCGTCCGAGAGGCAAAAGAAGCAGCATTTGAGGTAGATGCTGCGGTATGGACAGCAATCGTGACTGGTAATCCCCAAACGATTGAGATCACTCTGCCGTCTAACCATACCTTAAGATTTGACAACGACCGGTTAGTCATTGATGGAATAGCTATCCTCCAAGGTGGCTATCCCTTGCCAATTATTGGCCCAGAGCTTTGGGCAGGCACCTATACCTTAACAATCGTGCTTGAAAACAATTCGATATTGGTGTCTACATGAGCCTTACACAAATATTAAAAACTCTTGTAGTTTGCATCTTGGCGATTATCCTTCTGCTGGTAACAGTATCGGCTTATAGACAACACCGCGATATTTCAGCGCTCGCCGCACTGAGCGACGCGACCTCGGCAATTGCAGCTCGTCTGACCGCAGAAGAACTTGCATATGTCGATAACATCAGCGGCAAGCGTTGTTACATACTCGATCCCAATGGATTGGAGAACCTCACGTTCGTGCGGGAGATTGGTAAAAGCAAATTTGAGTTTCAAGCGACTTTGCACTATAAGCGAGGCGGCGAAGAAGGCACATTCGGTCCCTACGGGCCAATGCCTCCCAGCGATGAGGCGAGTTGCTCTTTGATGATCGCATGCTCTCTCTGGATGAACAATCGGGTCCTGCCAGCAAAGCTGGGTGTGATAGCATGGTACGCCTAGGTGTACGCGGCATCGCGGATGTGCTCGCGATGGTCTTTATGTTCGTCTTGCTTGTCCTAGGTGCTGTGCTCATGCACGCCTACACCCTACGACCGCTCCAAGCCGCCGTGGACAGACAGCTTGAACTCAAGTGCGAGCACCTCTATAAGGCGGTTGAGACGGCTTGGGTTGAACCATATACGGTAAGCTTTTTGAAAGCCGCCGCTGACAACCTCGTGCTTGAAAATCCGGTCGTGCCCGGCGACCACCTGCGTTCGCAGATGTTTGCTGCGATCGACTACCTCCGCCCGCACGATTTTGTAGTCTCCATCTCTTTGAGACACGGTCAAAGGACTTGGGAGCTCGTTTGCCCTGAAAACTCGAGCGAAACAAGCAGACAGTTCATTCGATTGGGTCGGATATCCATTACAAAGGCTGGCGGGGAAAACGTGGTAGTTGAGGCAACTGTAAAACTTTTCCAAATCTCTTAATCTAACTCCGGTAGCGCTACCTGTTCGATCTTTGTTGGTTGGTCAGCGTCCTTGTCACGCGAAAAGCGGTACAGATAGCCGCTCACCGCAGCCTCCAGGCGCTCCTCGTGGGTTATAAGCAGTACCTGGCGGACTATTTCCGGTACGCGTTCGCGCAACGCGGTCGCTAATTCTTGAATACCCTCTACATCGAGGTTGTGCGTGGGCTCATCGAGCACCAACCAGCTCAATGCAGGCGCCAGGACGACTGCGAATGCTATCCTCAATGCCAAACAGGCGCACGTTCGCTCGCCTCCGCTCGCGATACCCTCCACGGGAATCCAGTTGCCAAGCCTATCGCGCAACTGAAGCACGTAGTCTCCGCGCTCCCCTCCTTCGACAGCGAGCCTGATGCCCGTAAAATCGCCATAGGGATAAATGTCTTCCCATAGCTCGTTCATTGCCCCATTCACCGCCTCGATGAAATCGCGGCGCAATGTTGTCTGTGTTCTAGTTAAAGCGGTTTGAATCGTCTGAATCGCTCCTAATACCTGCTGAAGGAACTTGAGTTCAACCTCGTAACGCGTTAAAGTGGTCTGTTTTTCCCGAATATTCTCTACTAGCTTTCGCCTCTCCGCGATGACTTGCTCCTTACCAATAAGCTCTGTTTTAAGGTGTTCATGCGCTCGAATTAGTTCCTCGAATCGCTTTTCGAGTGCCCTAACCTGGGCTTCATCGTAGGTTCGCCTCAGTTGCCAGAGTTCACGCTGTATCCGCAAGCTCCCTGCGAGTTTCTGTTTATGTTTTAACTCAAGTTGGTTGAGGTCCAGCCGCAATTGCAATGTTTGCTTGGCCTTAAGGAGTTGCTCCCGCAGCCTCTCGGCCTTTTGGCGAGAACTGTCAACATCGGAGCGAAGTTTTTCTACCTCCGCGCGAACGCTTGTGAGCTCCCCCTCCAAGCTTCGAAGCTGCTGCTCGAGTTGTGAGTGCTCAGCCTCGAGTGTTGGAAGGTCCTCTACCTCCTTTGCGAGCAATAGCGCACGCCTCTGAAGTTCAAGTCTCCGCTGTAGATCTTCGTTCAATTTAGATAGAAGCGTTTCCAGCTGGGTAGCTTGTTTGTGCTGCGCCTCGAGTTGGCGCTCACGTTCTTTAAACAAATTTTGTTTTTTATCCTCCGACAGTGGGCTATCGCAAACTGGACAAGTCGGGCCAGCTGCCGCGAGTTCATTTAATGTTTGCTGTAGGTCTTGCATCCGCGCGCGACAAGCAGCTAGCTCATCGCCAGTGCTTCGAATATTTATCTGAAGCTCTTCAATGAGTCTGATCACCTCTTGAAGCTTCAACTGCTCCAGCTCTTTACGAGATTTATGCAGTCGCGCGATTTCGCTCGAAAGCTTTTCCAATCTATCCTGAAACATCCCTATCTTTGTTTCCAGTTCACGGACCCTTGAGCTGCTAATAGTGAGCTTAGAATTAAGCACATCCACATTACTAAAAGCCTCGTTGCAAGCCTGCTCAAGATCCGCGACCTGCTGTTGAAGCTCTTCATGCTCAACTCCAACGGCCGCCCCAAGCTTGCCCTTGATTTGATCCAACTGATGTTTGATAGCGCTTACCGCCCCCTCAAGCTCGCCAAGTGATTTATCCAATTGTATCGATTTTTGCTCCATCTCGCGCAGTCGCTGGAGTTGCGTTTGGACGGCATCCAGCTCGGGCTGCAGTTGCCCAAGCCGTGCTTGAACTTCCTGCTTTGATAATTCTATTTCTTTTAACCCTTGCTCTAGGGCTGGCAATGTGGCAAGTATTGCATCTTGCTTGAGCTGGTTTAACGCCGCTTGGCGGTCATCAATTCGACCATTTACGCGGTACGCCAAATTACCCATGTTCTTTCGTGCGAGTTCTAGCTTATCTATGCCCAATAACTCATCGATGCTCTCCATCCGCTTGCCCCGTGGCAGGATCAGGAAATAATCGAGACGATTTTGCTCGGAGTAAATCGCCCGTTCAAAAAGGTCGTAATCAAGCTTAAGGAGCGATTGAATCATCTCACTCACGCGAGTCGCACTTGGGCTCTCGATGAGTTCGCCGTTCGCCTTCCGCAGCTCTGAGAACGTTGTGCCGCTTCCTCGCTCTATGATGCGTTTAACTATGTACTCATCACCATCGGGAGCGACAAAGCCAACCTCAACCTCAGCCGAGTCCATTGGCCTCGGCCTGTTCATGATAAGGTCGTCGAGTTTTATGCGGCGCGTCTGCACCCTCGGCAACGTGCCAAAGAGCGCATATGCGACAGCCTCCAGCACGGCCGACTTTCCAGCCCCCATCATCCCCACGAGGGCGTTTGTACCTTCGCCGAATTGCAAATTACTCTGGAGGTGGGTCTTCCATTGCTTTAGCTTGACATGTGTTATCACTGCTTTCGCCCCTTGAGTTCGGCCTCTACCAATCTTTCCACAACTTCAAACACCTTGTCGAGCGCCTCCTCGGTTCTGTCTTCGATGAGGAGGTCATAGAGCACTCGAAAATCGAGTACTTGATCGTACCCAACATCGCGGAGATTTGCGTCGAGCAGTCGCATTGCCATTTCATCCACGGGTAGCCGATGCTCACGTAACTCGCGCAGGAACCGCATTTTTTCCTCCAATCCTGGCGCGATGAGGTCGTCCTTGCTTATTGTCACCGACGCATTATCCGAAAATTCCTGGATTATAGCTTCATGATCGAATTCACCCCGCGACGCATCTTTAGCAAGGGTGCCGCGGAGCCTAAGCCTTATCAGAGGAAGTTTGTCGGGATTGCGCCTCGGTTTCCCCAGCAGTTCTTGCAGTTTTTCCCTGACCGCTGCATTCAGCTGAGATATGCCCACACCATCGAAAATCATCTCCTCATAATAAAAGTCGCGCGTCCGTTGGAGCTCGACGAACTCATAGCGCAGCCCATCATCAATGTATAGCATGTAGAAACCCTTGGGCACTTGAGCCTCAATGGGCAAGAGCTGCGTGCGTTCGGTGCTGCCAGGGAACAGTAGCGACTTGCCATGTGCAGCTGCTTCAGCATGATAATGCATGTGCCCACACAGGTAGAGATCGAAGCCTAACGGCAGGTCGGAAAGATCAAGTGTCGGGCACTCCTCACTTGAAAAAACGTATTGCCCAACTGCTTGGTGGAGCATGAGGATGTTAAACGCACCATTTACGGGTTTTGGGTTCCAAGTGCTAAGGACATTTTTCGCGTGCCTCTCGGGTACGTTGCTCATCCCATGAATGGCTATGTCGCCGGCAGGTGTTTCGAAGACCAAAACATTTTGGTGCAGGTGGATAAGGAACCCCGCCGCCTCAAGGGCCTCAACCGGGTTCATGAGACCTCTGACGCGGCGCTCATGATTTCCATGTAGAGCTACAATTGGCGACCCCTGGAGGGCTACGGCGGAGATGTCCTCCGGATTCTTGTCGATTACCTTGCTGAGTCTTATCTCGCCTTGCTCTCGCGCCAGTGCCAATGCTAAAATTCGCATAGCCTGGGGCCAGATCTCTTGGCGGGGTATCCGCGTATCGAAGATGTCACCTAAGATGAGAATGAGTTGGGCACCAAGCTCGAGCGCACGTTCGATTGCTTCTCGTGCCTGATCAAAAGAATCTTGCTCACGAGGAGTACCCCACTTAGCTCCGAGATGCGTATCAGAAATAACGGCGATTTTCAACTTGCCTCTTCCCCCTGAGCCCGCACCACATCGGCTTTTTTCTTCCCCCAGTCCTTTTTGCTGGGACACTTTGGGTCGAGACACATGCGATAAGGACGCGTCCCTTGGCGGTTTACTTGAATCATCGGTGTGCCGCATTGCTCACACGTTTTATCCATGGACATGATCATGCCGAATTGTGGTAGCGGGAAAGAATTTCTGCATCCCTCGGAGTAGTTTGAACAACCCGCGAAACGCTTGTGCGTGCGACGCGAGACGACGATCTTTAGTTGACCGCCGCATTTTTGACATGTGCCGAGGACCCTTTGCTTCTGTTTCGTTTGCCTGAACGCCTCACCAAGCCCCTTGCCTATCTCAAGCTGATGTTGCTTGAATTTCTTTAAAATTTCATTAAGTTTGGCCCTAGCTTTGGCAATTACCTCATCCTTATTGCGCTTACCCTGCTGGATAGCCTCCATCTCTTGCTCGAAATGCGCGGTTAGCTCCTCGCTGATTATTTCGGGGCAGTGTTCACTGAGCGCATCCACGACACCCATACCAAGTTCCGTCACCCTGATTTGATTACCCATGATGTAGCCTCGATTGTAAACATTTTGGAGGATGGGCGCGCGCGTTGCCTTTGTCCCAAGATTTCGTTTTTCCATTTCTTTTATGATTGACGCTGGATTGTAGCGCGGCGGTGGCTGAGTTTCCTTTTCATCAAATAGCAATTTCTTTGGCATCAGCACTTGCCCTTCGGAGAGCAATGGCAGGGTTATCTCTTCAGTCGCGCCGTAGGGGCCATAATACATCAGCCAGCCATCGTCTATGATGCGGCGACCGCGGAGGTAGAAGGGCTGCCCACCAACATCGAGTTCAACGCGAACGCTTTCCTTAAGCGCGGGCTTGCCAAAAACCGAGAAGTAGCGCCTAACAATGAGGTCATACAATTTCTGTTGCGGGCCAGAGAGTTTCTCAGGTTTCTCCCCAGTTGGATAGATCGCCGGATGTGCCGGGTCCGTTTTCCCGCCCTCGTTCGGTGATAACTCGGGCAACTCCAACAAACTGTCAGCCAATTTCTTGTACTGCTTTGAGATCTTGCCAAGCCGCTCGATAATCTCGGCATAACCAATGGAAGGCGGCAACTTTTGGCTAGAGGTGCGCGGATAGCTGATCAAGGCTGCGTCATAGAGAAATTGAGCTAGTTGTTGCGTTCGCATAGGCGTGTAACCAAAACAGCGGTAGGCCTCCGACTGCAGGACGCCGAGATCAAACGGCGCTGGCGGGGGTTGTCTATATTGTCGCGTTTGGATCGCCGAAACTCGGGCTTGCTTACCCTGACATGAGTCTCTAACTTTCCCGGCTTCCGCCTTGTTGAAGAAGCGCGGTGTCGCATGTTCCGCAATGATTTCTCGCCCCTCTATCTCAAAGAGCAGGCTGACGACCCAAAATGGTTCGGGCTTGAATGCCTTTATCTCACGTTCGCGTTCGACCAAAATTTTTAACATGGGGGTCTGCACACGCCCCGTCGATAGCTTGGCAAATCGTTTATGAGCGGCCTCCACCGCAGCGCTCATCGCTTTTGAAACATTCATTCCCCAATACCAGTCAAGCACATGGCGAGCGATGCCGGAATCAACGAGTTCCAAATCCAAACGCGGGAGAAGATTTTCATATGCCTGGCGGAGGTCGGATGTTGTCAGGGCAGAGAACTTCATTCGTTTGGCGCGAGACACGGCTTTTTCATCGCAAAGGAACCTGAGCACGTTATACCCGATCACTGCGCCCTCGACATCGTAGTCGGTGGCACTGATGAACTCATCGGCGTCTTTAGCCAGCTCGCGGATTGCCTCAACGAAAGCTCTAGCGCGTTCAGCCCTACGATTGACTTCGTACGTCGGCACCCAGTCTACGTCATAAACCGGGTAATCGTGCATCGGCTTTACATTTTTAAGCGTAAATAGGTGGCCCAATGCCGGGGCGACGAACATTCGCTTGCCGTCGAGTTCGAGCTCATAGTAGGGTACGCCATTGAGCTCCTGTTTCTTAGGTTTTTTCTTGGCGAGGGCCGCCGCGATCTTTGCAGCTGAACTCGGCTTCTCGCATATGATAAGAGTTTTTCCCATTTCTTCACCTTGAAAGCGTAAGCACTCACCGAACTTAAATGAAAGGTCCAATATAAATTGCTTAAGCACAGAGCGCGCCGAAAGTAATCAAATTTTCGGTGATTTTAATGAACATGTTTAAAATGCTGTGCGAGCCGGTGGTGGGGGCCATAAAAGAGTTCGGGCTGGGCGAACCAACTAAACCGCAGGAATTAGCAATTCCCGAGATACTCTCCGGCAAACATGTGTTGCTCATCGCACCGACTGGCACGGGGAAGACGGAGGCTGCACTGCTGCCGGTTTTCAGCATGTACCTCTCGCGAGAGTGGCAGCCGGGTATCAAGATATTGTATATCGCCCCGCTTCGGGCCCTCAATCGAGACATGTTGATTCGCTTGGAGCGTTGGGGCGACCAGCTAGGGCTACGTATCCTCGTCAGGCACGGTGACACCTCCGTGAGCGAGCGACAGAAGCAAGTTGAAAGACCGCCCGATATGCTCATCACCACACCCGAAACCCTCCAGGCCATCCTACCCGGCAGGCGCATCCGTGAACACCTGAAATTGGTGCGATGGGCAATCATCGATGAAGTTCACGAGTTCGCGGAGGACGAGCGCGGTACACAGTTGGCCGTTGGGCTCGAGCTATTAAGCAGGCTGGCTGGTGAGTTCCAACGTATCGGGCTATCTGCAACCATCGGCAGCCCTTCTGTGGTAGCACAATTTCTCGTCGGTGCCGATCGCAATGTAGAGATCGTCGATGCCTCAGTCGCAAAAGGAATGAAGTTACATGTGGAGAGCCCAGTGCCAAAAAGAGAAGATGCTGAATTAGCCGATAGAATTTTCGCTGAGCCAACTATGGTTGCCAGGCTACGGCGCATTCGCGAACTGATGAATAAACATGGCTCAACGCTAACTTTTGTGAACACGCGAGAAGCGGCGGAGATTTTGGGCTCACGTCTGAGGCTTTTGGACGCTCGTCTTCCGATCGGTGTGCACCACGGCTCTTTGGCGAAGGAGGTGCGCATCGCGGCGGAGGAGGGCTTTCGCAATGAACAGCTTAAATGCCTTATCTGCACCAGTTCCATGGAACTTGGCATAGATATAGGCACGGTCGATCTAGTCGTCCAGTACATGTCGCCGCGGCAAGTCACCCGTCTCGTCCAACGGGTGGGGCGTTCAGGCCATCACGTCGGTGAACTTTCACATGGCATCGTACTTGCGACTAGCCCAGACGACGCGATGGAAGCTGCAGTCATCTCGCGGCGGGCATTGGTAGGTTCCCTTGAGCCGAGCAGGATCCATGAAAGTGCCCTCGATGTGTTAGCCCATCAGCTCGTTGGGCTTTCGCTTGACCAAAGCAGGGTCGATATTGACGACGCTCTCACTTTGATTAAACGTGCATATCCATATCATAATCTTTCGAATGATAAGCTGATCGAGGTTTTGAAACAGCTCAATAGCCAGGGACTGATTTGGCTTGAGGGGAATGAATTTAAGCGCCGCATGCCAGCTTGGGAGTATTATTTTACCAATCTCTCGATGATTTCAGATACTAGGCGCTATCACATCGACGACATCGCCTCCCGCAAGTCCATCGGCACACTTGATGAGGAATTTGTCGCTACATGCGCAGAGCCCGGCACAACATTTATCTGCAAGGGCGAAACTTGGCAAGTAATCGATGTGGAACCCGAGGAGAAGCGCGTGCTCGTCGAGCCAGCCGAGGACCCACTCGGCGCAATTCCTGCCTGGGAAGGCGAGCTAATTCCTGTGCCATTTGAGGTCGCACAAGAGATGGGTAAGGTCAGGGCACAAATTGCTGAACGACTCAAGGCTGGCGATGCGACGGAGCATATCACAAGTTGGCTAATCGATGAATATCCGATCTCAAAGGCGGCAGCGAACTGGTTCATAAAGCAATTTGAAGAACATGCTAGGGCAGGCCTGCCGATACCGACAAGCGACAAGCTTGTGATCGAAATTTATGAGCAATTTGTGGTCCTGCATGCATGTTTTGGAACGCTCGTGAACAAAACGCTTGGGCTGGTATTGGTAGCACTACTTTCGACGAGGCTCGGCACGAGCGTGGCGGTCAAGACCGACCCCTATAGAATTGCATTTAGGTTCCCGATGGACGCTGCACCAGAACTGCTCGGACAGATGCTCAAAGAGCTTAAACCAGAACACATCGGGCCGATCTTGCAACTCACGCTTAAAGATAGCTCTGTGTTCAAATGGCGCCTGTTGCATGTCGCTAAAAGATTTGGCGCGATCAGAAAGGATGCGGATCTCGCGCACATCAACTTGCGTCGGTTGGCCAAGGCGTTTGAGGCAACGCCAATCCACGAGGAAGCGATGCGTGAGGTAATGCTGGAGAAGCTCGATGCGGCAAAAACCATAGAAGTTGCTCGCCTCGTCCAAACGGGAGCAATCGAGCTAACAACTATTGCTCGAACGAAGGACGAGGGACCAACGCAGATGGGTTGGCCGATACTCGATGAACTTACAAGCGGTGAGCTGATAGTGCCCAGACGCGCGGAGCTGGAGATCATACGTGTGCTCAAACATCGATTGAATAATCGCCGAGTGCGGTTGTTCTGCATGAATTGTTGCACGTGGAATGTGCTGACGCGGATCGGGCGGTTACCAGAGTCGCCTAAGTGTGGCAGATGTGGTGCAGGGCTGTTGACCTTGTTACCAAAAGAACATAACGAGGTGCTAAAGGTGATTCGCAAGCGTGCGGCCGGAGAGAACATTGGTGAGGTTGAGCTACGGCTGTTCACGCGCGCTCGTAAGATTGCGGACCTTATTTTAACTTATGGCAAACGCGCGATCATTGCGTTAGCGGGGCGCGGGATCGGAGCGCGGACCGCTACAAGGATACTTGCAATGGATTTTAAAGACGAGGGCGATTTTTATAAAGCGATCCTGCGAGCGGAACGTGTTTATGCCCGAACGAGGCGCTTTTGGGGGGACTAAACTCAGCGTCTGACATGGTTCAGATTGAAAAGGCATTTCTTTTAAGCTAAGTAAAAATGCGCATGAAATACAAAGCATTAAATCGAAATTATTACCAACGATGGTGGGGAAAAATATGAAGATAAAGGTCAAACCTTGGGGCATTTTCCAAGATATCATTGGAGGGCGCGAGTTGATTATTGACATATCGGCGCGCGCGACCGTGGGTGACTTGTTAAACGAACTCACTAAGCGCTACGGCGTCAGATTTGAAGATGAGCTTTTCCTTCCTAACAAAAAAAAGATCAGACCCTACATCAAAATCCTGCTGAATGGACATGGCGTCGATCTAAGGGCCAAGCTTAACGATGGCGATTCTGTGGCGATATTTCCACCGGTTGGGGGCGGTTGATTGCTGACAGAGGAAAAGATCATCCACGACCCGGTGCATGGCAGCATGCGCCTGAGCGGCATCGTGCTGGAGCTCGTCGATACCCCCGAGGTTCAACGCCTCAGGGGCATCAGGCAACTCGGCTTGGCAAATCTCGTCTTTCCCGGAGCAAATCACACACGTTTCGAACACGCACTGGGCGTCGCCCACCTCGTGGAGCGCTTGGGACATGAGCTCGAGCTTTCAGAAGAGAAACTTGACCTCCTGCTGGCAGCAGCGATGCTCCATGATGTCGGGCATCCACCTTACTCGCATACGCTTGAGTACTTGATGAAGGAGTATCTAGGCAAGGATCATATGGAGCTAGTGGGAGACATCCTCCAAGGAAAAACGAGCATTTGCGGACCAAGCGAACTTGCGGAACTTAAACGGATGAAGGTGCCCATGGCCGCAGATGTGCTTTCTAGGCGAGGTGTCGACGCCAATGAGCTTGCTCGTCTCCTGCTTGGAAAGCACCGCGTCCCCCACCTTGGCCAAATCATCCACGGAGACATCGATGTCGATCAAATGGATTATTTGATGCGGGATGCCCACTCCACGGGAGTTGCGCTCGGCATGATTGATGTCGACCGTCTAATGCGCACACTTATCGTGCACAAAAATCGTCTGGCAATCGCGAGCAAGGGCATTGAAGCGGTTGAGGGGTTGCTTACCGCCCGCGCGCTCATGTTCACCTCCGTTTACTTCCATCATACCGTCCGCATAGCTGAGATGATGCTCGCAAACGCGGTGGAGTTCGCCATCGAGCAGGGCGGAAGTATAACCAGGAACAACTTCTATCGCCTTACCGACGCAGATCTGGCCGAAAGGCTCCACGCGATGCCTGGTTATCCGCACGAGATAGTAATGAGGCTGCGCTATAGGCGGCTTTTTAAGACCGCCTACGTCGAGGAAAGGCGCGAGATAACCCCTGTTGAAAGGAGGCGCCTCATCAAGACCTACGGTGAGTGGCATCGCATCAGGGACCTACAAAATGAGATTGCCGACGAGGCGGGTGTCCCACGCGGTTATGTAATTTTAGACGTTCCAATCGTCGATATCTTGCTATCTGAGCCCCGCCTTGAGAAGGTCGAAGTGCCAGTGTTGGCCGATGGCAAGCTCATCGAGCTCTCAAAGCTCTCGACTATTGCGGAGGCACTAAAAAAGCGGCACGCACCTCGCTACCAGTTACGCGTCGTTTCCGCAAGGGAACAGGTTGGGGAGGTAAGGCGCGCCGCTGAAAAAGTGCTAGGCTAATGCTTCTCGTCCACGTTCCGTGGGCTTCAGCCTATCGTTAAGGTAGCCCAAGACTCGCAATCTTTTGACCTGATCCCTGGCGATGACCACAGGGACACCCGCATTTCCGGCGGCCCGCTCGATGGATCCACCAGCATCTAAACCACGGAGGATCACCCTGCCAACCCCTCCGACGAGTAGTTCGTGCGCAAGCTTTTTCTTTGTTGCCGGGTCGATTTTCGGTTTTGTCGCCAATATTCGATCGATAAGCTCGGGGCTTGGCTGAATGTCGTATTTCTCTGCAAGCTCCCTCTGACATGTGGTCGAGCCAGCAGTTGCAGATCTGAGGATTTCAAGATCCCGCGCCAGCTCACAAATGTCAACAAGCGATCTTGCCTTCTCGTCCTGCTCCGAATCGAGACGGTCACGAAGGGCCTCGTTGATGCTTCGCATCTTAGCGAGTTCCTCGCGTAGGCCATTAATTTCCGCCTTAATCCTGCGTGTTCTAAATGTTCCACCACCTGAGAAAAGTGCCCAAGCGAGCAAAGCGAGGATCACGAGCACAAGGAACGCTTCTTGCCACATCCGAACACCGCTGACATTTAACCGCACTAACATTTAAGGTTCTCTTTAGCTTGACTAAATCTAAACCAATTTTTGATCCTCCGAAATTATTGTTCTTGCCCGCGAAGATCTATTTGATAACCGCCTTGTTGGAAAATTTTTAATAACATATAACCTTTAAAAAATAGCGCATTTGCTGAGTGGTGGAAAAAAATGGCCGAACGACAGAGGGCTCCAATATTGCCGCCGGAGGAGCGCATCAAGAGTTTTGATGAGGTCGAAGGCACCTATCCCCCACATCAGGCAATAGCGGAGTCCGCAAGGTGTCTCTTTTGCCACGATGCACCCTGCAACAAGAATTGTCCTGCCGGCATAGATGTGGTCGGGTTTATCCGGCGAATCAAGACCAAGAACTTTCGCGCCGCTGCTCGGATAATAAGGATGAGCAATATTTTATCCGGTACTTGTGGACGAGTATGCCCATCTGAAAAACTTTGTGAAAAAGCCTGTAGTGCCACCGAGCTCGTTGAGCCCATAAATATCCGCGCTCTACACCGTTTCGCGATCGATATCGAAGCGCCAAAGGGGATCGAGCCGTTCAAGAGGGCGGAACCGACCGGGAAAAAAGTCGCCGTAATTGGATCCGGTCCAGCAGGCCTCGCTGCAGCTACCGAGTTGGCCAAAGCCGGTCACGAGGTGACCATTTTCGAAGCCAAACAGTTACCGGGCGGCATGATGACATATGGGATTCCCCCATATCGGCTCCCGAAAGCGGTGGCGATGGCGGAAATTGATTACATCAAACAACTAGACGTAAAAATAAAGACTGGTGCTCCTCTTGACGAAAAACTTAACTTAGACACCTTGTTTAGCCAAGGTTTTGACGCGATTTTTATCGGCACGGGGCTTTGGAGGCCATACTTCGTCCGGATACCTGGGGAGAACCTTGAAGGTGTTTGCTCGGCCCTAGAGCTGTTATCTCAGGTAAATATTCATCAATCCGAATCGCCTGCGAGGGAATTCCCACTGAGGGTGGGAAAGAGGGCGCTCGTCATCGGTGGCGGCAATGTAGCCATGGACGCCGCTTGTTGTCTTCTAAGACTAGGAGCCGAAAAGGTCCACGTTGTTTGTCTTGAATCGTTCGAGGAGATGCCAGCATTTCCATCTGAAATCGAGTTCGCAAAAGAAGAGGGGGTCGAGTTTCATACGAGGTCCAAACCCTTGAGGATACTTGGAGACGAAAAAGGTAAAGTGAAGGGCTTCGAGGGCGTTAAGATAAGGTGGAAGGAGCCAAATAATTTTTCACCATCCAATGCTGTTCCCATCGAAGGCACCGAATTTTCTTTGGAAGTGGATACGGTCGTTGAAGCCATCGGTCAGGGGCCCGACCCCCATTTAATCCAAATCCTCGGTTTAAAAACGCGGGGGCCGGGCTTGATCGTCGTCGATGAGGAAACCTACATGACATCCCGTGAGGGCGTGTTTGCCGGCGGAGATATCGTTAATGGTGGAGATACGGTTGTTCAAGCTGTAGCTGAGGGGAAAAAGGCCGCCGAAAACATAAATAATTACCTAAAATCTATTAAGGGTGAAAAGTGAGTCCATCAATGGGAGGTGGAACGGTGACAGGTAAAATAGATCTCTCAGTTGAGCTGTGTGGGGTAAAATTTTCAAACCCATTTGTGCTATCCGCCGGGCCGCCCACGGATGACGTGGAAATGGTTAAGCGCGCATTTGAAGCTGGCTGGGCCGGGGCTATACTCAAGACGACCTCCGTTGAGAGCGAGGTGGTGGAACTAGTTTATCCCATGATTGCGGGGTTGGATTTTGAGGACAAAAAGGTGATTGGGCTCGGAAACATCGATCTGATTTCCGAGCACCACATCGACGAGGTCGAGGGAAGGGTGGCAGAGCTAAAGAGTGAGTTCCCAGACTACGTCGTGGGCGCCAGCATCATGGGGGCCAGGAAGGAAGATTGGCAGACTCTCGTTCGGCGCTTAGAAGCAGCCGGAGTAGATTTGATAGAGTGCAGTTTTTCGTGCCCCCAGGGATCTATGGGGGAGAAGCCAGGTGCTATGGTCGCACAGGATCCTAAATTGACGAGAGAGGTAGCAAGCTGGGTGAAAGCCGCTGCAAAGAGAGTTCCCATATTTATCAAAATCACCCCGCAGGTGGCTGATATAGTCGAGATTGGGCGGGCTGTTAAGGAGAGCGGTGCGGATGGCATCACTGCCAGCAATACGATCCCCGCCCTAATGGGGATTGACATAAACTCATTTGAGCCTCATCCCTCCGTCGACGGAAAATCCACTTACAGCGGTTACTCCGGGGCGGCGATCAAGCCCATCACCTTGCGCGTCATCGCCGAGCTCGCAAAGCACGTCGGAATTCCAATCTCCGGAACCGGAGGGGCAATGACTTGGCAAGACGCAGTGGAGTTCATGCTGGTTGGAGCTGGGAACGTACAATTTTGTACTGCAGTCATGCGCAATGGATATAGGATAATCGACGACCTGAAGGACGGCATCACCGATTACCTCCAAGACAAAGGAATGAGCAGCGTTTCCAAGTTGATTGGATTGGCGCTTCCCAAGATAGTTATGCACCCAGAACTTCCACGCGACTACAAGGTCGTTGCTCAGGTAAACAGAAAAACTTGCGTCAAGGACGACCTTTGTTATATCGCCTGCCGAGACGGCGGGCATCAAGCGATTGAGCTCGATGAGGAAAGGTTGCCGGTGATAGACGAGGAGAAATGTGTGGGGTGCGGGCTTTGCGTTACAGTCTGCCCCGTTTGGGATTGCATAACTTGGAAAAGGGTTGAGAAGGGATGAGCAAAATGCTCTTGCCGCTCCTCCTTTGAGGGGAGGTTGATCTTGATGAAGGAAACAACCTTGGTTGGAAATGGAACGCTGATCACATTGGGCGAGAAAAATAGGGTGATTAAAAACGGGGCGGTCCTGATCGAGGGCAACGTCATTAAAGATCTGGGTATAACCGCGGAGCTTAGGAAAAGACATAAAATCGATCAATTCATCGATGCTACAGGAAAGGTGATAATGCCAGGAATGATCAACACCCACATGCACCTCTACAGCACCTTCGCCCGCGGCGTGGCGCTGAAGGACGAGCCCCCCTCGAACTTCGTGGAGATATTGGAGCGCCTTTGGTGGAGGCTCGACAAAGCTTTGACGCAAGACGACGTGTACTACAGTGCGCTGATACCGTTGATGGACTGCATCAAATCTGGAGCGACGACCATCGTCGATCACCACGCCAGCCCCTTCGCGTGCGGAGGGAGCCTCGATTCAATCGCAAAGGCCCTGCGCGAGACCGGCATCAGAGGTTGCCTTTGCTATGAGACATCCGATCGGGATGGCCCAGACGTAGCCAAGGCTGGAATCGAGGAGAACGAGAGGTTCATCAGGCTCTGTCAGAGAGAAAGAAATGAGCTCATCAGCGGCACCTTCGGGCTTCACGCCTCCCTTACTTTGTCCGATGAGACCCTGGCTAAGTGCGCGGAGGTTGCCAAAAAGCTGGGTGTCGGTTTTCATGTGCACGTGGCGGAGGACAAGGCGGATGTCGATAACAGCCTGAAGAAATACAAGAAGAGGGTCGTCGAAAGGTTAAACGACCTTGGGATCCTCGGGCCCAAGACGATAGCCGCGCACTGCGTTCATGTCGACGCCCACGAGATGGACATCCTCGAGCGTACAGGCACAAATGTCGTCCATAACCCAGAGTCCAACATGGGCAATGCGGTCGGATGCGCGCCGGTAATTGAGATGATCGGAAAGGGCATTACAGTCGGGTTAGGAACGGATGGGTTCACGTCTAACATGTTTGCCGAGCTGAGGGTCGCCAACATCTTGCACAAACTGATCAAGGGGGACCCGCGGGTGGGCTACGGCGAGGTCCTGAAGATGTGCTTCGTCAACAATCCTAAAATCGCGCAAAACTTCTTCTCAAGGCCGCTGGGGAGGTTATCGCCGGGCGCCTATGCGGACCTGATCTTGGTCGACTACTTGCCGCCGACGCCCCTCAGCGCCGATAACTTCCTTGGACATCTTTTATTTGGGATATCAAACGCCGTCGTGGACACCACGATAGTTAACGGCAAGGTGCTGATGCAGAACCGAAAACTGGTTGGCTTGGACGAAGCAGCTATTGCCCAGAAGTCCTCGGAGCTCGCCTCGAAGCTCTGGGAACGTTTCTAACGCTAAAAAAGTAATGCTCGAGTGGGGCATACTGTGGCACATAGCCCGCAGCCATAACACCTGCCAGGATCAATTTTCGGGATTTTGCCTATTATTCTAATCGCACCATAAATGCAGTACTTCTCGCACAGCCCGCAGCTCGTGCACTTGCTCTGGATGAGTTCCGGCGGCTTGGCCCTCGTGCGCAGCGGCTGCTCGGGCAGGTGCCTGAGCGCGATGCCCTTAAAATCCTCGATTGAATTGTAACCCTTCACGCGCATGAATCGCGCGATCTCGTCGGCTATTAGTGCGTAAATCTTGGGCCCACGCACGATCGCCGCCGTGCACACCTGCACGGCAGTTGCGCCGGCCATGATGAACTCGACCGCATCCCTGCCGTCGGATATGCCTCCAACGCCTATCACTGGTATGTGCACCGCCCGGCAGATATCCGCGACACAGCGCAACGCAAGCGGCTTGATCGCGGGGCCGGACAACCAACCATAACCGCCGGAGCTACCTAAAATTGGGCGAGCGGTCTCGATGTCGATGGCCATGCATGGGCCAAGCGTGTTGATGGCCACTAGTCCGTCAGCTCCAGCTCCCTCAGCGGCGCGGGCGGACCCGATTATATCGAGTGTATTTGGGCTGAGCTTGACGAAAACGGGGATATCGACTTTTTCCTTCGCGGTCTTCGTGACCTCGATCAAGGAACTTGTGTCAGCGAGGTAGTGGGTCGAGAGCTCGAGCGCATCCACGCCAGCCGCCTCAAGCTTTGGGGCAAGTTCGGAGATCTCAGCAGGTTTGTAACCCACGCTAGCTATCAGGGGCAACCCCGTCCTTTTCGCTTTTACAAGCTCCACGTTCAGCCATTTCTCAGGCGCTAGGTCCGACCCATACTCCGCGTTTAGAAGGCCCTCCTTGACCTTGGCGATGCACGGGCGAGGCACCACGGCCTGGGTGACACTAATGGTCTTCGTCACTAGGGCGCCTGCGCCCTCCTTAGCGGCAACGGCTAAAGCGTCGCCATTTCGCACCATCGGGCCAGCGGCAGGTATGACCGGATTTCGAAGCTTAAGCCCACAAATCTCGACGGCTAAGTTCACCAAGCCATCATCTCCTTATCGCCCCAAGTTTTTGCCAGAGTTTTTCAGCCGCCTTTCGCGCGACCTTGACGGTTTCTTGCTCATCAAGCGTCAATAACTTGCGCTCGCGCATCACTGCGGTGCCCCCGACGATTACGGTTTCGACATCGTTGCCGGTGATGGTGTTTACCAAGTGTCCGACAACACTTTCCGGTCTTATTGGCGTGGGTGCGGTGGCGGGGTCTATGATGATGATATCCGCGAGTTTGCCGGCCTCGAGCGAGCCCAACTCGTTCTCCAGCCCGTAAAGCTCCGCGCCCCTGATGGTCGCCATTTCCAATGCTTCCATCGGCGAGATCGCACGGGGATCTCGAAGCGCAATCTTATGCAATAGAAAGGCCGCCCGAATGTTTTCAAAACCATCGAAGATGTAGCCGTCATTACCCAAACCGACGGAAATGCCCATCGAGAGCATCTTGGCGATGGGTGCTATGCCTACCGCGTTCAACATATCGCTCATGGGATTGTGTGCCACTTTGGTGTTAGTGCGCTTGATTATGTCCAGCTCATCGTCGTTAACTTGCACGCAATGGGCCAATACAACGTCCGCCCCAAGCAGGCCGGCATCGCAAAGGCGTTCGACGGTGCGCCTTCCAAATCGCTCATAGTTGTGATATAAATCCACAAGCCCCTCGGATGTGTGGATGGTGATGGGCACCTTATAGCGGCTTGCAAGTTCACGGACATAACGAAGGAGTTCCTCGGAAACGGTAAAAGAGGCATGAATGCCGAACATCCCCCGCACGCGGCTTGTGCGCTCCTTCTTGATCTTGCGGATGTAGCGCTCGTTCTCACGGGTGCCTTTGGCACCCTCCGCGTGTGTCCGCCGTTCCGTGGCCTCGAAGGCAATTATCCCGCGAATGCCCGACTGTTCGACCGCTGCGGCGATGCGGTCAAGCACACCCGTTATCGCGTTTGGGCCGGAGAAGGTGTCGGCGAACAAGGTCGTGCCAGTTTTGACAAACCCAAGGCATGAAATGAGCGCGCTTGCGTATGCATCTTCCCGCGTCATCGCTTCGTCCATCGGCCACCATGTGCGCTGAAGGATCTGAGAGAAGTCCGTGGGCGGCTCGATCTTTAGGGGAGCACCCCGGAGGAACCCACGGTAGAGGTGGGTGTGCGAGCAAATCAAGCCGGGCATGACGATCTTGCCCTTTGCGTCGATCGTTTCTTCTGGCTTGCCTTCGACCTTAATCCTGCGACCGATCGATACAATGCGACCGTCTTCAACACCCACGGAACCATTGGCGATGATTCGATGTTCCTTGTCCATCGTGACAATCAAACCGTTTTTTATCACGAGATCGACCAAATCCCTTCCTCCTCGTAACGACGAAACATCACATGACATTTAAGTCATTTCCCACAAGTCACGCCGTAGTTTAAAAACATCGGAGTCCCA
>JASEGJ010000006.1 GCA_030018135.1 Candidatus Hodarchaeaceae archaeon | reverse complement strand
TGCACCAGATCTTTTTTTCCCAACCTTCAGCTCAACCTCGTCGAGGTGGATCCTTCCCTTGACCTTCGGCTTGGGCATGCGTTTGCGCTCGAATCGCTTGAGGAGCTTCGAGTAGTTCTTGACCCAGTCCAGGATCGTTGAGTCCGCTGGCCTGTATCCGTGATGTTGCCACATAATATCCCTGATCTTGCTTAGCGAAAGCCCCTCGACGAAGAGATGCAGCACCAAGGCGATGATCTCGCCCGGGTAGTGCCTGCCTTCAAACCCATTGCGCTCGACGAAGTAACGCTTGCACCCCTTGCACCTGTATCCTTGCCTCGTCAGGTACTTGCGTTTCAGCTTGCCTGCCTTCATGGTCCGGCTGGACCCGCAGTGAGGACACTTCATTCTTCACCTTCTGTCACCCCTAAGCCTAGGCCAGCCCCTACAGTATTCACTTAGCAAGCTATAAAATCAACATTTCCGAGGAAAACCTACAAAACCATAGAATTTATATCCACATCTTCCCACCGCTAAACTCGCTAAGTGATTTATTAGGGTGGTCTTTGTTTCTTCGGTGTAGCTTTCTGAAGAGATGTAGTAATTGGGAGCCTTATCATAGGCAACGCTTGTTGGGAATACAGGCGTTGGAATGTCCCCCCCCGCGTAACTTTTTCCCCAACTCCTCGTTAGCAAGGTCAATTATCTCTTTCCTCAATTCAGCTCGAAATCGCTCCTCAGCTCTCCTTTTAGTTTTACTCTGTTTGAAAAGTGAATGGAGATTTTTTCTTTTTTCCTCAAAGATCTTGCTATTAAAGACGTTTGATAGATTGCTTACTATTGATTGCTGGAGAGCCGCTCCAAGAATGGGATTGTAAAATCTTATTCCTCTAATCGACATTTTGAAAGGCGGATGTTCCTGTTTGAAAGAAACGTTAAGATTATCAAAATCTATCTCATTCTCTAATATTTGTCTTACTTCCTCCATGTAATTACCATCATTTAGGCGCCTTTGGTATTTCAACATTAATGAACCCAAACCCCATGGAGTTCAGCTCTCCAAGCCCGCAGTCCAGCCCGAACTGTAGTAATTTTTTTCGCTCCTCATTTAAATAACTAAACGCGAACTCCCAAACGGAACCAAAAACCTTGACCTCGTTCCCTCCGAGCACAACGTGATTGCAGACCTGCTTCTTGAACATGAACTGCTCGAACAGTGGAAACTTCTCCAAAGACCCCCCATAAAACTCGTTATACTTCTTGAACAGGTTATCCTCCAGTTGTTTGATGAAAGCCTCAAATGAATATCGCTTCCTCCAGTAAACGTAGTCGTAATCCTTTGGAGGTTTGATCCCGTATTTTTCGTAGTCCTCCTTGGGTATTCTGATCACAATGGGGGTTCCAGTGATCAACATGCAATTTCGTTCGAGTCTTGGTTTGAGCAAACGGGCCTCTTCGAGCTTGAAAGACATTTCGCCGACGTTCACCGGTTTCTCTCCCTCCATGGTCTCGGCGATTTTTCGATTTAACACCTCGATCAACCCGAGATCGGGGGAAGAGATCAACAGGTTTCGGATAACTCCTGTTCGCATCCCTTCGGGTGGGAAGATGTTTGAGAAGCAGAAGAATTTGTACCCCTTGCGGTTGTGTAGCTTTTCGTACGGCGTCCCATCGAGCAAATCGTAGATGAACCCCTGAAGCTTGTGGTGGTATTTCAAGTCGTACGCTTGATCCTTCAGCGCCCGGAGCTTTAGTAGAAGACGCATGCGATCATCTTCCGGAACAAACAATGAGCACCAGTTTATTAATTTTCCAGCACGCCACATTTTTAGCCGGGAGTGATAACACCGATGGCTCGACGGTCACCGTGAATAGGCTCAAGGGTTTGACGCGGATAAGACCGCGGGAATTCGAAGTCCTTTTCAAACACCTGCGCACGGCTTGGCGCCGCGAGGAGCTCCTTTGACAGATTCTCCGAAGCCGCTTAAGTATTTTCTCAAGTTTTTTTGATCACTTTTTCCTTTTTTTCGTTGGAGCGCAACGGCAAACTCCTTTACGCGGTCGAGACCGCACTTTGGTTTTTAGCCTAGGGGTGCCTCAATCTCGTTCCACGCGGTCGTACCGCGGCTCCTCGTACGAGGTCTCCCCTCCCCCGTCAGCGGTATTTGCCGAGCTTCAAACCTTCTGGGTGACACACCTCCTTTCGTTTTAGCATCCAATACATAACCTTCAACATCTTCCTTGCGTTTGCCGTGGTGGCTGTCTTTTTTCCCTTCTCCCTACTATTCGTTTCCAGTAGTTGGTGAGCTTTGTATCGTACTTTAGATGACTCAGAACGCATAAGTCTAACACCCAACGCATGAGTTACGTTCTCGCTTGTTATCCTAACTCGTTTTATCTTACCTCCCAACTCCCTCGTCGAGGGAACGAGCCCCGCATACAAACAGAGTTCTTCTGAAGAGCTGAAAAAACTCGAATAAGCCCCCAATTGGCGAAAGAAGCCCAAATCTCGGAGATAGTTTTATGGAATAAACATGTGGATGCGAATCGAAACCTCCAAAAACATAACCTACGAGGCGGCTGGAGGGCGGGGGAAGGCCCTCCCCCTTGCACCAAACAGGTTTCGAGGGAGGCTGGCCCGAGAAAGGTGGGAGGACGGAAAGCGATCGAACGTGAAGTGTCCCCACTGCGGATCGGAACTCGTGATCAGAGCGGGCAAACTTAGGAACAAATATGTCACCAAGCAAGGTACAGGTCCAAGGACTGCAGGCGTTATTTCATCGAGCGCGATGGGTTTGAGAGGATGACCTACCCTAAGGAAATCATCGTCGCAGTGTTGCACCTTTTTGTTGAGGGATTATCCCTCGGCAAGATAAGGGGGGTACATGTACCACGCGGATGGAAGCATCCTGAACTGGGTTAAGAAATACGCGAATTTGGTGGAGAAATTCGAGCGTAAACAAATACCAAAGCCGAAAGTCAAAGGAAGAATACATCTTGACGAGGTCGAAGTGAAGGTGGGGAAAAACGCACTAGAGCATAAACGTGGCCGACAGCCAAACCAAGTACAATCTGGGCTGCAAATTCGTCGGGAGAAAGAAGCTGGAGGAGTTCGACGATTTCTTTAAAACCCTCAAAAAACGCATAGGAACGCAGATCCACGAGGTTTTTGCGCACGAGAAGCACAAGCCGCCTAAAGAGCGAAGGCTGATAACTTTCGTGAGCGGCAAGCTCGGACAATACAAGTCAGCCTTCAACAGGCACTTCTACCGCATAGCGAGGCTCGTGCACGGCATACCCATAGCCTGCAGATAGTGTGGACTCAAGTTCAATAACAACCCGATAGAGCGCCACAACCAGGATATAAAACAGCGATACAAGGTTATGAGGCACTTCAAGGGCTTCGCCTCGGCCGGGGCATCCTTGAAGCTGAGACGAGTGATCCACAACTTCATAAAGACCCACCAAGCCATAAATCGAACACCCGCTGAAGCCACTGGAATTGAGCTTGGACCCGCTAGGGACAGGCTCCTAGACCTGATGCGAGTTTGCTTGGTCTCGCCATAGAACAATAGGGCGACGGGGCTCAGGCGTGAGGAATAGCTCGAGTTATCTTTTGGCGGCAAAGACTTTTCGTCTGCGGGAAAAAGGCGGGAAGTTAGCCTCGTCATCAAACCTTGGCCGGAGATTTCAGGGACCACACAGGACGCTAAAATTTTATCCAACTCAGAAATTCTGAGGAACACCCTACAGGCCAATAACAAACATACTCCCTCTGCTTTTGAAAAGGGGAGCCCCCATGCATTTGCTTGCCGCTGGCAGAACTTCAACCTCGTAGTTGCGGCTAAAGAATTCCTTGACGGTCAAGGCGACATCCTGAGCACGGGTACCTCCTCGGTTGAAATCCAGACATCAGAAAGTTGTGCAGCCCCGAGCGAGTTTACTAGGCGCCCTTAACCCCCAGCAGTTACCCGCATATCGCATCGACGGGATATTCTGCAGATCGACCGTTTGGAATCTAATCCCAGTTGGATTGCGGATGACTTGAGGGTTTCCGCACTCGAGTTCGACATAGCCTTTTCTAAATAGATCGGCGATGCGCTCGGTCAGCTAAAAGACTTTTTGGGTGTTGTATTCATGCCGCGATACAAAGTCCTTTGACCTTCATATCCTCAGCCTAGCCTCTCGAGAAGGTCTGCAACTTCGCCCTTGCTTAAGTCATCTTACCTAAATTTTGCCATCCAAAGCTTTTGAGATATCCCCTCAGAGCCTTCTTCAGATTTTTCATGCTTCTGTGGTACACGTTGGCGCACACGCCCCGCTTGAGCTGTCTGTTTATGTGCTCAACTTCATTCAGGTTCGGTGAGTAACTGGGCAGGTTAAACACCTTCAGGAACCGACGGTTCTCCTCCAGAAATCTCCTGCTCTCCGCGCTTCGGTGCACGGGCGAATTGTCTATCATCAAAACGGCCCGCTTGAATCTCCTCCTCTTCGCATGTTTCATCAACTTCCTCAAGTGGTACCTGAATTCCCTGCTCCTCCTTCTCCGGTGGACACTGTAGATCAGTTTTCCCGATACGAAGTCCAGCGTTATGAAGACGTTCGCTCGCTCGTTTATCCCAGGCGTTTCAACCTCCAGCAGCTTGCCCTGCAGGTACCAGCACTTCCAGAGCGTTGGTAGAAGCTCGACCCAAGTCTCGTCCTCGAAGGCCACCATCACCCTTTTTTTAAAAGGGCCCTAGCGACCCTCTTGTAGTTTCCTACCTTTTTCGCCCTCTTTCCGCCTTTTCCGGGGGCTACGAGCTTGGGTCTTTTGTACACAATTTTGTGTTTGTTCAACAACCTCCAGATGTGAACCTCGCTTATGTCTATTCCTGTCTCCTTCTTGAGGTAGAGCCTGAGCATCCCCAAACTCCAGTTGTTTTTCAGGAAGCCGAAGAGCCTCGGGCTCTTCAGGGCAACCGTGAGGAGTTTTTCCCTGCCCTCTTCTGATAGCTTCGGTTTTCTTCCAAGCCTTGGTCTATCTTTGAAACTGGCGACCCCGTACTTTTTGTACCTGGCTAGATATCTTTGGGCAGTACTCCAGTCTACACCCAAGAGCTGAGCTATCTGCTCTAAGCTCATCCCTCTTGCTTTGTAAAGCACCGCTTGCGCCCGTTTGTATTCCCTTACCGACTTCGTCTCGGCTGCGAATTCCTCTATCGCTTTTATTTTCTTTTCTTCCAACTTCAACACTTCAGGTCTGGCCATAGGTGACATTACCTCTTTTTGGTTTGCCACCCCACCCCCTCAGCCAGCCTCCACTAGTACTGATTACGGAGGGATATATATAGCAATATCTATGTAAGATGACTTAAATCCCCTTTTTTAGCCCTGACTTCCTCGAAGACTTCTCTGGTTTCCGAAGATATCTCGGACGAGCTCAACCTCTGGAAGGGCTCTTGGGAAATTCTGCTTGAAATAGGGTCCGGGTAGTTCCGAGTTCGCGGTCCAATTCCCTAATCGATCTATCTAGCTCCTCTACACCTTTTGCTATGGAATCGACAAAATTGACGATCCGAAGAGGTAGATCAAACGGGAACGGCAGGCACTTCTTTTTTCCTTCCATGGTCGGCCTCCAATAGGGCATCCCTCATGGCTTCGATGTTAGCATAGTCTAGCATTAAGCTCATGAGTTTACGCTTCTGCTTTTCCACCCCCTCAATCAAGGAGGTGAGTTCGCCTTTTCTTTTCCCGATCTCTCCATCGATCTTCCTCAGCATCTCTGTTTTCTTTTCTATCTCCTGGTCGACCGCCGCCAGCTTTTTCAACCCGGCTTCTATTTTTCTCTCGAGTCTCCAAAGCTCCTCGGTTCCAGCTCTCATCTTCCCTTCGATCTCTTTGAGTACTTTCCGTTTGCCTTCGATCTCGTTTTTCAAACCCTCTTTCTCTGCGGAGAGTTCGTCATTTTCCCTCCTCTTGAGCTCCACCTCTCCGCACAGACGATCGTATTCTTCCTTCGCTCGCTTCAGGTCTTTTGGCTTCTTCATCCACCGCTCGAAGAACTCAGCCATCCCCCAAACAATCGGTTTTGCTGCAAACACCGCCAACTCTTGCAGGGGGTACCAAGCGGTCATGCCGCATCGGTAGCAACGAAGATCGAGCCCCCATGGAATGAAGGACGTAAGGTACTTCTCAAAGACCTCCTTGAGAACTTGAAGGGCGACGAAGATCTGTGCCGAACAGTTCTTGCAAGGGACTGGAAGAAGCATTCTTTCGTAAACAGATTCCAAAGAGAAGTAATGGTCAAGTTTTTCTTCATCGCCGCTGTCTGTCTTTCCAGCTCCTTCCTCGTCGACATCAGACGCTCAACCTTCTGGCTCTCGGCCTCCCGGCTTTCTACGAGCGATGAAAGCTGCTTTTCGGCTTCCTCTTTCCGCTTGAGGAGTTCGCTCGTAGCTTGCCTAGTCTCCTTGAAGCTCTTAGCCGCCTCTACCGCTTCTTCGAGAGTCAGGCACTGCTTTTGAACCTCCTCCATTAGCGCCACTTTCTGTCCCCTGATCTTTTCGAGTTCGGCCTCCTCTGCTTTTCTTTTTTCCTCGTATTCTTTCTCGATGCGGCCCTGTCTTTCTTGAAGGTTCGCTATCCTGTTTTCAAGATCTTCTTGCTTTTTTGCTTCTTCGGGAATTTTGACTCAAGTTCTCTAATCTCCCTCACAAGCCATCTTTCGTACTTATCGTGAAGCGTTGATTTCGGAATCCCAAGTTGCTTGGCGGCGCCCCGAAACGACAGCCTTCCAGCCTTAATTTCAGCAAAAACGTGCTCGATCTTTTCCTCATCTGGCATACCTTTCACCCAAAGCTGAAGGGCCGGACACTTCGGACGAACCGGACAACCGGACAGTCAGACAGGCATTGACCGAGCTCGGAGTGGGATACGGTAAAAGAGAGAGGGAGGGGTAGGGGATAAAGCCTCCTAGGCAAAAAGGAGATCGTTCGCGTGGTTGGCCAATTTGAGAGTAGAGAATGATCAAAGGGATATAGGCGGGTTGGAGAAGACCCCAGGAAATGTTTGGGGTAGCGGTAAGCTCATCGATGCCTTATCTCCAGAATTTTTGCCAGCTCACAGGGCCTGCTGATTAGCTCGTCCGCCGTGATGGATCCCGCGTCCACGTATGCGCGCACGATCCGAAGTAAGCGGCCTTTGACCCCTCGCGCGTATTCGCGATATTCGGGCTTTTTAATCGTCTCCACGATTGAAAGACGCTCGTCCGGGATCAAGGTGAAACCTTTCCCGCCCCCTCCCGGCTCTCGGGTATGCTGCTCGCGCACAGTAAAATCTTCCACCTGACGTCAAAGCTCTTAAACAACTTGGACTTGAGCGATCTCAGGGGCTTGGTGGTGCCGCAGAACGGGCAGGATAGATGTTCGATGCGCTTGAGCTTCATTGGTCACTCTCCTTGATAAAAAGTTCGGTGTTCCCGCTGGAAACTCGACCATATCGCCTTTCTTGGATGGTCCATACGTTTTGAGATAAGGCTGGCACATCCTGTTTGAACCGCAGGCGTTTAACAGCGGTGTCGTTAGAATTGGCGACACAAGTCCAGCGCTTTGTTCGCTCGGGTATGTCACTACCTCCTCGACTCTGACTCAGCGAGCTTGAGCCAAACATCAACCTTCGCGAGAAAATCTTGAGTGGTTATCTCGTCTGATTCGGCAAGGATAACTTCGCGCAGCGATGACTCTTTCGGCAACCGCTCGAGTGCAAATTTTTTCAAGGGTTTGAGATTCATTGCCGCCTACCTCGGCAGACCACGGGTTCGTGTGCGATACGACGGTTAGGGGGTCGGCCTTCATCTGCCATTTCGCCTTCTTCAACCTTGGTTGCAGGCCACGCGCGCTTCTCGCCGCCTGCAGCCATCTCGCCACCCCGAGAAGTCTATATATCGCTCAATTGTCCCAGAAAAATTGGGAAAATGATTGAAGACTTCGCACTGGAAGATTTGGCTAGAGAAGAAGGGGTTAGCCGTTCAGAACTGAGAAAGGCCCACACCAGCGACGAATACGTTGAAAATGTTAAGCGGGGCATTCTTGCAAAATTTGGCCCCAAGGGTGACGAGCCCAAAAGACCCGCGTTGCTCACGCCGAACCGCCTGCTACGGGAGGGGATAGCCAGAGATTACTATGGAGCTAAAGAAGCTCTCAGGAAGCTCTCGGGAAAACGGATCGGCGGCCACAGACTGGTTCCTTCCGGAGTCAAGGAAAACGAGTGGTGGTGGGGTTGCGACGAGTTCACCATCCAAACCCACCTAATAAAATATGGCGAGGAAAGAATCCTGGAAGACCTAGGGATTCGGATCCCTCCGATATCGGAATTCAGCATATCCCTTGATCGGGTGGCCCGTATGATGCGATCCTTCGAGAAGCACCTGCCGATTTTGCCTTTATCGATATTCGCACCCTTCATAGAGATTTGATGATGGCTTTCCCGTTGGGCAGGGCAGCAACGAACTCCCACCCGTGCGCTAAGTGGTCCTCGAGCTCTTCTAGCGGAACGATCTTTTGACAGGGTTTGTTTCCGGTTAGTTTCTCCCTCAGCTTGGCTTGGAACTCTTCGTCGCTCATTCGAGCTGACTTCAAGCGCTCGATCTCCTCGGCCTTAAACCCAGCTATCAATGCAATTTGGTGCCTAAGCTCTTCCTTCACGCTCGGAACTTCCGGTTTGGTGGTTTCTAGATGTTCTTGTGACTTTCGATAAGCACTCCGCATTTCCTCCACAACCGACTCTGGTAGCGTGCTTTTGTTGGTCGTGTATCGAGCTTCGATGTCTCCTTTGTGACCCATCCAGAACTGGCGGAAATCGCGGATTACTTTTCCCTCGTTCTCGGCTAGCATGAGCTGGGTGGCGAAGTATGCTCTCAGCACATAGGGTCTCCAAGAGAAACCCGCACGTCGAATCGCCTTTCTGATGGCGTCGCCGATGTTGGCCGTCCGGATGAAGGGCTTCACCGGCTTTTTCGGCGTGATTATTGCCGACTCTTCGGTTAGCCTCTCCCCGCGCCTGATTCGCTCTTCCAAGTAATCCCTCAGATACCCGCAGCCCTCATCGCTCAGAAAAGTGAAGTATTTGTGCCCCGCCTTGCTCAGTTCTCTTCGAATGAGGACTATCGTGGGGATCCGTTCAAACCTCACGCCTTCTTGGTTCAAACGCATCTCGGGTAGATCCCCAACCCTGAGTCCATCGGTACCGTCATAGTTTCCCAATGCTTGGATGCGCAAACCCGCATGGGCCAAGAGTACGGAAGCAGTCCGTGTTTTCTTGTCCCCCGCGAAGAGTATCCTTGTTAGCTCGTGCTTTGAGGGAATCCTCTCCCCTTTCAACGAGGGCGTATCCCTAGCCCCCTTGATCTTTATTTTTACATCCAGCTTTCGGCGGTTGTAGGATAGCCAAGATTTGATGGCCTTGAGGATCGACTCTGCGTAGCTTCCAGCCTTGCCGCGGTGCTCCTGTAGGCTAACGAAGTCCATGAGTAAATCCCCGAGTTTTCGCTCCTCCATGGAAGCCAGCCCCGAAGGGGTCAAGCGGTGAGCTTTGCAGAAATTCCCCAGCCTCCGCAGGTAAACATCCGCCGTCACCCGGGATCCCCTGCCTAGGTTCTCGAACCACCGGCGGACGCTCGCGTCTCTTAGCAATACGTGCTTGTATCCGCAAGTTCTTGGCAAGTTCCCCGAATGAACTCCTAGGGGCTCATCTCTCCCATTTTTTCTGGGACTCGACCCCGAATCAAATACGGGCCGGGCGGGATTCGAACCCGCGATCTCAGGCTCCGGAGGCCTGCATCCTCTCCTGGCTGGACCACCGGCCCAGGTATGAATGTGCGCTTCACCTACTAAACTACCGTACAAATTGAGCGAAAGTTACTATTTTCACCTTGCGTCCCGAGGTCATTTGGAGTTAATTCTCACCGCTGCAACATCAGGTCCACCGCGTCCTCTACGGTCGAGACCTCTTGGATTCGGACGCTCCAGCCGGCATTTTCCGCGTACTCCTTTAGGTCGACGATCACCGGATCGTATCTCACCCACCTGAAGCCGGGCACGGGCTCGTAGACGACCTGCCTGTACATCGTGATCACGCTCTGCCCCTCGGGGACTAGGAAGAGCGCCGCGCCCGCTTCGTCCACGGCCCTCGCCTTCTCGAATATGCCCCCGACTTCACCAACCTTGTGATCCTCGCGGATGGTGCCCGTGATGACCACATCCCCCCTAACCCCAACGCCCTCGATGGCGGCCACCGTGACCACGGTCAGCGCCGCCCCCGCGCTGGGGCCGCCCATTATCTCGGCGGGCGCGACGATGGTGAAGACGACATCCGCCCCCGAAAGATCGATCCCCGTGAGCTCCGAGGCCACCTTTGCCGCGGTCTCCGCGGAGTACTGGATGTCGAGCTCCATCTTTGGCTCGATGCTCACCAGCACCCTCCCCCTGCCCGGCTTTATCTCCACATCGAGGTCGCACAGGACCCCGATGCCATCCGAGCGCACCGCCACTATCTTCGTCGAGGCCCTTCTGAGCCCGATTTCCGCCGGCCAGGGCTGGGCCGCTGACCACCTTTCGGAAACCACCTTGGAGACGATGGCGCCGAATGACGCGCCAGCCAGAAAGGCGAGCAGGGCGGTGAGGAGGACCACCCGCCGCGCCCCCCTCCTGAAGGCCCTCCGGCGATGCCAAGCTTTAGGGGTTCGCCGCGCGCCGATCGCCACCGAAATCAGCCATCCCAGTTCGTCGACTTCATTAAATTTTTCTCCAAATATAAAATTAATTTCGGCTTTTGGCTCAGCTGAAGGCGTAAATTCCGAAACCGGGGCAGGCATAGTGGTTTAATTAAAAAATTGCCTAGCCGAAGTTGATAAACACCTTGAATATGCTACCTAAGAGCGTGCGATTGTGGAAACCGCGCACGTTGATGTATTTTTAATGAATTCGTAACCGGTCAAGCTACCATTTTTGGTCTGTTTTATATCAACAAAGGAGGCGAAAAATGAAGGGATTGAACCAAAGGGGTAAATCTCCAACGACCTCTATTCTAATAGTGACCCTAGTCTTGATGGCAACAATCTCAGCTGTGGCTGCACAGACCGATGTCATAACTAACGGCAGTTTCGTGAGCAACACCACAGGCTGGACCTTCGTAACAGTTGCTGGGGCGCCAACGGGCTCCTGGGACTCAGCTGGCTATGCTAATGGCGGATGCGCGAAGATAAGCAGCGAAGTGGGTAGGAACAAGGCAGGTCAAGGTTATTGGGAGCAGACCATTTCAACGATCATTCAAGCGAACTCAACCGTTACTCTTTCTTACGCCTGGAAGAAGGGCTATGCTGCGGTGGCTCCAGCCCAAAGGGATATTTATGTAACGATAGTGAAACCGAGCGGGGTTACTGCAGACCTGGACAGCCAGCTTGGGGCACCTCCGGCTTACAATACTTGGTACGCGGTCTCCAACAAGGACGTTTCGTCCTCCTTCAACGAAACCGGCGCGTACAAGATCAGGCTTCGCTTCGTTTACAAGACTGGCAACAATAAAACAGCTCAAGCCCTCGCGTGGTTCGACGAGGTAAAGCTAGTTGTGACTCCTCCGCCGTCGCCTACGATAGGGCTTTCTCCGACGAGCCTAACTTTCAATGCGGTGCAGGGAGGAGCCAATCCACCGTCGCAGACCGTGACTGTTTCAAACACCGGACCAGCTGGGAGTACGCTCAACTGGACTGCAACGGACGATGCTACATGGCTCTCGGAGAGTCCGACGTCTGGAAGCTTAGCAGGCGGAGCTTCCCAGCCGATGACGGTGAGCGTAGATATCACTGGGCTCGTGGCGGGGACGTACTATGCTATGATCACGGTTTCGGACCTGAACGCGACGAACAATCCACAGACGGTAAGCGTGACGCTGGTGGTGGCGCCATCAAACCTCGGCAGTTGGGTCGAAAAGGCGGATACTCCTGACGTGGGCGGCTATGGCGAGTCGGTATGCGGCGATGGGAGCTATGTCTACATTGCCAAGTGCCTCTACGCCACTTCCACGCCTCAATTCTGGCGCTACAATCCCGGCACGAACACTTGGGGGAACTTAAGCGTTACTGGACTTCCGACGGGGGCATTCAGGAACGGGACAGCTATCGCTTGGGATAACAGTGACTACATCTATGCGCTCTGCGGTGCCCGATATGAGGATGCGGATCGACGCCTATTCTACCGGTACACAATTTCGACTGACAGCTGGACGCAGTTGGCGAATACACCCGGACCACAGGGTGCAGGAAACGCTATAACTTGGTCAGGATACGATGGCTACGTTTACTCGATTGTGGGGAGTAGCTCGCACGGCACGGTTTTTGCCCGCTATAACCCATCGAACGGCCTTTGGGAGACGAGGGCCTCGCCACCTGCAGGCACTGATGACGGCTGCTCGCTCGTCTGGACCGGCGGCACCTACCTTTACGCACTGCGGGGTGAGTATCTTGAAACGACCCCACTCCGGGACTTCTGGCGCTACGATATCGTCAATAATAGCTGGGCGACGATGGAAAACATACCGGAGGCGGGTGGTGTGGGCGACGGCGGTTCGCTGCTCTGGGCGGGGAATTGGCTCTCTACGCAAGCCGACTACATCTATGCCTTGGGCGGTGGAAGCTGTTGGGAAGATCCCGGCGATAATTTCTACCGCTACGTCATCTCCACAAACACTTGGGAGAAGCTGGCGAGCATCCCCTACCCGATAACGGACTACAATGGCGGTAGGCTGGGCTTCGCAGCCGGGCACATCTACTACTGGCAGGGCATGAGTGCAAGCTATCCAAGCGGCGGAAAGAAGTTCTGCATGTACGAGTTTCCGGCATAGGATTGAGCGTTGGAGATAAGCCAAACATGGCCGCAAAACGTGATGCGGTCATATTTATTTTTTCTTATAGAAAAATATCTCCTGTTTAGCTACATATCTCTTTTCCCTTTTCTAAAGGATTTTTCCCTACTTTTGTTCCAACCCTTCTAATCTTCTAAGAAATGACGGGCCCGGAGGGATTCGAACCCCCGACCTTCCGGTTTCTTCCCTTAAACGAGGGCCGAAGCCGGACGCTCCATCCAAGCTGAGCCACGGGCCCAATTTAAATATTGGCCTTCTTGCCCTTTCAACATTTGTGTCCCTTCGTCCATTTGAGGAAGGTCGATCGGCAAAGTTGCCGGTTTATTTCCAGGTTCCCCCGACGGCAAAAAACTTTTCTTAAGCGCGCGACATCCACGATAGGGGGATGAACCGTTGAAGACGATCATGCTGATCTGCGACGGCATGGCCGATCGCCCGATGCCGGAGCTGGGCAACCGAACGCCCCTCGAACTCGCGAAGAAGCCGAACATGGACGAGCTCGCGAGGCGGGGGATCTGCGGGCTGATGGACACCATCGCACCCGGCGTGCCCCCGGGGAGCGACACAGCCCACCTCGCGCTGCTGGGCTACGACCCGCAAGAGGTCTACACGGGGCGGGGACCGTTCGAGGCCGCCGGGGCGGGCATCGACCTCCGCGCGGGCGACATCGCCCTCCGGGCGAACTTCGCCACGGTGGACGACAAACTCATCGTCAAGGACAGGCGGGCCGGGCGCATCCAAGACACCGGTCAACTCGCGGCCGCGATCGGGCGGATAAAGCTGCCGGGCGTGCGTGTCATCTTCAAGAGCACGGTCGGGCATAGGGCGGCGCTAGTTTTGCGCGGCAGGGGTTTGTCGCACGAGGTGACCGACTCTGATCCCCACGAACTCGGCTCCAAAGTTTTGCAGATCAAGCCGCTATCGCGCGAGGCCGCGAAAACGGCGCGGCTGCTGAACGAGTTATCGCGAAGGGCGCACCAGGTGCTCAAGGCTCACCCCGCAAACTTGGAGCGCGCGAAAGGGGGGATGCTCCCCGCGAACTACCTGCTGCTGCGCGGGGCGGGGGTGATACCCCACCTGGAGCCGCTTCACGAGAGGTTCAAGCTCAGGGGCGCCTGCATCGCAGCGGCTGCCCTCGTCAAGGGCGTGTGCCGAATGGCGGGCATGACGATCGTCGATGTGCCGGGCGCGACCGGTGGCCTGGACACGAACCTGAACGCGAAGTGCGACGCGACCCTGAGGGCGCTCGAAAGCAACGAGCTGGCACTGCTGCACGTGAAGGGCTTCGACGAGGCAAGCCACGACGGAAACGCTGCCGCCAAGGTGCAGTTCATCGAGCGCGTCGACGACATGCTCGGTTCCCTCGTCGGCGCGGCCGATTTCATCACCATAGCGGTCGACCACACCACGCCCGTCGGCGTGCGCGAGCATACCGGCGACCCCGTGCCGGTGCTCATCGCTGGGCCCGGCGTGCGCGCGGACGATGTCAGGGCGTACGATGAGCGCTCCTGCGCGAGGGGCGGCCTGGGGCGGATTCGCGGCAAGGACCTGCTGCCCACGCTCGCCGACCTCATGGGCAAGGGCAGGAAATTCGGAGCCTAGTTGCGGTCGACACTAAATTCCCGCCCCTGAGGGTGCGGCGCCGAATTTTACTCAACGCGGACGCCGCTTAAACGCAAGCTCGGCGCACAGATCGCTGCGACCGCTCCCCACGGCATCACCTGCTCGACATCGTCCGCTATTCCGGTGACCCTCCTTAGGATGCGCGGCATGTTCTCGTGAATGCGCACCTGCCCGGCGGCGCCCACAAGCTCGCCGCCGCGAACGAGGAAGCCGCACCTGGAAGTGGTGGAGAAATCGCCGATCTGGGGCGTTATCGGGTAGGTGTACCAAATCCGCGAGAGAAGCAGGCCCCGCTTTGTGTCCGCGATCAGCTCCTCGCGCTTGAAGTCGCCCGGCGAGAGCACCAAATTGGTTATGCACGGGCTCGGCTCGACCCCGTAACAACGGCCGGGCATGTCCGCGAGGCGGAGCCCGTTGCCCGTGCTTCGCATCCCGGCTTTTCCGGCGTAGTAGCGGTCGTACACGAAGCCGACGAGCCTGCCGCGCTCGATTAAGGACGTTCGCTGGGTCGGCACCCCCTCGTCGTCGAAGGTCTTTGAACATTGGCCATTTGACATGTTACCCCAGTCGCAAATGCTCAATTCCTCCGCGGCGATGTCTTTGCCGAGGTGGTCCGCAAAATATGAGATCCCGTCGTGGACGTCGCGCCCGTTGACGGCGTAGCCTAGCACATGGTAGAGCAGCTCCGCCGTAGCGGCTGGCTCCAGGATGACATCGTAATTGCCGGGCTTGACCTTCTTAGGGTTCAGTGAGCCCACCGCCAGCTCGGCCGCCCTCCTGCCCACGGCGCTGGGGTCGAAATCGCGCAAATTCGTGCTGCCGAGCCAAGCTGCGCCCTCGGAGCGCCCGAGGTCGCGGGCCTCGACCGTCAGGTGTCCGAGCATTCGCGTCGCCCGATCCGCGATGATTACGCCGTTCGAATTTGCGATCGCGCAGCGCTCGACCACGACGTTGAGGGCCCCCGACACCTCGGCCACGCGGTCGTCGAAGCACAAGGCCGACACGAGCATCGACTCAGCGATCTCCGCCGCCCGCTCGGGCGGTAGCGATGCTAGGGCGGAGTCGTAGATGCCCCTCACGCGCTTGGGCTTGGTTGGCGTCGGAAACCCGTTGAAGTCAGGATTGGGGGGACGCGCGCGCGCGATCGAGACCGCGCGCTTGGCCAGCTCGGGGGTGAACTCGTTTGCACACGCGAACCCAACCCTCTGCCCGACCGCCGCGCGGAGCCCCATGCCCTCGTCGCGCACGAATTTCGTTTCGATAATTCGGTTAGAGGCTATCCTCACGGTCAACACCGAGTTTTCCGCCACGAATGCTTCAGCCTGCCCTGCGCCTTCCCTCCGCATGGCCTTGAGCGCTTTTTGCGCGGTTTCCAGCATTCACCTCCCCCCCACCACCAGCGCCTTTCCGCGGAGGTGCGGCCCGCCGTTGCCGACGTGCAACGTCTGCATGGGGTCGCCCTTTCCGCAGTTGGGTATCGGCCGCATCTCAAAATCGCTCGCCACCGCGTCGATGCTGGCGAAAAACTCTGGTGCGACCCCCGCGAGCGACACATCGCGGAAGGGCCCCACGAGCTCGCCCCGCTCGATTAGGAAGGCCTCCTTAGCGCTGATCTGAAAGTTGTAGCGCCGCGAGTCTATGCTTGGTATCTTCGCGCCCCTCAGGTAGACGCCGCGAGGCACATCGAACAGCTCCTCGCGCTCGAACTCGCCGGGCTCGATGAAGGTGTTGCTCATTCGGATGAGCGGGAGGTACCTGAAGCCCTGGGCGCGCATGTTCCCATTGGGCTCGACGCCGAACTCGACCGCGGTCTCGCGGCTGTGCATGTGCTCGAGCAACATGCCCTCTCGGATCAGTTGCTTGCGCCTCGCCGGCACGCCCTCATCGTCGTACTCGTAAAACCCGAGGGCGCCCGGCACCAGGGGGTCGTCGACCACGTTGAGGAGCTTCGAAGCCACCCGCTCGCCTAGCTTCCCGGCCCACCACGCCTTGCCGGCCCAGGCCGCCTCCCGCCCGAGGACGCGGTCGGCCTCGCTCGGGTGGCCGACGAGTTCGTGGGCGAGGAGGGCGACGAAATCCGGATCGAGCACCACCCTCAGCTTTCGCCTAGGCAGCGTCTTGGCCGCCGCCAGCGCCGATGCCTTCCTGCCGACTTCCCCTGCGCGGGCCGGCATGTCGAAGGCCCGCACGACCTCGAAGCCCCCGGCCCCACCCGCGATATCCTCCATGTACTCGGTAACCCCGCCGCGCTTCGCGAGCGCAAAAACCTCCGCGTACGTCAGGACGCAATCCGTCTCGATGTGCGCCCCCTCGCTGCTGATGAACACCCTCCTGACCTGTTCGCATGCAATCGCGGCGGAGGTTCGCTTGATATTTTCATCCGCGCGCGCCCCCTCGTCGGCCTCGAGGCATAGTTCGATCTTCTCATTGAGCTCCACCTTGAACGGGTCAATTTTCCGCGCGGCGTGCGAAACTGCAGTCGCTGGCTCGACTCCGGCAAGCTTCGTCTCCCGGCCACGCTTCGCGGCTCTCGCCATGCCGATCGCCGCCCCCACAGCACCCTCAACCGCGGATTTTGTCAGCTCGCTCGTCGAGGCGAAGCCCCACGCGCCAGCGAGTGCGCGGATTCCGACGCCGTGCTCCTCCTCCGACCTGACCCTCTCCAGGGCGCCGTCCTTTACCAGGACCGCCTCCCTGCGCACGCGCTCGAGCCGTGCGTCCGCATAGGAGGCGCCGAGCTTCGTGGCTAGCTCCACCGCATAACCTGCGATTTCCATCGTCACCACTATGGACAATGAAGCGCGGCGGAATTTTATCGTTTGCCTGCGTCGCGCCGGACATTGGAAAACAGACTCACGAGGGGTTTAGGGGGGAAGCCCGAAAAGTATAAGCTCACGATTGTCAACCCTACGCTGGAGGTGTTTCACTTGGCGTTCGAGCTGAAGGGGGTCAACGTGGCGTTCACGACGCCGTTTAAGGAGGACGAGTCCATCGACGAGGAGGCCCTGCGCAAGGACATCCAATACCTCGTCGAGGCCGGCGTCCACGGGCTGGTGGCTTGCTCGACCCCGGGCGAGATGGCCCTGATGGGCGATGAGGAGAGGAAGCGCGTGATCCGGATAACCGTCGAGGAGTCGAAGGGGGTGCCCGTGATCGCGGAGGTCGGCTGCGCCAGAACCAAGGATGCCGTCGAGCTGGCTAGGTTTGCCGAGGACGTTGGGGCGGCTGCGGCGATGGCGCTGACGCCTTGGTTCTTCCCCCAGCATCCGCGCGGCCTGCGAATGCACTACGAGACATTGGCTGACTCAATTGACATCCCGGTGATAATCAACAACCTGCCAGAATACACGGGCGTGAAGCTCGACCCCACCCTCGTCGATGTGCTGGCCTTCCACCCGAACATCCGCGGGCTGAACACGAGCGGCGACTTGATCTACTTTCAGGAGCTGATCGAGAGGGCGGGCGACCGCATCAGCTTCGCGTGCGGCGACGACGAGCTCATCTTCCCAGCGCTTTGCGTTGGCGCCTCCGGCTGCATCGCCGCGTTGGCAGCATGCCTGCCCCAGATGGTGCTCGAGATGTACAACTCCTTCCTCAAAAAGGACTACGGGCGCTGCAGGCAGATCCAGCTCAATTTGATCAGGCTGAAAAACGAGCTCCGCAAGGTGCCATACCCCTACGGGCAGAAGCTCGTCCAAACGCTCATGGGCAGGCCGAGCGGGCGGACCCGCATGCCCCTCGGACCCCTCACGGGCGTGGAGCGGGTATTGCTGCGAAAGGGAATGAAGAAAGCGGGCCTCATCTGAGGCGAGCGGAGATGTACGGCTGGGCCGGCAAGATCTTGGAGGTCGACTTGTCTGGGGAGAGGATAACAGAGGTGGGGCTGGACGAGGAACTCGCGCGAGATCTGATAGGGGGCCGTGGGCTCGGGGTGAGGCTTCTCTACGATAGGGTCAGGCACGATGTAGGGCCATTCGATCCGGATAACTTATTGGTGTTCGCGACGGGGCCGCTGACCGGCACCTTGGCACCGACCTCCGGGCGCCATTGCGTGGTGACCAAATCGCCCTTGACGGGCACGATATTCGATGCAAACTCAGGAGGCAATTGGGGGGCGGAACTCAAATTCGCGGGCGTGGATGCCATCGTGATCAAGGGACAGGCGAGGGAGCCGGTTTACCTATGGGTGCACGATGGGGAGGCCGAGCTGAGGGATGCCTCGGACATTTGGGGCATGGGGACGCACGCCACCACGGATGCCATCTGCAGGCAGGTGGGCAACAGCAGGGCTAGGGTGGCGTGCATAGGCCCCGCGGGGGAAAGGCTCGTCAGGATCGCGGCCATCGTCAACGACAAGCATCGAGCCGCTGGTCGAGGCGGCGTCGGCGCTGTGATGGGCAGCAAGCTCTTGAAGGCGATAGCCGTCCGGGGCAGCGGTCGACCAAAGATAGCCGACGAGGGATCGTTCGACGTTTGCGTGAGGGAGTGCCAAAAGCTGCTGAGGGAGGACCCCATCACCGGCACAGCCCTGCCCACCTGCGGCACCGCCGTGCTTGTGAACATAATCAACGAGCACGGCATCTACCCGACGCGCAACTTCCGGGCGGGTGTTTTTCCGACGGCGGACAAGACGAGCGGCGAGACGATAGCCGAGACCACCTTGGTGAGAAATAGGGGATGCTTCGGGTGCCCGATCGCCTGCGGCAGGGTGACGAAGGTCGGAGATGTCGAGGGGGAGGGGCCAGAGTACGGGACGATCTGGGCATTCGGCGCGCAGTGCGGCGTCGATGACCTCGCCGCCATAGCCGAGGCAAACCTCCTGTGCAACGACCTCGGATTGGACACGATCTCGATGGGCAGCACCATAGGCTGCGCGATGGAGCTGGGCGAGAGGGGGAAGCTGGACGGACCTAAATTCGGCGATGCCAGGGCAATCGTGGATCTGACGAGGGCTACTGGGGTGCGCGAGGGGATCGGCGATGAGCTGGCGGAGGGGTCAGCTAGGCTCGCGGGGGGGCGCGGGCTCCCAGAGCTTTCCATGTCCGTCAAGGGCTTGGAGCTGCCAGCTTACGACCCGAGGGGCGCCCAGGGACAGGGTTTGGCGTACGCCACGAGCAATAGAGGGGGCTGTCACCTTCGAGCGTACATGATCGCGCCCGAAATACTCGGCGCGCCGAAGTTGATGGAGCGCTTCTCGGCCAGCGACAAGGCGGAGATGACGATAATACTTCAGGACCTATCAGCGGCCGTCGACTCGCTCGTGCTCTGCAGGTTCACGACCTTCGCGCTTGGGGCCGTGCAGTACGCGAAGTTGCTTACGGCCGCGACCGGCATCGAGTTCACCGACGAGGATATCATGACCGTGGGCGAGCGAATATGGAACTTGGAGCGACTGTACAACATCCGCGAGGGCCTCGGGGCGAAGGACGATGTGCTGCCCAAGCGGCTGGCGGAGGAGCCCATGCCCGAGGGCCCATCCAGGGGGCGCAGGTCCATGGTAGCGAGCATGCTGCCGAGCTACTACGCCTCTAGGGGCTGGGACTCCAGCGGTGTGCCGACCGAGGAAAAGCTGAGGCAATTGGGCTTGCTTGAATTTTAGCTTAGCTTTTTAAAGCAGCACCTACGGCCGGCGAACGCGCGAATGACGTATATGCGTCGTGGTTTTTTCTACGGGCGTGCAAAATTCGTCGTAGTTGTAACACAAAGCTTTAAATTTAGACGCCGTATCTTAAACCATGCGAGCGGATACTTGGTGAATTGGAGCAGTACGCGAGATATCTGATAGCCGTGACGAAGAACTGCGGGTTCGATTTCCTCCGCCTGCCCCCGGGCAAGCTCGGGGAGATGCCCTCGAAGCTTGAGGATTACGATGTCGTCGTGATAAGCGACGCCCCAGCCAAAGAGCTGAGCAAGGAGAAAATGGAACTCCTGAAAAAGTACGTGGAGAAGGGCAAGGGCCTGGGGATGATAGGCGGATGGTGGTCCTTCACGGGCTCCAACGGGAATTGGGGAAAAACGCCCGTCGAAGAGGTACTGCCGGTGAAATGCTTGCCCCGGGACGACAGGGTCAACGACCCAAACGGATTCAAAATAATCAAGAAAAAGGATCACGCCATCCTGAGGGAGTTGCCATGGGAGGACGCCCCAACCGTTTGCGGGTACAACAAGGTCGTGCCGAAGACCGATGCCGAGGTCCTGCTGATCCTGAGGAGGATAGAATCCCTCGGCAAGGACAGGGTCGAAGGGGTGAAGCTGGCTGAGGAAGAACACCCGTTGCTCGTGGTCGGAAAGTATGGGAAGGGTAGGACCCTCGCCTTTACCACAGACCTCTCGCCCCACTGGGTCGGCGGGATGGTGGATTGGGGGAGGGAGAGGAAAGAGGTAGACGGGACCGAGCTGGGCAACCTGTACCTCAAATTCGGATGTCAGATCCTGAGGTGGCTCGCGGGAAAAATCTAGAGCGCCACCTTCCTCTACGATTTCTGAGATCACATGGGCTGAACGCTGAAGAAGCCGAGCCCGAACGAGGATTTTGCACCCGTTCCCAGCACCCGGCCCACCCCCAGCAGCCACTGCCCGGTCTCGTCCAGTTCATCGAACCTGTACTCGGCAATGCCGGTCCAGCAGTTCCAGAACTCGCGCCGTCCAGAGCGCCGGGAGTAGCCGATGAGCCTGTGGTAGTGTTTGGCTATGGGTTTGACCTCCCCCCTGCACCTGAAATCCGCTCCCGTATGTCGAGGTTATCCCCATTGAGGAGTCCGACCTGAGGCCCATGGAGAAGTACCTTTTGGAGCACGAGCTGAAACCCTCCGACGCGATCCACTTGGCCACGATGGAAAAGGCCGGGATAAAAAGAATCGCGAGCGAGGATCAGGAGTTCGATAAGGTGCGTGGAATCGAAAGGATCTGGGTCCGAAAGGATCTGGGTCAAATAATCCGCATCAGGGGCTTTTATTGATAGGAAAAACAGCGCAATCGTCTCCTAACTTGTAATCATAATAACAATATATTTATATATAACTTGTTAGTTTAATTACAACTATGGAAAGCCGCCTCGCGCTTCAGAACCCATGGTGGGCGGATAAGACCAGAATTCGAGAAGACGAAAAGGTAAAAAATGCGATGGGGCGGAAGCACAGGCTCCTCTACGGCTTCGAGCCCGGCAACTGCCTAGTGGTAGGACCCAGGCAAACGGGGAAGACCACGTACCTGAAGCTGATGGTGAACGACCTCCTAGAGAAGGTGAATCCCAAGAACATCCTCCTCTTCGCCTGCGACATGCTCCGGGACGGCGACGACATCATCGAGGTGATCAGAACATTTGACCTCTTGGCGGGTGAGGGCCACAGATATGTCTTCCTCGACGAAGTGACGTCCGTGGATGGCTGGGAAAAGGCGGTGAAATTTCTGCTCGATTCCCCGCTTTCAAGGGACAAGACCATCAAGGTCACGGGCTCCTCCTCGATCGGGCTCAAGCGGGAGAGGTTCCCAGGCAGGCCGATGGAGGTGAAGGAGTTCCTCCCGCTGGGTTTCAGGGAGTTTTGCACACTTTTCGGGAGCGAGGTGCTGAAGCAAAAATTGATGTCCATCGGTGCTGGGGCATTCCGTCCAAAGGACATCCTGAACTCTGCAAGGGAACTCGTCCCATTTTTCGACGAGATCAGGAGACTCTTCCACACGTTCCTCGAATGCGGGGGTTACCCGAGGGCGTTTTTCGAACTCATCGAGGAGGGGGGGATAAGGGAGGACACGTACAGGAGCTGTTTCGACGCCGTCATGTTCGACGTCACAAAGCTCGGCCGGAGCGAAAAAACGGCCCTCTCCGTACTGCTTGGGGTTCTCCGGCGCTACGGGAACAAGTTCTCCCTGAACTCCATCGCGAAGGAGATGGAGGTGGGATCCCATCTGACGGTGCGTGACTACTTGGAGATCCTCGAGGGGCTGTACGCGCTCAGGAGCTACCACCAGCTCGATCTCTCGCGAAAAGTGCCCCTCTTCAGGAAAGAGCGGAAGGTTTACCTCTTGGACCCGTTTTTGTACCGGGTCTTCTGCAGGTATCTCTCCGTGAGCCCGGATCTCCCGAGCTTGGTGGAAGGGGTCGTGGGGGAGCACCTGAGGAGGAGCCTCAAAGACGTGTATTTCTTCTCCGACAAGCGGGAAGTTGACTTCGTCGTTGGTGATGTGGGTATTGAGGTTAAGTGGCAGACGGCGGCTGGGGCGAGTGACTTCCCCAAGGTTGGGATCAAAAACAAGGTCCTGCTGGGGGGGGAGCACATCTACTATCTGGAGAAAATCAACCTCGTGGCGGCACCGGTGCCGGCATTTCTGCTCATCCTCCCAGCCAGGCGATTTTCGCCCTAGGCGTCTGTTTATCAGGTCCTTCAACCAGTCATCTTAAGTCAGAGCTAACTGATCTCTAAAAAATGTTGGAGCCGAGTGGTTGCACAATAGTCTCCGAAAAATCATGCAGAATCCATCCCCAGAGCTCACACCGGCACCCAGCTAAGTCTGCAGGCGGAAGCTCTGGCTCTTTCCAACTTTAGATGACACACTCGAGGCTGTTGGATATAGGTTACTCAAGCAATTTGGCCGAGGCGGACAAAGTCAACGTATTTCTAGCTCAGCAGCCATTTCCACAGCGGTAAAAATTTAATTTTTCTATCTTGGTATTTCTCGGCCCCCTCATAGTCCCAAGTTATGACGAGCAAGTTCCGGCACTTCAACTCCTTCGACGCCTTTACAAGCGCCTTCATTTCCCTTCTTTCCAACTCCTTTTTACTTGAAACATACGTTACTTGGATCGCCTGTTTGATCCTATAGCCCTCCTTGACAACAAAATCCACCTCTTCCCCAAAATGATTTTTCCAGTAATAGATTTCAGAGCCCCTGCGGATGAGTTCTATGGCAACTAAGTTTTCCATCGTCCCGCCGGTGTTCTCCGTGAATTTAAACCCGACCGCATTGGCCAGGCCAGTGTCAATGCAATAGGTCTTCTTGGGAGACTTCAGCTGCTCTTTTAGCTTGTAGGAGAATCTGTTTAGCGTCACGAAAAGGTAGGCCTCCTCCAGATATTTCATGTAATTTTCCACTGTGTGCACGCTCCTGAAATCCAAGCTGTTCTTTATTTTTGTGTAGGACGCGCTTTTCGAGATCGCGGATGCTAGGTACAGGGCCAGCTCGTAGAGTTTGCTTGAATATCTCACGTTGTACCTCTTTACTATGTCCTTGAAGATTATTCCATCGAAGAGAGTTTTCAAATAGTCCCTCCCGTATCCTTTGATGACGACTTCTGGATACCCGCCGTTTTCGAGATATCCTGTTAAAAGATTCAGCAGTCCGCCACGTGTCTCCTTTGAAATCAGGTCCATCTCCCCGATCTCAAACTTCTTCGTCTCCAGAAATTCCCTGAAGGAGAACGGCAAAATTTTTATCTCCAGGTACCTGCCAGTTAGATGCGTTGCTAGCTCCTTGCTCAACAGTTTAGAATTCGAGCCGGTGAGGGTGAGGTTCAGGCCTTTTCTCTTGAGCCTGTTGACAAAAAGCTCCCAACCGTCCAAATTCTGGATTTCATCGAACAAAATGTAATCTTTTGTGAAAAATTTCAGAATTTCGATGCTGATCGCGAGCAGAAAGCTTCAGAAGGTTTACCCCTACCACTGGTCGCTTGTCTTCGGTCTGTACAGGGAAATAGAGAAGGGGAAGTTGCTGGAATGCATTGCATCTTCTTTGCTCGATGCAAAGTTCTACTGGAAGGAAAAAGGAAGGGAGGTCGATTTTATTTTGAAGGATGGTGGCATAACTCCAGTAGAAGTCAAGGCAACGGCTGAAGTCAGCGAGCTGGCAAAGCTCTTGGGAGTGTTAAAGCTAAATAAATGGGTTTTGTTGCACGAGGGGAGGAACAGGGAAGTAAAAAGGCTGGATGAGGTTCAAATAGATCTCATGCCCATGTTTGAACTGGCTTTTCGTAAGGGCCTAGGGGAGGAAAACTTTCGTAGAGACGCGGCGCATCCAAAACTTTTCGATAAATCGGGGGCCGAAGTATAACTTTGGTAAAACTCAGAATGAGAGTTGGCCCCAAAAGGCTTGTCCTCATCCCCGAGCTGGTCAGGTTTCAAGGAGTTGTCTCGAAAAGGAGGATTGAAAATTTCGAGGAGCGAGCAGGCGAAAGACTTAAAATCAATCAGATTTAGGTAAAATGGCAAAATTGGCGAGGTTGGAGCATGGCCGCGAAAATCGTAGGCTTGGGCGTAAGTTCGATAGATGAATTCGTCCTCGTCGAGGAGTTCTGTAGGCCCGACGACAAAATTTGGATAAAGGATTTCGCGAGGCAGTGCGGCGGCGTCGTGGCAAATTTCTGCGTTGGGGTGGCGCGGATGGGCGTGAAGTCCGGCTTCATGGGCTCGGCCGGCGACGACCCAAATGGCCACGAGATACTTCAGAACTTCAAAAATCACGACATGGATGTTGAGCACTTCTTTTTGAAAAAGGAAACTAAAACCCCAGTCAACATCATCGTCGTGGATTCCCACGGAGGCCGCCAGATCCTTCAGGACCCCTACATGGAAAAAAACGTGCTCAAGGCGAACGAAATAATGGCCGATTACGTCGCCAGAGCCGACATCTTCCACACGGATGCGGTGAACATCGAGTCGGCTAGGAAGTGCATGCGGATAGCGAAGGAGGCGGGCAAGAGGGTTTCATTCGACCTGGAGAGGCACGTCGCCGTGTACGGCCTAGACGCGATCAGGGACCTGCTGGGGATGACGGATATCCTCCTGCCGAACCGCAGGGGGGCCCTCGAGCTCACGAAGGAAACCGATGTCAGGAGGGCGGCGAGAAAGCTCCTCGGCCTTGGCCCCGAGATAGTCCTGATAACCCTAGGCGAGGGCGGGTCCCTACTCGTGACGGCCGAGGGGGAACATCGCATACCCATTTACAAGGTCGAAAACGTGGTGGACACGACGGGCGCGGGCGACGCCTTCAACTCGGCATTCGTAAGTTGCATCTATAAGGGGATGGCCCCATTGGAGGCCGCCGACTTCGCATCAGCGGTCGCGGCCCTCTCCGTGACCAAGGTTGGGGCGCAGTCGATGCCGCGGTGGAAGGAGGCTGAGGAATTTATGGCGAGCAAACCCGAGAGGGGACCGGTGGGGTGAAAAAATGGCATATGGATATAACGGCAAGATTTTGCGAGTTGATTTGTCCGGGGAGGAAATCTCCGTGGATGAGTCGAACGAGATCTTCTACAGGAGATATGTGGGAGGTAGGGGCCTCGCCCTCTATTATCTCTTGAAAGAGCTCAAGCCAGGTACAGACCCCCTAGGACCCGACAACTTGTTAATTTTCGCGACGAGCGTCCTCACGGGAGCCCCCCTGCAGGGCACCTCCAGGTTCTCGGTTGCCGCCAAGTCGCCCCTGACTGGCACATACGGCGAGGCTGAGGCGGGGGGACACTGGGGGCCTGAGCTGAAGTTCGCCGGCTACGACGCGGTGATCATCAAGGGGAAGGCGAAAAAGCCGGTCTACCTTTGGATCCACGACGGCGAAGTTGAGATCCGCGACGCCGGCAAAATCTGGGGAAAACCGACGAAAGAGGCCCAGGAGGGCATCCGCGAGGAGCTCGGGGACAACAGGATAAGGATTGCCCAGATAGGCCCGGCCGGCGAAAAACTCGTCCGATACGGCTGCGTCATCAACGAGCTGAGGCACGCCAACGGCCGCGGGGGGATGGGCGCGGTCATGGGGTCGAAAAACCTCAAGGCGATAGCGGTGAGGGGGACGAAGAGGATCGATATAAAGGAGCCGGACAAGGTGAGGGCCCTCGCGAAGTGGTTCAACGAAAACTACCTGAAGAACGCCGATGTCTCAGGGCTCCATAGCCTGGGAACCCCACAGTTCGTCCTCCCGCTCAACGCTTCAGGAGCCCTCCCGACTAGGAACTTCCGCGACGGCGCCATCGAGGGTGCCGAGGGGATAAGCGGGGAAAGGATGAAGGAGACACTGCACGTCGGGCAGACGGCATGCTATGCGTGCTCGGTCGCGTGCAAGATGACTGTCAAGGTGGATGAGCCCTTCAAGGTCGACCCCGCCTACGGGGCTCCCGAGTACGAGGGGGTCGCCTCGCTTGGCTCGTGCTGCGGCGTCACTGATTTGAAGGCTGTGGTGAAGGCCAACGAGATCTGCAATGCATACGGAATGGACTCGATTTCGACGGGGGTATCGATCGCCTTCGCGATGGAGTGCTTCGAAAACGGCATCCTAACGGAAAAGGACACCGGGAGAATCGACCTCAGATTTGGTAATGGCGATGCCCTAGTAAAGGTTACGGAAATGATCGCCAAGCGGGAGGGGCTGGGCGACGTCCTGGCTGAGGGCGTCAAATGGGCCGCCGAGAGAATCGGCGGGGGAGCCGAGAGGTTTGCGATGCACGTCAAGGGCAAGGAAATACCGATGCACGAGGGCAGATGGAAGACGGGCGTGGGGCTTGGGTATGCCGTTTCGCCCACCGGAGCCGACCACGTCCAGATGGAGCACGACCCGTGCTTCGAGGAGGAGGGCTTCTTCATCGACCAGCTCAAGCCGATAGGCATCTTGGAGCCGGTGAAGAGCCTCGACCTGGGCCCGCGAAAGGTCAGACTGTTTACCTACCTTCAACACTGGTGGAGCTTGGGCAATTGCCTCGACATATGTCTGTTCACCACCGCTCCCGCGAGGGTGTGGAAAATACCCCAGGTGGCGGAGATGGTGAATGCGGTCACGGGCTGGGACACGACGGTATGGGAACTCATGAAGGTCGGGGAGCGCGCTACCACCATGGCTCGAGCATTTAATGTCAGGGAGGGTTTCACCATGCGGGATGACTGGTTGCCAGAGCGGTTCTTTCAACCCCTCGAGGCCGGGGCGCTGAAGGGCACGAAGCTCTCGAAGGAAGCATATGGGCAGGCCATCGCCGCGTATTATCAGATGATGGGCTGGGACGAAACCGGCGTGCCCACAAAGGCAAAGTTGGAAGAACTGGATGTCGGGTGGGTTGCCGACAAACTAGAGAAATGAACTCAATACGGAAAATCCCCGAATGTCAACAGGGGTGTTGAATACCGCGCGTGCTTGGCTAAATACGAACTTTTTAGACGTTTTCATTTGACCTCATTCGAGCCCTCAACAGGGTTTTTTCTCTTCCGGTTTCTTTTTCGGCTTTTTCTTCTTTCTGAACGTAGATTTCACCTCCCTTAATGGTTACATGTTCTAAGACATGAGACCTCGCCAAAGTTCATCATGTTTGGCCGATCCATTTTAGCGCGTGGCAAATTTCTTCCAGCTCTCCTTCGCCACCTCGACGCCGACGACGACCAACGCTATGCCGACCAGCGTGAGCAGGATGGCCTGCGCCGCACCTCGAACGTTTCCGGCGATCAACGCCCCACTTGCCACCAGGCAGAGGACGCCGGCGCAGAAGAAGCCGGCGTTCGCCAAGGACTTACCGGGCCACATCCGCGCCACGCCGACGAATATGAGCAGCGCCCCCGCCGCGAGAAGCCCCATGCTCGGCGCCAGCCTCTCCACAGTCATCGCGAAGGTCACGCCCTGGTGGATCAGCAGGGCCCCGACGATGCAGAGGACGATGCCGAGCAGGATGCCAGCGAAGTGTTTCGGCATCTCGGGCTTTTCCGGAGGCATGTATGGTACTTCAGCCGACATAGCTGGGCCTTTCCTTATCGGGTTTTTGCGGCTTGGGCATGCTTGGCAGCGGGATCGGCGGGGGGATGTTCAGGGTGCGCGATAGGAAGGTCGCCTCGATGAGCGAGGCGTTGGTTATGGTCTGGATGAGCATGGGCGGAGGCGCGCGCTGTTTCTTGTAGTCGTCGCGAATTTGCTCCAGTTCGGCCCTCTCGCCGGACAGGATGGCCTGGCCCTTCAGGTTGATCTGCGCTATCGATGGCGTGTAGCCGATGGTGACCACAAATGGCACCGCCAGTTGTTCGCCCTTTTGCTCGACGCCGACGACATTTATGTTCGTCGAGATGTGGACGCCTAGCGGCACTGGCTTGTCCTGCTCCCAGAATTTTTCCGCCGAAATGTAGTTTATGCTCACGGCTACCGTGACCAAGTCTGACCCTTGTTAGTGTTTGGTGCCCACCCTTAATAAACTTGGGTTGAGTTCGCAGCGAAGGACTTAAAGGCGCGATGACAAAATATCGAGCGAGCCGGGGTGGCGGAGCGGTTAACGCGGCGGACTGCAGCCGCTCGGCGGGCATCCGCTATACAGGGGTTCAAATGGTCTGCCCTGAAAATCCCTTCCCCGGCTCCACTCTTCGGAAAACTTTTATGCGGGCCGTCCAACCTCAATTTGGTGGGGCCGTAGTGTAGCTTGGCTAGCACGGCGGGCTCCAGCGGATGTTGTGGGTCTGCTGATGGCAAGATGATGATCCGTTGGAGCGGTGCTCCGGAGAGACCCGCAAACCCGGGAGGGGTTAAGAAGGGCTTAGCCCCCGGGAATTCAAATCCTGGCGGCCCCACCACTCAACTTACGTGAAATGAGCAATTTCTGAGTTCCTTTTAAGCAAAGGTGCTGTCTAAACCCTGCTCGATGTTTGCACGGGTATTAATGTTGGTATAAACCACGGTACATACCTTTAAAAATGAGAGGTGCCAACTGTTTAATGGTGATTTTGATGGCTGGGCGGGTCGTGGGAGTAAAGGAAGCGCATCGAAAATTGCCCCGGTTGCTTCGCGATGCCGAAGCGGGGGAGCAAATCGTGGTAAGCAGGAAGGGAAAGCCAATCGCCGTAGTGATTGGGGCGAAGGAGTACAATAGCATAATGGCGACCATTGAGGAGATGGCAGACCCTCGTGCCCTACGGGCACTCCGGGAAGCCCAAGAGGACTCGATGGCAGGGAGGATCTATACCTACGAGGAAGTATTCGGGCATCCGCCGCCGCGTTTGAGAAGAAAGATGAGATGAAATCCAGTATTTAACCCAATGATGGGCGCCAGAAATGGTAGAAATTACTTTTACCAGAAGGGCGATGCGGGACATAAGAAAACTTCCAAAGGATATGCAACGGCGGATAGAGGTGGCGATAGATGAATTGTTTGATGACATCGGAGCGGGTGACAAGCTACATGGCGAGTGGGAAGGATATTGGAAATTACGAGCTGGAGATTATCGTATCATTTACAAGATAAAAAGTGAGGCGTTAGTCGAAATTCAGTACGTCAGACATAGGCGTGGGGCATACCGGGGAAGATGAAATTGAGAGAAAAATCACGCCACCGAATTGGCGCCGCCGGGGCCCCGCCGATCCCTGTATAGGAACAGCGCTATCGATGAAAAATGATTTCACTTATAGATCTTTTTTTGGGAAGCCGGGAAAACAAATAGTTTATTTCGATGTACATCGAATGAAATTGGGAGGTGGTCGATTGGAGAAGTATCCGAAGATAAAAAATGGTGTCACGATTGACCATATAGCTCCGGGAAAAGCTTTGGATGTCCTGAAAGCACTGGGCATGACTCCAGAGAGCGGGAATCCGATGGTAGTCCTGATAAACGTGAAAAGCGTGAAGATGGGCAAGAAGGACCTCGTCAAGCTGGAAAATGTGACGTTAGACCCAGCGAAGGTGGTTGCCAAGGTAAAGGCGATCGCACCGAAGGCGACAGTCAACTTGATCAAAAATTATGAAGTCGTCAAAAAAGTCAGAGCTTAGTCCTAGATCGCGATTCGCTAAACGTCGTGACACAGCTGCCCCTTTCCGATTTTTTATTTTGTTGGACTCAATCGCTCCGTGGCTGGGCGGTCACCGATTCGCAGGGCCGCAGGCAGGCGTATGCCGTCGTAACCGCTCAGGATTTTTCCAAAACCCATCCTTTCGCCGCTGACTATCTTGAGCTCGACGTTAAAGGAGCCGCGTTCCATCTCTATGATGTTATACGAGTTCGAGAAGAACCCCCGTAACCTCGTCGAGGACACGCTGCCGGCATGGACTATTTGCAGGTTTTCGACCTTCAACTTCCAAGGTCTGTGCTTATGTCCACACAAGATCAGGTTGGCATCGCCCCCCATCAGAGCCCTCAACGCGTCCCCGGCGTCTACGACGATATTCTGTCTCGTGCCCGTGTCCGGGATCGGCACAAGGTGGTGGTGGAGGGCAACTATTTTGAACTTATCTCTATGCTTTTTCAAGAGCTCTCCAAACCACACAAGTTGGCGATATCCTACTTCGCCTGTATCCCTGTCCGGTCTCGCGGTCCTCAGGTGGGCAATTAAAGTGTCCTTGAGCGTCAACATCTCCGGCTTTGGAAAGAAATGCTCCCAGAGCAGGAAGCCTGTGTGCTGGAAATCGTGATTGCCGCTGCCGAGGAGGATTTTTTCGCATTTGAGCTTTCTTATGTGTTTCGCCGCCAGTTTGTACTCGTCGATGAGCCCCCCATTTGTTATGTCCCCGGTGATGACGATGACGTCCGGCTCCAAACTGTTTATTTCCTTTATCGCCCTTTCGAGGGTCCTCGGGGAGAAGCTGTTCCTCCCGCAATGCAGATCGGATAGGTGAACAAGCAACATGTTACCGCCATCGACATTTCGTCCTCAATTAAACGCGGAGTGCTATAAAGTTGAAATACATATCGCTTAGGACGAGCTTGGGTTCCACCCTTGACTAAGCTGGCCTGCCCATCGTCAGCGCGAGCGCGGCCATCTGCACATGCAGGCGGTTTTCCGCTTGGTCGTATATGACTGAGTGCGGCCCATCCATGACCTCATCTGTCGCCTCCTCGCCTCGGAACACCGGCAGAACATGCGTGATGATGGCTTGCGGGTCCATCAGGTCGAGGAGTTCCCGCGTCAGCATCCAGTCGCGATATCGCTCGTGCAACCTGATCTCATTCTCCTTGCCGAACTTGTCCATGCCCTGCATCACGCACGCGTGGGAGGCCCAGTTGCGCGGGAAGACTATGTGCGCCCCCTCGAGTGCTCCCTTGAGGTCGTTTTCGGTCTTCAGCTCTGCCCCGCTTTCCCTCGCGTTCTGCCTGCAGATGTTTACGATATTTGGGTCGAGCTCGAATCCCTTCGGCGCGGCGATCGTTACGTCGATCCCGTAGCGGGACATGATGAGCGCCTCCTCCTGCACGCTTCCCCAGGAGCGCACCTTGTTGGAGTATGCCCACATGATGACGTAGCGCTTGCCCTCATACCTCGGGAACTTCTCCTGCACGGTCATGATGTCGGCAAGCCCCTGGCACGGGTGGTACATGTCGTCGGCCATGTTCACAACCGGGACGTTGCAGTGCTTTGCGTACTCCCGGATGACCGCGTTGCCCCTGCCGTAAACGTAGCCAACCGCCGACTCGAGGATCCTTATGCCCAAGCCGTGGCCGTAGCGCTCATACATCTTGGCGATATCCTTCGGCGCCTCACCCTCGGATGCCCTGGTGGTCGCGATGTCTATGAACTGCGCATGTCCGCCGAGCGCCGTCATCGCTGCCTCAAATGAGGCCCTCGTGCGGGTCGAGGTGTTGTAGAACAGCATGAAGAAGGTCTTGTTCTTCAACAGGGGCTGCAGCTTCCGGGCATAGTATTTTTTCTTTAGGTCCTTCGCAAGTTCAAGGGTCGCATCCAATTCCTCGCGCGACCACTCCTGCGTGGTTATCAGATCTCGCCCGTAGAGCTCAATCGTTTGATCACCTTGTCAATTGAATTCGTGCGGCTATTTTTAGCTTTTCACCGCGGCGGGTTTGTCTAAAAATTTCCCAAGATGAATAAAAAATCGGGCAGGGGGCTATCAAAAGGCGCAAACGTAATAGTCCGCTCACTTAAGACTTTTTGGTCTCGTCTGCGGCTTGTCTGGGCATCTACCTGAGTTTCCCGCGCTTCGCTAAATCTCTTGCCACATCATCCAGCCCAAATTTTTGCAACGTGGCCCGACGTTGCAGTCCAGTGCGAACGTCCCATCCGCGTTCGCGGTAGTACTCGTCGAGCATCGGCTTTAGGTCCACGACCTTGCCCTTCGCAGGCCCGTCGGGCATTTGCTCCTTGAGGAAGCGCTCCGGCAGCGCGTCGTCCCTGCGATCCAAGCCGAGCCTGACGTTGAACGCCCGCTTCAAGTTCACCATCCGCTCGGCGGCGGCTCGGACCTCCCCGACGCTCGCGAACTCCTCGATGCCTGTGACGGCGGGCAGCAGCTTGGCATAATCGTCGAAGTAGAAAGCTGGCGGCCACATCGTGCCATACTTGCATGTGATTAGCGCGTCGACGATAGCGTAGAGGTCCTCCACATCCTTGACCAGCATGCCCTTGTACTTCGTCGAGAGCCTATCGCCCAGCTCCTTGGCCCTAGCCTTGCCGTATCGCTCGATTATCGTCTTCCTGTAGTCGAGCTCATCCAGCGACGAAAGCGCCCTGAGGTGAGCCCCGCCGATTACGGAGATGGCGTGCGTCAGTCCAACCGATTGATGGGACCTACCGTCTTGTCCTGAAACCTCCAAGCCCTTGACGTGGATCGCCCACCGCTCGGAGCCCTTGCCTATGCGCTTCGCCGCGGCCCGAACGCCCTCCGCCAGCAGGTCGCCTATCCCCTCGCGCGAGGCGATCAGTTCGACGAGATTGACCATGGCATCGCCGTCGCCCCACCTCAGCGGCATGCCCAGCTCCCGCTCGGTTAAAGCGCCTCGCTCGAAGCACTCCATGGCGAAGCTCACCGCTCCTCCGCAACTTATGGTATCCATGCCGTACAAATTGCAGAGCTGGTTGGCCCGCATTATCGCGGGGAAGTCGCGGACCAGGCAATTGGAGCCCAGGGCGACGATGGTCTCGTACTCCGGCCCCTCGCTCAGGGTGCCGGCGTAGGGACCGGAGCGCACGTAGCTCACCTTCTTGCACTGCATGCGGCAGTTCATGCAGGAGCGGCGGTGGACTATGAACTCGCGCTCAAATCGATCCGGACCTATATCTTCGGCGTACTCGAAGACGCCTGTGTAGTGCCCCTTCGTCGGCAGCCTGCCTATCTCGTTCTCCCAGCTCACCAGCCCCGGCGTGCCGTAGCGGTAGAGCGCGTCGTGTAAGGCCTTGCCCCACTCGCCACCAGTGTACCTCTCGTGGGCCTCCTCCGTCAGCTCCCAAACGCGGTCGAAATCGGCGACCTCGACGGCCTTGCTCCCCCTCACCGCCGCCGCCTTCAAGTTCTTGGAGCCCATCACCGCGCCCACGCCCGTTCGCCCGGCCGCGCGGGAGTGCTCGTTCATTATGCACGCGAACTTTACCAGGCGCTCGCCAGCCGGGCCGATGCAGGCAACCCTCACCTGAGGGTCACCGAACTCCTCCTCGAGAATGTCCGTGGTTTCCGCAGTGTTCTTCCCCCAGAGCTTTCCGGCGCTGCGCAGCTCGGCCCTCCCGTCGTCGATCGCGAGGTAAACTGGCTTGACCGACCTCCCCTGGAGCACGACGAGGTCGTAGCCGGCGTACTTGAGCTCAGGGCCGAAGTAACCGCCCGAGTGCGCCTCCCCCCAGATGCCCGTGAGCGGGGCCCTCGTGACCACGCAGTACCGCCCGGACGGAGGGTAAACGGTTCCGGTCACCGGGCCGGTCGCGAAGATCAGAAGGTTCCTCGGCGATAGGGGCTCGACCTCCGGGGGCACCTCGTCGTACAGGATGCGCGCGGCCATCCCGCTGCCGCCTATGTAGTTGCGCGCCCACTCCTTCTTGAGCGGTAGCTCGACCACCTTGCCGCGGGAGAGGTCGACGCGAAGATATTTTCCGGTGTAGCCCTTGTAGGCGAACGTCATGCCTTCCAACCTCCCGCGATCGGCTTGGGGCGCGCGGCCATTACAAAGGCCGAGCGTTTTTCGGCCGCTATTCGCTCGGGAGCCACGAACCTCAGCGCTCCCGGCATGCATTGCTTCACGCAGGCCGGGCTGCCCCCGCAGAGGTCGCACTTGATCGCTTTTCCATCGAGCAGGGAAATTGCACCGAATGGGCACGCCTCCACGCAGAGGGCACAGCCTATACAACGCCCAGAATCGACCTCGACCAACCCCGTTCTCAGCTTGCGGATGGCGTTGACCGGGCAAACCTTTGCGCAGGGCGGATTTGAGCACTGGCGGCAAGTGATCGCGATATCCACGGCCGGCTCCTCCCGGACGACGCGGATGCGAGCCCTGCCCGGGCCAAATACCCTCTCGTGGGAGCCCGAGCAGACGAGCTCGCAGGCCCTACAGCCAGTGCACTTCTCCGGATCGCAGAACACGTAGGGCACTTTTTCACCTCGACCAGATTGGATTTACAAACCCCAAATAAAACGTTTACGATGCCCCATTTTCGCATGTCAAGGGCTTTAACACTCGACAGGTTTTTAACAGTCAATAGCTCAATCTAAGGTAGCTTGATTTGAAGGGGCCGAGACGAGCATGAAAGAGGCCATAGTCATCGAGAACCTGAGCAAGCGCTACAATGACTTCCTCGCCCTCGACAACCTCTCCTTGGAGGTCAGGAGGAACGAGGATGTGGCGCTGGTGGGTCCTAACGGCGCGGGCAAGACCACCGCCCTCAAGGTTTTATGTGGGTTGCTCCGTCCTTCATCCGGCACCGCTTACATAAATGGTGTCAACGTCGTCGAAGAGCGGGAGCGGGCAATTTCGAAAGTGGGTGCCGTAGTGGAAACGCCCGAGTTTTATCCGTTCCTCACACCAAACGAGACCCTCAGCTACCTCGGCAGGCTCCGTGGGATGCGCGGGCGCGGGCTTAAATCTAGGATAGATGAGGTACTCAAACTTGTCAAACTCGATGGGTGGAGCAACGTCAGGATAGAAAAGTTCTCCCGCGGCATGAAACAGCGGCTCGTCTTGGCGCAGTCCCTGCTCCACGACCCACCGATCCTCATCCTAGACGAACCGACCCTCGGGCTCGACCCGCGAGGGATGGCCGAGATGCGGGAGACCCTGAAGAAGGCAAGGGAGGAGAAGACGGTTTTCTTCGCCTCGCACCTGCTCGCGGAGGTCACCCAGGTATGCGACAGGGTGGCGCTCATCGACCACGGTCGCCTGCTAGTCTACGACAGCATCGCTCGCTTGAAGAAGAAATACCGAACATCGCTGGAGGGCGTGTACCTCAAGTTGACGGAGGGGGCTACTTGAACGCGGAGTTCGAGAAGCTGAAGGTCGTCACCAAGTACGAGCTGTTGAAGCAAGTCCGGAGGAGGCGATTCTACGGGGCCCTGATACTCGTAGTCATCGCCGAGGCCCTGGCGATCGCCCTCTACAAGGGGTTGAACATTCCCGAGGCCCTACCCATCCCCATCCCCGACAGCCCCAAGCTCTTCGCGCTCTTCGTGGCGGGGATGGGCTCCAGCGTGGCGGTTCTGGCCGCAGTGTTCTTTGCAGGGGACTCCATCGCATCGGAGTTCGAACGCAAAACTGGGTACATCCTGTTTCCGAACCCGGTGAAGAGGAGCACCTTAGTTGTGGGGAAGTACGCGGCTTGTTTCATCGTCACCGCCGTGGTGCTGGTTTCGGCCTACGCACTCGCGTCAGCGGCATTAGTTGGAATGTATCGACAGTTGCCCGTCGAGGTACTTGGGTCGCTCGGCCTCGCGCTGCTGCTCGGATGTAGCATACTGGGCCTCGCTTTTCTCTTCAGTTCGCTGCTCAAGGGGGGCATGGGCGCGACCATAGCCACACTTTTGCTATTCATGCTGATCTTCCCGATCATCAGGATGGGCCTGACGTACTCCGGCCGTGAGCCTTGGTTCACGCTCGACTACGCCGCGGACTCGGTTAGCAGCGTTTACGGTATTCCCTTCGCAGAGATGTGGCAAGGGCCGATGGGCGGGATGGCGCTGATGACCCCCGACCCGACCACGAGCCTCTTCGTGATGCTGGCGTACTTTGTAGCTCCATTTGTCATGAGCATCTGGATAACGAAGCGCAGGGAAATGCTTTAGCCGAAAAACTTTTTGCCCCGAGGCTAAACCTTGCTGGGGGAGTATGCCGAAAAATCTGCGCGACGCGTTAAAAGATCAATTGACAGGCGAGGAGCTCGAGCAGCTTCGAGCGTTTGACATTATCGGCGATATCGCCGTGATCAAGCTGCCGAAGGAGCTGTTGCCAAAAAAAGGCGTCATAGGCCGGGCGCTCATGCAGGTGCACCGCCACCTTCGAACTGTGTTGCGGCAGGTCGGGCCCGTCGGCGGGGAGTTCCGCACTAGGGAACTTGAGGTCATCGCCGGCGAGCCTCGAACGAAAACGCTGTACCGCGAAAGCGGCTGCGTCTTCAAGGCGGACCTCGCTCAGGTTTACTTTTCCCCTCGCCTAGCCCACGAGCGCCTGCGAATCGCCTCACAGGTCAAGCCCGGCGAGGTTGTGACGAACATGTTCGCCGGTGTGGGGTGCTACTCGATAATCATCGCCAAACGCAGCAAGGCGACGAAAATTTACTCCATCGACAAGAATCCGGTGGCGGTCCAGTACCTGCGGGAGAACATCCGCATAAACAAGGTCGGCGACCGCGTGGTGCCAATATTGGGTGACGCTCGAGAGGTGGTCCCCCAGCTGGCGGGGCGGGCCGACCGCGTGCTGATGCCCCTGCCGGAGCTGGCGCGGGAGTTCTTCGACGTCGCACTCAGAGCGCTCAAACGGGATGGCGGGGTTATCCACTTCTACGATTATGGCAGACAGCCGGACATTTTTGGCCCATCGCTTGAGTTTGCGCGCAGCACGGCGGCCATCGAAGGTCGCGAGGTGGAGTTGCTCGATGGTAGGGCAATCCGCTCATACGCACCGCGGTGCTACCACATTGCACTCGACCTCTTGGTTCGGACGGGGAGCGACTGAGAAAAGGAGCTGAAACCCCGATGTCAAACGTGGTCAAGTTTTTTAGGCAAATCAAAAATATTTTCGACATTAAAACTGATTTTTTGACTTTAAAGCCCGTTAATAAACGGAAAGGCTTATATTCACCCCCAAATTGAGGAAAATCAGCTAGGTGGTCCGGAAAATGGTCGAGCTTCCCCTCGCCACAATCGATCGGATAATGCGCAAGGCGGGCGCGAGGCGGATCAGCGAGGAGGCAACTCTGGCGATGGCCGAGGTCTTGGAGGAGCGAGCCCTCGTCGTGGCCGCCGAGGCGGTCAAGCTAGCTGGGCATGCTGGCAGAAGGACCGTTCGAGATGTGGACATCAGGCTCGCCACAAAGCGCCCCTAGGCCCGGCGTACTGTTATGCGGTCGCCAGTCTTGACGCCTCTAAATTTTTCCGTGCCGCCCGTGATCCTGGCAAATGTGTTTACCGGGCTTATCGGCTGCGACTTGCCGAAGAAGATGCAGAAACCCGGGCCCTCCGGCCAATAGGCGACATCGCCTGCCTTCGTATTCGGCGTCGGGTCTTCCGGCTCGACCTTGACTGGGATCTCGAAGTAGACCTCCTCCTTCCATATCTCGAGTTCAGCCTCCAAGGGCAAAGCTCGCCAAATTGCCTCGCACGTCTTAGGGCACTCCCTCTCGAGCATCTCCGCCTCGACCTCGAAATCGCGGCACGAGATGACGATCTTCCTCGCCATGTTATCCTTACGCCTTGGGATCTTGCATCGTATTTAGCTTTGGCTACGTCACGGTGCACAGCTGTGCGGTCGCATGCAGAAATTTTCGACTCGCTCGTGAAAAACATCCAAAAGGTGCACGGCCGTGAAGTCTTCAAATGTCTAACCGGTGTTTTCGACCGGCTTGGCGCGCGGAGTTTTCGCCTTATAAATCGCCCTCGATCAAAGCATCGGCGGGATACATGGGCGCATGGGACTTTGGCGCCGTATGCGACGTGAGCGTGCTCGTCAACCGGGCGAGCATCGAGCGGGCTGAGCTGCTGCTCGACGGGGGCGGGCTATACCTGCCGTCTGCAACTTACTCGTGGCTGGCGCGCGACAGGCTGATAGGGGTCAGGGGGAAGGCGATAGGTTACAGCTTGGTCAGCCAGTTCGTGCGGGATCGAAGGCTGCTCGTGGTCTATCTACCGGAACTCTACGATGAGCTGGCGCGACGGCTGCTCTTCGCGGTGGAAAGACAGGTGCCACTGACCGACCTCAGGGCGGCGATGCTGGCCGCGCACCTTGGGCTGCCCCTGCTCGCTTTCGACGACGAGCTGACGGATGAGCTGGGCGATCACGTCAACGCGCGGACGGTGTGGTAGCTCGAGGCGCACGCTGATTGGCTCGCGATGAGGGAGGTCCTCGAGTTCTACCTAGAGCTTTCCGTCGACCTCGGCGGATATCTAAGCAAACGCTTGGACGAGCGCGGCGCGTTCGAGGGCACAGTGGAGGAGCTGAGGAGGTGCAACGAAGACAGCCTGCGGGCGGTGACCGCCGCCGTTGGAAAATTGAATCAGGCCAAGCAGAATCCCGGTCTGCTGAACTTTAGGTACATCGCCTGGGACCTGATGCCGATGGTGAGGGAGTACGCGGAGCAGCATGTACTCCAGCCAGAGGTCCTGCGCGAACTTTGCGAGCGGGCTTTACTATTGATCGCGAGCCCGAAGTAACGGGCGCAACGATTAAGTCCAGAGGAAAATGCATGGTCGAGAATATAAGCTTTATACGGCCGTATGCAGGCGAATTTGGGCGACATGAAGCGAGCCACGATCCCCGTACCCCTGCCGGTCGAGCTGGTAAAGAAGCTCGATGGCGCGCGTGCCAAGTTGGGATATCGCTCGAGAAATGGGGTGATAAGGGAGTCCATCAGGCGCTTCATCGAGGAGGTCGAAGAGATAAGGGTCATCAGGTTGCGAAACGTGCCCGGGCGGAAAGCGAAGGAGGAGATATGGAATTACCTCCAAAAGAGAGGTCGCGTACCCCAGCGACATAGTCGATGAACTCAGGTTAAACTATGGGTTGGTAGTTGACATCATCCGCGAACTCTGGGAAGAAGGGAAAGTTGAGGAATCCAAATGATTCTTCACGGGCTTGGAGACGGCATCAAAGGCGAAAGGATCAGGTGCGAATACAGAAAAAGCACCAAGCCGATCTTGATGGCGAAGGGCGCGCACAGATACCAAAGGATCGTCATCCACGGCCCGCCTGCTGAGTGTTGGATCGAGAAGCCGATCAGGATATCGAAATAACTCCGTCCCCTTCAATGATACCTCCGGATTTCCTGCCCATGGCACCGCAGGGCGGAAGGGATAGGATATCGAACTCAGCCGGGCCCACCCGCCACCAATTGAGTCCAAATAACTCTACGCTCGTTGAAAAGGGCAGGAAAAACCTTCGCAACGAAACCGAGTGAATGGCCCAATCTACGAGAATGCTTTAGCATCCTCGCGCGCTTGATTGCTCCTTCGCTCGAACTCCTTTGCGGCCTCCTCCAAGCTGGTGCCATGCGTCGACTCGTGTGAGCGGCGGCACCTGACCTTGACAAATATCGGGTGGTTGACCGCCTCGCCCACGACGAGCGCCTCTCCGACGGGGAGCGAGGAGACCATGTCAGCGACCTCGCTGGTTATCGCCTCCGACGACTGCTTGATGTGCTCCAAATCGTAGGGATTCGTGACCCGAAGGATGATGTTAGTATTTGCCTGCGATAGCACGGTGGTCGAGAGCCTGACCGGGCGCTGGCTTATGAGCACAAGCGACGCATAAAATTTGCGCCCCTCGCGCGCGATAGTCTCGATTATATGTTTTGAGATCGCCGCCTCACTCGGGACAAAATTATGCGCCTCCTCCAAGCAGAGCACGAAAGGTGGCACTCGGCCGCGCTTGCGTGCGTTGAACAGCTTTCGCGCCGCGTACGCCACGAGCATCTGCTTCTTCCGCAGGCTGGTCATGTCACTCAGGTCGACTATCACCACTTTGCCTGGCTCCACGATGCCCTCCCAACTGGGGTAGTCGGCGCGGTCGAATATACCCAGCGAGCGGAGGTCGAACAGCCAGCCGAGCAACGCTTGCTGCATTTGCCTGTGGAGGTCGCCGTTTTGTTCGACCCGGGCGATCACCTCATTCAGCCCGAACGGCCCCCTGCCGGACCTCATCTCCGCGCGGAGTTCATCCAACACCCGCTGGAGCTCGCGCGCCTGCACCTCCGACATATCCGGCACGAATTCCTTGAACTGCAATGAACTCAGGTTGGGCACGCCCACGCGCATATCCTTGGCTCGAATCACGGCGGTACGACCCGAGTAGTTGACCCCTTCGCCCGGCTCGGCAAAGCCCGTGTACTCTCCGTGGACATCTATGACGACGACGGCCACGCGCCCCGCCCCCGGCGGTCGGTCGAGCAGCTCCTCGATGATCACGCTTGAGGTGAAGCTTTTTCCGGCACCGCTCACGGCGAGCACCGCCACATGCTTGCGGAGCAGCTTCGTGAGGTCGAGCCTCACAGGTACGTTATGATGCTTGAGCTCGCCGATCTCGATCCCATTGCTTGAGTTTAGCCCGAGGAAACGCGCGAGGGTCGGGGGCTCGGCTTCATAGACTTTCTGCCCAGGCGAGGGTGGAAAACTGGCCCGTTCAAGGCCGTTTTCAGCCAGCACGCCCAAGGTTCGAGCATCCGCGATGAGGTACTCCCAGCGGTCGGCCGGGAAAATCGACGCCAGCGATCTGCCTCCCCTCTCGTACTCCTTGACCGACTCCGGACGCATGAAGTAGCGGTTGGTCTTTATGATGCGGGTGATGAACGCTACGACCCTACCCTCTTCCGTCTCGAGCTCGACGAACTGGCCGCGGCGAGCCGGAATTCGTCCGTCCGCGGTGACGACGAAGGAAAACTCGCTGGACGATGGCCCGTCGCCCGTGCATATCACGCTACCAAGTTCAACCGCCATCAGAACGGCCTCCTCTGCCGCCTCAGGTCGAGCGAGGTCGACATCCCGAGGCGATCTGCTATGCTATCCCGCACTATATCTAGATCCTCCTCGTACAGGTGGGCGCGCGCATCGGCCTCGATCAGCACCGAAGGCAGGCCGTAGGCGTCGTGGTAGGACGACAGCGCATACACGAGGGACGCGACGCGCTCGGCCGTTGGCACGAGGTCCTCGCCTCCATTCACGAACTCTATCCGCAACGGGCAATCGTACGGCACGGCCTTGAGGTAAAAGGCGTGCACTCGCTGACCCCACTCGCCGAGATCTCGGAGCACGGAGGGGGTGTCGGCGTATTTGAATATGGAACTCCGCTCCCCCGTCTCAAGTACGTGGTCGAGGAAAACGGTATCCCTCGAGTTCGCGAGCACATCCCTGTTCGCCGCCAGCGTCGAGGCATCGTCGCGCGTTAAGCCCTGCCCCTCGAGGACGCTGGGCAACGCCTGCATAAGTATCTCGATAAAGCGAGCGCCTCTGCTGTCCTTCACCACGCCCGCGAGCAAGGTATCTGATCTAGCGCATCCCTCGTAGAGGTTCAGATACGCATCTATCAACGCGCGGTGAAGCTCGAGCACCTTCTTGCTATGCGGAAAGCGGTCGATGTACTGCGGCACCACTGAGCCGTCCAAGAGCAGTATGTCAGCATCGCAAACGCCGATTGCGGATGCAGCGAGCTTGAGTTCCTCCAGCTGCCTTTCCATCGCGACGACCAGCTCTAACTCGCGGGCATCGAGCGGCTCGGTTATCGGCGTCAGCCTCGGTTCGGGCATATCGTTCGGGTAATAATCGGCCGAAAAGAGCGCGCCACTTCGGTAGTTAAAAATTGCCGCGACCGCACGCGTTAAAATCAGATCAAGCCCATGAAGGGGCCTGGCCAGCACACCTCCATCGACTCCGATCGTGGTCGCGTTCACGAGGCCATCGGGCTCGACCCTGACGGAGAACCTCCGTTCGACAATTCCCCCTAGCTTGGATTCGTTTATTCTCGCGAGTGCGACGCCGTCTTTCAACACTTTGATCAACTCAGCCACCCTACGCCGCTTCACCTCTTGCTCCCTGATCTTCCCCACTATTTCAGCTAGGGTAAGCTCCAGATCCCCTCGGTTGGCTACATCTGGAAGACTTTTGAGCATCATCTCATCCGCTCCAAATCACTCTCCGCTTGAGAGGATGGAATAGGGTATTTAAGCGTCTTTAGGGGAGAGAGGTCACCGAAAGTAATTTATAAGGTGGTGCCGTGCGCCTTCCAGCCGCGCTCGAGTTGGTTCGACCGCACAATTGCTTGCTCGCTGGCCTAGCGGTGCTCGTCAGCGTGATCATCGCGACAGGCGGCAGCCCGCCCTGGTTGGCGACAGCATTCGCATTTGCCGCGGCGGCGGTTATATGCGCCGGCGGGAATGCGATCAACGACTACTGCGACCGTAGGATAGATGCGATAAACAGACCGGAGCGGCCCATACCGTCGGGCAGGCTGGGCGCAAGACAAGTTCTGGCGATGGGAAGGAACCTGTTTATAGCAGGGATAATCCTTATCATTCCGCTCGGCATGCCATGCATCGTGCTGGCGATCGTGAATTCCGTCGTGCTGGCCCTTTACGCGGCTGAGTTGAAGCGTCATGGCTTGATCGGCAACCTGATTGTCGGCTACCTCGTCGGTTCGACTTTCCTCTTCGGTGGGCTGGTCGTGAGTGAAATCGAGAGGGTCGGAGTCCTCAGCCTAGCCGTCGGCGAGTTGCGTGCGGTCGGCATCCTCGCCGCGATGGCGGCGCTGTCAACCGTGGGGCGAGAGTTGATCAAGGACATCGAGGACATGCGCGGCGACCGCAAAATTGGGCTGAAAACATTCCCCCTGCACCACGGAGCTCGCGCGGCTGCATCGCTCGCGATCGCATTCATAGCGGCGGCTTTGATCCTGTCGCCCATGCCGTACGCGCTCGGATCGTTCGGGGCAGTTTACCTCGCGATCGTGGCAGTTTCCGTACTTGCATTCATCGCGGCATCCGTGGCAATAGCGAGAAGTCAAAAATCCCGCTCGGCTGGTCTAGCTTCCCTCCTGTGCAAAGTCGCCATGGGATTTGGTATGCTGGCATTTTTGGCGGGGGCTGTCTCTTAGGCCTGTAGGATTGGCGACGGAAGGGCTCAGTTGGAGCCGCAGCGGCGTCTACATTGCGTTTGAAGGTCAGACTCAGCAGATCGACGGTCGATCGTCGTCCCACGATTGATCGTATAGTAAGCCCCTTTAGGTTCGCCATATGCCGTCGAGGACATCCCGCCCCGCTGAGCTTAAAGCCAAGTTCGAGGTTGAGCGCAGGGCGAGCGACGCATAAAGGTAAATAGTATGGGGTTCACAGGAAAACGGGCCCTAAGAGAAGCATCGCTTTAGCAAGCTTTGCCGTATATATAACGGGTCACATATCAAGGAAAGGATTGAGAAAAATGGAAATCGACGCGATGGAAAGGGCGAGGCGGGAACAATTACAAAAAATAAAGGACTTGAGCCCGCCTGAATTCGACAAGGAGAAATGGGAAAAGCTCAGAAAAGTCGTGTACAAGCCGGTACCGCTCAATGTCGACGTAGTAATAGATGATACCACCCTCCGAGAAGGGCTGCAGATGGCGGGGCTCGTTAGCCCGCATCCGTCCGATGCCTGCAAAATCGCCTGCATGCTTCGGGACATCGGTATTGAGAGGCTCGAGGTGCTCACCTACACGAAGTCAGACCAAGAATCGATAAAACTCATGCGTGATGAGGGGCTAGAGGACATGCTGGCGGCGTGGTGCAGAGCAACCAAGGAAGATATTGATGCCGCTCTGCAACTGGATTTCAAACAGGTTGGCATCTCTCACCCCGTTTCCTTCATTCACTTTGAAAAATGGCTGGATAAGACGCCGCAACAGCTCATCGAAAGGGTGGTCGACACGGTTAGCTATGCCGTCGAGCACGGGTTGAAGGTTTTTGTGCACGGCGAAGACAGCACGCGGGCGGAGTGGGAATTCGAGAGGACGTTCATCAACGCGGTAGCGGATGCCGGCGCGAGCGTCTACCGTATTTGCGACACAGTTGGTTGCGGGTTGTCCGACCCAAGCGCCTTAATGCCGAATGGAATTCCAGCTAAAATCAGGCACATAAGAAGGGAGACCAAGATCCCGTGCGTCGAGATTCACGCGCACGATGATTTGGGCAACGCTGTCGAAAATACCATGGCGGCCATCAGATGGGCAGCTGGGCTGTATGATAAAATCTACGCGAGCACGACTTTTCTTGGGATCGGCGACAGAGCCGGAAATGCTGAAACGGAAAAGGTCATTTTGAACTGTTACATTCACCACGATATCGACAAGTGGAACATGCGTCCGTTCCGGGAGCTGGCCTTGCTCCTCGCTTCCTCGTTGCGGTATCACCTACCTCTGAACAAAGCAATAGTTGGGGACGCTGCATTCGCCCATGAATCCGGGATACACGTGCATGGCATAATGAGTCTGTCGTTGACATACGAGCCATTCCCGCCGGAACTCGTGGGACAAAAGAGAATAATAGTGGTTGGACAGAGATCTGGGAAGCATGGGGTAAAGCTCAAACTCGAGGAGTTCACGGGACAAAAAATAGACGAGGATGACCCCAGACTCGGTCGACTCGTAGAAATGATCAAAAATAAATTCGTTACCGGCGAGAGGAGATATCCGATAAGGGATGAGGAATTCAAGCAATATGCGCGCAAAGTTGGTTTCGAAATATCATAGAGCTGAACTCCCTCCAAAAAGCTTTTAGCACGATGGAGGATAAGGCAAGAAAATTTCATAACTCGTGGGGCAAAAATTTGGGCAAAACTATAACCGAGAAAATCCTAAGCTCGGCGTCGGGCCGCGAGGTATCAGCTGGGGATATCGTCGTCGCTCCAATTGACTTAGCCATGGCTCAGGACGGCACGGCTCCGCTGGCGATAAAGGCATTCCGAGAGATGGGTGGCAAGAGAGTTTGGGATCAGAAAAAGATCGTACTCATCATCGACCACGTTGCCCCAAGCACATCTGAAGGTACCTCTCAACTTCATCAACTGATGCGAGAATTCGCCCTAGAACAAAAAGTAAAATTGTACGATGTGGGCGCCGGCATCTGCCACCAAGTGTTGCCCGAGGAAGGTTTTGTGAAGCCCGGCTCGGTTATTGTCGGAGCGGACTCGCACACCTGCACCTACGGCGCGCTCGGAGTTCTCGCGACGGGGATAGGCTCCACCGAAATGGCCGCGGTTTTCCTGTCGGGTAAACTTTGGTTCAAAGTACCCGAAACGATCAGGTGCAACATACGGGGGCGCTTGCCGAAAGGAGCTATGGCGAAGGACGTTATTTTACATGTCATCGGAAAGGTGAAAGCGGACGGGGCAACGTATAAGGCCATGGAATTTTGTGGTCCAACGGTAAAGAAAATGAGCATTGCTAGCAGGATGACCCTTTGCAACATGGCGGTCGAGATGGGGGCGAAGACGGGCATCATAGCACCGGACGAAAAAGTGAAGGAATATCTGGAAGGTAAGGTGGGGGGTAAATTTCCCCTTATCGCTAGCGATGAAGATGCAAAGTACGGCGATGTCCTCGATTTCGATGTCAGCGAACTCGAGCCGCAAGTTGCAAAACCTCAGGCTGTTGACAACGTCAGTCCTGTAGGCGAGATCGAGGGTGTTGATGTAGATCAGGTTTTCCTCGGCAGCTGCACGAATGGCAGGATCGAGGATTTGAGGGCGGCCGCATCGATGCTCGAGGGGAGAAAGGTGAAGGAGGGCACGAGAATGTTGGTCGTCCCCGCCTCGAGGAAGGTTTACCTCCAAGCGATGGGGGAGGGCCTGATAAAAACTTTCATCGATGCTGGATGTATAATCTGCTCACCGGGTTGCGGTCCGTGCATGGGTGGGCACATCGGCATTCTAGGCCCGGGCGAGGTCTGCGTCGCGACATCGAACCGCAATTTCCTCGGGCGAATGGGTAGCGAGAAGGCCAAGATTTATTTGGCATCCCCTCTCACCGCTGCCGCCTCTGCCGTAGCTGGAAAGATAATTGACCCAAGAAAGCTCATGAGGTGATGGGGTGATCCGGGGGCATGCGTGGAAATTCGGCGATTCGGTGAACACGGATGCGATAATCTCCGGAAAATACAAGTTTAGGACGCTGAATTTGGAGGAACTCTCAAAACATGCAATGGAAAGCATTGCCCCAGATTTCGCCAAGAAAGTAAGATATGGAGACATCATAGTGGCGGGAGAAAATTTTGGCTGTGGGTCGAGCAGGGAGCAAGCCCCCCTCGTGCTCAAGCATCTCGGGATCGGCTGCATAGTGGCGAAATCCTTTGCTAGGATCTTCTACAGGAACGCGATAAACGTTGGACTACCAGTAATGGAGAGCGAGGAAATTTTCAGCGAAACCGACGCTGGAGACTTGCTCGAGGTCGACCTCGAAAAGGGCATCGTGAAAAATGTAAGCAAAAAGAAGACATTCAATACGAGGCAGCTGCCGACGTTTTTACTAGAGATACTCAAAGATGGGGGGCTTGTCGAGCATTTCAAAAAATGGAAAAGGTTCAAATGGGCTCCATAGAAATTAATTGGAAAGAAGATGGAAACTTGCGGATAAAGGTGGGAAGTTGTACAATGTTACCCTAATTCCGGGCGATGGGGTGGGCCCGGAGGTCATAGGGGCTGCGAGAAAGTGCATCGAAGCAACCGGGGTGCCGATCAAATGGGAAATAAAAGAGGCCGGGGCCGGGGTCATCGAAAAATATGGCACGCCGCTACCAGATGAAGTGCTTAAATCAATCCGCAGAAACAAAGTTGCTTTGAAAGGGCCGATAACGACACCCGTTGGCTCGGGATTTAGAAGCGTCAATGTCGCCCTCAGAAAGGAACTCGACTTGTACGCCTGCGTGCGCCCCTGTAAATTATATCCAGGAGCGCGCTCGAAGTACAAGCGTGTGGACCTCGTCGTCGTGCGCGAAAACACCGAGGATCTTTATTCCGGCATAGAATTCGAGCGGGGAGCTATTGATACTAAAGAGTTCATAGAATTCGTAAAGAAAAAAAAGAATATGAGCATTCGAGTTGACTCAGGCATAAGCTTAAAACCCATTTCGAGTTTCGCCTCCGAAAGGATTGTGCGCTTCGCCTTCGAGTACGCTCGCAAAAACGGGCGAAGGAAGGTCACAGCCGTGCATAAGGCAAATATCATGAAGTACTCAGACGGCGTCTTCCTTGAAGCGGCCCGCGGGTTGGCGCAAGAGTTTCCCGATATCGAGTTCGAGGACAGAATAGTGGACAACATGTGCATGCAACTCGTGCAGAAGCCAGAGGCTTATGATGTCATCATCACGCCGAATTTGTACGGCGATATCCTGTCCGACCTATGCGCCGGTCTCGTTGGGGGACTTGGCTTGGCCCCAGGGGGGAATATCGGCGACGAAATCGCCCTCTTCGAACCGACCCATGGCAGTGCCCCAAAATACACCGGTTTAAACAAGGTGAACCCGACTGCGGCGATCCTTTCCGGGGTCATGATGCTACGTCACCTAGGGGAGGAGGACGCCGCCAAGAGGCTCGAAAATGCCACGGCCAAGGTGATCGCCGAGGGCAAATACGTGACCTATGACCTCAAAGAGAACCCCGAAGACCCATCCGCCGTTGGGACGAAGGAGATGGCAGAGGAGATCATCGGACACATTAAATCAGACTAAAAATTGTTGTATCGAAAGCGCACGTATCTAGCATCTAGCTCCACATTTTTTTGCCCTAAGCTAGGCTCAATTTTAGTGCACAGCTGTGCAGTGCCATAGAGGCGCGCTCGCTCGGCCGCCGCGCAGGCTACCTCAGGTCCAAAGTAACCTTCCTTGCAGCTTCCTTGAGCTTCCTCGCCCCACCGCCCTGGCTTATTATCTTCAAAGCCCTCTCGGAATCCTCCACCACCACCCCGCTCAGCAACGTCACCCCATGCCTTCGGAAGATCTCACCGGCCAACGGCGTGGAGGGCCCCAGCACCGCGATCTCCCTCGCACCCCTCGCCAGCTCCAGCAGGTGGTCTATGGTCTTGTTTACGACCGCCGTCCCCGTGATCAACGCGACGGACATCTTCGGCAGGAGGTATTCGGCTGCCCAGTCAGGGTATACATCATCGCGCTTGGGCCATCTCTCGAATATGTAGAACTTGTGGCCCTCCTCCCTCAGCTTCTCGGCGATGGGCCTAAAGTCCCCGACCATGCCGATCTCGTCGCCTTCCCTAAGGCTGAGGAAGTCTAAGATATCGCCCTCCTCGCCCTCGATATCATGATTAGCGACGGCGTTCAGGGTCGCCACGCCGACGGAGGAGTCCACGGCGCCCGGAGCGAGGGAGAGCCTCGCCAACTCCCAAGCGCCTCCCTCGAGTCCGCCGGCCCTCTCGGACGCTTCGCAGCACTGCGCAGCTTCCTCCCTGAAGCAGTAGGCCAGGCCCAAGTTGCCGTCGTCCAGGAGGACCCCCGTGTAGCTGAGCCCTATCCTGACATCCCTTGCCCTCCTCTCCTTTAGCTTTCCTTCTAGGGAATCCAAAAGTTCCTCAACTATCAAGCCTGTTTCCCCCTTCAACTTCCCATACTCAGAGATCCTTCAACCCTTTTGACCCTATCCATGAATCGCTCTGACGCATCGAGATGCTACCGCTGACGTGCGACTTCCCGCGGATGGTCCCCGGTCACCGCGAATCCTGAAAATCCCAAAAAGCCAGAGGGCGGGTCCGGGGTGTCTCAGCTCGATGGGCATCAACTCTAATTTTTCAGCCATCGATACGGATTGAATTCCGAGGGCGAGAAGTACAGCACCTCCGCGTGGCCGTTGCGCAACAGCTCCGCGTTCAAATTAACCCAGGAGCCGTCCACCCTCACGTAAACTACCGCCAGCGTTCGACCGTATTTGTCCCTCGGCCTCATGTCGTCGATGTCGAGGCCAACTTCCGTGCCCGGCGGGCAAAGGTTCTCGACGAATCGCTTGGCCTCCAAGGCCCCTGGTTGCGGTTCCGGATGCAGCTCAGGGGCGTTGATCCCGACCAACCTCACGCGCTCGCCGCTGCCGATGACGATGGTATCGCCATCCAGCACACTCGCGACCACCCCCAACTTTTCGATGTTTGGCTCGCGCGAGCCCCAGGGAAGCTGGGGGTACTTTACCGCGACCAAAGCTAGGGCGAAAACGAGCGCAAGAAACGCAAGGGCCAGCCCGCGGGACATTTTTGCCCCCCACCTCCACCACCGGCTCAATTTTGATAGCGGGTCATTTTTAAAGGGAAAACGCCCAACGCGGAAGCCTACTTTACCTTACGTCTGGCGGCCTCTTCTATGCGGTTAACGACATCGCGCAACGGGATGCCTGTTTTTTCGGAGATCTTTTTGGCATCCTCGTACTCCGCGGAAAAACCCACGAGCCTGCCGCGCTCCCTCGCGACCTTCACGCGGGCATTAAACTTCCGCCCGCCGATTGAGACCTTGACCGACGAACTCTCGCGCTCCAGCACGTAGCGCGCAACGGGCAGCACGCGCACGCCGAGCGTTCCGGTCTGCAACATGAGCACTCGCGCCAGCCGTTCGACATCACCCGGCTTGGCCACGACGCGGATCAAAAATCCGGGCCTGCCCTTTTTCATCACCATGGGCGTCGTGCTCACGTCCAAGGCGCCTTCCGCGAACAGCTTTTCCATGGCGTAGCCGATGACCTCACCGGAAACGTTATCCACGTTCGTCTCGAGCAAGCCGATCTCCTGAAGCTCCGGTGCCCGCCCGCTCACCTCACCCAAACAGACGCGCACGACGTTTGGGACCTCCCTCAGCCTTCTAGCGCCGGCGCCATAGCCTACGGCCTCGACCCGCATCGAGGGGAAAGTTGGGACGAAGCGGTCCGTCAGCGCGACCAGCAGGGCGGCTCCGGTGGGCGTGGTCAGCTCGGCGTCGATCGGCTTGCCGCGAATGGGCACCCCTTTCAGAATTTCGAGGACGGCCGGCGCCGGCAGCGGGATCTTGCCATGACCGATGACTGCGACGCCCCCGCCCACGGCGACCTCGCTCGCCAGAACCTCGCGGTCGAACAGCCCCAGCTCATGCGCAGCCGTGCAGCAGCCGACTATGTCGGCGATCGCGTCGGCGGCACCAACTTCATGCAAAATGAGGTGCCCGGGTTCCTCGCCGTGGACCTTGGCCTCGGCGCGGGCGAGGACGGCCAACGCCTTCAGGGATGCGGCCCTGACCCTCTCCGGCAGGATGAGTTCCTCCAGTTGCCCGACGATATCGAAGTAGCCGCGCCCTCCTTCATCGCTTGTCACCACGTCCATGCGAGTAGCTCCGATACCGCTCACGTTTACATGTTTCATCGAGACCTTGACGCCGCCGAAGGGTTTTCCGGCGGTCGTCATCGCCGTTTTGACCTTTTTGGCGGGGGCGCCGGCGTCGATGAGCGCCGCTGTCAACATGTCGCCCGAGATGCCCGCCGTGCTGCAGTCTATGAACGCCGCCTTCATAAGCACCGCGTCTTTTTTATCACAAATCCTTAAATAAAAATTTGTTATAGGGGTGTGCAAAATTCCTTTGTTTTTGCCGTTGATGACTATTCATGCAAGC
>JASEGJ010000005.1 GCA_030018135.1 Candidatus Hodarchaeaceae archaeon | reverse complement strand
GTCACTCAGCTACGGGTTACCACCAGTCAAAGACTGGTGGAATTCTTTCTTTAAAACCGGCAGGATTGGCCCCTTTTTTTGCGGATTTTGCTTTTCTTCCGCTCGACGTAAAATGCCGAAGAAATCACCCACCGTTCGCAGAGGGCAACCTTTAAAATCGCACAGGTGCCGTTTAAACTCAAGGTGGGCGATTGCACCCATCGCAGGACATCAAGGGCACCAAAGGCAGCGAGCTAGCCGGTCGGAAGATTGTGCTATGCATCACCGGCAGCGTCGCGGCCATTAGGTGTCCAGAGCTGGCGCGCGAGCTAATGCGTCATGGTGCGGATGTTCGCGCGGTGATGACGCAAAGCGCGGTGAGCCTGATAGCGCCGCGGCTCATGCATTGGGCGACCGGCAACCCCGTCGTCGCTGAACTCACGGGCGAGCTGGAGCACGTGGAGCTGGCCTCATGGGCAGATCTCGTGCTGGTCGCACCCGCAACCGCGAACACCATGAGCAAGGTGGCGTGTGCGATCGACGACACGCCGTTGACATCCGTGGTCTCCGTCGCGTTGGGGCTAGGCAAGCCCGTCGCGATGGTACCCGCGATGCATGCGTCGATGTATTCTCACAACCTGCTCCAAGATAACCTCGCGCGCCTTAGGTCGGCAGGCGTTCAAATCCTTGAGCCACGCCTGGAGGAGGGAAAGGCGAAGTTGCCGGGCGTTCGCGAGATAGTTGATTTCGTGCTCGGTTTGCTCAGCCCCAAGGACATGATCGACCTGCGCTTGCTGGTGACGGCCGGCTCGACAGTTGAGCACATCGACCCGATTAAATTCATAACCAACCGAAGCTCCGGCAAGATGGGCGTCGCCATAGCGCGAGCTGCCGCAAATCGAGGCGCCGATGTCACCCTTGTTTACGGCGTCGGCACCGAGGCACCTCCAGCTGGTGTAGAGGTGATCCGCGTGCGAACAACGTCTGAGATGCGGGAAGCGGTCGAGCGCGAGTTGGCAAGGCATTACGATGTTATAATTTCAACCGCTGCCGCGCAGGATTTTATGGTCGAACACCCGGCGGAGCAGAAGCTTAGGCATTCCGAGCCCATCGAACTTAGGCTCATCCCCGCGCCAAGAATTCTCGATGACATTCGGCGGCTCGCCCCGGACTCGTTTATCATCGGATTCAAGGCGGAGTGTCGCGCGACGGACGAGCAGTTGCTTGAGGCAGCGATGAAAAAGCTGGAGGAGAACGAGCTCGATATGGTGGTGGCCAACGACGTCTTCAGGCCCGGCGCAGGTTTTGAGGAGGACACTAATGAGGTAATCATCGCCACGCCATCGGGCCACAAAAAAATGAGCTCCTCGAAGCTCGAGATAGCGAATGATATCTTGGATGCAGTCGTCGCGAAGCTCAGAGGGCGCGGGCGATGAAAGTTGCATCGGCTTTTGTGCCGGGTCACATCTCAGGTTTTTTTCAAATATGCGATGAGGCGAAAGAGTTTGAGCGCAGGGGCTCCCGCAATTGTGGCCCTTGTATAGACGCTGGCGTGCTCACCGAGGTAAAAGTTGAGCCGGCCGGCCGCAGCAGCGTGGATGTGTTGATAAACGCCGAGCGGGCGCCGGAGGCGCTGACGACTTTTGAGGCGGTTCAGCAGATTCTTCGTATGGTGTCCAAGCCCCTCAGGATTACTGTAAGCCATTCATCCCAGGTGCCCATTGGTGCGGGCTATGGCGCGAGCGGTGCGGGGGCCCTCGGTGCCGTCCTAGCGCTCTCCGAGGCGCTGGGGCTTGGTCTTGCGCGCCAGAGGCTCGTCGCGATCGCACATGTCGCAGAAGTCAAATGCAGCACCGGGCTCGGTGATGTCGGGGCCCAGTCCTTGGGCGGCTTAGTGGTCGGCCTGGAGCCGGGCGCTCCACCCCATGGCAGGTGGAGCCAAATTTCTACGCCAAAAAACATCAAGGTGATATGCGGTACCTTGGGCCAATTGTCCACGAGGGAGCTTTTGCACGACGATGTGTTGAGGAAGCGTTCGAAGGAGTTTGGGGGCCTGGCATTAAGAAAATTGGTCGAAAAGCCCACACTTCAGAATTTCATGAGCGTTTCGAGGGAGTTCGCCGAAGCCCTCGGGCTTTTGGACGACGAGCTTCATGCATTACTCAAAACCGTTTTGTCAGCCGATGTGATGGGCGCAAGCATGGTAATGCTCGGCAGGGCCGTGTTTGCGCTCGTGAAAGGGGAGAAGCTCGAGCGCGCGAGGAGGGCTTTTCTCGAGTTCCTCGAGCCTAGCGCGGTCATGTCGGCGAACTTGGATTTTTCAGGCGCTAGGCTCGTTGACCGAAAACATTTTTATGAACAATTTTTTCGAGCGGAATCCTAGGCGGCGGAGCTGGCTTCTCCGCGGGCCTGCCTAGGGGCACTATCGCAAGTGGCCTGATACCCGCAGGTGCTCGAATGGCCCTGGCAACATCTCCCTCATCAAATGCTCCGACCCAACAAGTCCCATAGCCAAGTGCATAAGCGGCGAGCATCATGTTAATTGTCGCAGCGGCCGTATCCTGGATGCAGTAAAGCTCCTCGCCTCGCTTGCCGTAGCGCCTCGCCGTGCGCACCACATTTGCGCAGACGACAACTACTACCGGTGCCTCCGCGATGAAGGTTTGTCCATACGCAGCACTTGCGAGGAGTCGTTTAACCGTCTGCTCCTTCACGACTACGAGTTCCAACGGTTGACAGTTGCCGGCCGAGGGTGCTGCCCGCCCGGCGTTCAAGATCCTCCTCAAGTCGTCTTCCTCTATGGGGTCTGGCTTGAACTCGCGTACACTCCTACGCCCATTTATGGCATCGAATACATCCACCCCATCACCAAATCGGGTTTTATAACGTAGTTGGTTAAGTACTTAGTTGTGGTTTAATGATTGAGCAATCGGAGCTTGATTGGATCGTTCAAAAGGCGTCGGAATTGCTTGCTGACAAGGTAAAGGATGGCCCACTCACTGACCGCGACATCGATCTCGCGTTTGAGATATTTGCTAAACCGAGGTTAAAGAGGCTTCCCGAGGCACTCTCCAGCGAGCGGGAGTACAGGCAAGCTGTTGACCGCATAATGATAAAGCTGCAGGAGTGCGCGCGAAGGCTAAATGTCGAACACTGGTCAAAGGACTAGTTTCGTCGGGTTAACCGGAGATTTCTCAACCGCTTTAGTCAATTTATTCCTCGGGATCACAACCTGAAAATAAGCCAATAAATCGCTGCCACACATGCCACGAGGACGACAAAGCAACCCGCGCCCCACTTTCGCGCGCTGGCTTTCCAGCATATATAGCCAAATAGCCCACTGCCGATGATGATCAGAAGCAATATCAGGCCGAGCACTATCTTGACGATCCACATCCACCACGGCAAGAGTTCACCTCGCCCCAACGGTGGACGCTCGCTTTATTTAAGATTAGCTCCAAGAGACCTGACGGTGAAACGATGCCCAGACTTGCGGTCCTGAATAGCGACGCATGTCAGCCCAAGCGATGCTCGCTTGAGTGCCTGCGCTACTGCCCAGGCGTGCGAACCGGCGATGAGACGATAGTCATCGAGGAGCAAGTTGGCAAGCCCCTGATCTCCGAGGAGCTCTGCAGCGGTTGCGGGATATGCGTTCACAAGTGTCCATTCAAAGCGATCTCGATAATCAATCTGCCCCAGGAACTCGAGGGACGCTGTATCCACCGCTACGGCGCGAATGGTTTCGCGCTTTACATGTTGCCGATACCGCGCGCGGGTAAGGTGACGGGTTTAGTTGGGCAAAATGGCATAGGGAAGACCACTGCGCTGAGCATTCTGGCCGGCAGGCTCAAATCCAACCTCGGTTCTCCGGAGGTCGCAACTTCGGAGGCGATAAACGAATTCTTCAAGGGCTCGGAGTTGCAGGGGTACTTCGCGAGGATAGGGAAAATCAAGACAGTCTACAAGCCTCAATCCATAGATCAACTTCCGAGCTCGGTCAAAGGGGATGTAGTAGAGCTCCTCGGGCGGGCGGATGAGCGAGGCGTAGCGGGGAAGCTCATGGAGGACTTGGGCTTAGACGAGATCGCAAAGCGCAAGGTCGAACATCTCAGCGGGGGCGAACTTCAGCGCTTGGCAATCGCGGCGGCAGCAGCGAGGGAGGCGGACGTGTACTGCTTCGATGAGCCTAGCTCTCACCTCGATGTTTATCAGCGCTTAAATGCGGCCAAGGTCATCCGCGGGCTCGCAAACGTGGGAAAAGCCGTCCTCGTCGTGGAGCACGACTTGGCCGTGCTCGACTACATGTGCGATTACGTGCACGTGATGTATGGCACACCCGGCGCCTACGGTGTGGTTTCGAGCCCCCGAGGGGTCCGCGTTGGGATAAACGTTTTTTTGGACGGCTACCTGCGGGAGGAAAACGTAAGGTTTCGAAGGGAGTCGATTCGCTTCGAGGTTAGACCTCCAACCAAGGCTCGGATAACTGGGCGCGTGCTGTTTGGCTATCCCGAGCTGACGAAGCGATTCAAGGGGTTCGAGCTCAAAGTCCGGCCAGGTAGCATTTCCCCCGGAGAGATCGTTGGTATCGTGGGTCCAAACGCAACTGGGAAGACAACCTTTGTGAGGTTACTCGCCGGCGAACTCAAGCCCACGAGCGGGCGGGTGGGAATCAGCCTGAGCATCGCATATAAACCGCAATACTTGCGAGCTGAGTTCGACGGAACCGTCGAGGAGTGGTTGCACAAGTTTTTAGGCGAGTTCGATCAGGCCTTTGAGGCGGAGGTTTTAGAGCGGCTCGACCTTAAAACCCTGATGGAAAGGCCTCTGGCGGAGCTGAGCGGGGGGGAACTCCAACGCGCCGCGATCGCTGCATGCATTGGGCAGACCGCAGACCTCTACTTGCTAGATGAGCCAAGCGCATACCTCGATGTTGAGCAACGCTTGAACGTGGCCAAGGCGATAAGGCGCGTGATCGAGAGGCGCGAGGCCGCAGCGCTCGTCGTGGACCATGATATTCTCGTGGTCGATTTCATCTCGGACCGCTTGCTCGTGTTTTCGGGCGAACCGGGTCGCTTGGGCCAAACCCATGGGCCACTCGACATGCGCAGTGGCATGAACCTATTCCTGCGAGAGGTCGGCGTGACATTTAGGCGAGACCCCCAAACTGGCAGACCGAGGGCTAACAAGTTGGGTAGCCGCTTGGACCGCGAACAAAAGGAGCGAGGCGAGCACTTTTATCTTGGTTAGGGCATCATCAGCTGGGGGGCACTATGGGGGTTTTGGAGGACATCAACTGGCTCAAGGAGAGCAAATCTAGGTACAGAGTATTTGCGAAAATTGCGACCGGCGGCGCGTCTAAAGTCAGGGAACTCCGCGAGCAACTCGGCACTGGCGATTGGTGGCCAGTAAAGTACCACGTTAAGGACCTTGTGGACCGAGGATTAATCGCCGAGGTCGACGGCAGCTGTAGGCTTACCGAGGATGGGCAAAAGGTCTTCGAGTCCATCAAAGCAGTTTTGGACCTAGAAAAGATCTAGGTCGAGATGGTTTGCACGTTTCCTCCCTTAACTATGATCAGTTTGTGGCGGCCAGTGGGTTCATCGTTGGAGTACTCCTCGACATCCTCCATCAATAGGTTCATGTATTCATCGTATTGCGTGAGGAGGCCCCGCAGGCTACGGCCATTTTTAACTTGTACGGTTATCCTCGTGTTGAGGAGTTTCTTGAGGTCTGAAGACTTTAATTCCTCCATAAGATGCCCTAGCGGGGAGTTTGCGGGGCCTTATAAATTACTTTCGGCGACCTCTCTCTGTGGGTAACCGTTTAAAAGGCGGGCAGAGGAGGGTCGCGCGGAGGTGCATACAATGGCTGAACTTGAGGACTCGATGGGGTTGGGCCGGCTATAGCTGAAAAGCTCAAAGTAGCTGGCTATGAATCGATAGAGAGCTTGGCGGTGGCCACGACTGGCGAACTTATGGAGGCGGCTGAACTCGGAATGAGGGTCGCGGTGCGCATAATAAACTCAGCCCGCGACGCGGCGAACATGGGCTACGAGAAGGCAAGTGAAGTCATGGAGCGTCGCAAACGCATCGGCTACATCTCCACGGGCAGTAGCACGTTCGACAAGATGATCGGCGGCGGCGTTGAAACCCAAGGCTTGACCGAGGTCTTCGGGGAGTTCGGCTCGGGCAAGAGCCAGCTGGCCCACCAGCTCTGCGTGAACGTGCAGCTCCCGCCCGAGCAGGGGGGCCTGAGCGGCAAGGCGGTCTTCATAGACACCGAGAACACCTTTAGGCCAGAGCGGATTGCGCAAATGGCAAAGGCCGTGGGACTGGATCCCGAGAAGGCACTTGAGGGCATATATGTTGCGCGGGCATGCACGACCGATCATCAAGTGCTCCTCGCGGAAAAGGCCGTGGATATCGCGAAGCAAGGCGGCATCAAACTCATCGTGGTCGACTCCCTCACGTCGCTGTTTCGTAGCGAGTACTGCGGGCGGGGCGCCTTGGCGGAGAGGCAGCAAAAGCTGTCGCGGCACCTGGCGGCGTTACACAAGCTCGCGGAGTTGCATGACTTGGCGGTCTTTGTGACGAACCAGGTTCAGGCCAGGCCGGATATCTTCTTTGGAGATCCCACGCGGCCGGTTGGGGGGCACATAGTGGGGCACTCGATGACCGCACGAATTTACTTACGCAAGAGCAAGGCAAACACCCGCATCGCGAACCTCGTTGACCACCCCGGGCTACCGCCGGAGAGCGCGACTTTCCAGATAAATGAGGCTGGCGTGCGGGACTAACCCTTACTGGATTTGGCCTAGGCGGAGCTGGCGAGGGGGGAGTATCCTCGCCAAATTTTCTCCGCGAGCGGTGCGAGAAACCGTGAGGATCCCGGCGCGGTATTTTAAGGGTGGCGGTGCGGTTGATGGATATCGCGAGTTCTAGGTGTGCCTGCCCAGATTGGGAGCTATCGCAGAAATAGGTCGACCAGCCTGAAATCCTCAACATCGACCAAGCCCTTGTCGGTTATTCTCAACTTCGGCACAACCGCGAGCGGCAAGAATGATAGGCACATGAATGGCGATTTCACCCTGATTTTGAGGTCCCTCGCCGCCCGATGCAACCTTTTCAGCTGGGCGCTGATGGACTCAACTGGTTTGTTCGACATCAGACCAGCGATCGGGAGTTCGACTTTAGCTAGAACCTTGCCTCCTCTTACCGCGACTTGACCCCCACCCATCTTCGCAACCGCGTTCACCCCGGCCGCTATCTCCGGATCACTTACGCCTACAACAGTTATGTTATGTGCGTCGTGGCCGACGCTTGAGGCTATCGCGCCCTCCTGCATGCCAAACCCGCGGACGAGCCCAAGTCCTATGTTCCCAGTTGCCCTATGCCTTTCGACCACCGCCACCTTTAGGATGTCACTCGCTATGTCTGGCCTGATGTGCCCATCCTCGACGTCAAGCGCAGCGATCTCATGCTCGGTGATTATCTGCCCCCCGATGAGCCCTATCACCCTGACTTTCACCTTGCCCGCTTTAATTGGGGCAGCGATCGCGAAATCCTCGGGGCGCACCCGCCTCAAATTCATGGTCTCTCTCGCGAACCTCGGATAGCTGGGCGTTTGAAGCTCTTCCAAAAGTCTACCGTTTTTCGCGACCAGCTTCCCGTTCGTTATGACCGCTCCGATTTCAAATTTTTGCAAATCGTCGACGATTAGGATGTCGGCCAGCTTGCCCGGCGAGATGCTTCCGAGGTCTTCATCGACCCTGAAGTGCTCCGCGGTGTTGATCGTGGCCATTTGAATTGCCCTGACAGGATCGACGCCCTCTTCGACAGCACGCCTCAAGACATGGTCCATGTGTCCCTCCTTCAACAGGTCCTCTGGGTGCCGATCGTCCGTGGCGAGCAAGCAGTGGCGCGCGTCGAGCTTGAGTTCCAAGATGGGTTTGATCAAGTCGGCCAAGTTCTTTGCAGTTGAGCCCTCCCTCACCTCCAACTTCATGCCGAGCCTGAGCTTTTCGACGGCCTCCTCCCTCGCGAACGATTCGTGATCCGACCTTACCCCGGCCGCGATGTACGCACATAGCTCCTTGCCGAGCAAGCCGGGCGCATGCCCCTCAACAGCACCCCGCCGCTCCAACGCCGCCTCGATCTCGCCGTGCATTTTCGGGTCGCCCATGAGCACACCGGGGAAATTCATGACCTCTGCGAGTCCGACAACGCCCCCCCATTTCAACCCCTCTGCAATTTCAGCTGGCCCTATCTCTGCACCCGTTGTTTCCAACCCGGGGGCGGAGGGGACGCAGGAGGGAAGGGTGATGAACACCTTCAGGGGCAGGTCCTTCCCCTCGTCCAGCATTAACCTAATGCCGCTCATGCCTAGGACATTCGCGATCTCGTGAGGGTCGATGAAGACGCCGGTGGTGCCGCGCGGGAGGACCGCCCTCGCGAATTGGGTGACGGTAACCATAGAGCTTTCGATGTGAACGTGGGCGTCGAGCAAACCTGGGACGAGATATTTCCTCCCCGCATCGATCGCAACCGTGTTCTCGCCGATGCAATGCTTTACATCGCCGACGAGCGCGATCCTCTTCCCCTTGACGGCGACCCCAACGCTATCCTCTATCTCGCACGTGTTGACGTTCACGAGCCGCCCATTTTTTATCGCTAGATCCGCTGGCACCTTGCCGAGGGCCACATTTACGAGACCTTCTCTCAACTAATCCCCCTCATAGCAGAGGCACCGCCAAGCAACTAAAGTCGCTCGCTACCGCCACCACGGCGTAGGCGTGTACGGGTAAAAGATGTAGAACAGCAGGCACAGCGCGAATAGGAACCAAGCAGCGGGATGGACTTCCCTGTACCTTCCGGCCACCACCTTGCAGAGCGGATACAGGACGAAGCCAGCGGTCAGACCGACCCCTATGTTGAAGGTGAATATCATGAGCGCCACCACGCCGAATGCTGGTATTGCTTCTGTGTAGTCGTCGAAGTTGATCATCCTTATTGGGCTCATCATCAGCAGGCCCACCACGATCAATGCTGGAGCCGAAAGTATCTGCAGGAACGACCTCGTCACCCCGGAATCTAACACCACTTCATACTCCGCTCCGCTCAAAGCGCTGAAGAACTGCACAAACGGCAGGGCTAAGAGGAACAAGATTGCCACCACGACGGCGGTCAATCCAGTCCTTCCCCCCTGCTCGATGCCCGCGGCCGACTCTATGTATGTGCCAGTGGTCGATGTTCCGCAGATCGCCCCAACCACGGTCGCCGTGGCGTCCGCCAGCATCGGTTTCTCAACTTCCGGCAAACGCCCTTCCTTATCGAGGAGGCCGGCCTTGGCCCCGATGCCGAGGAGTGTGCCCATGGTGTCCAAGAAGTCCATGGTGAACATCGTCAGTATCACCGCGAAGAAGCCCCATGTGAGTGCGCCCATGATGTCCAATTTAAGGAAGACATCGCCGAATCCCGCTGGTACGCCAATCCACTCGCCAACTGGCGGCAGTTTTCCGACGCCTACAGCAACCCCAACGACTAACGTGGCGAGCAGGCCTATCACAATGCTTCCGACTACGCGCCTGATCAGCAATATACTTATCAAACCAGCACCGAATATCGCTAGGAGGACTGGCTTGCTTAGCAGGTTGCCCAGCTTGACTGGTGCTCCTTCGATCCCTAATCTTACAATTCCGGCATCGGCAAGTCCGATGAACGTGATGAATAGGCCGATACCCACGGCGAAGCTGGCGGCTAGAAATGGAGGTACTGCCTTGGTCATCAGTGGCCTAAGCCCGGTGACGGTGATTATGGTGAAAATCAGCCCGCCGATGAAGACAGCACCTATCGCCGTCTGCCACGAGTAACCCAAAATTCCGACGACAGTAACAGCGACAAATGCATTCTCACCCATGTATGGAGCGATTGCAAATGGCCTCTTAGCGTAGATACCCATGACGAGGGTCCCGTAGAAGGCCGAGATTATGGTTGCTACCATCGAGCCGGCAAATGGTATGCCTTCCTTGCCGAAGACGTACTTTGGCACGAAGTAAAGGATGGAAGGGTTGACGACTACTATGTAAACCATCGTCATAAAAGTTGCAATTCCTGCGAGTACTTCAGTTTTGACACTTGTGCGGTACTTCTTTAACCCGAAGAACCCATCAAGGGCTTCATATATGCCCATGCAGGTTTCATCCTCCGTTTTTTAGACCGTTGTTTTACCTAAAAAATGTTTTGGTATTGGGTATTGGTATTGGTTGGGCCAAGCATCAGCGGCAAAATGAAGAAAAAATAAATGAGCGGCGTTTGAAAAAATCAACGCATCAAAACCCAAACATTATCAAAAGCGAGTTGTAGGCGCTGTGGCAGATAATTGCACCTGACAGCCCGCTCATCAAATAACATACGCCCAGCAGTATCCCGCCTGCCGCCAACGGTATCGCCGCCGCCGCGTATGTGCCGGGGTTTGAGATGTGGAAGGCCCCAAAGATAAGGGCCGAGAGTAAAATGCCAGCTAAGCGGGAGCGGGAGCGCCTTGCGACCTCCTCGAGCAAGACCCCCCTGAAGACCCACTCCTCAAAGATGGGCAGGATATTGACAATTACAAAAAGCCCGATGGGCGAGATTCTCTCGAGCCTCACGAAGACATCTTCTTCCGAGTAAAGCGTCAACCCTATTTTGTTCATAGCATGGCCCAGCCACCCAACGATGAAAAAAGCCGAGGTGGCAAATGCCAGCGCGATGACAAGCAGCTTGAGCCAATCTTGCCCGCGCATCTCCTTGGCAATAGGCAACCAAAATCGCGGGCGCAGCCTCTCAAGATAATAAGGCCTGCTCATGACGAGCTTGCCCACCGCGAAGCCGAGCAAACCGCCAGCTATGGATATCTTGGCCAGGTCGAGCCAGACCAAAATGATCACGGCACATATTTTTTGGTGAGCTTCTCGTAGCGCTCCTCGAGGGGCACGCTGACCTTGAGCGTCCAAGTTAGTTCATTTCCGCGCTGCCTGCGTTCGACTTTGCCCTCGCCCATTAGCCGGAAGAGGTCTACCCTTAAACGCGGCAGGTCGATGCCGGTTTGCTGAGATATCTCGTCCAAGGTGAGCGGCTTGCCGGCCCCCTTCAACGTCTCTAGGATCTTCTCCCTGCGCAATTTTTCACCTCGCTTTCAGCTTCTCAAGCACCTCAAGGATGGACTTCATAAGCCCAAGCAGCTCTGCAAGGGTGCGCCTATCGCCCTCCCTTTTAAGTTCTGCCGCGAGTTGGTTGAGCTTCTCGAGCAGGATGCCCTCGATTTCGCCGATGGCCGGCATTGCCCTCAGTTCAGCCTTTTCCGGCGTTGTAGCTTTGGTCTTCTCTCCACAAATCGGGCACACCACCTTGCCCTTGTACTCGAATAGTGGGCTTTTGCATGTGGCGCAGTGCAACGACAGCATCTTTCCGCCCGCCAACAGCATTTCGGCCATCTTCGTGACATCCTTGTCCTGCAGGCTAACCCCAAATCCTTATGAGGTACCCTTCCTTAAAGATAACCGGATGTTGATGAACGCGGGGGATAACCGTGTCTTCGGATGCCAAGCTGAGGCAGGTGGCGGAGATAATGGCGCGCGTGGCGGAGGACACATCGGTCCCACGCAACATTCGAAGGGCAGCGAGCGATGCTAGGGAAGCTCTTATCAAAAAGGAAGATGACCCCGTCGTAAGGGCGGCTTCCGCGATAATGATTTTGGACGAGATAAGCAATGACCCCAACATGCCCGTTCACACGCGGACGACGATCTGGAATGCCCTCAGCGTCTTGGAGACCATACGCGGGTGAGGAATGCAACCTTTGCTGCCCTTTCAACCGCTTCCGCCACGTAAAGAGCGTCGAGCGGCGTTTGCCCGACCGTTACTAGGCCGTGCCTTTCTAGCACCGCCGCTGAACCGCGCAGCTTGGTTGCTACTTCTTCCGCGAGTTCTCTCGACCCCGGCGGATGATACCCGATCATCGCAACCCTCCCCACCCGTAGCGCAAGTTCCGGCGTAATCGCTGGGACCGGCTCGCCTCGAAGTGCAAAGACGGCCACGTTCGATGGGTGGGTATGAAGGACTGCTTTAACATCTGGCCTCGCGCGGTATAGTGCGAGGTGCATCGCCAGCTCGCTCGTGGGCTTTTTTCGGCCGGCCAACTTTTCCCCGGACAAGTTAACTTTCACCATGTCGGCGGGGGTGAGGTCACCCAAACAACACTCAGCCGGCGTTGCCAAGATCCCCTTTCCGAGCCGTGCGCTGGCATTGCCGCTTGTGCCGACTACAAGCTGCCGCGCATAAGCGCGCCTGCAAGCCTCGACAAGTTTAAGCTTAAGTTCCTCGATATCGGAAGCCATATCAACCCCTTCAAAATTCTCCAATCATGGTTTAAGCCTTGGCGGTGATGACATGAAGTCGGACCTAAAGCCGTTTGTGGACGCGATACTCGGAAAAAATGCCAAAAGTGCTAGGGAACAACTTGAGGAAATCTGCCAGAAGCCCGATCTAACTGGTGAAATTTGGAGAGGGTACCGTTTAGCGCTGCAGGGCATGGTCGCGGCGTTGGAGACCGGGGACGAGCTAAACCTCATCCGATGCATAGTCGATGGGAAATGTTCACGCGAAAATATCCAAGAGCTCATCCGGCAAACACGAGATAAGACTTCTCAAGAATTTAGACCAGAGGACGAGCGAGGTTTCAGCAAGGCTTGGATGGATGTGCTACAAATATTCTTGGAAAAGCTTGAATCCACCACCCGATAGGTTGCTCAATTATTCTATCGTAGCATGGCGCGCTCGAAGGTCCTCCTCCTTCTTGCCCAAGGCAGTCATCAAGCTGGCGATTACCCCATCGAAAAACACGAGTGCCGTTATCTCAAATATCGTCCCAAGGGGCGCAAGTGAGGCATATTCGCCCTTAAGTTCGCGATGGACGAAATCGGTCGTGGATTCGGTTTTCATGCGGCCTGGCAGGATGACTAAATAGTCGGCAATTTTCGCCAAGCTTGAGTTGGGGTAAGACGTTACCGCGGCTATCCTTGCCCCAATCTTCTTCGCTATCTCTGCGGCTCCCACAGTTAGGCTTGTTTCACCGGAGCCGGATACCGCCACAAGCATATCCCCACTTCGGAGGGCGGGCGTGATTGTTTCCCCGACGACGTAAGTGTCGAGGCCGAGGTGCATCATGCGCATGGCGAACGCCTTCGCGACCAAGCCCGAGCGCCCGGCGCCGATGACGAACACACGTTTGGCCCTGAGCAACGCTTGGACAAAATCTTTGACCTGCTTGCCATCCAACGCCTTTGAGACATCTGTCATTTGTTCGGCTATCTCGCGCATCGCCCGCTGAATCTCGCGCATCTCGCGCATCACATCACATTATTAGGGTTGCGGTAGGGGTTAAAAAGCCCTGTCGAAGGGGTCGGCAAATGTTTTTTATGCTACGTCAAAAAACCGTATACTATTGGAGGTTGTTTGAGGGATTACGATGTTGAACTTCCTCGGCTTTATACTCCTGATAACTGCCGCGATCCTGTTGGTGCCAGTTCCGGTTGCATTCTGGTTTGATGAGGGGTTTCTCGTCCCCTATTTTGTGATACCTGCAGCAATAGCGTTGATAATTGGCTTGATTATACGGAGGCGTTTTCCTCGCACGGAGCTCAGTTTGGGTAAGGCAATGGTCCTCGTTGCGATAATTTGGATACTTCTCTCCCTCTTCAGTACCGTGCCATATATGTTTGGGACCAGAAAGCTTCGCGGGGGCGAAGAAAATCCAACCCCGATGGGCTTCGTGGACAGCTATTTCGAAGGTATGTCCGGTTTCACGGCGACTGGACTAACGATGATTCCGACCGACCCGAATTCTCCTTTTAATGTCGAAACCTGTCCTGCGGGGGTTCTCTTCTGGCGTAGCTTGACGGAGTGGGTTGGGGGCATAGGGGTGGTTGTATTATTCCTAGCCGCCCTGCTTGGCGCAGGCAAGGCGGCCCGCAAGCTGTATGTCGCGGAGGCACGCGCCGAGCGCATCGAGCCGAGCATCAGGGAAACCGCCAGGGCCCTTTGGAAAATTTACTTGCTGTTCACGCTGGCGGGCGCAATTGGGCTATATTTTACGGGCATGCCGTTGTTTGATTCAATAAACCATAGCATGACCGGCATCGCCACTGGCGGGTTCTCCGTGCGCAATGCAAGTTTCGCCGATTATGGCTCAGCAGTTTTGCCCATAGCGATAATTGTAATGTTGGCCGGTGCGACGAGTTTTGCGGTTCACAGGAGGGTGGTGGCTGGCAATTGGCGTGAGCTAATTCGCAACGTCGAAGTGAAGTTCATGATAGCGCTGGTAGTACTCACTACGATAATTCTAGTTTGGAACGTGGGCACTAAAGATGCGTTGTTTCAATCGACCTCGGCCCTCACGGGGACAGGTTTTTCCACGGCAGCCCTTTCCGCTTGGGGCGATCTCCAAAAAAGCATGTTAACAATTCTGATGGTCATCGGAGGCGGCTATGGTTCGACATCGAGCGCGATTAAGCTCGTCCGCATCATCATAATAGTTAAGGCAATCCACTGGACCGTCAAACGTAGCTTTTTGCCGGAGCGGGCGATAGTGCCCATGAAGCTCGCCAACCGGGTTTATACCCACGACGAGGTGATGGAGACGGCGATTTACGCTTTCATCTACGTGTTCGTGCTGATGAGTGGGGCAGTCGTTCTCATGATGTTGGGCAACCCCGCCGTGGATTCGTTGTTCGAATCGGCGTCTGCGCAGGGAAATGTCGGGCTATCCGTCGGCATAACCTCCGCCGCAATGCCCGTGGCGGGAAAAATCGTATTTATAATCCAGATGTTGGTAGGGCGCCTCGAGATCCTGCCAGTTGTCGCTTTGTTGAGTTATATCATCTCAAAGGTGCCTCGCCCTCGCCCTCAGGCCTTCTAGCGGGCGGCCTGACGAAGATGCGATATTTATCGACGCCCTCAAGCTCCATTATTATACGTTTCGCCACCATCTTTTTTGGATGAGGTAGTGCCCTCACGCGTTTTTCTATATCATCGAAATCCGCAAATGGGTGCTTCTTGCGCTCTTCTATAATGCTCCACATGAGCTTTTTACCTATGCCAGGGAGCAGCTCGAGCTGGTGAAAGCGAGTCGTGAGCGGTGCGGCCTTGTTGAAGAGCTCGATAAATCTTTCCGGGGCATCGTCGATAAGTTTTTCCACAGCGATTGGCAGCTCGGCTTTGGCTGCGGCCGTTAACTCAACATAGCCAATCCTGCGTTTGACGCGCTCGATTTTATCCCGCCTACCCTTGCCTATGAACACGCGCTCGTGTAACACTGGCGTCACATCTTTGACCGGCACCGCTTCAAGTAGCGTGAAAAAGGTATCACCAAGGATTTGGACTATCGGCTCACGGAGGTGTACTGGCCTCGGATCGTCCGGGTGCCCCTGGGGCAAGAAATCCAAAACTATGCCGTAGTCCTCATACTTTTTAATCAAGATCGTACACCATCCTTAACCTTCGACCAACGTTACTCGCGGTATTTGTTGATGAGTTCGAGCAATTTCTGGATGTCGGCTTCCTCCAGCCTCGTCCTCTCCTTAGCAAAAATCAGTTGGATGTCTTCCTTGGTCTCCGGCATGAGGTCGACGAGCGCGATCGCTTGATGCTCGCGGATGTTGCCGAGCTTAAGCAGCTCGTTCACCAATTCCCTCGCCTTTTTGTTGTCCAGCTTTGCAAATTTTTGTGCATAATCATAGGTCAATCGTTGCCCGTAATCCAATTCTCCCAGCTTCTTTTGCTTCTCCAGGATCTCAAGAACCTCAGCCAGGGTAACTGGCCTCTCGTTCGAAACCCCTTTGCCTATCATTGTCGCACCATCCTGAGGTGTTCGGGCCTGGAGATAACTCTTTTGATAGAGCCCCCATCCCGAAGTTCGACTACATATGCGCGCCCGCGTTGTTCGACTATCACGCCCGTTTTGCCGTGGTATCTCGAGTGCGGTTGTCCCTTGACCACGCTCGGATCTAAAATGATGGTGACCTCGCCGCCCAGTTTAAGGTCCTGGATCATCCTGCTGGTGGGCGAGAGTCCGCGCTCGCGCGTCCGCTTGTGCAACTTCCCCCGCGTTTTACTTCGATAACCCTTTGACCTCTTGACCATCGTTACCACCAAATAAGCGCAAAATCGCACACATTCCTCCAAAATCGGTGACACTCCAGACTTAATAGCTTTTCTTCCCTATTTTAGTTCTTTTGGCACCTGTTTTAATAACTTCCCCCACGGACCGAACTTCGGAATCCGTCCCCTTGCAATCGTCTTGATCAGCTTGCGCATCAGCTCGTATTGACGCAGCAGCTCCTTGACGTCAGCTTCGGAAGTGCCGGAACCCCTCGCTATGCGCCTCATGCGGGAGGCGTTGAGCAACCTAGGATTCTCTAGTTCCCCAGGAGTCATGGATTGCATTATGACTCTAAAGCGCTTCAGCTTCTCCTCACCAACCCGCATTTGCTCGTCCGGCACCGCCATGCCCAAACCCGGGACCATCTGGATCAATTTCTTGAGCGGCCCCATCTTGTCGAGCATCTCAAGTTGATCGTAAACATCCTGAAGGGTCAGCTTTCCGGCGAGGATTGCCTTCATTTCAGCTGGTTTGACCTCCTCGGCCCATGCAGCTTCCTCTATGCGTTTAAGTAGCGTTTCGATATCGCCCATGCCCAGAAGGCGGGCGACGAACCGCTCCGGTGCAAATGGCTCGAGGTCTTCGACGTGTTCGCCCACCCCGATGAACTTTATCGGTGCGCCCGTTGCGGCGACCGCGGAAAGTGCGCCACCCCCCTTTGCCGTGCCGTCGAGCTTGGTGATGAGGATCGAGCCTACATTCGTAGCCGCATTGAAGGCCGCCGCCTGGTCCTTCGCCTGCTGTCCGAGGGTGCCGTCGACGACCAGCATCACCTCATCGGGCTTTACGGTTTGAGCGATCTGCTTCATTTCCTCCATGAGCGTTTCCTCGCGCCTGTGGCGACCGGCGGAGTCGACGATGATCAGGTCCATGCGCTCGCGCTTGAAGCGCTCGACGCCCCGCTTGGCAAGCTCGATCGAGCCCTTGGCCTTTGGGTCACCGAAGACGGGGATACCCGCCTGCTCGCCGAGCTGGCTGAGCTGCTCATAAGCGCCCGGGCGAAAAGTATCGGCGCAGACCATGCCAACTCGAAACCCTCGCTTTTTGAAGTACAGGGCCAGCTTCGCGACGGAGGTCGTCTTACCGCTGCCTTGAAGCCCGACCATCAACAGCACGGTCGATTGCCCGGGCTTCAGCTGCAGTTGCGCCGGCCGGCCCATTAGCGTGGAGAGTTCCTCGTAGACGATCTTGATCACGTGCTCCTTGCGCGCCATGCCGGGCGGCAGCTCCTCCTCGAGGGCCCGCTTCTCGATGCGCTTCGTCAGCTCCAGCACCAGCTGCACGTTGACATCGGCCTGCAGCAAAGCGCGCTGGATATCGCGCACGAGTTCCTTGATGGCCCGCTCGTCGACATGCGTGGCCCTCGTCAGCTTTTGGAGCGCGCCGTGCAGCGCCTTGCCCAATTTGTCGAGCACCATTTAAGTCGCCCGATTAGCCCTATTCAAATAAAAGGATTTAAAATGGGGAGGGGCGCCTCATTTACGCCTCATGTAAACGGTCCTTATCGGGAATGGGATCTCGATGCCCTCCTTCTTGTACCCCTTGTGCTGCTCTTTTATGAACTCGTGGGTGAGCAGATACCTGTCCACGTACTCCTTCGCTCGCAGGATGACCGTGAAGTTTATGTGAAATCGCTGAAGGTGTGGTAGCGTATGAATGGTTCGAAGGTTTCGACCCCACCAGACACCTCGTGCAGCACTTTTTTGGCGGCATCAATGTCACTTTCTCCACTTTTTTGAGGTCGCTGTCGTAGCTGACCCCCACTTGGACGAGCACCGACATCTCCGGCTGGGGCAAGTAATAATTTGTGATGATGGCGCCCGCCAATTTTGAGTTGGGTACTACTATCACGTTGTTGGGGAGTTCCCTCATCTTGGTGCTACGCCAGCCGATGTCCAGTACATATCCCTCTTGGCCCGTTTCCAGCTTTATGTAATCTCCGACCCTTATCGGCCTATCAGCCATGAGGTAAACGCCTGAGAGGAAATCGCTGAGCGTGCTTTGGAGGGCGAAGGCGATCGCGATCCCTCCTATGCCGAGGGCCGCCAAAGGGGCCGTAACGGAGACCCCAAGGATATCCAGTATGACCATCAGCCCGATGAAGGCCGCCAAAAATTTCATGACCTTATCGAGGGTTGGCACGATGGTTTTCAGGCTCGGGCGAATGACACCATAGTATCCGATCAAACCCGACAAAATTTTAATGGTACAATATATCGCCACCAAGGCGATTAGGATCTCAAATATGGTTGGGATGTGAGGGGCAATCCATTCTGGCAGGAAGGGAGTGTAGCGCAGCGCCATGCCCAACCCGGCGAGCGTAAGTATGACCATTAACGGAGTTTTGGTGGCCCCTATGACTATGTCGTCGATCTTGGTTTTCGTCTTCTTGGCGAGCGCGACGGTGTAAGTATTCAAAATTAAGTTTAGGGCGATGATCTTGAAATATTTCATCCAACCGACAAAAAATTTGAAGCGACGGCAGCATAAAAATCCTTTGATTTGGTTCGATAAAGGCCGAACCCTCGTGAAAGGTTTAAGTATCGCCGCGAAAAATCCTCAGCGAGATGCATGTTAACCAAATACGTCCGGGATCCGATCCACGGCTACATAGGCATAACCGACGTCGAGAGGCGGGTGATAGATACGACGCCCGTTCAGCGGTTGCGAGGCATCAGGCAGCTATCGATAACCCACATGACCTACCCCGGAGCCGACCACACGCGATTCGCGCACGCCCTCGGCACGATGCACATCGCGGGGCAGATAGCAGACCGCCTGAGGCGCAGTGTCGAGATATCGGACGATGAGTGGCAGATGGTCAGGTTGGCCGCCCTGCTTCACGATGTGGGGCACGGCCCATTCTCGCACTCCTCTGAGGAGATATTGACCAAGCACCGCGGCCTCAACCACGAGCAGCTCGGGCGCGAGGTGGTGCAGAAGAGCGAGCTGGCCGACGCGCTGCGGGCGTGCGGCTTCGAGCCAGCTGAAATAGTCGAGCTCACCTTCGGCAAGGAAGCCAAGGGCAAGCGATACCTGCACCAGGTAACGGCCAGCCAGGTAGATGCGGACAAGCTGGACTTTCTGGTGCGCGACTCCTACCACACCGGCGTCGAGTACGGGCGCATCGACACAAGCAGGCTGGTTCAAGCGATGGACGTGGTCGGCGAGGATATCGCGATCGACTTGAAGGCGCTCTACGCGCTTGAGGCGTTCATGATTACGCGCTACGAGATGTTCTTGGCAGTTTACTATCACCACTCCGTGCGGGCGGCGGAGATACTCCTGCACAAGGCCATGGAGCATGGCCGCGAACTCATAGGCCTGGCCACGTTTAAGGACGTAGATGAGTTCCTTCGCATGGACGACGCCTACGTGATGACGAAGTTACGCGAGCTCAGGCCGAAAGAGATCGAGGACCCATCCGCGCGCGCCCTCGCGGAGAAGGCGAGGGAGATGATGGCGAGGCTGGACAGGCGCGACCTACCGAAGGTCGCGTATCAGCGAGATGTCCACATAAGGGATCCCTACGTCGCGAGGCTATTGAGCGACGAGGCGGTCAGACGCCAAAAGGAGCTCGAGGTCGCGCAAAAGGCGGGCGTCGACCCGGAGCACATCATCGTCGACGTCCCGACGCTCGACTCGATCCCGTACTACCCCCGCGAGATAGATCCGATGGAGGTGCCGGTGTTTAGGGAGACCGGCGAAGGTAGGAAGGAACCTGTCTCGCTCTCGAGCTATTCCCGCCTCATAAACGTGCTCAAGGGCTACATCGACATCGTCCGCGTCTACACCCTGCGCGAGTATCGCAGGCAGGTAGAGGCGGCAGCTGCAGAAGTATTCAAGACCCTACCCTTCGCGGCGCAGATCAGCATGTAGTCGCCTTCATCCAGTCATGAGGCTAAAGCGCCGTCTCGACGATTTTTCTTATCGCAGCTTGGACCTCTTCCACAGGGCGCGCCCCGTTCACCACTTTAAGGCCCTTTTGCTTGGCCATGCGCAGGTAGTTGGCGCGCACCCGACGCTGGAGCTGTAGGTCGCTTTCAAACCTATCGAGCCTGCGCGAGCGCTTTATCCGTTGAAGCGCGTCCTCAGCCGGCAGGTCGATGACGATCGTCAGGTCCGGCTTGAGTGCGGCCCTGTTTATGCTCTCCAGCCAGGCCGTCGGCAAGCCGCGCGCCGATTGATACGCGAGGGAGGAATAAACATAGCGTTCAGTTATGACGACCTTCCCGGCCTTGAGGGCGGGTCTGATCAGCTCCGCGATGTGCTGCACCCTGTCGGCGGCGAAGAGCAGTGCCTCGGCGGCGACCGGGAGCTTAAGTCCGCCGCGCAGCGCGTGTTTGATGATCCGCCCGACCGCTCCGTTCGTCGGCTCGTCTGTGACGACGACTTCATGGCCGCGCGAGCGCAGCCACTCGGCCAAGAGTCGCGCGTGCGTGCTCTTGCCACAGCCGTCTATGCCTTCTATGGATAACAATTTCCCCTTCATATCCCCACCTAGGGCGTGTAAAAGTGGATTTTTAACCCCCTATGTAACTATCGGTCGAACCCCGAGCGGCAGGGGTATGCACAGCAGAAATATCGCGAAGGCCGCCACCGCCAGCAACTTCTGGCGCCCCGAGAGGATGGAGACATCGTCGAGCGCCCCCATGTGGTACCCCCTGAAGAGGATCAGTATGAGCAGACCCCATATCCAAAGCGGGAACTCGATGTAGAAGAGGCCAGATATCAGCAGGGCAAAGCCGAGCAACCTGGAGAGCCTATAGTGCCCTTCCTTACCCAGCAGGCCCCTCGCCACGTGCCCGCCGTCGAGCTGTCCGGCCGGCAGGAGGTTGAGCATAGTTATGACCATGATCACCCAGCCGGCGAAGGCAAGGGGGTTTAGTTTTATTCCCACTGGGACATGGCCGAAGGCGAGGAGTTGCAGGGCAGCGAATATCAGGGGGGTGACCAGAAGGGGCGCGGCCTCAGGGTCGGGCCTGGAGAGCGTCAGGCCGACGAACGTGATCGGGAGGGCGACCAAAAATCCGAATATCGGGCCGCTTGCCCCCATCTCGACCAACGCCTCCTTCGTCGGGATGGGGCTCTTGATCTTGATGAATGCCCCGAAGGTGCCCAGGATGTTCGGACCCGGGATGAAGTAGGGCATCGTCGCCTCGATGCCGTGGCGCCAGGCCGAGATTTTATGGCCCAGCTCATGTGCGCCCAGCATCAACATGATGGCTGCGGAGAACAGGGAGGCATACATGGTGTATCTGTCGAAGATCACGAAATATCCGGCCCCGAACGTCGCGCCGATGGTCGCCAACAGCAGCGCGATGTTCACGAGCACATTTTCCCTTCCGGCAGGCGGGCGCTTGGCCACGAGCAACCTGAGCTCGCCCTCCTGCTCGCGCAGCGCCGCCAAGTAGCCCTTGGGCTGGATGGCGCGCAGGAGCCCTCGGAACGAGGTCTTGGTGTCCGCTGACGATACCTCAAATTCCATCCGCTCCCCCGTTACGGCGAAGTCCGAAACATCGAAGTGTTCGCCGACGATCGCCCCGACCTCGGACAGCTGCAGCGGCATCTCCATCGCAACGACCGCCATGTCGCCGCCACACCTCGAGCACTCGCCGAGCGCCAGATCGCCGATGGGCCTCCTGGACATGCGATACTCGACGTTGCCGCAGGCCAGGCACTCGAGCTTAACAACCGGGGGCTTCATGCTCGTTCGTCCTCGAGCGCATTCACTTGCGCATCAAACTCCTCCTGAGCGCGGTTCGCTAATAACCTTGCCACCTTCGGTAAAGCTCGTGTTCGACGTTTAGGGCGTCGAGCACCTTGCCGACCACGAAGTCGACCAGGTCCGAAATCGCCTCGGGCTTGTGGTAGTACGCCGGCATAGCTGGCAGGATGGTCGCGCCGGCGCGGTTGAGCCTCGCCATGTTTTCGAGGTGAATCAGGTTGAGCGGCGTCTCGCGGGGCACCAGCACGAGCGGGCGCCCCTCCTTGAGCGTCACGTCGGCGGCACGGGAGATCAGGTCCGCCGCGACGCCGCTCGCTATCGCGCCAAGCGTCTTCATGCTGCAGGGCATGATCACCATGCCGTCAGTGCGAACGGAGCCGCTCGCCAGGGGAGCCGCGAGGTCGTCCGGCGAGTAGCTTCGCGTCGCCAACTTGCGGATGTCCTCGACGCCCTTCTCGAGCTCAAATTTCAGTATCTCCTCGGCGGCACGGGAGGCGATCAGGTCGGTCTCGATGCCCAGCCGGCGGCAGACCTCTAGCAGCCTGACGCCGTAGACCACGCCGCTGCAGCCAGTGATCGCTACGACCAAGCGCATGGGCTCACCGACGATATCCCATTAGTCGTCGACGCGCGTATTTAGCTTTGGCTGCGCTGAGTGCATGGCCGTGCATATCCCTAGCGGTCAGCGCTGGAGCTCGACATCGCCCAGCTCCGAACCCTCGAAGCCTTCAGGAGCTCCGCGGCCGTTGGCAAAAACTTTAAAGACCGGCAATTACTTAGGTGAACGGGGGTTGGACCTCTGAGGGGAGTGCCCGCGCGATCTCGCCGGCTTTTGCGCGGCGAAGGCGGTTCTCTACCCGAGCTCATCGTGTTCACGATTTTCGTCGTAGTCTGCGCGGCGGTGGCGATAGCCAGCTTCCAGTCCAGCGGCCAGCGTCGGGTGAGCTCGACGCAGCGGCTGATCGCCGCGGACGTCGTGCGGACTACGCTCTCGATGGTGGAGGGCGAGCTGAATTCCTCGCTTCGGACCGCGTTGCTGGCCGCGATGTACGATGTCGGCTCGGCGGGCGGGGACAGCGGGCAGGTCGAGCAGCTCACCCGCCTCTACCTGAACCAGCGCATTTCGCAGGGCTGGAGGTACAGCAACCTAACCGTCGAGGTGCCTGTGGCGGATGAAAATAACCTGAGGTTCGAGTGGCGGGCAGACGGGAGCGTCAGGGCTTGGGGATACCTCGATGTCGATGTCAGGCACATCGCCGGGCCCAGGGCGCATGGTGCGGCGCTGGACGTCTCACCCCCGCAGCGCTTCGAGCGTCTGAGGAGCGTCGCCCATCGGATAGCGGAAAATCTGGCGGCGTTCGATGCCCGGCTCGACTCCGAGTACGCGGCGGAGGGCTTGGAGGTGGAGCTCGAGAACGGCGAGGGAGAGGTCAGGGTAGTGGTGCGCGATGCGTTCGCCGCGCCCGGCGTCTACGTCGGCTCGAGCATGGAGTTCCTCCGCTACGTCGTTCCGACCGCCGGGCTGGGCGGCGGAGGCGATGGTGCCGGAGGCGACGGGGGTGTCGGGGGCGTCGGAGATAACCAGGGCGATGGCGGCGGGGCCAGCGACGGCACGGGAGGCGAGCCCAACCGGCCGGAGGCTTGGATATACGGCAGGGTGGTCGAGCGCTACACCGGCGTGCCGCTCCGCGACGTCGACATCTTGGCGACAATGACCAACCCCGGGGCGGGCGGCTGGCACCTCTACTTCCCCGCGCCAGGCGCGAGGACCGACTCGAACGGCAACTGGAGCATTCGCGTCGCCACCAGCGGCTACGGGGCGACGCCCACATCCTGGTCGGCCGACTTTACCTTTTCAAAATCTGGTTGGTCCGGAGCGCTGAGGAAATTTTCCAGCACCGCGACGTATCAGGCGCCGAACATCGTGCTCAACCCCTCCGGCGTCGGGACGGTCGAGCTCGAGGCGCTGGACTACGGCAGTTTCACCCTGAGCATCAACCCGTGGTCATCAGTACTTTGCGTGTACTGGGATTCGAAGGATGAGATGTGGAAAACTTGGAAGCCTGCCGAGACTACGGCTACCGTGAGCGGCACCTACAGGGTCATCATCGACTTCAGCTCCGACAGTGCGGGGCTGCAGATATCGCTTAGTCCGGGCACGGTCCTGATCGTCGACCCGAGGGAGGGGGGAACTGGGTTTGTTGACGTCAGTGTCAGCGCATCTGTAACTGGTCTCGGGCCGAACTACGTCCGCTACCCCAAAATTTGGGCGAGGGGTCGCACCGGGCTGATAATGGGCAAAGATTGGACCGTGACGACTAGGGAAGAGTATTAATCCGCTTCGAACAGCCTCACGGCGGCAGCTGTTTTGATGTTAGGAATGCTTCTCGCCCACTCCTCGACCGGAGTCCATTTTGCGCCATCCCATCTCTCGAGTCGCGACAGGAACGAGACGGGAATTTCCGATTGCAGCTGAAAATCGAGATTAGCCCAAGTGAGCGGCGGTTGGTCCGGCCGATATTGATGTAGCGCATCCATGTTGTCCATGAGGCTAACGTTCGCCGCGTACTCGTTCCGCACCCAGAACACGCCCTCCACTGCCACGGTCTCGTCCGGCAGAAGATCGGTAACACTGATGCGCATCTTGTGGAATATGTCAAATGCTCCAGCGTCAACGACCTGCATGCTCATGGCCGGCGCCGATGTCCTCCCCCCGCGCAGCTTCTCGACCCGGCCGTCCTCGACCTGGACGAGGTCTCCGCGGAGGAGCTTCAGAACGGGCCCGTAGTCGAAATTGTTTCGTTCGATGGGCACGCCTTCAATGTGTGGGTACGGCAGATCAAGTACGACAGCTGCTATCCTGCCCGGCCCATTTTCCTCGTAGGTGAAGCTGGACGAGAAGCGGAAAGCGACGAAGCCGGGCCTCTCCTCGACCTCGACGCCTTCCTCGCCTAGCCAGGGCAAGGGGCGAGCGAGGACGACGAACGCGATCGCCGCCAGCACCGTCGCTGCGGCGAGCGCCCTCCTGCCGCCGACCAAGCCGTAGCCGAGCAGAGCAGTCGCGAGCCAAGCCGCGCCGAGCGCAACCGCGAGCTGGCGAGTCGGCATGGACACCCCGGCGATGGCGACGGAAAAGCCTAGGACCGCTAGGAACGCCGCCGCCAGCGAGAGCGCCTTGGCGACGGCTAGCTTGCTGACGCGCAGGTCGGAACCTCCACCCTGTTTTCTCGTCGGGGTATTAAAAGAAGTTGCGAGCGTGAAGCCGCGCTTGAATTCGGCTAGAAACCTCGGAAGCTCACAGCGCCCCGTCGGACGGCCACAATTTATTATCGGTGGGGGTCGGATGTTGGAAGGGGAAAGGATGGAGGGGGAAGAGGGGATAATCAAGAAAATTGCGGAAACTTTGTCGGGGTTCAAGGAGGTGGAGTTGGGGTTTGAGTTCATGAACGTGGTGGGATGAGGTGAAAAATACATCCGGAGGCACAAAAAATTACGGTCGATACCAAGTCCAAACGGAAAAATCTCGAGGGGTTCAGAAAAAAGGTGAAGGAGGCAGGGAGATGGAGTGGAGGAGGGATGCCATCCGCGCTAGGCAGTTCACGGGGGAGGAGACCTTCCAGCAGGGGTTAGACTTGATTAAATTCGCCATACGCATTCACGAGGCGGCTGAACATGCGGAAAATCGATGAGATATTGTTGCTCGTATGCGGATTTCTCGACGAGGAAAGCATAGATTACGTCATGGTGGGCGGCTTGGCGGTGAACTTTTACGGCATCCCGAGAACCACCGTGGACATCGACATAATCCTGCGGATTGAGGAGGACGAAATCCCTGCGCTCGTGAACTTTTTGAGCCGAAACGATTTTTTGCAAGCACCGAGGACATGAAAAGAGCATTCAAGGAGCGGTCGCACTGTACCGTACGGGACAAAAAATCCATGATCAGGTTGGACCTTAGGGGGATATACAACGAGATGGACAGGCGCACGTTCAGGAGGAGGCGTTCGAGTATAAGGGGGTCAAAATTTACATCGCCTCCCCCGAGGACATCATCTCCAACAAGCTGGTGTTCGGGAGCGAGCAGGATCTGAGGGATGCGGATGGGATACATAAGCAGCTCGGGAAACTGGACATGGGGTACTTGGAGGAGGCCTGCAAGGAGATGGGGGTCCAGGATGAATTCGCAGAACTGAAGAGGAGAGCTAAGGTTTGAGGAGCCGTTTGAATCGGACTATTGTAGTATTGAAAGATTGATTTTTTCGTCTCACGCGTGACGAACTTTCAAATTTGAATCGGACTATTGTAGTATTGAAAGATTGATTTTTTCGTCTCACGCGTGACGAACTTTCAAATTTGAATCGGACTATTGTAGCATTGAAAGTTCATTTTTACAATCGCGTCTCGATTTAATGAAAACGGGCGAGGCAAATCTATTTTAACTTTCCAGCTCAAGTGCGCGTGGTGTCAACTTGCGCCTGCTGCTGATCCACGCTGACTTCTTGGAGTTCCAGGCCAAGCAGCCCACGCCGATCGCCGAGCCGGTGCCGGACGAGCTGAGGTCGGGGCGAGTCGAGGAGGCGCTCGTCGCGTTCATCGCCGTCGAGGAGGGGGACGAGGAAGACCCCGAATCCATCGCCGAAAAGGCCGCCGACGAGATCGAGGGCGTTTACAAACAGCTCGAGGCCCGGAGGATAGTGCTCTACCCCTACGCGCACCTGAGCTCATCGCTCGCCTCGCCGGCCGGGGCGGTGAGGGTTTTGGACCTGACGCGCGATGCGTTGCTCGCCAGGGGGCTCGAGGTCCTGCGCCTGCCCTTCGGCTGGTACAAGGCCTTCAAACTCAGCTGCAAGGGCCACCCGCTGAGCGAGCTCTCCCGAACGATAACCCCAGAGGTTGCAGAGGAGCCGGAGGAGGCGAAGCCGCCGAGCGAGTACCTCATCCTGACTCCAGACGGCAGGGAGCACGAGCTCGACCTGAAGAGCGTGGACGCGTGCGGGGCGCTCGAGGAACACCCGCTGCTCAAGCGGTTCGTGCTCAGCGAGGAACTCGGCGTGAAGTCCGGCGAGGAGCCGCCCCACATCAAGCTCATGCGCCGCCTGGAGCTGGTTGACTACGAGCCAGCGAGCGACACCGGGCACTTCCGCTTTTACCCGAAGGGGGCCCTGATCAAGGGCCTGCTGGAGGACCTCGCGGTGCAGCTCGCGAACGAGCTCGGAGCTTCCAGGATAGAGACGCCGGCGCTCTACAGGGCGGATGAGCCCGATATAAGCGAGCAGGCCTCCAAGTTCCTCCAGAAGGACTACAGGATCAAGCTTCCCGGCAGACCCCTGCTGCTGCGCTTCGCCGGCGACTTCGGGCTCTTCCGCATGATGAGGGACGCGGTCATGAGCTACAGGCAGATGCCCGTTCGGATTTTCGAGCTCTCGCCCTCCTACCGCCTGGAGCAGAGCGGCGAGTGCGTGGGCCTGAAGCGCCTCCGCGCGTTCACCATGCCGGACGTGCACTGCTTCTGCCGCGACCTGGGGCAGGGGCTGGAGGAGTACGAGAGGCTCTTCCTGAAGTACACCAAGCTGGTCGACGCGATGGAGGTGGAGTACGTAGTCGCCTTCCGCGTGGTGAAGGAGTTCTACGAGGGGAACAAGGGGTTCATCGCCGGGCTGCTCGAGCGCATCGGAAAACCAGCGCTCATCGAGCTCCTGCCCGAGATGAAGCACTACTGGGTGATGAAGCACGAGTTCCAGGAGGTCGACTCCGTCGGCGGCAACGCCCAGCTCGCTACCGTGCAGCTCGACGTCGAGGACTCGGAGCGCTACGGCATCTTCTACGTGGACGAGCGGGGGGAGAAGCGCGGGTGCATCATCCTGCACTCCTCGATGGGGTCGATAGAACGCTGGATTTACGCGATGCTCGAGGAGGCGGCGAAGCGGATGAAGGAGGGCAAGCCTCCGGGCCTGCCGCTCTGGCTCTCGCCGACCCAGGTTCGCCTGTGCACCGTCAACGAGTCGTTCATCCCGTTCGCGGAGGAGATCGCCTCCCAGCTCGAGAAACAGGACATCCGGGTCGACATCGACGACAGGGGGGAGAGCGTGGGCAAGAAGATAAGGGACGCGGAGGTCGAATGGGTCAACGTTACAATCGTCGTGGGCGGCGAGGAGAGGGAAAGCGGCAGGTTCCGCGCGAGGGTTAGGGAGGACAGGAGCATGAGGGAGATGGGGCTCGAGGAGGTTGTCGAACTCGTAAAGAGCAGGACGAAGGACTATCCCTTCAGGCCCCTGCCACTGCCGAGGTTGTTGTCGAAGCGCCCCGCCTTCGTCGGATAGGTGAGCTTCACGAAGATCGACGATTTGCTCAAACTCATGGGCAGCCGAGGAACCGCCCGACGCTTTAAGTCCGACCCCATTCCGGAGGAATGCACAGAAAAAATTCTGCAGGCGGCGCGCCGCGCCCCCTCCGGCGCCAACGCTCAGCCCTGGGATTTCATCGTGATCGAGGATAGAGGACTGAAGGAGAAAATAGCTCAAATCCTCGTGGATGCCCATCGGGAGGCTAGGAAGGAGGATATGGAGTTTCCCTACGAGGACGACGAGAGGCTGCGGAGGAGGTTTATGGATGCCCCAGTCCTGATCGCGGTCTGCGCGGACCCGCGTTTCATGGCAGCCTACCCGAAGGCCGGCTACAGGGAGGCGATATTGTACGTGAGCATGGGGGCGGCAATCCAGAACATGATGCTGGCGGCGAACGCGTGCGGGCTCGCGCTGAGCTGGGGGACGGTCGACAGCCTGTGCAGGGATGAGCTTCGGAGATTGTTGGGCGTGCCGGAGCCGCTGCTGGTGTTCGAGGTCCTTCAGTTGGGCTACCCGGCGGAGGGAGCTCGTCCTAGGTTCCGAAGGCATCCGAGGGACTTCACTCATCGAGATGTGTTCGATACCTCAAAACTTCGGAGCGACGAGGAGATCAAGAACCTTCTCTCCACCAGGAGGTCCCCGGACATATACTCCGGTAGAAAATAGTCCCGGCCGAGCGGTCGAGGCGCGCTCGAGCATGACATCGCAAAAATCCTATTTCTCCGCGGTGTCGGGGGAACGGCTGACCGCTCAGGGCTATTCGGCACATGTCTTACGCGGGCGGCGCAGGCGGGGATTCAGCCGTCGCGGGTGTCACACCTGTGACAATAGCGAACATACGCTTTCTTTAGGTCGAACGACGATGTAGGGGGAGCTGATGCGCATGAGGCGGCGCGGCCTGCTCTTCGGCCTGGGGTTCAACATCATCGTGCTGGGCATCGCGAGCTTCCTGACAGACGTGAGCACCGAGATGATCCTCCCGCTATTTCCGCTGTTCACCACCGAGGTGCTGCTCGCCAGCCCGGCCGCGCTGGGGCTGATCGAGGGGATGGCCGAGAGCGCGGCTAGCCTGCTCAAGGTCGCCTCCGGCTGGTGGTCCGACAGGGCCGGGCGGAGAAAGCCGTTCGTCGTCTCGGGCTACGGGCTCTCGACGGCGGTCAAGCCGATGCTCGCGCTCGCCACCTCGTGGCCCCACGCGCTGGGCGGCAGGTTCGCGGACCGCGTGGGGAAGGGGATCAGGACCGCGCCGCGGGACGCGATCATAGCCGACTCAAGCGAGGCCAACGTCCGAGGCAAGGCATTCGGGCTCCACCGCATGCTAGATACCTTAGGCGCGGTGCTCGGCCCCGCACTGGCCTTCCTGCTCCTGCCGCTGCTGGGCTACAGGCGGGTCTTCCTCGCGGCGACGGTGCCGGCGGTCATCGCGGTCCTCGTCTTGACGCTCTTCGTCAGGGAGGCGCGCAGGGGGAGGGCCATCGGCACCTCGTTTAAGGCGGGCGTCGGATCGCTCAGCCCCGAGTTCAGGCTTTACGCGGCGATAGCGACGCTTTTCGCGCTGGGAAACTTCAGCTGGGCCTTCCTGATCCTCCGCGCCAGGGAGATGGGCATCGCCGCGGAGCACGCGATATTGCTCTACATGTTCCACAACCTCGTGTACGCGCTGGTCTCCCTGCCAGCGGGCGTGCTCTCGGACCGCGCCGGGAGGCGCCCGGTCATCGCCCTAGGCTACGGCATCTTCGGCCTGACCTGCGTCGGCTTCGCGCTGGCGACGAGCGCGTGGCACGGCCTGCTGCTTTTCGCCGCCTACGGCTCGTTCAGGGGCGTCGTCGAGGGGGTGCAGAAGGCCTACGTCGCCGACCTGGTCGCGCCTGAGCTGAGGGGCACCGCGATGGGGGCGTTCGACACATCCGTCGGGCTCGCGATGTTTCCCTCGAGCTTCATCGTCGGCATCATCTGGGCGAGCGTGAGTTCGGCGGCGGCCTTCGCCTACGGCGCCGCGCTATCGTTCGCCGCCACTGCCTTCCTGCTCCTAGCGCTGGGGGGCGGTCGACGTCGACCTTAGGGGGCGACACGTTCGGTCATCGCTGGTTTTGCGCTGATCGGCGTCCAAGTCAGAAAAGGTTTTCAACTTGACGAGGAAAATTAACCGTTGTTTAGTGCCTAAAAGCGCGGGATTTGAGAAAACGTCGCCTGAAAATTACACCTAAGAGCACACCAGCGAAAGATTCCTCAGCCTATCTAGGTTCCTGCGGGCATTTTTGCCCGCAACCTGACCCAATCTAGGGTATATGCTTTTCACAGAAATTACTCTCCATTCAAATCAGTTTTCCTAAGATGTGTTATACTTACTTATAAAGGTTTCGGAATTTTAAAATTTTTGGCCATCTTTCCCATACCAGCAAGCTCTATACAAATCTTGATTCTCCATCCCCGTGGACAACAAGGCTCTCCCTACCCCATATTAAAAATGGTAAATTTGTGGAGATTCGATCAAATTATGGCTTCGGTAATAAGCTATCCATTCCCCATTCACTCCAGCAATAATTAGGGGCCCATCCTTATGACCGCATATTTTCGCCTCGGTGCCATGTCCATTAAAAAGGGTCAAATTTGGATTTTGGGCCTTTATAATCTCCTCGACTTCCTTTTTATTTGCCCTCTTCCCATAAAGGTCGATAACTCTTATGCCTCTACGCCTCGCCGCCACCACTACTTTTTGAGACCAATGAAAATAGTAGGAAGTTGTGATGTCATGGTCTGGCCTAGTGATGAGTAATGTCTTTTTCTTTTTAGCCATATTCACATCACCACTGAAGTCAATTCTGCTCAGGCTATTAAAGCAGCCTCTTTTTTAAACGACCTGAAGTAATTGAAATAAATTTTTACTATTAGTTCTCCAATCTCCGTTCTCTCATCTATTTCTTTAAGCAACCTTTCTTTATCGAATTCCCCCACACCTCCTATGGATGGCTTAAGGTGTGGCGGCATGGCCTCGATCCGCGCTCTAATTAAATCCCATTCACGTTGACCAAAAGTTCTAATTCGGGTGGACACATCTATCGCCTCCCTAGATGATGTCCAATCTCTCAAGTTCTTTTTGGATTTCTTTCCCCAATTTTATTTTCCCTGCTATTTCTTTAAATGCCCTTTCCCAACTTATCCGCTCATCATTTACGATTACTATTGGCAATTCACGTTCCGCTTCCAGCAAATGAGAATAAACTTTCCTAAAGCGTTCTAGACTCACTTGTTCATCCCCTAAGATATCTCTGCTTTTTATAAATCTAATGACGGGTCCTATGTGATAAAGCCATCAGATCCATTTTACGCTTTGAGATGAACTTCCCGGGCAATAGACGATCCACAAGCGCATCTAAGGAATTCCTCATCTTGACAAGGTTGAAGGTTGTCCCGCACTCTTCACATCCCCATTTGTATTTTCCCACCCTCCGCAGGGCAACGTAGCAGCATTCCGGGCACGTTAGTTTTAACTCGGGCATTGATCCGGTCTGATCGAAAAGGTGGCATTTAAAGTTTCCTGATCCGATAGACGCCCTTCCCCAAGAACTCGACAATACCGTAATCCCGCAAGACCTGTAACTGTTGGCGAATTTTGGGCCGAATGTGCTTATTTCTGGGATGGAGTTCTGCTAATTGTTCCTCAAACGGGTAGACATCAGCGAGCGTGAAGGTTTCTTTGTCCAATTGTCTAACGCACGCGAGCACATCCGCTAGCCAGCCGCGGGAGTGAACCGACTGTTCGCGTAGAAACAGGAATCAGTTCCATGAATCCCTTACTGTGGCTTTTGACACCTCATGCCCATCTTCCACAATTGGGATTCGCGCATCCGTTGGCAAGTTGCCTAAAAGAATGTTCGAGCCCACCCAACCGCGCCTCCTAGCATGTTCACTCAGAGGTCTCCGTCTTTCGATTATCGATTGCGACATGAAGTGTTTTGGTACCACGAAAAGGTTAGATACTACCAATGCTCTGAGGTCATATTGAAGGAAGAGGAAATTTGGAATAGTTCCAGCACGTATGGCTTCGATTTTTGGTTCGTAGACAGAATTCATCACCCGGCCCCCAAATGGATGGCTTTGACTTTTTAGCTGATACGGCTCGTCGCAGTTGGGACAAGAAAAATCGATAACTCGTTCCCCCTTGGGCGCGGAATATAAGTTGTCAGATGGGCATGCAGGGCAGTACAAATTCTCCTGAACCCACGTTTCCGTCAGGACCCGCGCCCTCTGAGAGAGGCTTTTGTAGGCAACGGCTACCTCCGGCCTTAGTTCTAGTCTCAATCACGATCCCGCAACCTATTCGGTAATAAGTGATCTAAAGATCTTGTGCTTTCCTTTCAGGATGATTCAGCCCAGTTTCGTCTCCCTCAGGTAGTGGTGGAGCAACCGCACGACGGCCCCAGGTCGCCCCTCCCCGCACCCGACGTTAGGTAGCACGCATGTTCGATGATTTCTTTCACGTGTGCTACCCAACAATCGGCGACGGGGTCGTCGGTAACAAGTGTCAGCCCTCAGTCCACCTGAGCAACCTGGCCCCCAACGTTATCGAGCAAGCCGACGCGGCGAGCGACGCGATGATTTCAGGAATGGCGACCGCAGGCCAAGGCAACGTCCAGACCAACGCCGCGACCGCGCCGGCAACGGCGGCGGGCGTCCCCACCCTTGGCTCGCCCAACTGCACCAGCGCAGCCCCCATGAGCCAGAGCGATATCACGAGGAGGACGAAAAAGGCGAGGGAAGCATAGAGGTGGATGTCGCCGGCGGTCTCCGGGAAGACCCCCACCGCACAGAGGGCTGCAGCGGTCAGCAGGAACGTGGACGCCCCCACGTTGCCCAATGCCTTGTCCCCAAGGGACTCCCTGAGGCCGACCGCGAACACGCCCACGAGGACGCCGCCCAAGATGAGGCCGGAGTTGAACAGGGCCGCCGAGCCCTCTCGAGCCCCGAGGTCGCTCAGGGCATTAGCCGTCCAGCTGAACCAGGGCGAGCGGGAGATCGCGAGCGCTACGAGCGAAAGCGCCACCAACGGACCAGCCACGCCGCAAAGCCCGGCCACCCTCAGCCACGTGCGTTTCGAGTCCGGCAAGGCGCAACCCCAATTACTGGGCAGCCCGCCGCTATAAATCTGGAGCTGGCCATGCCCTCGTTTTTGTCTTATAAAGCGCCCGTGCGCAAGGGCTTGACGGGAACTTGCGAGAAAGCTCAGCAAGCTACATCAAATCCTCGAAGGTCGATAAACATTTATACACTAATGTATCAACGGAGAACGGCGATCTCATGGCGATGGGCAAGCAGGCGGCGGCGAAGCTGACCCCCAAGGAGTACGAGGGGGTGGAGCGGCTCGTGAAGGCCGGCTACTTCCTAAACGTCTCGGACTTCGTTCGCTCGGCGGTGCGCGAGAAGCTGGAGGCGATGAAGCTCGCGACGGTGCGCAGGCTCCCGCCCGCCGCGGCCGAGAGGGAGGTGCATCGGTACATGAAGGCCCACCCGGGCGCTTACCCGGACGAGATCGCGGACGCCCTGAGCCTAGACCTCGAGACGGTTATGGATGCGGTCGGGGCACTCATGGCGAAGGGGAAGGTGGGTGAGCTTGGATGATCGGAAGACGGGTGGGCGATGGCATCGAGGGTGAGAGGCTCGGCTTCGTCTTCAGGCGGGCGAGGGGGGAGCGCGTCGTCGTGGGCAGCGGGCGCCACAGGGCCATGGAAATGGTGATCGAGGGCACGCCAGCTCGCGCTTGGGTGCTCAAGCCGCTGCGCGCGTTGGGACCGTAGACGTTCAAAAATGGGCTTAAACGGGAAATTTTCCCGTTGAGTCAGCTGGCGAGGAACCGGCGATGGGGCGATTTAGTTGGCAAAGGATCTTTTGTGTGCCCCACTTGGCAGGGGAAATTCAATCACGAGAAAAAGTGGAGAGCGGGTAAGTCGAAGCTGGCGGATGCACAGCGTGAAGGACATGGGCGTCGAACTATTCGAAGACCCAGAGCTCCTCCTCGTACCTTCGCCCCTCGAAGACCTCGCCCCTCGGCAGGCGCCTCACCCCGCGCCCCGAGAGGTGCTCGATGAGCATGCCGTTGACGTCCTCGAGCCGCCTGTCGCCCGTCAGCCATTCCAGGGGGACGTTCACCGCCATCGGCCTGGCGTCGACCACATGCCTGGTCGTCTTGTGCGCGAATGGGTTGCCCTCGAGCGCGGCCTCCACGACCTCCTCCTTCCTCACCCTCGGCGTCATGATCGCCGCGGCGGCGTCGCCCGAACTCACCATCCGCCTCGCGTCCCGCTCCGCCTCGTAGCCAACCTTCAGCCCCTTCTCCCCCAAGGCTCGCTCGATCCTTCCAACCCAAGCGTAGCTCGCCCTTATCCCCTCGCCCGCACCCCTCAGCATGTGGCACCCCTCGCCGGTCAGCATCGCGGCGGTCGCCTCGCGCCCGTCGAGGGCCTCGAGCGCCCCCTCGAGCGATGATTGCTCGACCTCGAGCCCGAGCGATTTCACGGCGTCGAAAAGTTCCGGGAAGGTCACCTTTCCCCGAACCGTGCGGTACCAACAGCGCACGTAGATGTGGGGGTTCCTGTAATCGACGAGGCAGGCGGGCAAGTACCTGCAGCCTAGCTTCTCAAGGGCTGCGACGCGGTGCATGCCGTCGAGCACTACGAGCGTGTTGGAGTCGACGATGACCGGGTGCCTGGCCATGCCGTCCGACCTCACCTCCCGCACCAGCGCCCCGAGCAGCTCCGGGATTATCTCCTCGTGAACTTTGACCTCGCCCAGCTCCTCAAGCCTCAGCCTCAGCTCGAGCTTAGGGGTCGCGAGCGCGAACCACAAGTCATCGCCAATAGCACAACGTCGGTGGCTTTCAAAAAGCTAACGTGGGCGGCTGCTCAGCGCCACCACCAATTTCATCTCGGCTTTGAAGTCGTCGAGGAACGATTCACTCAACTGCACGGGCGGCGGCGATCGCCTGGCCGACGGATATCCCGCCATCGCCCGGCGGCAGGAGCTCGTGGGCGAAGAACTTTAAGCCAGCCCCCTCGACCAACCTCCGCACGCTCAGGGTCATCGCTCGGTTGTAAAAGACGCCCCCCGACCCGCCGACCGCACTTATCCCGCTTCTCGACGCGGCCTCTATCGCTACCTCCGCCAAGCCCTCGGCCATCGCACGTTGGGCGGCCGCGGCGATGTGCCTGCGCGGCACGCCGTTGCGGAGAGCGTCGAGCACACCCACGAGCAGTTGAGAGGTGTCGATCACGCTCACCCCATCCACGTTTTTCAGTGTCGGCTCCAGCTTCCATCGGTCCGCATCGCCGCCGTTGGCAGCCGCCTCGAGCTTGATGGCCGGCTCCCCCTCGTAGGTGCGCTCGCTGCACACCCCCAGCAGGCAGGCGACGGCGTCGAGCGCCCTGCCGCAGCTGCTGGTCCAAAAGACGTTCAAGTTTCGTTCGAGCTGCCTGAGCACCACGCGCAGCTCCAGCTCGCCGTGCCTGAAGCCGTTTGTGCAGAAATCCTTCAGCGCCCGCTCGACCTCCGCCGGCGTGAGCACCTGCCAAAGCATGCCAGCCACCATCCGCGCTGGAAACCGCGTCGCCAGGTCGCCCCCGGGCATGGGCTGCTTCATCAAGCCGCCCACCCGCTCGAAGGATTTCAGGTCGGCGATGAGCACCTCACCGCCCCAAATCGTGCCGTCACTCCCGTAGCCCACGCCGTCCGCGGCGATGCCGACGAGCTCGCCCAAGCCGTGCTCGGCCATGAGCGAGCAGAGGTGGGCGTGGTGGTGCTGAACCGCCACGGCCTTCGCCTTCAGCTCCTCCGCCATCCTCGGCGCGACCCTGGTCGTCGAATAGTAGGGATGCAGGTCGTGGGCGACCACATCGACGCGGTCTAGGTTGAGCAGGCACATCAGGCGCTTCACCGCGGCCTGCAGGTACTCGATCGTCTCGACCTTGGTGGTGTCGCCGATGTGCTGGCTCACGAAGCACCTGTCTCCGACCAGAGCTGAGGCGGTGACGTTGAGTTCCGCGCCCAGCGCGACGACCTTGGCGCCGCCCTTGAACGCAAGCTTTATCGGCTCGGGCACCCAGCCGCGTGAGCGCCTCAAGAACGAGGGGCCGCCGTCGACCACCTTGACCACCGAATCGTCACACCTGTTGACTATCGCCCGATCGTGGAGCAGGAGGTAATCGACCGCGTCGCGCAACTTTGCGAGCGCCTCGGCGTTGTCCGTCAGCATGGGCAAACCCGGCAAATTCGCGCTGGTCATGACGTATGCGGGCTCCCGGCCGTGGCGAAGGATGAGGTGGTGGATGCCGGAGTAAGGCAGCATCACGCCCACGCTGTCCAAGCCCGGAGCCACGAGCTCCGAGAGCTCGCAGTTGGGCAGGCGCTCGAGCACCACTATCGGCCACCTGTAGGAGGTCAGCAGCTCGACCTCCGCTTGGTTGACCCTCGCGAACGTGCGGACGGTTTCCAAGTCCTTGGACATCACCGCGAAGGGCTGCTGGGGGCGGTTGAATGCCCCGCGCAGGCGCTTCAGCACCTCGTCGTCTGTCGTCCGCGCGGCGATGTGGATGCCGCCTATTCCCTTTATCGCCAAGATGTTGCCCTCGTCGAGCAGCCTCGCCGCCTCGCGCAAGGGCTTGGGGCTCTCGATTCGCTCGCCCCCAGCGTCGTGGAGCTGCATCCTCGGGCCGCAGGCCGGGCAGCAGGTCGGCTCGGCGTGGTAGCGGCGGTCGGAGGGCTCTTGGTACTCTCGCAGGCAGTCGGCGCAGAGTGGGAAGGACTTCATCGAGGTACGGGGCCTATCGTAGGGCAGCTCCTCAATTATCGTGAAGCGGGGGCCGCAGTTGACGCAGGTTATGAAGGGGTAGAGGTAGCGGCGGTCGCTTGGGTCGAGCATCTCGCGCAGGCAATCGTCGCAAAGTGCGAGGTCTGGAGGCACGACCGAGGGGAGCCCTAGCCCAGCTCGCTCGCTCGGCACCACCTGGAAAATGGTGAATTCATCGGTTGGGGACTTCCACGCGACCTCGATTTCGTCGATCCGGGAGAGCGGCGGTCGTTCCGTGCGGATCGAATCGATGAATTTTTCGATGGCCCCCATTTCGCCCTCAACCACCACCTGAACGCCCGCGTCGCCCATGTTCCTGGCGAAGCCTACAAGGCCGTGGCGGGTGGCTAGCTTGAAGATGAATGGCCTGAACCCAACCCCTTGAACTATGCCGGTGACCGCAACCTCGGCACGGGCGCGCATCTTTTCACCAGTTTCTAAAGATGTAGCTGCGCGGAGGTTAAAACCCTACCACATCGGGCGGATCAACAGGGGTGTTTACCTCGATAAACAGGGGTGTTTACTCAATGCCGAACCGCTTGCACTGCTCATCGACCATCCTCTGGATCTCGGCGATCTCCCCGTCGGTCAGGTGCCTGAATCTCCCCTGAAGTTTGAGGTACTCGGCGATGGGCCTGCGCTTTGGCGGCTTGAACGTCAGCCTGAACTCGCCGTTCTCTATCTCGTAGAGCATCCAGGCGCCGGTCAGCACCGCGAGTTTCGCGACCTCGATGCTCTTGCTCGTGTCGATGCGCCAGCCCGGCACGCAGGAGGCGTGCACGTGCACGTAGGTCGGCCCCTCGACGGCCGCGGCCTTCCTCAACTTCTTAATCAAGTCGAGGGGATAGGCGATGGACGCGGTGGCAACGTAGGGGGCCCCGTGCGCCGCGATTATCCTGGGCACGTCCTTCTTGGGTCGATCCTCGCCCCGCTTCACCCTCCCGATGGGCGTGGTCGTGGTCCAAGCGCCGAAGGGCGTGGCCCCGCTCCGCTGGATTCCCGTGTTCTGGTAGGCTTCGTTGTCGTAGCAGATAAAGAGCACGTTGTCGCCCCTCTCCACGGTCCCGGACAGGGCCTGCAGGCCTATGTCGGCCGTGCCTCCGTCCCCGGCGATGGCGACGGCCTTTATGCCCCCCTTGCCCATCGCCTTCAGCGCGGCCGCGACGCCTGAAGCGACCGCGGCGGCGTTCTCGAAGGCTGCGTGAATCCATGGCACCCGCCAGGAGGTTTCGGGGTAAGGCGTCGTCACGACCTCCATGCAGCCGGTCGCGCACGCGATGATCACGTTTTTGCCGAGCGCCTTCAGCACGTGCCTAATCGCCAGCACGCAGCCGCAGCCCGCGCAGGCGCGATGTCCGGGCGCGAGCAATTCCTCCTTGGGTATTTGTTCGGTCATAGCTTCGGCCTCAGCCCAACTATCTTCTCCCGCAGCCCGAGCCAGCGCACGGCCCGCCTGACCACCCCGGTCTCGGCCGCCCTGCCCGCGACGCGGATGGCCTCTCGGATATCGAGCTGCGTCACGTCGCGTCCGCCCAAGCCGCAGATGAAGTTCAGCATGAGCGGTCTCCTGGCGACGTCTATGAACGCTGCGGCGGCATCGATGAAAAGCGCCCCTCCGGAGCCCAAAGAGACATCCTTCTCGAGCACCGCCACCGCCTTCGCGTGCCCCAGCGCGTCGATCAGCTCCCCGAACGGGAACGGCCTGAACACGCGCAGCTTGACAAGCCCGACCTTCTCGCCGCGCTTGCGGTAGCGGTCGATGAGCCCCCTCGCGGTGCCGCTCAGCGAGCCCAGCGTCAAGAGTACCACCTCGGCGTCGTCGCTGCGGTAGCGCTCTATCAAGCCGTAGCGCCTGCCGAAGCGCCTGCCGAATGCCCTGTCGATCTCGGCGATCTTGTCCTCGGCCACCCGCACCGCCTCCTGCAGCATGCACCTTATCTCCTGATAGTACTCCGGCACGCCCACGGGCCCCATGGTTACCGGCCTCTCGGGATCGAGCGGGTGGGGGAGCTCGTAGGGGGGCAGAAACTTATCTACCTCGCCCTGCTCCGGCACATCGACCGGCTCCGCGGTGTGCGAGAGGATGTAGCCATCGAAGCACACCATCACGGGCAGCAGCAGTTCCTCGGCCACGCGGTAGGCCTGAAGTATGGAGTCCAAGATCTCCTGGTTGTCCTCGCAGTAGAGCTGCACCCAACCGCTGTCGCGCACAGCCATCGAATCCTGCTGATCGCACCAAATGTTGAGAGGCGAAGAAAGGGCCCGGTTGGCGTTCGCCATTACTACGGGCAGGCGCAGCCCTGAGGCGATGTAGAGCATCTCGCTCATGAGCATCAGCCCCTGCGAGGAGGTGGCGGTGAAGGTCCTGGCGCCGGCCGCCGCCGCGCCTATGCAAGCGCTCATGGCGCTGTGCTCCGATTCGACCTTCATGAACTCCGCTTCGAGCTCCCCGTCGGCCACGAACTCGGCAAGTTTCTCCACTATCGCCGTCTGGGGAGTTATGGGGTAGGCTGAGATCACCTTGACGCGCGCCAGCTTCGCCGCGATGGCGGCCGCCTCGTTGCCCGTCAATATCTGCTTCAACCCCTCCCCTCCGGGACCATGGTTATGGCCTTGAACGGGCACTCGTTGGCGCAGATCCCGCAGCCCTTGCAATATTTATAATCGACGACTGCTGGCTTGCCCTCCCCGATCGCCGGTTCCGGGCAGAATATCCAGCAGATCCCGCAGCCGGTGCACTTTTTAGCATCGACGACCGGCCTGAAGGTCCGCCAGCTGCCGGTCTCGGTTTGCGCGGTGTTGCCCGCGTCGGTCACGATGGCGCCGACTGTTATCCTCAAAGATGTCACTTCCGACCATCCAAACTACATCGGTTCGGCTAAAAAAGTTTGGTTCTTGGGCGATCGATGGGTTGGGCCTCGATCAGCTCAACTTCATGAGCTGGGTTCGCTCGTACGCCGCCTTGACAGCAGCTACGTTTTTTTCCGCGAGCTTATCGCCGAAGTAGTTTCGGACCGCCTTGATGATGGAGTTCAACGACACCAGCTTGGTCGCCTTGGCGAGGGCGCCGAGGATCGCCGTGTTGGTTATCGGCACGCCTAGGGTTTCGATGGCAACGCCCGTGGCGTCGATGACCGCGACTTTGATGCCCGAGATCCCCTCAGGCGTCTTCTTTGCGTTGAGCACCAAGGTCCCGCCTCGCCTCAGGCCAGCGGCCACGTTGATCACCTCGAGCAGCGTCGGGTCCAGCACGACGACGTGGTTTGGCTCATAAACCTGCGTCCTTATCCTGATGGGCTTATTGTCGATGCGGGCGAAGGCCACGACCGGGGCGCCGCGCCTTTCAGCGCCAAAGAATGGAAAGGCTTGACCGCATTTTCCCTCCAGAAACGCGGCCTCCGCGAGCAGCCTCGCCGCGGTGACGGCACCCTGCCCGGCGCGACCGTGAAATCTCACCTCTATCACGCGATTCCCCTGATAAGCTCAATTTCAATGACTATAAACTTTTGTCGAGTTTAGCGGGCCAGAAATCGAATTTTAGCGCGAGGGGGGAACTCGGGTGCGTGAATCGAAAAGATACGCCTTCTTCGAGAGCATAAAACTGGGACGGTAAACAAAAGGCTCGGAGGTGGCGCTCAAAGTCCACCAAGGTGCCTGAAACAAAAGGTCCGGGTGAATTTTCTTGGGCTCCTGAGCTCATGGACTTGCGAGAAGGCCGAGATATTCCGGATGCCTTTCAAAGTAGCCCCTCGCGTAGCTACAATTGGGCACGATCTTCAGGGCATTCCGTTGGGCGTAGGCGATGGCCGCCCTCGTCAACCTCTCAGCCAGACCTCGACCGCGATGCCCTTCGGGCGTAAACGTGGCGTCGATGAAGAGCAAGTTTCCGCTCACGCGGTACTTGAGATAAAGCATATTTTCCGGGGGCCAGCCTGATCGAGAATTTATCCGCCCCGCGCCTGACCTCTTCGGACATCGAACTACCCTGGTTTCAAAGCTTCTTCAGCTCCTCCACGAGTTCGTCCAAGTTTCCCGTCAGCGCCCTTATCCCTTGGGCGAGCATGTTGTTGAGCTCCTCGTCCTTGGCGAACACCCGCATGTCCGTCTTCAGGCCGACCACCGGCTTGCCCTTTGCGAACGAGTAGCCGACCTCGAAGGCCGTGCCGCTGTCGACATCCGGTCCGTCCAAGATCGCGACTACGACGTCCGCCCGATCTATGCCCTTCAGGTCCTGCTCGAATATCACGCGGTAGGCCCGCTTTCCCTCCCTGGTGAGGAGCTCGTCAAGTTTGCCGACATCGCGCTGGGGCAGAAAGGTTTTGAAGCCGTGTTTGCGCAGGTGTTTGTCCACCTTTAGGTTGAACTCCCGCTCGGCATCGGAAAACAGCGGTCCCGCGATGAAGACCCTCATCACATCACCGTCGACACTCCCACATCTGCTACAATATCGCGCGATGATTTATAGGCTAGCGAAACCCATTTCGATGTCTTACGTAAGACAATCCAAACTAGGCGCGATATTTTTCTACGCGCGCGATGGTGGCTGTCTGTTCCGCCACGGGGCAGTACTGGGATAGCGAGAGTTCCGATCTTTGGCGATGAAAAAATTGAGTGTTCGATACGTTAGCTCTTAATAACGTTGAGGACAATGTTTTATTGCCGGCGAGTCGGTGGGCAGCCGTCGGGCGAAGGCCTGAGGAAACTCCGTCCATCGAGCAGGCTCGCGAGTCCGAGAGGACTTGGCCGCGAGGTCGGACACTGGCACAGAAACGAAACCTTCCAGCTCGCGCGATGACGCGGCAGCGTCGAGGTCGGGCTGGCGAGGATGAAACGGCCAATCCGCGAGATGCAAGGGCAAATCGCCGCCGATGAACGCCTGCTGGAGGCGGGTGGTAGCCCGCTCAGCTGAATGCTGCCTAAAAACAGAAGACGGGTTACAGCCGACTCGTCGGCGTAAATTTTGTGCCGAAAAAGCGCAGTTGATCGCCGATACCCAAATAGATATAGGCATAAATCCCAACAACTATGCGGTTGGAGAATGGGCAGAAAGTGGGGTCACTATCGAGCGGGAGGGCGAAGTCAGCCAGTCGCCTGCGTCTACTGTGGACGCATGACGCCGCGGATAAAGGCGGTCGTCGTCGAAAAGGGCTTCAGGGTGGATCCCAAGATTCCGGGCATAGACAGGCGACGCGTCTTCACGGCCGGGGTCAAGGGCTACGCCTGCATCTCGTGCGCCAAGCACCGCCGCTTGATTTGATCGCCTCGACGATCTCGCGGATTTTTGCAACTCTGTTTGCAGACCTTTCGACGAGGGTGCCAGTCACGATTATATTTGCGCCGGCTTTGACGCGTTCGGCGGCGGCCTTCGGCGTTTTTATCCCGCCGCCGACGATGAGCGTGACATCGATGGCTTTCCTCACCGCCTTGACCATCTCAACCGTCACCGGCATTTTCGCCCCGGAGCCGGCCTCGAGGTAGACAAATCTCATGCCGAAGTATTGTGCGGCGAGCGCATAAGCCACCGCGAGTTCCGGCTCATCGCGCGGGATCAATCTAGCCCTCCCGACGCGCCCGGCCGCGCCACCGGGCTCCACCACCAAATAAGCCATGGGCAGGGCCTCAAGCCCGAATCTCTTCACGAGAGGCGCGCCGAGCCTTTGGGCACCGGTTATGAAATAGGGATCGGCGGAGTTGAGCATGCTCATGAAAAATATCGCATCCGCATGCCCGCTGATGTCGACCTCGCTCGCCGGGAACAGTATCACGGGCAAGCTGGTGGCTTCCTTGACGGCGCGCACGGTTTGATCGAGGGGCCTTCCGCCAGCCCTCGTCGAGCCCCCGACCATTATACCGTCGCTGCCGGCAGTCGCGGCGTCGGAGGCAATCTGGCCGGCGATTTCGGGTCTCTGCCTGGCTGGGTCGATGAGGGTCAGATGTGCGGCACCATCGCGATCGATCACGCGCGACAAATGTTTTTCTACCCTCATCCCCTGGGCTCCTTGGCCTTGGGTCGCAGTCCGCCATAGCCGCATTTACGACACCTCGTCGCCTTCCAAGGATTGTGGGAATTACATCGCATGCAGATCTTGACTGCGAAAAGCCTTCGCTCGGCGACCTCAAACTTAGCCATGACCTCACCCGTAGCTTCTTACCTCCTCAAAGACGGCTGGCAGCTTTTCCATCACGTCCGAGGCCGTGAACTCATAACCTTTTTCCCTGCGGCATAGGTCGCCAGCTCGACCGCAGACGAAGGCCCCAGCCACGGCCGCGCGAAACGGCTCGGCCCCCTGCGCCAAGAACGCGCCCACGATGCCGGCTAGCACATCGCCGGTGCCTCCGACCGTCATGCCCGGGTTGCCGGTATAGTTGAGCGCGAACTCGCCGTCAGGCGCCGCGGCTACGTCGACGTGTGCCTTAAGCAGAATGACGCAGCCGAGTTCCCTCGCCGCGGCCCTGACACTTTCCAGTCGGCCCTCGATGTCGGATGGCAGGTCCATGCCCGTCAGCAGCTCGAACTCTCGCGCGTGGGGCGTCACGAGCCATCTCGGGTTTCGCAACAGCCGTCGCTCCGCGGCCATGACCTTCAGCCCATCGGCGTCGAACAGTAGGGGGAGCTCGGGCCGGGCTTCAGCGATCTTGCGGGCCAGCTTTACGACGGCATCGCGCGTGGCGGTGGACGTTCCAAGTCCTGGCCCAATGATAATTGCCGTCGAGTGCTCCAAGTGTTCCTCCAGCTTGGGCAGCGCGCTCGGCTCCATGTCGCGCCCGGGCAACCTGATCGCGATGAGGTCCGGCGAGAACGAGCTTATGATCGATGCCGCCTCCTCCGGCGCAGCGATCGTCGCCAGATCTACGCCCGAGCGAAGCGCGGCTAGCCCGACCAAGGCCGGCGCGCCCGTATACCTCGAGCCCCCGCCGACCACCAACAGCCTGCCGTGCTCGCCCTTGTGGGAGTCTGGCCTGCGCTTGGGCAGCGCCATCAGCACATCGCCCGGTCCGGCGGTGGTTTCCGCCTCGCGGGGGATGCCGATGTCCGCGACCACGACCTTGCCGACGAATCGCTTGGCGCGCTTCAGGCCCGGCTTCACGTCGTGGAACGTGACCGTCAGATTGCACTTGATCGAATTTCTGGCCGCGCTGCCGGTAAGCGGGTCAACGCCCGTCGGCACGTCGACGGCGACCTTGTAAGCCCTAGCTGCGTTGATGATCCTCGCCGCCGTGGCGACGGGCTCTCGCAGCTCGCCTTCGATTCCGGTGCCCAGCACGGCGTCGATGATGGCATCGGCTCGCGCGCCCCGCCAAGCGCGCAGGTCGGTCGAGTCTTGAATAGCGTGGCATCGAACGCTTCGGCGCATGTTTTGAAGCGCTTGCCAGTTTGCCTTGGCTTCGGGGGTGGCGATTAGCTCAGGATCGCCGAGCAGGACGACGCTCACATCGGCCCCGGAGTTCGCTAGGTGCCGCGCCGCCACGAAGCCGTCGCCACCGTTGTTGCCGAGCCCCGCGAAAACTAGGATGCGCTTGCCCGTCGCCTTGCCCCTAGGCAGCTCGCGCGCGACCGCGGCGCCGGCGTTCTCCATGAGGAGGTGCCGAGGGACGCCCAACCAGGCCGAGTTGGCCTCGAGAGCGCGCATCCGTTCGGGTGTTATCATGCGGTGCCTCCAGAAAGCAGATTATCTCGAAACATAAAAAGGTAGGTACGTGGACGTTGGAATCCTCCCAAAACATTGCGGTTTTAATTTGCCGACATTTTTTTGGCTAGCATGTCTTACCTAAGACATCGGTAAAAATGGCCCGTACATGTCCTACCTAAGCCGCGACTGTTAGAGCTGATGTCTTAACTAAGACATCTTGTCTTACCTCAGACACATCCCAGTTGTTGGTATGTCTTACCTAAGACAGGATGAACAGTCGATTCCACCGTCCCGCAGGGCGCTGATGAGATGTCTTGATTACGACATCCAAAATTTTGCGGAACCTCAATGTCTTACCTAAGACATTTTCAAGGTGAAGGACATGATGAAAATCGGCAACACGAGCGAGGAAAAGTACGAAACCGAAAGACTTTTTAAATCCCCTCGACCATGCATAGCCAGCCGGAGGCATGTCGGTGAGGGGTTGCTTTAAGGTTGGATTGCTTTAAGGCGCGCTGCCCCAGTTAACCGACCGCCGCCAAAATTGTTAAGTAGCTGCCCCGTTTTCAGTAATGCTGTCGTCGGTGATACTCATGGCTAGGCCGAGTTGGGTCAAGGGGGGGCCGCGCATAGTCAAGCCGATCCCCGGCCCGAGGGCGCGCAAGATCATAGCCCGGGACGAGAGGGTGATCTCGCCCTCCTACACGCGGGCGGATCCCCTCGCGGGCGAGGAGGGCTGGGGCGTCTACGTTCGCGACATCGACGGCAACGTGTTCCTCGACCTCTCCTCGGGCATGTTCGTCCTCAACTACGGCTACTCCCACCCCGCCTTGGTTCGCGCGGTCCAGCAGCAGGCGGCCAAGCTCGCGCACTTCGCCGGGACCGACTTCTACTACGACTTGCAGGTGGAGCTGGCGGAGGAGCTCGTCTCGATCGCGCCGGGCAGGTTCGCGAAGCGCGCATTTTTCGTCAACAGCGGCGCCGAGGCCATAGAGGCCGCGTTCAAGTGCGTTCGCTGGCACACCCGCCGCCCCCGCATGATCGCGTTCACGGGCGCCTTCCACGGCCGCACCTTCGGGGCGATGAGCTTGTCCTCCAGTAGCGCCAGACACCGCAAGTTCTTCGCGCCGCTGGTGCCGGGCGTCAGCTTCATGCCCTTCCCGTACTGCTACCGCTGCCAGTTCGCTCAAAGCTATCCAAGCTGCGATTTTCTGTGCGTCGAGTACATACGAAACTCCCTCGCCACCACCACGCCCGCCGAGGAGGTCACGGCCGTGATAACCGAGCCAATTCAGGGCAACGCTGGCTACATCATCCCGCCGCCAGAGTACTATCCTATGATTAAAGAGCTCTGCGAGGAGCACGGCTGGCTTTTCATCTCGGATGAGGTTCAAACCGGCTTGGGGCGCTCTGGCAGGATGTTTGCCATCGAGGATTGGGGACTCACGCCCGACATCATCTGCTTGGCGAAGGCGCTCGCCGGGGGCATGGTGCCCATGGGCGCGATGGTCGCGCGCGCGGATGTCATGAACTGGGAGCCAGGGGCACACGCCAGCACATTCGGCGGCAACCTGCTCGCGTGCGCGGCGGCTTTAGCTGGCCTCGAGGTTTTGCGGAAGCAGAGGTTGGTCGAGCGGGCGAGGAAGCTTGGCAGGTTTGCCTTGGCCAAGCTACAGGAAATGGCAGAGGAAAATCAGTTGATAGGCGACGTTCGAGGCAGGGGCCTGTTGCTGGCGCTGGAGTTGGTCGAGGACCGCGAGGGCAAGCGGCCCGCCGTGGAGGAGCGCGACGCGGTCGTGCGGGCAGCTTTGAGCAGGGGCCTGATCGTCTTCCGCGGGGGGCAATCGACGATCCGCGTAGCCCCGCCGTTGATAATCAGCAAGCGCGAGCTGGAGCTTGGTCTAGACCTCCTGGGACAAGCCTTGAACGAGGTGTGGAAGAAATGCCGATAAAACCGCACTTCGGCGTCAACGAGCGGGGCCACCTGACGATAGGCGGCCGCGACGCGGTCGAGATGGCGGAGCGCTTCGGCACTCCCCTGTACGTTGTCGACGAGCAACGCATCCGCGAAAATTACCGACGATTTTATGGGGCATTTGCCCAGCGATGGCATAGCGTGATGGTATGCTACGCTTACAAGGCGAACTCCAACCTGGCTATCTGCAAGATCCTGCAGAGCGAGGGCGCCGGCGCGGAGGTCAGCTCCGGTTGCGAGCTTCAAATTGCGAGCCGGGTGGGCGTGCCCGGTCAGCGGATTATTTTCAACGGCAACAACAAGTCCGCCGCCGAACTCGAGGCGGCGGTAGCGAACGATGTGCTGATAAACGTCGACAGCGTCCAAGAGCTGCTATCGGTCAGGCGTACGGCGTCGAGGCTCGGCCGCCGCGCTCGCGTAGGCTTTAGGGTAAACCCGGATGTTAAAACGCCCACCCACTCATATATCGCAACCGGGCTGCGCGAGAGCAAATTCGGCTTGGATGCGGCTAGCGGCCAAGCGCTGGAGGCCTACCGCATGGCTTCGGATATGGAGGAGCTCGAGGTTGTTGGCATCCACTGCCACATCGGCTCACAAATCTTAGATGCTGCGCCATTCGAGGAGGAGGCCGAGAAGCTCATGGCGCTCGTCGCTCAGCTTAAAGAGGAGTTGGACGTCGACATAAGCTTAGTCGACTTGGGCGGCGGCCTGGGCATTCCCTACAAGCCCGATGAAAAAGAGCTGCCGCCGGAGCAACTCGCTTCGCGCATCGTGCCCATAATAGAACGAGCCGTCGAGGAGCATCATCTGATTCGCCCCGCGCTCGCGTTTGAGCCGGGGCGTTATATCGTGGCGGACGCCGGTGTGCTTTTGGTGCGGGTCGGCTACTGTAAGGCGAGGCCGGGCATGCCCGGGTGGGTTGCGGTGGACGCGGGCATGAATGCCCTGATAAGGCCCGCGCTTTACGGCGCGTATCACCACATCGAGGTCGCGAACAAGGTAGGGATGGAGCCGCGAGAACTCGTCAACATCGCCGGGCCCCTCTGCGAGTCAGGGGACTTTCTGGGCAAGGAGCGGAGGTTGCCGCCGGTTGAGGCCGGCGATTTGATCGCGGTATTCGACGTCGGAGCATATGGCCTAGCGATGTCCAGCCAACACACCGCTCAGCCCCGCCCCGCCATGGTGCTTGTCAATTCAGGCAAGGCGGAGATAGTGAGGCTACGCGAGGGCTACGATGACATCACGCGCCTGGATAGGATGCCGGAGTGGCTGAAATGAGGCGAATCGTCGTTAAGTTTGGCGGAACCAGCATAGGCGACGGCGGGCGGGTACGCCTGGCGGCAAATACCGTGTGCCGAGAATACAAAAGGGGCGCGCAGGTAGCCGTCGTGGTCTCGGCGATGGGCTATGCGACCGACGACCTCGTCGATGCTGCGAGGAGCAGCACCAAAGGGCAGGTCAGCAAAGATGAGATGGACGACATAATGGCGATGGGCGAGCGGACGAGCGCGCGAATTTTTGCGGCAGCGCTCCACAGCCTTGGGGCGAAAGCGCGATACATCGACCCAACGTGTCGGGAGTGGCCAGTGGTGACGAACAGCAACTTCGGCAACGCGAGGATAGCATTGGCCGAGACGCGCCGTCGAGTTCGGAGGTACATCTTACCCCTGATGAAGAATGGGATCATCCCGGTCATCTGCGGCTTCCTCGGCAGGGATGCGCAGGGCCGAATAACCACGCTCGGCAGGGGGGGGAGCGACATAACAGCATTTCTCATCGCCACATGTTTGGATGCCGACGAGGTGATCGTCGTCAAGGATGTCGAGGGGGTGATGAGCGGGGATCCCAGCAAAGTCGACGGCCCCCGCCTGCTCGAGCAAATCACGGTCAAGGAGATGCGCGACCTCGCGAGATATGGGGCGCAGGTTTTGCACCCTCGCGCGCTGGACTATAAGGATCCGAACATCGATGCGAAAGTTATACACTTCCGCTACGGCAATCTCTCTGCGCGGGGGACGAAAATAATAGGTCCAAGGGGTGGTGGGATGAATACGAGTTTGTATGGCAAGCCTCTGGCGATGCTGACGATCGTCGGCGAGGGGATGCAGGTCAGACCGGGGGTTTTGTTGGAGGCGGCGAAGCCGCTCAGCAGGGCGGGAATAAACATCTTCGGGGTCTCGATCGGTCCGAGGTCCTTCTCCGTGTACGTGGCCGAGCGGGAGGCGAAGCGCGCGCTCAAGCTTTTGCACGGAGTTGTGACGAGGCACGAGTTGATGAAATCGGTAACGAGCGGGAACAACATAGCCATGATCATCGCCGAGAGCGAGAAGTTTATCGAGACGCCGGGCATCATCGCGAAGTTAACCGAGCCGCTGGCGAAGGAGGGCATAAACATCATCGAGATCTTCTCGAGCCGGGCGTCGATTACATTCTTCGTCAACTGGGCGGACCGCGGCCGGGCCCTCAAGCTATTGAAAAAAGTCGTGAAGGAGGTGAATGTTCGACCACGTTTAAAGGGGCCTACACGGCCATGGTGACCCCATTTGATGGAAGGGATGAGGTCGACGAGGAGGGGCTGCGCGCCAACGTGAGGTTCCAAATCGAGAAGGGCATTCATGGGCTGGTTCCAGTCGGCACGACCGGCGAGTGCGCGACGCTCTCGTACGAGGAGCACAACAAGGTCATCGAGATCACAGTCGACGCGGCGAGGGGCAAGGTGCCGGTTTTGGCAGGCACCGGGAGCAACAGCACTTGGGAGGCGATCATGCTGACCGAGCACGCCAAGGAGGTCGGCGCTGACGGCGTACTCCTGGTCGCCCCGTACTACAACAAGCCCACCCAGCGCGGGCTCTATGAGCACTTCAAGAAGATCGCCGAAACCGTCGACATACCCCAAGTGCTTTACAACATACCATCGCGCACTGGCGTCAACATCGAGCCCGAGACCATGGCCAAGCTCGCGGAGGTTAAAAACATAGTCGGCGTGAAGGAGGCGAGCGGCAACTTAGACCAAGTCATGCGGATCATCGATCTGACCCGGGACAAGGATTTCTCGGTGATATCTGGAGAGGATTCATTGACTTTTCCGATTTTGACGTTGGGCGGCGTGGGCGTCATTTCCGTTACGTCGAACTTAGTGCCGGATAAGATGGCGGGGCTCGTCGACGCTTTTTTTGCTGGCGATCTAGAGACCTCTCGGAAGATCCACTACGAGCTGCTACCCCTGTTCAAGGCGATGTTCATCGAAACCAATCCTGCGCCGGTGAAGGCAGCGATGGATATGATGGGCATGGCAGCTGGCAAGCCAAGGCTCCCGTTAGTCGAGTTGCAGCCGGAGAACAAGGAAAGGCTACGTAAAGTTTTGGTCGCCATGGGGCTGGTGCAAAAGTGATTAAAGTCGCGGTTTGTGGAGCATGCGGGCGGATGGGCAGGCTGGTAATTCGTGAGGTCTCGAGCCAGCGGGACATGCAAATCGTCGCAGCCGTAGATGCGCCCGGTACCTCTTTGGCTGGTCGGGATGCAGGCGAGCTTGCGGGCGTCGAAAGGCTGGGCGTGCGAGTGGTCGGAGCCGAGCGACTGTCGGAGGCGCTGCGCGATAACAAGCCAGATGTGCTGGTGGATTTCACGGTTGCTGAGGCCGCGGTTAAAAACGTTCGCACAGCCGCCGAGCAGGGCGTCGCAGTCGTCGTCGGTACGACTGGTTTCACGCCCGAGCAGCTGGACGAGATGGAGGGCATAGTAAAGAGAACGGGCATAGCCGCGATCGTTGCGCCGAATATGTCTGCTGGCGTTAACGTGTTTTTCAAGCTCGTCGGGGAGGCGGCGAGATTGCTTGGCGGGAGTTACGATGTCGAGATCGTGGAAGCACACCATGCGCACAAGGTGGATGCGCCAAGCGGTACGGCACTTAAGGTGGCGGAGATCATCGCCAGAGAATTCGGGCTCGGCAGCGAAAGCATAAGGTGCGGCAGGCCAGCCGGCAAGCGAGCAAGGGAAAGGGGTGAGATATACGTTCACTCGATTAGAGCCGGGGACATAGTCGGCGAACACACCGTCACGTTTGCGACCCAGGGCGAGCGCCTTGAACTCGTACACCGCGTGCACAGCAGGGAGGCCTTCGCAAGGGGTGCGGTAGAAGCGATACGCTACGTAGTCGCTAAGGGCAGGCCTGGCGTGATCCAAGATATGCGAGACGTTTTAGGGCTCGCCTCTTGAGCCGTGGCTCCCCTCAGCTCTCCTTTAGCACGTAAGCTATCGCCTCCCTTAAATCCGAGACCTCTACGATCTCGATGCCATCCACGGCAACCCGTTGCCCTCGAGGCACGAGGAGGAGCCTTGCCCCCCAATCTCGTGCGGCGATGGCCTTTTCCTCCACGGAGCCCACCCAACCTATGGTGGCATTTGGCCTGATGGTCCCAGTTATGAGCACCCCGTTGTCGATTTGCTTGTCGTGCAGGCGCGCGAAGATCGCTATGGCCATCGCTGCGCCAGCGCTGGGACCATCAACGCGGGCGACCTCCTCGGGACTCCCGACCCTGATCTGGACCCCGATTTCCAGCGACTTCTCATTTTCCAAAAATGCCACCGCGGCTACGGCGTCCCTCGCCGACTTCTGGATGTTCTCACCGTAGGTTACATAGGAAAGGTCCACCGATACCGAGTTTTCCTCCCCGATGAGGGTCACCCGCAGCGATATGACCTCCCCGAGGCCCTCGTCCAAGATGCCTATGGCGAAATATTCGACGGACCTAGGTTTGAGAGCCTCCAGCCGCTCGTTAAGCTTTTCAATTTCCCTTTGAAGTTCTTCGAGCGCTGACTTGTTTGTTCTCAAGTTTTCTCGGAGATCCTCTATGAGGACCCCGGCGTCATCCAATTTTTGGCGGATTTCAAGGAGTTCTTTCCCCTGCTGCTCTAGCGTTTGGCTGAGTTCCCGCACACTGCCGTACAAGTAAGAGATGGCAACCGCCCATATCGCGAGCGCGAGCAAGATGGCGCTTATGGGGGCCCTCTTCATCCTCCGTCTTCTCTTCATGTTTATCACACCGAATTTGGGCAGTGGAAAATAAGGACTTTCCTTTTGGGGCCTTACCAGTCGAACTTCGAACGTACTAAAGATTTTCCGCTATTTTCGCCTGTGAATTGGGCAGGGGCGCCCCAGCCTGCAAAAACGGCACCTCTCGGGCGGGGGAGGCTGGGGCAGCGGTTTCACCATGTGCCCATATTTTTCGTCGAGGCAACCGAGCCACCGATTAGCATTAAACCCTGAGATGGGTATAAATTCAGCGAAGAATACAAATAGCGGGGTAGTCCGATGGCGAAAATTCCTGTAGCTGTGCTGGGGGCGACGGGCACGGTGGGGCAGCACTTCGTCAAGCTACTCATAGACCACCCTTGGTTTGAGCTCGTCGCCTTGACAGCGTCGGAGCGCTCCGCCGGCAAGCGTTACGCCGAGGTGGCGAAGTGGTACCTCAGCGATGAAGTACCGGAGGAAGTCGCGGGCATCGAGGTGAGGCCGACGGATCCAGGGGCGGTCGAGGATGCGAAGTTGCTGTTTTCGGCCATGCCAGCGGAGGAGGCACAGAAGATAGAACCTGCCTGCGCGGAGGCCGGCTACATCGTTAGCTCCAACTCGAGCAACTTCCGGATGGACCCCGATGTGCCCCTGATAATTCCGGAGGTGAATCCGGACCACCTTGCGCTCATAGATGTCCAGCGGAAGCGTCGAGGGTGGAGCGGCTGCATAGTCAAGAATCCGAACTGCACCACGATAGTTTTCGTGCTCACGCTCAGGCCGTTGCTTGACGCCTTCGGAGTCAAAAGCGTGTTCGTCTCATCGATGCAGGCCCTCTCGGGCGCGGGCTACGCCGGCGTGCCGTCCATGGCAATAGAGAACAACGTCATCCCATTCATCGCGCGCGAGGAGGACAAGGTTGAGGAGGAGCCGCTCAAGCTGCTGGGCAAGCTCGAGGGAAAGGACGTACGACTGGCGCCCATGAGGATTAGCGCGAGCTGCCACCGCGTGCCGGTGTTGGACGGGCATACGGAGGCAGTTTTCGTGGAGCTCGGACGGATGGCATCGCCCGAGGAAGTTGCGGGAGTTCTCGGGAAATTCAGGGCCAAGCCCCAGAGGCTCAAGCTGCCGACCGCGCCCGAGCATCCGATAATAGTTTCGAATGCACAAGACATGCCCCAGCCACGCTACGCTAGGAATGCGGGAAGCGTGCCGGGCATGGCTGTCGTCGTTGGACGGATAAGGAAGGATCCCGCGCTCAAAAACGGCATTAAATATCTCGTCTGCGGACACAACGTCATACGGGGTGCCGCGGGAGCTGCGGTGCTAAACGCCGAGCTGATGAAGGCTGAGAGCTACCTCTGACAACCTAGGGAACCGTAAACGGGTGGGGCGTCCTCGACCACGATTTCTGGACGAAATTAAAGCCAAGATGATTTCAGTTAAAAATCCGTTTTCTCGGTTACAAAATGGTAGCGGGGCGAGGAATTTCCCAGAACGTTGCCCGTTCTGTTTTGAACCTCGGACTTCCAGCACTCGTGCCTTCAGCACGAGCGTCTCCGGGTCTCGCAGGAGCGCCAAACTCATGGGCTTAGCACCCTTATGAGCTTCGCCCGCGTTTTACGCGTCCGGCGGGCACTCCTGATTGGGCGAGCACCCTCACGGGGACTCTCTGCCCTACCCGTATAGACGCTACGCGCTCGCTACGGTAGGTAGCTCTTCCCCGCTACCGTGTATTTTCACTATCTTTCGGGATAAATGGCTTACTGTTTTTCAAACTTGGTCGACGCAAAATGAGCTATCCCTATTAACGTCCCGAGAACCCTTCACTCGCTGCGACGGTGGTCCAATTCCGTAACTGGCCCCCGTTCCGCCGGCTTTAGGAGTTTACGCAGGAGACCACCAAAAATCGCACCTACACCAACGAAGATGATGAAAAACAACGCAACGAAAATAGTATTAATGATAAGCAATTCTAAAAACTCACCGTTGCTAATTGAGTAGCCGATCCCCAAAACGAGGGACGCGGCGACTCCCCTGATAAAGTACGCGCTCTCGAAGCACAAAAACAGCATGAAGAACAAGGCGACCAGACCTCCGACGCGCAGGTGCTTGCTCCAACCGCTGACATTACGAGCGTACAGGTAACCTGCTATAGCACCTGCCACCATCAAACCGATGAGGCTGGCAACGAATAGGCGGATGAAGACCACCGCCGCCAAGAACCCGATGAGCGCGGGCTTAAGGTACTGGGCCCTGCTAATCCTCCGAGATAGCAAAAACATCAGCACCAAAATCATGATCACCGAAAGGATGCAGTAAATCGTCGCGATTGTAAATGCATCGAATGTTGTTAGGTACTCCATATCCGATTGCGAATTTTCATAGTAGCTGTTTCCGTCGAACTTTGCGATGTATCCAAACGACCCTGAATCAGGAGCCTCGATGGAGATTGAGAAGTATCCGTTTTCAACCGCGTTGTCCGATCCCACGGTGAAAACATCTTCCTTAAACAGGATCCTGATTTCGATTTTCCCGTCCACGCCGGCGTTATCGCATTTCAAATACCCACTGAATGTAACCACCTTTCCAGGGTTGGGGTCACGGACATCTACCTCAAAATTGTCGATGGTTGTGGGTTTTTTGGTCACCCGAGGTCCGCTGTACACGCCATCCATCGGGTCTTGAGCGTTCTCGCCTTTAGGATTCTCCGCGTAAAAATAGAAGCTGTGCTTGCCGATGTCTTCCCCAGCGGGCGTCCACTCGTATCTATATAGCTTGCCATCGGTTACATCGTCGTCCGTCGGATCATTTTCCACCATTGCGCTCCCGTTTGCCCATCTGTTGATGTAAATTCTTGGGTACCCCTCAGCCGGCATGAGATTTTCTGGGTCGATGTATATGACTTCAAAGATGAAGGTGGAACCCCATGTACCGTTTTCAGGGGTAACTTTTCCTCCTATGAGAACTGGCGAGCTGTTTACATTTCCTCCTCGGGCAGCGACCGCGGTAAAAACCGATAGAAATAAGGAGAGCACCACACCCATCCATAATGCACTCGGCCTTCCCCCCTCCCGCCGCCCACAAAACATGAAATCTCCATGGCATTTTCTTGGCTCGTGGCTATAACGGTTTGGTTCCAGGCTACTGCCTCAGGTAAAAAATTACTAATAGGAATATTTTAATGGGAAAAATATAAATAGGCATTAAACCCCCTTTCATCGAGGTGGGGGAATGGAGACCGCTAAAACCTACGAGGAGATTAACCAGAAGATCCGCGATGGCGATGTCGTCGTCTTAACCGCGGAGGAAGTCGCCGGCTTCGTGCGCGAAAAGGGCGTCGAGAAAGCCGTAAAGGAAGTTGATGTGGTCACGACGGGCACGTTTGGCGCGATGTGCAGTTCTGGCGCCTGGCTGAACTTCGGCCACGCCGACCCCCCCATAAAAATGCAGCGAGTTTGGCTTAACGATGTCGAGGCTTACGCGGGCGTCGCAGCCGTCGATGCTTACATAGGCGCGACGCAGCTCAGCGAGAGCGAGGGCATGGAATACGGTGGGGGACACGTCATAGAGGACCTGGTGCGGGGTAAGGAGATCGAGCTGCGTGCCACCGCTTACGGCACAGATTGTTGTCCAAGCAGGGAGATAAGGACGACGATCACGATCGATGACATCAACCAAGCGGTGTTGCTCAACCCGCGCAATGCCTACCAGCGATATATGGCCGCGACCAATTCGCGCGACGAGACCATCTATACGTACATGGGCACTCTCCTGCCCAACTACGGCAACGTCACCTTTTCCGGCGCCGGGATTTTGAGCCCGCTCCACAGGGACCCAAACTACGAGACGATTGGCGTCGGCACGCGCATATTCTTGGGCGGTGCTCAGGGCTACGTCATCTGGGAGGGCACCCAACATAACCCCGGCAAAGCCATGGGCACGATAATGGTGATAGGCAATCTAAAGGAGATGGATCCGCGCTACCTGAGGGGCTGCACCATACACAAGTATGGCACTTCCCTTTATGTTGGCCTAGGAATCCCGATACCGCTGATCAATGAGCGGGTCGCGCAGACGGTTGCGAGGGACGAAGATCAAATAAAGACAAACCTGCTCGACTATGGCGTGCCCCGCCGCGACAGGCCTGTTATACGTGAGGTTACCTACGCCGAGCTCAGATCGGGCAAGATTGAGGTCGGGAATAAGGAGGTACCAGTGAGCCCGCTGAGCAGCTTCAAGATGGCTAGGGAGATCGCCGAGAAGGTGAAGAAATGGATAGAGCGCGGTGAATTTTTCTTGAGTTCACCAATGGAACTCCTGCCGAGGGACACCATATTTAAACCCATGAGGCAGGTGGCGGAGGCCCCGCTGGTGAGGGATGTCATGACCGAGCCAGCTATAACGGCTGGGCCGGAGGACACGATATCCCACGCGGCTAGGCTGTTCGCGGAGAGGGAGTTCAACCACCTGCCGATCGTCGACGAAGGGGGCAAACTCCTGGGCATAGTGACCTCGTGGGACGTTGCGGTGGCACTGGGGACTGGCAAGAAGAAACTGTCCGAAATAATGACGCGAAGGGTCATAACCGCAAGTGAGGACGAGCCCGTCGATGCAGCGGCTAGAAAGCTCGAACAACACAACGTCTCGGGCCTTCCGGTGGTCAATGCGGGCGGTCTGGTGAGGGGGGTCATCACCAGCGAGGACATTTCAAAGCTGATAGGGAGGCGAGTCAAGTGAGCGTCAAGATGCTGCTGAAGTACTCGGCCGAGGCCTTGGACAAGCCGATATTGGCCGAGGTAATAAGGCAGACGAGCGCGGGGATAAACATCCTGCACGCCGAGCTCAACGCCACCAAGGGGGAAATGCTGATAGGCGTCGAGGGATCCCCCGAGGAGATCGAGAGGTTAATCGATCTATTCAAGGGGCGCGGGGTCGACGCGAGGAGGCTGGAGCGCACGGTCGAGCTCGACGAGGGCAGTTGTATGGATTGCGGTGCTTGTCTATCGCTTTGCCCGACCGGAGCGCTGCACATTACAGAAGATTACTCCGTGAAGTTGAACGAAAATAAATGCATCATGTGTGAGGTTTGCGTCCCAGCCTGCCCGGTTAAGGCGATAAAGGTCTTCAAGCCCTTTTAGCCCGCACAAGGCTTCCGGTGCGGTACCCCTCGAGGTCGAGCGCCACATGGGTGTAGCCGAGTCTCTTTAGCCCTTGGATTATTGCATCTCTCAGCTCGAGCGCCCTCGTCAGCTCATCCCTCCCTACCTCCACGCTGGCCAAGTCACCGTGATCCCGCACGCGCACGATTTCGAAGCCGAGGGAGCGCAGGAGGCCCTCTCCCTTGGCGATCCTCTCGAGCTTTTCTGGGACGATGGTGCACCCAAACGGTATCCTCGAGGCGAGGCACGGGTTTGCCGGCTTGTCCGCGTTGGGCAAATTGTACTCGAGGGCCAAGGCTCGCACCTCTTGCTTGGTCAGACCTGCGAGGGCCAACGGGCTGATGGCCTTGAACTCCTCGACCGCGCGGATGCCCGGCCTGAAGTCAGAGAGGTCGTCGTAGTTTGTGCCGTCGAGCACCTTCTTGAAGCCGAGCTTCTCTCGGACTTCATCGAGCTTTCGAAGTAGCTCGCCCTTGCAGAAGTAGCACCTCTCCAGAGGGTTGGCGACGAAGTTCGGGTCATTCAGCTCGTCCGTGGAGATGATGACGTGATCGATCCCTACCCGCTCCGCAACTTCCCTCGCCACTTCAATCTCGCCGGGCGGGTAGGTTGGTGAGACAGCGGTGACGGCGACCGCTCGTTCGCCCAAGACCTCGTGAGCTACAGCGCAAACCAGCGCGGAGTCGACCCCGCCGGAGAATGCTATGACCGCGCTTTCGCAGCCCTCGATGATTGACTTTAGGCGTTCCAGCTTTTCTTGAATGGACATCGGAATCGACCCGCGCTAACATCTGAGGCATCATGCTTTATGTTTTGCCGGTGAAGCAGTAGCGGGCTGGGGGCTAAGGCATGGCTGAAAAACCCCTGATTTCGGAGCGATGGACCTATAAGCAGACTGATGTGCTGATCAAGGCAGACGGCAAGGAGGCGATTGGGGCGGCGAAGCGCTCGATAATGGAGCACCGCAACTCTCTAGAGCGCTACATCGCGCGCAACCCCTTGTTTGAGTTATCGCTCGAACCCGTCGAGGTTGAGGCAAACGCACCAAGGGTGGTGAAGCTGATGGCGGAGGCGGCAGAACTCGCGGGCGTTGGCCCCATAGCAGCCGTGGCTGGGGCACTCGCTCAGCTCGCCGTCGAGGACGGGATTGCGGCGGGGGCGAGAAACGTGTTGGTCGACAACGGTGGCGATATCTTCATCCACGGGGACCGCAGTTACACCGTGGCGATCCACGCCGGCACGAGTCCATTGTCGAATAAACTCGCGCTGGAGGTAAGCGCGGAGAAGTTGCCTATCGCGATTTGTACAAGCTCGGCGACGGTTGGCCCCTCGCTCAGCTTCGGCGGGGCGGATGCGGCGACCCTGCTAGCCAGCTCCGGGGCCTTGGCGGATGCGGCAGCTACTGCGGTTTGTAATGCAACAAGGGGCAACCCGGAGCGAGCGATCAGAGCGGGCATGGAGCGCGCACGAGCGATAGCTGGCGTTAGGGCGGCTCTGATCATCTACGGCGAGCACTTGGGCAGTTGGGGCGATTTGCCTAAGCTGATCATCGCAGACAGGCTTAGCGAGGAGTTGATCAAGCGGGTTCAAATTCAGACCGTATGAGTTCCCGTTTGGTGGCGAAATTTTTCACAATAAAAATCCCAAGGTTGGCATTTGTGCCGGATCGGTTCAGGGCAACTTGGAGGACTTTTTCTAATCGCTCTTCCGGAACCCAGGTTAGATTCGAAATACCGAACGGCCCTTGGTCACTCGTGAGCTTGAGTAAAAGTCGATCTTCGAGGGTTTCCCCTTAGAAATTTGGCAGGTTATTTAAGTCATATCACCTAATTTTCGCCGTAAAATAGTTCTTGGGATACTTCCTCACAGCTTTTTCCAATCCCTGAAGGTCACCGTAAAACCAGTTGGC
>JASEGJ010000004.1 GCA_030018135.1 Candidatus Hodarchaeaceae archaeon | reverse complement strand
GCGCAGTTCAATTTCCGACCCCGGAAGCCCCGCACTTCAGTGCGGGGTAGTTCACAGGCTAAGCCATCCACGCTTGCCCTGCACATACTCGCCGACGATATTTATTTTTGCACCACATTTGGGGCAATGCTTGTTCTTGAGCGAATAGCGGGTCACCTCAAATCCGTAGCGCTCGATCAGCAGCTCACCGCACTTCGGGCAATGTGTATTGTCGGCCTCATGCCCCGGCACGTTGCCTATGTAGATGTGCTGCAGCCCCTCTTCCTTGGCAATTTTCACCGCCCGCTCGAGCGTTTCAACAGGCGTGGGGGGGCAGTCAGTCATCTTGTAATGCGGGTAGAAGCGGCTGAAGTGGGTGGGCACCTCCGGCCCAAGCTTCTCCACCTCCCACCTGCAGAACTTCCTGATCTCGTCGGGGCCGTCGTTCTCGCGCGGGATGATGAGGTAGGTGGTTTCAAGGTGTATCCCATGCTCAACCATCCACTCGCAGGTCTCGAGCACCGGGCGGATGCTCGGAACCCCGCATATTTTCCTATAAAAGTCGTCGCTGAAGGCCTTGACATCGACATTCGCCGCGTCCAAGAAAGGGCGGAGCTCCCGGAGGGCCTCCGCATTGATGTACCCGTTAGTTACGTAGACGTTGTAGAGGCCCTCGCGTCTGGTTAACTCTCCAACGTCGATGGCATATTCCGTCCAAATCACGGGTTCGGTGTAAGTATGGGCTATGCCCCTGCAACCGTAGCGCTTGGTAAGGTCGATCGCTTTTTCGGGTGTTAAATCATCAGTGGAAACGTCCTGCACGCTCGCTTGCGAGATGGTCCAGTTCTGACAGTGAGAGCACTTAAAGGTGCAACCCGGGGCAGCGATGGAGAAAACGCCGCTTCCGGGCCAGAAGTGGTAGAGGGGTTTCTTCTCTATTGGGTCGACCGCCATCGAGACTATCGAGCCGTAGACCAGGCTGTAAAGTTCGCCATCCTCGTTTTTCCTTCCACGGCAGACCCCAACCTTTCCCGGAGCTATTATGCACCTCCAAGGGCAGAGGGCGCATCGAACTCTGTTTTCGGGCAACTTCTCCCAAAATTTAGCTGGTTTCTTCATGTTCACACCGGAAATTCATGGCCACATTTTGGGCACTTTATGCTTGCGCATGACGAAACCGACATCGGGCAACCCTTGCACGCCGTGACTCGAGCGTAGGACTTGCTGAACTCGAAGCCGCAGCTCGGACAGTTAACAATATCGGGGCGCAATGCTGGTCCCGGTAAAAATTTGAAGCCCTACGTGTTTAAAGTTTGGGCTACATACAAAACGCTGGAGCTGAGAGGATGTCCGAGCAAAGACAAAAGGAAATCGAGCTGAGCGCGGAGGAAATCGTCGAGTCGTTCGTGAAGGCGGCCGAGGGCCTCCCGAGCGAGAGGGAGACCTACTACGGCCACGAGGCATGTAACATCATGCGCCCCGACGGCCAACCGTCGCCGGATGAGGAGCGTGCGGACTTCCGCAAGCAGTTCCTCGCAATAACGCCGGGTGTCGACGAACATGGCAATTTGCGCGTGGAGGTGGCAAGATGGACGAGGTGACGCGGGGAAAGCTCGAGGCCATTCGGCAGGGGGAACTCTCGGTTGTTGAAAACGTTCAGCGAATGCTTGAGCGAATAGCCAAGCTCAACCCGAAGATCAACGCCTTCATCGAGCTAAACCCGGATGCCCTCGCCCAAGCCGAGGCGGTCGAGAGGAGGCTCAGGCGGGGGGAGAAGGTGGGCAAGCTGGCGGGGCTGACGGTCGGCGTGAAGTCCAACATTAACGTCTTGGGCCTGCGGGCTACCTGCGCCTCCAAGACGCTCGAGGATTACATCGCCACCTATGATGCGGAGGTAATCAAGCGGGTTCGAGCCGCCGGTGGAATAATCATCGGCATGACCAACATGGATGAGTTCGCGTGCGGTTCCTCCGGCGAGACGAGTGCCTTCGGGGCGACTGACAATCCAGCTGCACCGGGGCATATCCCGGGCGGATCGAGCAGCGGGAGCGCGGCCGCCATAGCGGCGGGCATGTGCGACCTTTGCTTGGGCAGCGACACGGGGGGCTCGATCCGAAACCCGGCGAGCCACTGTGGGGTCGTCGGAGTGAAGCCGACCTACGGGCTTGTGCCGAGGCAGGGGTTGATCGACTTAGCGATGAGCCTCGACCAAATCGGGCCCTTTGCGCCGGATGTCTACGGGGCTGCGCTCTTGCTTGAAGTCATCGCGGGCTTCAACCCTAACGAATGCGTGATGCTCGACGCCAAGGGGGTCAGCTACGCCGACGAGCTGCAAACAGACCTCAAGGGTATGCGAGTGGGTATCAGCCCAAAGTTCAGGGAACTCACCGATCCAAAGATCATGGAGGTCATCGATAGCGCGATCAAGAAACTTCAAGATTTAGGGGCTGAAATAGTCGAGGTCGAGCTACCTCACCTCGAGAAGGGCCTGCCGGCGTATTACCTGATAATGTCGGTTGAGTTCTTCTCTGCAACGAGGAAGTTCGACGGCCGCAAGTATGGCAAGCGCATCGAGGATGTATGCGGCGACGAGGTGCTGAGGCGGATCTTGAGGGGGCGTCACATAAGCAGGAAGGAGTACAGGGGCAAGTACTACCAGCGCGCGCTTCAAGTTCGGACTATCATCCGCGAAGAACTAATGACGGCACTCGAGAAAGTCGACGTAATCGTTGGACCGACAGTGCCCAAGCTTCCCCATAAAATGGGTGAGAAAATTTCCGTAAGTGCTATGTATGCCTATGATTATCTAACCATCCCAGCAAACCTAGCCGGCATTTGTGGGGGCGTCGTCAAGGCTGGGGAGGTGGATGGCATTCCAGTGGGTCTTCAGGTTCAAGGGAAAGTCCTCGGCGAAGAGGAGGTATTCCGAGTCCTCCGCTCCTACGAGGCGGTGGCATGAAGATGCTCATTGGATTTGAGGTCCACCAACAGCTCTCCACGGGGCGGAAGATGTACTGCGACTGTCCGACGAATTACCAAGAGGTCCCACCAAATACCAACATCTGCCCAATTTGCACGGGGATGCCGGGGTCGAAGCCGCTCCCCCCGAACGAGCGGGCGGTCGACGCAGCGATCGAGATAGCGCTCATGCTTGGGTGCGAGATCATCGCCGACCGGATCATCTACATCCAGCGGAAGCATTATGATTACCCCGACCTGCCTAGCGGCTACCAGCGCACCAGCTTGCCGATCGGCCTGAATGGCGAACTACAGGGCGTGCGAATTCGTGAGGTTCATCTGGAGGAGGACCCCGGGCAGTATGACCCCACGCTCGGCACCGTCGACTTCAACCGCTCCGGAGTCCCACTTGTGGAGATAGTCACCGAGCCGGACATGCACTCGCCGGAGGAGGCTCGAAAGTTCCTCAGGCAACTCGTCCGCTTGCTCGAATACTCCGGCAAGGTGCGGCCGGAGGCAGGTGGGGCAATGCGCACCGACACCAACATCTCGCTCGAGGGGGGCGGGCGCGTCGAGGTAAAGAATATCAACTCGGTGAAGGGCGCCTACCGCGCGATAAAGTTCGAGATAATGAGGCAAAGGGCCAAACTTGAGCGGGGTGAGGCCGTGACGCGCGAAACCCGCGCCTACCTAGAAAGTCAAAAGATCACCATGCCCATGCGCTTGAAGGAACTCGAGGAGGATTACCGCTACATACCTGACCCAGATATATTTCCGCTCGTCATCGACCAGGCGCGCATACGGAGGATTAAGGCGAGTATGGTGGAGGCGCCGCACCTGCGCGAGCAGCGTTTGGTGAAGCAGTACGGCATCGGACCATCCGTCGCGAATGTCATCGCCAGCGAACGCGAGCTAGCGAACTTGTTTGAGGTCGTCGCTAGAGAGGTCGACCCCAAATTTGTGGCAACTTGGTTCAGGACCAAGCTCAAGAAAATCCTCAACTACATGAAGCTCCGCGCCGAGGATGTCAAGTTTGTGCCCGAGCAGTTGATCGACTTGTTAAAGATGATCAAAAGCGATGAGATAACTCCCGAGCAGGGCGAGCTTGTATTGCGGGAGCTGGTCAAGCGCCCCGGCGACCCACATGAGTTGTTGCTGCAGCTCGGGCTCGTGAGGGTGGGGCGAACCGAACTTCAGGCGGCCGTAGCCGAGGCGATCAGGACGAATCCTGAGGTGGTGAAGGATTATTTGGCGGGCAAGCAGGAAGCGCTACACTTTCTCGTGGGGAAGGTAATGCAACTTACGAATATGCGAGCCGACCCACGTGAAATAATCAAGCTGCTGCGTGCCGAACTTGGGAGGGAGGGCTAGGTCGCCCGTAATCCAATTTATTCCATTTTCATGAGGTTAATGTGATGATCGATGTCCACGAGCGAATGCTCATCGAACTAGTAATGGCAAAGCCATGGAAGCGATTGCTGGCATGGGTGATGGACCAAGCCATTTTATCCGCGATAGTGGCGCTGCCCGCTTTTTTCCTGCTAAAGGAGGCATATCCATATGAGAAGACAGTACAAGTCTTGTTGTTGATTAGCCTCATTTACTTTACAGCTCTAGAGGGGGCGTTTGGACAAACCATTGGGAAACACGCGTTAAACATAAAGGTATATGGAGAGGGCGGCGCGCGCGTGGGATTTGCAAGGGCCTTGCTACGGCGAGTGGGCTTGGTAACCGTCTTGGGGATATTTGACGCGGCGGCAGTTCTTGCAACGCCCCGCAGGCAAAGGTTGTTCGATATCGTTGCCAGCACCGTCGTGATCGACAACGCCCGAGCCTCGGAAGCCGCAGCATACCTCCGCGGTTCCGACGTTCGGGAGCTACTCGTGAAGAGTGGTGCAGCGCTTCGCGTGCCCACGGAAGAGGCGAGGCTGAGGGCGACGCTGGAACGAATGAGAAGGATGCTCGCTGAGCTAGGGGCGCGTCGAGAACGTGGAGAACTCAGCCGTGAGGAGTATACACAACTTAGAGAAAAGTATGGGGCGCGAATTCTGCAACTCGAAGCAAAACTTCGTGAAAAATCAGTCGGTGAATAAAGCATTCAAAATGATGTTCGGATCGAACTCCACTAGATCGCCATAGCCCTGTCCCGTGCCCAAGAATAAAATCGGCTTGCCTGTCACATGGGTTATCGACAGGGCCGCTCCCCCGCGGGAGTCGGCGTCCATCTTGCAGAGTATGGAGCCATCTATCCCGACCGACCGATCAAATGTCGATGCCTGCTCGACCGCGTCGTTGCCGGTCAATGCATCGCCGACGAAAATGGTCAGGTCCGGCTTAACTACCCTCACGATTTTGCGCATTTCGTCCATTAGGTTGATGTCGGTCTGCATCCGCCCGGCGGTGTCGACGAGCACGACATCGAGCCCCCTAGCTTTAGCATGGGCGACCGCATCGTAGGCGACGGCGGCGGCATCCGCGCCCCGTCGTTGTTTAACAACACCCAAGTCCAAGCGCTCTGCGTGAATTTCAAGCTGCTCTATACCCGCGGCGCGAAAGGTATCCGCGGCTGCAAGCACCGGCTTGTAACCGCGGTCCAATAGATACTTTGCAAGCTTTGCTATTGTGGTTGTTTTCCCATGACCATTTATCCCAACGAAAACGAGCACGGCCGGCTCGCCCCGCGCGCGTTTGGCATCGATGAGCTTGAGCAGGTCAACTTTCCCGTCGGTGCCCAGCACCTCATGAATTGCTTGGCGCAATACCTCGTCGGCGAGCTTTCGCGGATCTTCCTTTAGGCCCAGCTTTCGTCCGGAGAGCTGCTCCCTGACCCGCTCGATGATCTTATCCGCAACGGGCACGGCGACATCGCTCTCAAGCAGGCCAACTTGAAGCTCCCAGATGATATCCTCAACATCGGCGGGGCTTAGCTCGCGACGCGTTACGCGCTTGACCACTCGCCTGAACTTTTGCCGCAACTTCTCGAGCATGCAATCGCCGTCTGCCGTAACTATTTTTTTTCTTTCGTCTTTTCCAAAATTCGCTCTGCTTCTGGCCTTAGTGCCTCAATACGCTCGTTGAGCTTTTCCAGCTCCTGCCTAGCCCGTTCCATGGCTTGTTCGATCTCTACAGTCCGCGTTTCAAGCATCCGCATAGCGTCATCTATGCCCTGCTCCGCTGCCACATCCGCACCCAACCCTACCGTCACCTTATCCGTGAGAGCTAGCTTCGCCGTTACAAATGAGTCGGAGCCTATCGGCACGAGTATCTCGGTTTCCGGCTTAAGCTCCTTGATGGTTCTAATCGTCTCGGCCGTCATGGAGAGCTCGGACAAAGAAGCGGCCAAGAAGGAAATTTGCTGACGAAGCAGATCAGCTGTAGCTTGATAGTTGCCAATCTCGTTGAGAATACGCTGGAGCCTTTGTCTGTTCTCCAGTGATAGGTTCTCCATTTAACCACCTATAGCGTTATGCGACCGTCCCTTCGGCTTTAATTTCTGTTATCCCCTCAATATGAATTAAGTTTCGCTTGACCCTGTGCTTGCTCCCCCAACTCGGAGTAAACTCGCTCGAGGACTTGTTTTTCGGATAGCGCGGGGAGCTCACGCGTGAACTTTTGGCGTCGGTCACCTTGTTTGAACCAGCCCCTTACGCGGAATATCCTTATTATATGGATGCCTCAGATGAAGCCGAGGGCGCTTTCTATCCTGCCGATCTCGGGCCCGGTTGTCGTCTCTCCGACGAGGGCGCCGTGTGAGTTCGCTATCATGCATATGCCAACATATTTTACGCCGCTGCAGGCCGTGCCGATATCCGCTGGCACGCCGAGGACTCTTTCTATTGTCTCGATCTCCTCGCTGAGCGCGTCGGGATGCAAGAGGGCCCCTTTATTGGTGGCGACCCCGGCGGCCCCAACATTTTTGAGACCGGCGATCGTGCCCCGCTTGACGGGCACGCCGAGCGTCTTGCTTATCAGTTCGATTGCCCCATCGGGCAAGTCCGGATTGAGGACTGCACCTTTATCGTTTGCTAGTACCATGTTTCCGACTGCGGTGTACTTACCCGGCATGCGCGCGACCTTTAACTTAAACTGGGATAGAAAGTTTTCCTCGTCGGCCTCCAGCAAGTTCGACACAACCAACCCATTTGAGTTACCAGCCGTGAACAGGCCGATCAGGGGGCTCCTGCTTATGCTTGCCCGCATGGGTTGCATGCCCAATGCTTCCATCACGAGCTTCTCGCGGATGGTAAAGCGCTTGGGCACTATCGCTACCCTGTCCGTCGCTATGGCGAAGACCCCAAGATACGGGAGATGGTCGAAATTAACGCGCAAAATGGGCATTTGGATCACTCGGCCAAAAAGGCTTCTACTGAGCCATCGTCCTGTTTGACGACGCGCAAACGAATCCGTGGCAGGGTCCGTTCGATCCCGCGCTCCCAAAGCTTTCTGTTCAACCCTTCGTTGAGCTTGATGTTCTCGGACTTCATGTGCCGCTTCAGGAATTCACGCACGACTTTGACCGCACGAGGCGTGCGTCTATGTCTGGGCGCCTTCCTGGCGGCCCTGAGCGGGACAACATAGATACGCTCTTCCGGCATATGTCACCCCGGCCCTACGGCTTTATCCTTTGACGGCGCCAACTCCGTCTTTTCACACTCGTGCGCACCCTGCCAGCCGTCTTTGCCATGACCCAAACTGGTGTGCGGCGGGTGCGTCTCCCTGCCCTCGCCAGCCTGCGCTTGAGCGGTGCTGGCTTATGTCTCGCCATATCACGCCCTCCTTATCCTGATGTTGCGCTTGCGCTCCTGAAGTCTACGCAGGATTTCGCGTAGTTGAGCATCCGTGATCTGAGATGTGAGCCTGCCGGATTGAGCGAGCTGAATGAGTTGGAGCTCGATCTGCTCGGCAAACTCGGGCCTTGCCGTCCGTATATTGGCCAATCTGCTCCGTGCTTCAGGCGCTAATATCTGTTGTAACGCCAGCCTTTTTTGGATCTCATACTGCCTTCTGAGCTCCTCCTGGCGCCTTTGTTCCTCCAGCCTCGCTTGGAGTTCCAGCAATCTCCGCCTCCGGATCTCCTCGATATCCCTCTCATCTTCCATTCCTATCACGCCGCTTTCGGCACCTTAGCCAATTCAGCCTTTATTCGATCAGCCAAACGATCGAGCAGGGATGCCCCCTTGGCCGTAATCCTCCGACCACCACGCTCCGTTTTCGTCACAAGCTCAGCTTGTTCAAGTTGCTGTAAGATCGCGCGCAGAATCTTGCCCCCGGCCTTCCGGGAGTGCCCAGGCGCTGAACCGCGCTTCCGTCGACCACCGTAGTGGGTACGCAGTCTTGAGACGCCGATGGGGCCATCCAGATAAATGCGCCGTAGAACCGAAGCAGCGCGCACATGCCACCAAGTTGGTTGTTCCGGCGGGCGCTCCCTATGTGCCCCAGTCTTAACATAGCGGCTCCACTCGGGAGGCTGCAGCTCCTTTAAATTCCTGAGCTCCTCGCCGAGCCTCTTGATCAGCATATTCGGCGGAACTTCCCGAACCGACATTTATCTCACGACCATCGACCGTTAGCTGTGGTGATTATCTAACCTTTAAACCCGATGTTTAATTAACATTTCTCCATTTTTTTCCCTTGGGATCCACAGGGAGGCGTATATGGTGGTTGCATCTAAGGCAGGTGACGACCACGTAACTGGGGCGGATTCGCACGCGGCAGCTGGCGCCGGGCTTCAGAAAAGCCAAGCATTTCCTGCAGAACTTTCTTTTGAAGTGCGGGGGCATCCTTATGTTGTATCGCGTCGCCAAGCGCCAAGCAAGTCGAACGTATCTGTCGGCCAGCTCGGGGCGCTCGCCGAATGCTCGCTCGGCGAGCTCAAAAAGGCGCTCGATGCGCTCGGCGGCGATCGCCTTATTTTCGGCCCTCGATTCGCGAGATATTTGACGGGGCATGCGATTACCTGCTCAATCTAATTTTTTGGATGCCGAGGGCATCTTCGCATGCGCAAATTACCCTATTTACGACGGTTGAGGCTTCGAGCCGTTCCGGGTCCACGCACACGAGTTCATCGGACAACTCGACGATGTTGGAGATGAAATCGCCATGCGGGAAACCGCCGATGATGGTGCATACCTCATCGTCAATTGAAATGCCCCGAAAGATTTCGGCGTAGGATTTTCTCTGTCCACCCTCACTAAATGTGATAACTTTGGTGGGCCCGATGCGATGAACGATGTCTGCCAGCGACGCTTCCTCCAGGCACAACAACGGTTCGTCGGGGGGTGCGGCGCCCACGAGGAAAAGTTGCTCGATCAACCCGACGAAGCGATTGTAGGCACGCGGCATGCGCGTCCCTCGGTCGATGGTAATAAGCCTGTTGTGGCGGGTGTGGATGTAAAGCCTCAACAATCCCTCGCGATTCAGCGGGCTATCGAGCGCTAGCAAAGTACAGACGTGCACGATGTCCGGCCTTCCGCGGCGGTCGGCCTCACGCAACCCCCGCATGGCCAAGTGATGATAGTTGGAGTCGAGCAGCACTTCGGTGGGGCGTCTCCCGCGGCGGCGTGCCTGCCATGCGATGGACCTGTCGGACGCGATCTCCGGAGGCACGGTTTCGAGCTCGGCATCCGCCAGTATCATGTGAAGCATGCGCACACCAGATGTACTTGTGCGAGAAAACTATTATTAACTCGCCGCAGGAGTCAAGTTGGGCCCAAGTATGTTGGACATCAGAGCTTCGGCCACGCTGGCGATCGTTGCGGTTGCGTTCGCATTTAGGCTGCTCTTCGGCGTGGTTGTCAACCGAAAGCTCGGCGGGTTAACTGGGCATCAAAATCTCACAAATTTCATTTCCGGCATTTTTGCGATCGGCTTGATGCTGCTCGTGCTACATATCTGGGATTTGATCTCAACGCTATTGAGCATTTTGGCCGCGCTCGGGGTGATCGGGGCTGCACTCGTGTTTACCCTCAAGGACATCTGGATATCAAACGTCTTCGCGGGCATTTCACTCATCGGCGACAGGTTGATCAATGTCGGAAGCGAGGTGGAGATCGGCGGCAAACGCGGCAAGGTTATTGAAATAACCCTAACGGTGACAAAGCTAAAAACCTCGGATGGGCGCCTGATGATAGTTCCGAACAAAAAATTCAGGGAGGACATCGTGGCGATCAAGGTTGCTGGACATCCAAAATAGTACGATGTCCTTTTATGACATGGACGTGGAGAATGAAAAGAGTCCCGGATCGGTGAAGGATTTGTGGGCAAAAGACGGTGGTCTTATCATCAGTTGGTTATTCCCACCGCGGCTTGACCATAAAAACGAGGACTTCAAATGGCCTTTCCCCTAAAGGACGAGAACCCGACCGAGATTAAGCCGGTTCTTACCGTGTTTTTGATATCAGTAAACGTCGCGATCTTTGCCGCCTCCCTCCTGTCGGGGTCCTTCGCACAAATTATTGAGGAATACGGTATGGTGCCAAGGGATGTGTTTAAAGTCGAACGGCTGTACACCCTGTTCACCTCGATGTTCTTGCACGGCGGATTCCTCCACATCATCGGGAACATGTGGTACCTGTGGATCTTCGGGGACAACATAGAGGACGCCTGCGGTAGGTTGAGATTTTTGCTGTTGTATTTCACCAGCGGGTTGGCCGCGAGCCTCGCGCACGCATTTCATGACCCGAGTTCAGGCATCCCGACAATAGGTGCCTCGGGGGCGATCTCAGGGGTCCTCGGCGCATATTTGGTGCTATATCCAAAAACAAAAGTTTATACGCTACTGATGGCCTTTTATGTCTTTCACCTCGTCAGAATCCCCGCCATCGTATTTCTCGGCTTTTGGTTCGTCCTCCAGATTTTAAGCGCATCCATCTCCTGGATCGCCGGCACGCCCACCAGCGTTGCGTACTGGGCGCACATCGGCGGCTTCATAGCGGGGGCGGCGTTGATCTATCCGCTGAGGAAGTCGGGACGGAGGTGAGGTGCGGCCGGCGGGATTCGAACCCGCGCTTCAGGCTTGGAGGGCCTGAGTCTATTGGCGGAAAACTCCTTAACCAGGCTGGACCACGGCCGCATGCTAACGTTTAGATTTTGCATGGATTAAAACCTCTATCTAAGCATTGGCCCCACTGACCGCGCGCGATATCGTGCATGCGATTAGGGATATATTCAACGTGGACGCAGTACATTTTGCAAAACCGAGGACTGCTGAAGTTAAAGGGCGAGGCCATGTCGATCGAGGGATATGTGGAGTACAAGAAGAGGGAATTCTGCAACGACGTGAGATGCCCGGTACAGCTAGCCCTGAACTCGCAAAGGGAGGGTTCTGAGGAATACGAAAGAACGAGACAAACCTGCAAAATCGATTGTAGACATACCACATGGGAATTTCATCATTGGCTGATGGAGAAAGGCTATTTAATCGTCAGACCTGAAAAATAAGGGGGCGCGTTCTATGGATTGGGGGATGAAAAACAGGCTTGCGCAGCTGATCCAACCGGATGGCAGGGCTCTATTCTTGCCCATAGATCACGGGTATTTCCAGGGCCCCACGCATAAATTGGAAGAGCCGGGCAAGACCGTCAGGCCCCTCCTCCCGTACGCGGACGCGATCATGCTCACGAGGGGGGTGCTCCGCTCGTGTATAGACCCCGCCAACACCAAACCGGTCATCCTCAGGGTTTCCGGCGGCACGAGCATGGCTAGGAAGGATGAGCTCGACCGCGAGGGCGTAACGACTTCGGTGAAGGAGGCAATCCGCCTCAACGCCAGTGCTGTTTCGGTGTCGATCTTCATCGGAGCGCCGAACGAACACCAGACGTTGTTGAACCTCTCCAACCTCGTCAACGAGTGCGAGGAGTACGGCATCCCCGTAATGGCGGTCACAGCTGTCGGCGCGGAGTTGGAGAAGCGCGAGGCTCGATATCTCGCCTTGTGCTGCAGGGTCGCCGCGGAGCTGGGCGCGCGGGTGGTGAAAACGTACTACTGCGAAGAGGGCTTCGAAAGGGTCGTGAGGGGCTGTCCGGTGCCGGTGGTCATTGCGGGCGGGCCTAAGGTGGAGTCCGAGCTCGAGGTTTTTGAATTCGTTTACGATGGCATTCAGAAGGGCGCCATAGGCGTGAACCTGGGGAGGAACATCTGGCAGCACGATTACCCGGTGGCGATGATCAGGGCAATCCGCGCGATCATCCACGAAAATGCCACCCCGAGGGAAGCGCACGATTTATTCAACGAGGTAAAAAGCGCCGGGGAAAAGTAGGCTGAAATCGAAATATGCATGTACCCATGACCGGAGGTTACTGGCTGGACCGGGCAAATGGGAAGATGACCAAACTTCCGGTCCTCCCGTGGCGGCGAAGATGGCGACCTGTGACATCTGCGGCAAGGGGATTGCGCTACCGTTTAAGTGTAGGTACTGTGGGGGCACTTTTTGCCCGGAGCACAGGCTACCGGAAAATCATCCTTGCACGCGATCGGTGGAGGTCAAACCTAGCGGGCGGGGGCGAACTTATCGGCATGTGATCTCAAAATTCGAACTTGGGGAGACCGTGCCCTCGACGGTGATACGATATGAAATCAGGACCTCGGGGTTCCCAAGCGGGTGGCCGAGCTTTTTTAGGCATTTCATCCTTCGCCGGCCGAGCACGGTCATCCTGCTGGTGATTTTCTGCGCATACCTGGGGCAGCTGATGGCCCAAGCGGTGCTGGACCAGTCGTATTACATCCCCGGGGATTACAGCACCTTCCTTTATTACCTCGCCCCGTCTCGAGCCACGGCCATCGCCAGACCTTGGACCCTCCTGACATCCATCTTTCTCCACGCGGGGTTCACGCACCTGTTGGTGAACGGGATTGCCCTTTTCTTCTTCGGTCCGATGCTCGAGATGAGGATAGGCAGAAAAAGATTCCTCCACATCTTTTTGGGGGCCGGAGTTTTGGCCAGCGCCGCTCAACTCCTAGTTATCCCTTCCGACATCGTGGTGCTGGGGGCGAGCGGCGCCATCCTCGGAGCGCTTGGCACCCTGACCGTGCTCGCGCCTCGCCTGCCGGTCCTCCTCTTTTTCCTCATCCCAATGCAACTCTGGATGGTTACGTTGGGTTTCGGGGCCATATCGGCCATCCTAGCGTTCTCCGGTCCACTCGGCTCCATCGCTCACACGGCCCACCTCTCCGGGCTCGTCGTCGGCCTCGCCTACGGCTATAAGGCTCGGAGGGAGGGGCGAAAAAGTGCATTCACCCCTTTCGGCAGCTTTTTGTGCCCCCTGCTTTAAAGGGTGGTGCGGGCCTTGCCAAAATATAGAAATCGAAAAGATTTCACATGTCGAACCGAATCAATCGGGGGCTAGAATGCGCGTCGCCATGTACTACAACAACCGAGATGTGAGACTTGAGGAGCTGCCCAAGCCGAGGATAGGCGCTGGTGAATTTTTGATGAAGGTGATGGCGTGCGGGATTTGCGGCTCGGATGTGCTCGAGTGGTACCGCGTCCCGAAAGCGCCGCGGGTGCTCGGCCACGAGGCCACCGGCGAGATAGTTGAAGTGGGGGAGGGCGTGGAGCGTTACAAAGTGGGCGACGGGGTCTTCGTCTCCCATCACGTCCCGTGCGGCAAATGTCGTTATTGCATGGGCGGCCATCATACGGCCTGCGAAACCCTTCATAAGACGAATTACGATCCCGGGGGCTTTGCGGAGTACATACGCGTGCCGAGGATAAACGTGGAGCGCGGCGTCTACCTCCTGCCCAAGAACATGTCCTTTGAGGAGGGGACCTTCATCGAGCCGCTCGGATGCGCGGTGCGCGGACAAAGGTTGGCCCGCGTGAAAGGGGGCGATGCCGTGCTCATCTTGGGCAGCGGCGTCTCCGGGCTGCTTCACGTGCAACTCGCCCGCGCGCGGGGGGCGGAGCGGGTAATCGCGACAGACGTAAACGAGTACCGCTTGAATGCCGCGAAAAAATTTGGCGCTGATGAGGCGGTACAAGCCGAGGAGGATGTGCCTGAAAAGTTGCGTCAACTCAACGAGGGCAGGCTCGCGGACAAAGTGATCGTTTGCACGGGGGCTGCATCCGCGAGCGAGCAGGCGTTGCGATGCGTGGATCGCGGGGGCACCGTTTTATTCTTCGCCGTGCTTGGGCCGGGCGTCGACGTTTCCGTCCCCATCGCCGACTTCTGGCGCGACGAGATAACGATGATGACCTCCTACGGCGCGGGGCCCGGGGACCTCGAGGAGGCCTTGAAACTGATCGGCGACCGCAAGGTGAACGTACGGGAGATGATCACCCACCGATTGAGCTTGGGCGAAGCGGGCTTGGGCTTCAAGCTCGTCGCCGACGCCAGGGAATCCATCAAGGTGATCGTCGAGCCGCAGAGGTGAACGGCTCTCCAGAAAAATTTCTGGAAAATCTCCTCTAAAACCAGCTGATCTGCTTCAGCAAGCGTATGGTGCGGGGGAGGGGATTTAAGCCCCTTTTTACCGGTAAATCTTACAAAAGCACCTAAGAATTATGCGGGGGCGGGGATTTGAACCCCGGAACCCCTACGGGACAGGCTCCTGAAGCCTGCGCTTCCAAGGCGTACTAAACGCCTCTTTGACCAGGCTTGGCTACCCCCGCACAGTCTTATTTTTCCTTCCAATACTTTATTTAACTCCCTTAAACGTTCAAGCATTTTCCTCTGCGTGTACAGTTCATGGTGGATGCTAACACCGCCGCTTCTCGAACTCATCCATACTCGGTTAAAATGTACGCGAAAAATTCTTTATATTCGGTCGATGATTCGATAGCTAAAACTTTATGAAGTGAAGTCGATAAGGGATTGGGTAAACATGCCATTGTTCGACATCAGCCTAGAGAGCATTCTAGTATGGATAGTGGTCCTCCTACTACTCGGCTTTGTGTGGAGCTACTTCACACCCTACCTGCTGACCTTCCAATCGCGCCTAGTGATTGGGCAGGTGCGCAAATCTGTCAACGAGCTTGAGAAGTGGGCCAAGGAGGGCCGAAGGATAGCTCTCAGCACGATAACAAAGTATGGCCGACCAAAGCGAGATATCGAGAAGGACTTCGACAATTTTCTCGAGTTCTTCACGATCGAGCCCGTGAGCGACGACCCCGCGGGCGTGATCCAAAGGCTTGAGCACGTGCTCGATGTACGGAAGAAGCGCTTCGAGGGCGCGGTCGCACGCTTCGCCCCAAACGCCGACGAGGAGACCGCCGCGAACTTGGAGATGACCATAGAGGGGGCGATGGCGAGCTACTGGATCTTCCGCGTGGTGCGCCACTTCATGTTGCTCGCCGAGAAGACCAAGAGCTATCAGCTGATCATGATCCTCCAGATGCAGATGCCAATCTTGAAGGAATATGCAAAGGCATACCTCGACGCCACCAAGACATTTGCGGACGGCAAGCCGATCGGCGACGGCGTCGGCGCCATGGTGGCCGCCAAGCTGATGGACAATGCGTCTTGCAAGGAGTTAGCCGAGGATACCGTTTACGCTGAGACCAAGTTTGACGGGCGCAAGCTGATCGTGGTCAAGGCCAAAGGTCCGGGGGGCAGGGTCGGGAAACCGGGCGAACTCATCGCGCGCCTGATAAAGCGACGAAAGGTCGACCGCATCATCATGATCGACGCTGGGCTGAAGCTCGAGGGCGAAGCGAGCGGGCACGTTATAGAGGGCGTAGGAGCCGCGATCGGAGGGCCGCCCACGGAAAAGTACAAGATCGAGGAGGTCGCGGTCAAGCACGGCATACCGGTCGATGCAATAATCATAAAGGAATCCTTCAAGGAGGCGATCACCCCGCTCAACAAACGCCTTGCAAGGGCCGTGGATTTCACGACGGAGAGGGTAAAGCAAGCGATGCGAGAGCGCACCAAGCGAGGCGATGTGGTGGTCGTGGCTGGCATCGGAAACACGATCGGCATAGGTCAGGGGCCGGACCAGCTGCCGAGGGAGTTCCCAGAACCAACGGAGGAGAAGGGGATCGAGTCGGACAAGCTGCTATTCCGATAGCTTTTAATACCCCGCGGTTGTTTTTTACCGATAAAACCAAGTATACATCATAAGTTAAATTCGGGGATATGCATGCGGCGCTACAAGCACCTGGCGGATATCCAAAAACTCATGTGGCAGCCCGAGCGCATACGCAACATAGGCATCGTCGCCCACGTGGACCACGGCAAGACCACGCTTACCGATAGTCTCGTCGCTGCCTCGGGCATCATAAGCTTCGAACTCGCGGGCGAACAGCTCTTCACGGACTTCCTTGAGGTCGAACAGCAACGAGGCATCACCATCCAGACCGCGGCGGTTAGCCTCGCACATACACACGAGGGGAAGGAATATATGATTAACTTGCTCGACACGCCTGGACATGTCGATTTCAGCGGAGATGTGACCAGGGCGCTGCGCGCCATAGATGGTGTCGTCGTCGTCGTCGATGCGGTCGAGGGCGTCATGGTGCAGACCGAAACCGTGTTGCGCCAAGCGTTGCGCGAGCGCGCCCGTCCAGTGCTTTTTATCAATAAGGTCGACCGCTTAATCGACGAGCTTAGGTTAACGCCCGAGGGCATGCAGGAGCGCTTCGTTAAAATCATAACCAAGTTCAACCAGCTCATCCGCAGGTACGCTCCACCAGATGTCGCTGAGCGGTGGCAAGTTAGCGTCGAGGGCGGTTCGGTCGCATTCGGCTCGGCCAAGGAAAAGTGGGCGGTATCCATGATACAGATGAAGAAGAAGAACATCACCTTCAAGGATATCATTGACGCCTACAAAAGCGGTACTCAGGCGGAGCTCGCGAGGAAGAGCCCCCTGTACGAAGTTATTCTCGATACGGTAATCCGCCACCTGCCGAACCCGAAGCAGGCGCAGGCCGACCGTATACCGGTAATATGGAAGGGCGACCCAAACAGCGAACTCGGCGAAGACATGACCATGTGCAATCCGGACGGTAAAATCTGCATGGTTGTAACCGATATCATCGTCGACGAACACGCGGGCGTCATATCGACCGGGCGAGTTTTTTCGGGAACGCTTGAGAAGGGGAAGGCCGTCAGGCTCGTGGGCACAAACCAAGAGGCGCGGGTCCAGCAGGTCGGCGTCTACATGGGGCCGGACCGCGTTATGGTGGATAGGGTGCCGGCAGGGAACATCGCAGCTATCATAGGCATGAAGGAGGCGTACGTTGGGGAGACGCTGGTCGAGCTGGGGGTCGAGGGAAGGGGCTTTGAGGAGCTTCGGTATGTGAGCGAACCGGTCGTAACCGTGGCGGTTGAGCCCAAGAACTTCCAAGATCTGCCGCGGTTGGTAACCGAACTCAAGAAGATCTCGCGCGAGGACCCGAACGTCCGCGTAAAGATAAATGAGGAGACCGGCGAGTATCTCGTGTCGGGCATGGGCGAGCTGCACCTCGAGATAGTTGAATACAGACTTAAGGAAGCTGGCTTGGAGGTCAAAGCATCAGAGCCGATTGTCGTCTACCGTGAGACGGTCACAAGCGAAGCTGGGCCAGTCGAGGGCAAGTCGCCGAACAAGCACAATCGTTTCATGATTTCAGTCGAACCGATTGAGCCCGAGGTGATCAAGGCCATCGAGGAGGGGAAGGTCTACGTTAAGCAGGAGCGCAAGGAGCGCGCTAATGTATTGCGCGAACTCGGCTGGGATACGGATGCAGCGCGGGGCATTGTGACGATCGTCGGCCCCAACGTCCTGACTGACGTTACAAAGGGCGTACAATACATGCGGGAGGTCGAGGACTACGTCATCGAAGCTTTTACCGAAGTCGTAAACGAGGGCCCGCTCATGCGCGAGCCGACGCGGGGACTGAAGGTGCTCATCACGGATGCGTCGCTGCACGAGGATTCCGTCCACCGCGGTCCGGCGCAGATAGTACCCGCGGTCAGGCGGGCGATTCAGGCAGCGATGCTTATGGCGAACCCAATCGTCCTCGAACCGATCCTAAAACTCGAGGTGCGCGTGCCCCAAGAGTTTCTGGGCGGCAGCACGAAGGTGGTGCAGGGGCGCCGCGGGCGCATAATCTCCATGGAATCCGAGGAGGATATCGCCGTCATCAGGGCTTCCCTGCCAGTCGCCAACTCCTTCGGGCTTGCGGCCGAGATGCGGTCTGAAACCGAAGGGCGGGCGATCTGGGGCACGGAGTTCGACAGATTTGAGCCAATGCCACGCGAACTGCAGGAGCAAACAATCCGGGAGACCCGTAAGCGCAAGGGCTTAAAGCCCGAACCGCCTAAACCGGAAGATTTCTTGGACTAGATGCGATGCAATTGGCGATCGTGCCCAGCCTTTCCGGCGGAAGATCCATAACCCTGCTGTTGGCCAACTCTTTCGGGATCGTTTCATCTATCATCTTGCGCCTTTCCGGCTTGGACCTCGCCTTCGGAAAGACTTCGTTGAAGGAATGATACAGTGCGTTGCGCACCCTTTGGCGCCTGTGTTGAAATAGTGCCCGAACGACGTCAAAGAACAGTTCCTCATCCGTAACCGTAAACGGCGGGTCACGTGGCCTCAGCCTCACGATTGTCGACGAGACCTTCGGCCGGGGGATAAAAGCTGTTGGCGGTATTTCCTCCAACAGCTCAACCCGTGCGCGATAGTATACGTTCACCGTCAGGCGGCCGTAATCGTGGGAGCCCGGCGGGGCCACGAGCCGCCGAGCAAATTCCCTTTGGTACATTAAAACCGCTAGCTCAAAACTGCGCTCGAGGAGTTTGAAGGTGATGTCGGAGGAAATGCTGTAGGGCAGGTTTGCGACGACCTTGTTGAACCGTGGCAGCTCGATGCGCAGGACATTCGCGTGTATAAGGTCGACGTTTGTGCAGCCCTTTAGTTGCTCCTTCAATGCTTGAAAAAGCTTTTTGTCCTGCTCCACCGCAATAACCTTGCCGGCCCGCTCCGCGAGCAATTGCGTTAGGTTGCCGATGCCAGCACCGATTTCAAGCACATGGTCCCGGCCCGAAACCTGGGCGTGGTCTACCATCCTACTCAATATATCGGAATGTACCACATGGGGCTGCCCTGTACGTTTGCTCAGCCGTATGCCATATTTGCGCAGAAGGGCAGGCACTCTGTTCATTCGATCCATGTTTTTATGGTTTTATCCTTGGAAATATGGTTATGTGATTGGGGTTGTCATGGTTTCCGACGCCTTTCTGCACAAAAAGAGGGAGCTGTTTAACCGGCTGCGCGAAGTTGGCGAGCTGACGGACGACATGAAACAGGCGATCGTAAGCGTCTACGGGTCGAGGGGGAGTAAAGCCCTCGAGGCCATACAAAGGGGCGGTGTCGTAAAGCAAAACGATCGCTGGTTCGTGCGCGGCAAGGGCGATGAATACGAGGTGGTCCGCACGTACTGCACCTGCCGCGATTATGTCCTAAATGTCGTCACCGAAAAGGTCGATGCGGATATGTGTTACCATATCCTAGCAAAGGTAATATGCGAGCAATTGGACGCGTACTACTCGAGGGAGGAACATGCGACTCGTCATTAAATTCGGCGGGGTCCCGGTTAAAGACGGGAAAAGCATACTCAACGCCGCGCGGCTGGCGGTGGATCGCCATCGGAGGGGCGACAAGGTGGTCGTCGTGACTTCCGCAATGGCCGGCATCACGGATGAGTTAATAGAGATCTCTCACAAATTAATCGAACCTCGCGCAAATCCGAAGCAGCTGATTTCCGAGTTCATGGATCACATTTCAAACAAACATTTTCAAGCCTGTCGAGTTGCAATCGACGACAAGGATGTGCTCCACCAAACGACCCGCGCGGTCAAGGATGCACTCGATGGATTGGAGCGCGCACTTACCGGCATCGCGCACCTCGGCGAGCTTTCCCTGCGGTCACAGGATTTGATAATGTCGTTTGGAGAGCGCCTGTCCGCGCCGATACTCGCGGGGGCGATAAAGGCGCTGGGGGTGCCATCTTGCCACCTGACCGGTTTTGAAGCCGGTATCATCACCGACGAGCGCTACACCGAGGCTCGACCGAAGCTCGAACGAACGCGCAAGCTTGTGCGGCAGCGATTGAGCAGGCTTCTCGCGCAGGGAAAGTTGCCCGTGGTGACCGGCTTTGTAGCGGGCACCGAGAACGGAACCGTGACGACGCTCGGTCGAGGCGGTTCGGATTACTCCGCATCTATCATCGGCGCTGCCCTGAAAGTTGATGAGATATGGATAATGACCGATGTGGATGGCATCATGACCGCCGACCCAAAGGCTGAGCCAAGCGCTAAGGTAATCGAGACGATTTCGTATCTAGAGGCCACAGAGCTCGCATACTTCGGTGCGAAGGTGCTCCACCCCAAGACAATCGAACCGGCCATGGAGCTGGGCATTCCGGTGCGGGTGCGCAACGCTTTTAACCCGTCGCACGCTGGCACGCTGATAGTCAAGGAGCCGAGGGAGATCGAGGGTATAGTAAAGGCGATAACCGCGAGCAAGGAAGTTGCGATAATAACCGTCGGAGGGCCAGGTATGATAGGCACGCTGGGAGTGGCAGCAACCGTTTTCGAAATCCTGGCCAATGCCAATGTTAAGGTGTTGATGATATCGCAAAGCTCGTCACAGGCGAACATAAGCTTCATCGTCGGGCGCGGGGACTTGGAAACCGCACTTCGAGCGCTGCACACGGAGTTCGCCGCGCGCCACATCGACTGGCGCATAGACTACGATCGAAGCGCGAGCGTGATCGCCACGGTCGGCGCGGGTATGAAAGGCACTCCTGGCGTAGCCGCGCGCGTGTTCGGGACGATGGGCCGAGAGGGCATAAACATCCTGATGATAGCTCAGGGATCCTCCGAACTCAACATCTCGTTTGCGGTCGACGAAAGGGATGCCGTGAGGGCCGTGCGCGCCCTGCACGCTGAGTTCGGGCTGGGCGCAAGCCGATAATCAAATGGTCTGCTAGGGTCCGCGCCCAAGGTACGATCCTCTTGAGTTCGGCATGCGTTTTTCCGACTGTTGTCCACATCGAGCGCAACTCAAGATGATCCAAGTTCCCCGACGTTCGATTGGCTCCATTGGCCTTCCGCAACACTTTTGGATCGGTACCCCCGCTGGTAGCTCACCAGATCCCCCTTCCGTCATTTTGTATCGCCGCATCTGGTTTCGTGCTATTGCCCTAGTGTGCATCCTCCAGAGTACGTAGCTCGCAGCGGCTATGGAAAGCAATCCGGCCCCCAGCTCGACGAGCATCGCACTGCCTCCTTAATAAATTTTTTTGCACTTTGGAAAACAAATAGTTTACGTCGTCGACCACACGAGTTAGTTAATTCAGGAGATTTAGGCGTTTAAAGTCAAAAAAAGTTATCAATAGACCAGAAAAAAGGATTTACGACTTTATTCGGCTAATTTTTGCTTTTGAGCTTTTATACGGGCACAAATCACCAATCGGGCAATCTTTGCACAGGGGCGCACGCGCGTTGCAATAGCGCCGACCGTGCTGGATCAGCAGTATATGTGCTTCGCCCCTCCGACCGCTTGGGACGAGACCCTCGAGCCTCGTCTTAACGGCTTCGTAATCATCCCCGGCGCTGGTGAAGCCGAGCCTTTCGGCCACCCTAAAGATGTGGGTGTCGATGGGCAGCACATCGCGCCCGGCGGCGAACAGAAGAACGCAATCCGCAGTTTTATGGCCGACGCCTGGCAACGCCAACAGTTCGCCGCGCGCCTCTTCGATGGGTTTGCGGATGACCCTTCCGAGGTCACCGTTGACTTTATCGCATATGATTTGGGCTATCCGTTTCAGCCGCCCGGATTTCATCTGGTGAAGGCCGGCAGGCTCTATCAACTTTTGTATCTCGCGCGCGTCAGCCTCAGCGAGCTGCTTCGGCGTCCTAAATTTTTTCGTCAGGCGATCGAACGCTAATTTGGTGTTACGCCAGTTGGTGTTCTGGGATAATACAGTTTGCACGAGTATCTCGAACGGGTCCTTGCCTCGTTGCTTCCATGGCTCGAACTCGGCGCTCAAGCGTTCGAGGATTTTAACCATTCGCTCGCGGTCGTCCAAGGCATCCCCATCCTTAAATTTGGGCCGATATATTCATGCTGTTGGGGTGTCGGTGAACTTGGATGCCACATATGTCATCTATTTCATGCTCCTCTCCGGCTCCGTGATCTTCGGTTTCCAGACCCTATTGCTTGGGCTCGGGGGCCGGCTTTTCTTGCTCTATCGCAGCGACCCTCGACGCACGTTCAAGCTAGCATCGTCCCTCGGGCTGGCGATCGCGTGCCTATCGATCCTTACCGCGATCTCGTTTAACTTGCAACCCCTTTACATGTGTGCATCGGTGCTTGCGTATATGCTCCCCTTAAGTTGGGTTGTCAGCCGCTGCAAGATGAGGTTGATCAAACCTGCCCCACCCCCGATGCCCCCACCTATCGGCGACGAGGAAATTAAACAAATCTTAAACAAGCGGGGCCTCGATGGATTAAGGAATAAGGAGGACAAGCCTTGAAAGGATTTTTGCAAGAACAAAGCGGGATAGGCGCAGTGATTGGCAAAAGGATGTTAAAGCGATGAATGTTACTTCTCCACCACCTTCCGTATCTTTCTCAGCTCTTTCAGGATCTCCTGGCCGATGTCGGGTGCCGCAACCCCGGGCGCCCCAAAAAGGGGTCTCCCCTTCGCGAACCCGAGGATCGCGTCTCTCATCTTCACGAAGTTCGGCACGCCCCAGATACAGCCTCCGCACCTCTGCCGCCGGGACCCGCGGTCCCGCCCTTCGGACCCGTGTACCCCGCCGTATACACGTGCACGGAGCCAACACCAAAATGCCTTGAAACCGGCCCTTGGATGATGTCAACGGACATCACGCGCGCGTATGGGAGGGTGTGCCTCATCCTCCACCAAACCCCTCGTTCAACCACCACCTCATCTTTCCGGAGCGTGAAGGAGATCGAGCGGTAGTACCTCCCGATCCAATAGGCCACGAAACAAAGGACCGCGAGCACGATGGCCAACGGGATGAAGAGGTAGGCTCCAGCCGCCTGCCACGCCTCAGGGCGAAAGGTGGGCACCGCCCAAATCGGTAACAGGGTCGCGATCAACGGGGCGATCGCTGCGAGCCCGAGATAAGTAAAATAGACTTTTTTCAAGTTCGGGTGAGGCGCGAACCTCTCACCAACCTTCATCCAGACCCACCTATTAAGCCGACACCCATTTAATTTCCCCGCCGATCCCTATTTTAACTTAACTGACCGGTCATTGACGGTCAATCCTTGATAAGTATACTTACCACGCTATTGAGCCGGCATACTTTCTGTTACGGTCAAAAAACAAAAAAGCGAAAGGGTTTTTTAAGCTTAATAAGTGAGGCTAATGAGTTGACATTTGGGGATCATCGTGGAACAAAAATCCGAAAAGGTCACAGCGTCGGTCAAATGGGTCCTGGAGGACCCAAAGCAAAAGGAGGTATGGTGGCCATCCGAGGAGCTCAAAAAGATGGCCTGGGTGAGCGATGAATCGATATACGAGCAAGCCGATAAGGATCCAACCGCATTTTGGGCCAACCGCGCTCGAGAGGGGCTACATTGGTTCAAGGAATGGGATAGGACCTACGAGCGAAACCCGCCTTACTTCAAGTGGTTCGTCGGGGGCAGGATAAACGCCTCCTACAACGCCGTCGATCGGCACATAAAAACCGGGAGGAGGTACAAGGCGGCGATTATATGGGAGCCCGAGCCGATCGATGAGCCAGCTAGGGTGTTGACCTATTATGATCTTTATCGGGAGGTCGATAAGTTCGCCAACGTCTTGAAGTCCCTAGGCGTAAAAAGGGGGGACAGGGTCGGCATCTACCTGCCCATGATGCCTGAGGTTCAAATCGCAATGCTCGCATGCGCCCGCATAGGGGCTGCACACAGCGTGGTATTTTCCGCGTTCAGTGCCGATTCCTTGAGGTCCAGGTTGAAGGATGCCGAAGCCAAGGTGCTCATCACGGCCGACGGCTACTACCGGCGGGGCAAGGTACTCAACCTCAAGGCCGAGGCCGACAAGGGGGTCGAGGGGACCCCCGTAAAGGATGTCGTGGTCGTCAGGAGGGCGGGCCTCGATGTCGACATAGTCGAGGGCAGGGACCATTGGTGGCACGAGTTGATGGAGGACGCCGATGCCCATTGCGAGCCGGAGGCTATGGATAGCGAGGATATCCTGTTCATCCTTTATACCAGCGGCACCACTGGCAAGCCGAAGGGCGTGGTCCACACCACCGGGGGGTACCTGACGCAAGCCTATTGGACATCGAAGTGGGACTTCGACATTCACGACGACGACCTCTTTTGGTGCACCGCGGACATCGGCTGGATCACCGGGCATACCTACTCCTGCTACGGCCCCCTCCTGTTGGGCGCGACCATGCTCATCTACGAGGGCGCCCCGGATTACCCGGAGCCGGACAGGTGGTGGGATATAGTCGAAAAATACGGCGTGACGATATTTTACACCGCGCCCACTGCGATAAGGATGTTTGTGAAGTGTGGCGAGGAATGGCCGAGAAAGCACGACCTGAGCAGCCTCCGGATATTAGGCACGGTCGGCGAGCCCATCGATCGAGAGGCTTGGCTCTGGTACTTCCACAACATCGGAGGAGGGAGGTGCCCGATCATCGACACCTGGTGGCAGACGGAGACCGGCGGCACCCTGATCAACTCCCTGCCGGGTATAGGCCCATTCATCCCGACCGTCGCGGGAAGGAGCTTCCCGGGTATGAGACACGCAGTCCTAGATGAGAATGGCAACAAGGTGGGTGTCGGTGGGTCGGGAAGTTTGGTCCAGCTGAGCCCATTTGCGCCGGGCATGCTGAGAGGTATCTACAAGGACCCTGAGAGGTACAAGGAGCTCTACTTCAGCAGGTACGGCGAAGAAATTTACTACACCCACGATGGGGCCAGGGTATGGGATGAGATGCACAACATCAGGCTGGGTGGCAGGGAGGACGACGTGATGAAGGTCGCGGGGCACAGGCTCGCGACGGCTGAGGTCGAAACGGCGCTGACCGAGCACGAGGCAGTGGCTGAGGTGGCAGTAGTTCCTGCTCCCCATGAGATAAAGGGCGAGGTCCCCGTCGCGTTCGTGATACTCCGAAAGGGCCGGCAGCCGTCCGAGGAACTCGCGAAGGAGATAATCGCTAGGGTGACCAAGGCCATAGGGCCCACCGCCAAGCCCGAAAATCTCTTCTTTGTGCCGGACCTCCCGAAGACGAGGAGCGGGAAGATCATGCGGCGGATTTTAAAAAGTTTGATGAAGGGCGAGCCAATAGGCGATGTAACGACGCTCATGAACCCAGAAATCGTGGAGGAACTCAAGGCGAAGGTCGGCTACGTAGAAGCTGGCTTAACCTAAATCTAGTTTCTACAATTTTCCCGAGCTAGATGGTTATCTCAGACGTTTAAGGTGAGAACTCAGAGTAGCGCCCGTCCAGCTCTTCCACCAGCTCCTTGACCACCTCGATTTCAGCCGCGTAGGGCTCGATGTCAGCATGGACAGCGCGCCAGAGCTCGTCCAACTCTTTCGAGCGATTTCCTCGCTCCCGATACTTGATCGCTTGAATCAGCATGGACAAATAGTCGGCGGCGTGCACGATTTTCGCCTCAAGGCTGCGCTTCTCCGCGTACTCCTGCCATAGCTCCATGCATTTCCCCTCGCCCGGCAGGCCAGCGAGGAGGTCCTCCATCGCCTGGCCCTCCATGCGCTCCTTCGCGCCTTTGGGCCCCAAATACTTCAAAGCGGTGTAGGGGAAATCCGCGACCGTGGCTTCCGCCCAGTCGTGTACGATCGCCATGCCTAGCGCTCGCTCGGCATTGAACTTCTGGCCCCGACGCCTTAGCTCCTCCGAGAGCAAAAACGTAAGCGCCGCTACCTCGAATGTGTGCTGTGCAACATCTTCGGCCTCGTTTAGTGGCACGTTGCATAACAGCCAACCCGTCCGTGGCATGCGCTTGAGGTTGTTGAGCCTCTCCAAGAGTTCGCTCAGCTCCATCCTACACCACCACCAACTTGGCCTGCTTGACCCCCCGCGTGGCGCCGATACGATCGATCAGACTGCGAATTTTCCCCGCCGCCCCTTTCACGATGAGGACCTCCAAGCAATTTTTGGCGTCGATGTGTAAGTGCTGGACGGCGCTTATTACGCTCGAGTGCTCGTGTTGGATGTCCATGAGCTCGTCCATCAATCCTCGCACATCATGCTCGTAAAGCACGAGGATGGCCCCCAGTTGTTCGCCCTTGAGTTCGCTCCGCCACCGATAGTTCGCCAAGAAATCACGGATGGCATCCCTAAACGCCTCCGAGCGGCTTGCATATCGTTGGGCCTCGAGCATGCGATCGAGTTCATCGAGCAACCCCTGCGGCAAGGTCAAACTCACGCGCGTTATCTTTGAAGACATGACAGCACCAGCTCCGAGTGGACTTGAAAATTCGGGCATTTATGCTTTGTCGAGGTAAAAAACCGCCTTTAAAACGGTGCGATAACTTCTTAATTTTCTCGGGCCCTGCAATTTGATAATATTTATATATCAAAAAATATTACTATTGCGGAGGTTAAAAAAATGGTTTGTTACACCGTACCCTTGGCGGCAGCTATAATTACGTCCATCGTTTGGGGGGCCCGGCGAAGTGGGCCCGCAGGCTGGTGGCTCAACCTACTACTCTACGGGGGCGCACTGTTCGGGGTAGTGGACCACCTTTGGCATGGAGAACTCTTCCTAATCGGGGAGGCGCCGCTCATGGACTTGCTTCTGGGGGCAACGATTACCGCTGCTATCTTCAGTGGCTGGGGGATAACTCTCGGTATAGCCAAAGCGTACCCGGAGTTGGGCCGTCGCATGGGGTGCCGCCTAGGAATCGTGGGCACAAGCGAAAAGCGCTGATCCTTGCCGAGGTTAGAGCCGGGTAATCACGACAGCGGCAGCAAATGGCGTGGGGAGGGAGGTGGCCGAAGGTTATACGCCCCTGACCCTCCCTCGCGAAAGGGCTCCCGGCTAGAATTAAATCGTTCCCACGCCAGCTCAAACTTTTTAGAATCACAAACACGTTGAGGAACCTCGTCAGGGTTCACGGGAAGGGCATGTATTACTTTCTCGGTGGCCAAGACCTTTTCGCCTACATTCATCGCCGAAGTCTGCATCGCGCGCATGGAAAATTCGTCTTTAGACGCATGAAATTGCGCTGGTCCGCCAAAAGAAAAAGGCATAAATTGGGAGAAACCCACCCTAATCTGGTGAGGTGAATGGAAGAAATACCCATTGAGAAGAAACCTGTTGGGAAGGTCACCCACTACTTTACGAAGATTGGCGTGGCGGTCGTGGAGCTGAGCGATGAGCTGAGGGTAGGTGATAGAGTATCCATAGAGGGTACGACCACAAATTTCCAGCAAGTAGTGAACTCGATGCAGATCGAGCATGAGGATGTGGAGGTCGCCAAAGCTGGACAGTCGATCGGTTTGAAGGTCGACCAACGCGCGCGCGAGGGGGACCTCGTCTATAAAATCCTTTAGACAGCCCGGTCAAGCTTAAACAACAGGATTTTCGCCTTCCTTATGTTTTCGGGAAGCATCCTGCAGTTTTGACACAAGCCCATGGCTTGAGCAATCAGGTCGCGATATGCCTGAAATTCCTTGACATCCTCCACTATCCTATCCGCAGCCCTCTGAAGCTGGCTGGTCGGCGCGAAGGGTTTTCCGCAAACTGAACATCGCTGGAGTCCCATTCTACCGCTTATCCCGATCGCCTTCCTATTCTTGGTTAATGACGGGCGTTCGGCGGATATGCTTATGGCCTCCTCTGGGCAGACCTCCTCACAGAAAGCACAGGAGATGCATTTTTCATATTTGAACTTCACTACCCGTTCGCTATCTTCGTCGGCAAGCTCTATTGCTCCCGTTGGGCATACCTGCGCGCATGCGCCACAAGCCGTACATTTTTCAGCGTCGAGCTGGGGCATCCCCCTAAAGCCGCTGGGCGCCTCCGAAGCCCTCGGCCCGAGCTCGAGCACGTTGGCGAGCGCTTCGACGATGGCCTGCGGGCTCGGTGGGCAACCAGGTACGTATGCATCCACGTGAATTATATCGTCCACCATCCCATCGACGCTGTAAGATCCCTCAAACGCCTCACCTGAAAGGGCGCATGCACCCACGGAGATGGCGAGCTTCGGTGACTTCAGCTTCCCGCGCACCTCCTTGAGAACCTCGTGCATCTTGATCGTCGGCACTCCCGTAATTATGAGCACGTTGGCCTCGCTTGGGTCATCGACGAGCTTTACCCCCAACTTCTCCAGCCCAAATCTCGTGGCCAAGGCACTGAACACCTCAATATCGCAGCCATTGCACGAACCGACATCCAGCCGATAAATGTTGACTTCCCCCAATTTTTCACCCAAGGTCGGTCAGCTTTACCTGTTTTTTACTTCCGGTCCTTTCGTCGATGATAGTTAAACGGTTAGTGCAGGAGATGCAGCGATCGAGGCTCTCTAGTATTATTGGAAGGTCGCCAAGTTTTTGTCCCTGAAGCATCTCGATTACCGCGCGATCGTTCGCATAGGTTGGGGGCCTTAGTTTAACCCGTCGGGGAATATTCGTTCCATCCGACCGAACATAATAAATCAGTTCGCCCCTGGGCGCTTCCACCCTGCTCGTCTCCTCCCTCACCGGCGGCTTGCCCACCTCTTTTTTGATCTCCCCCAGGGGTAGGCCGCTGAGCAGTTGTCGAATGATTTTCATGCTCTCATAGGTCTCCATCGCCCTAACGAGCGCCCTTGCCAAGACATCGCAACCATTCTCCGTTATCACCTCAAAGTCGACCTCATCGTAAGCCGCATACGGATCGTCCCTTCTTATGTCGGACTTCACACCAGATGCACGCAGAACAGGCCCGACGGCGCCAAAATTCAAGGCTTTTTCTCTGGACAGCGGACCCAAGCCGGAGAGCTTCGGCGCATTTTTTTCTAAGGCAAGCAAGGTGTTTTCGGAAAGGGCCTCCAATTCGTTCAAGACTTTTTCAACTTGGCCCACTGCCGCCTGAGTTACGTCTCTTCTAACACCACCTATCGCATTTATCGCGTAATGAACTCGATTGCCGCATATGGGCTCGAAAAGGTCCATGAGCCGCTCGCGCGCATCGACGATCCTTATGAATTGCTCTTTGTCGTGGAGCGTGTGAAAGAACAACGCCAACCAAAGGTAGTGACTGTGCAAGCGCTCAAGCTCGAAGATCAGCGTGCGAATGTAACTTGCCCTTTCTGGGATCTCGATGCCAAAGAGCTCCTCGACCGCTTGGCAGTAACAGCACGTATGGGCGTGCGAGCAGAAGCCGCAGATGCGCTCACATACGAAGACATTTTGATGAAAACTTTTTGTTTCCATCAGCTTTTCTATGCCTCGGTGCGTGTAGCCCTGCCTGATGCTGACATCCACAATTTTGTTTTCCCGCACCGTGACTTCGTAGAGTTCAGGCTCGAGGAGCGCGGGGTGATAAGGGCCGACGATCACTTTAGACATCCGTCAACACCTTCTGCACAAGCAGCGGAACCGGGCTGCGGTGGAGGTCCAGCGCGAGTTCGTCAGCCGGAACTCCGAGGGCGAGCGCTAAAAGCTCAACTACATGCAGGCATGGGATGTCGTATCGCGCGCCGTACTTTCGGAGCAACACCTGACCCGTTTCAAACTGGATGCCACAGGTCGGGCATGGCACAACGATTCCATCGACGGCTAAATGACGATAGCAGGCCAACTTCAGCGACAGGTTTTGCTTTAACGCAAGCTCCTCGTTGGCCTGCATCATTGGGAAACCGCAACACAGGCGGTCAAGCTTACAATGGACAACCTTCGCACCGGTGGCTAGTACCAACTCATCAAGTTCCCTCGGCTTCCTCCAGATGTCGCCGCCCTCGACCTCCCTAAACAAATGGCAACCCGGATGAACCGCGAGCTTCAACTTCATCGGCCTCTCCACGAGCTTTTTTATCTGCCCCACTCCGACCTCCTCGTGGAGCACCTCAACTACGTGCTTGACGTTTACCCTACCTTCATATTTTTTCCCTGCCTGAGCGAGCAGTTCATTGATCTCCCGCTTAGTTTGTGGCTCTCGCTTCATGATTTCATTCGCCTCGAAAAGTGTCTCAAAGCAGCCATTGCAAAGCGTCATAAGGTCGAGCCCATGCTGCTCAGCCAAGCTTAAATTTCTAGCGGAATAAGCCAGCCACATTTTCCTGTCCATCAAGCGCGCCACTATGGGGTCTGGGCAACAGGTGTAACCCTCGAGATCGACCGCCTCGATGTTCAGCCTCTCGAACACCCTCCTTGCCGCCAGTTCAACGCTGGGAATTCGCTGGGGGATTAAACATCCCAAGAATAGCGCGTATCTTTTCATGGCTTCACTTGCCCCTAAGTTTCCTCTTTTTCCAATCGTAGCCGACCTTCTTGCTGAAATCGGTTCGTTGCACTAGTTCGTGGACCTCGCGCAGCCATGGCTCGCTCGCGTAGCTTGCAGGTGGTTGCGCCGGCAATCCAATTTCCTCCCTTTTTCGCTTGATCAGCGGAGATATCGGCGCGGTTGCACCCGAGGTAATCAAAGATTCCGCCACCTGACAAAGTTGCTCCGGGAGCTCCGACTTGAACGGCTTCGCGAGCGGGTGCTTGCCGGCGGGCCATTCATCGGGCAGAAGGAAGTGTCCGGGCCTCGGGTGGGCACGGAAGCTAATGCCAAAGAGTTCGGCCACCTCCTTCTCGGCCCACTCGGCCGCGGGCGTTAGATCGGCGATGGTGTCTACTTTCGGAACTTCCTTCTCAACGATCGTTTTCAGAGTGATGAGTGTGCCGCTGAGGTCAAAATGGTAAATTAGCTCAAGGTCCAAGCCCCCGTCGATCGCCGTTATGGTCACAAATCTCGACCCGCGCTTGAGCAGGGCCTCGGCGGTCGTTCGAAGTACAGTTGGCTTGACGGTCACGCAGATCTTCCCCTCGCGCGGCACGGAGGAGCTGATCAAGCCAACGCCTATTTCAATCTTGAGATATTCAAGCAACTCAGCTTCTTGAAACATCTTTTGCCTCCTCGCCGTAGCGCCACTCGTTGAACTTTAAAGCCTCAGCCCGGGTACCTACCCTTATCGCGTTGGATGAACAATATTTCACACACACCGGCTCACCGTCGCAGAAGTCGCATTTTGCGGCAATTTTCTGTTCCTTGTTAAACCATGGACAGGAGAGCGGGCAAGACAGGGTGCAGGATTTGCAGCCGATGCACTTCATCGAATTTATGATCACCCAGCCCTTTTCCTCGTCCTTGCTGACGGCATCCTCTGGACAGACAGAGGCACAAATCGGCTCCTCGCAGTGTTGGCAGTTGGTCGCCTCCATTTCCATTAGCCGCTCATCGACGAATACATGAATATGAGATTTCTCAGGGTTGATTACTCCGTAGTGCTGGAATGCGCACGCTATTTCACAATACCGGCAACCGGTGCACCTCTCAGGGTCAAAAATTAACACCCTCTGCTGAGCTACCTTTTCTTCCAACTTGCATCACCCTTCATTTGGGGATGTGCTCCCGATCCTAGCTTGGATGCATTTGTGTCGAGATTAAATGCCGCGCACCTGAACTTCAGCTTCCTTAACGACCAATTCCGCTGCAGATTTTACCTGCTGCATTAGGTAAGTTATAAGCGGACAACCCGGTATAGTCGGCCTGAAGGCTATCTTCGCTCGATCCCCTTTAACAGTTATCTCCTCCACCATCCCCATATCTACCACATTTATGCCGGTTTCGGGGTCGATTACGTTCCGGAGTTTCTCTCTTATCTGTTCCACTTTGTCCATCAAATCACCTCAGATCAGCTCCTCGCCAGGCTTCCACTCAAACTGCTCCTGCAGCACCACATAGGCTGCGGACGGCGGGATGATGCCTCGCTCAGTTATGATCAGATCGATATAGTCCGGCGGCGTGACATCGAAAACTGGGTTACGGATCCTAACGCCGGGAAATCGCTTCGGATTAACTATCTCCTTGGATGGGCGTTCCTCAATTTCTACTAGCCTGCCGACCAGAGTACCGGGATGGAACTTATAGCTCTCCGCCGCTACGAAAAATAGTACGCGAGCTTCATGTGCCGTCAATGCCAATTGAGACGTGCCGATCTTGTTTATCACCGCGCCATTCGCAGCGATGCTGTCCGCGCCCACTATTACCTTGTCGATGTCACGTATGAAGTGACGCACGGCCGAGTCGACGATAAGCGTTGTTGATATGCCAGCTCTGCTGAGGTCGCGCACGCTTATCAAACCCTGCTTCATGGGTCTCGACTCCGTCACGAAGACCTCGAGGTGTTTGCCCTGCTTAAAGGCGGTCTTGATTACGGCGAGCGCACAATCGCTATTGCAATGCGTCATTATCATATCGCCGTCTGATATCCTGCGCGCGCCAATTTCGCCAATTCGCTTAACTGCTTCGTTTGATACGCGGATGAATTCATCGGCTCTTGACATCACGATGTTTCGCAACGTCTGCAGGTCCGCGTCTTTAATCAGCTTTGCCTTGAGTGTGACGAATCGAATAGCATTTGACAGCGATACCGCAGTTGGACGCGTGCCTAACAGGAGCTTCGAAACGCGGTCGAGCTCCTTTATGAATTCGGCTGAATTCCTAGCCTTGGTTGTCCTCGCGACAATCTTCAATGCCCTAGCGGCGGCTCGGCCGATTTTGCCTGCCCCCCTTGTTCTCATCGTTCGGATATCCTCAGCTATCTGCTTGATTTGGGCGTTCGTCATGTGCTCATCTTTTTAATTATCTGTTTAGGCTTAAATCAATAATTGCTGAGGACTTGGCCGAAGAAAAATATGAGGGTGATAACCAATCTCGGCAAAATCAGACTAGGTAAGGTGTTTTCGCAGCTCATTTAAAAAAATCTGGCCATCCGTTTTATGGGTGGAGTCCGCCTCGACCGAGATAACCTGCTTAAGCTTTTCTGTAAATACCTTAATATTCTCACTCTCGCCTAGCACCCGGTCAATTTTCTCGCGAAGTTCTTGAGGATAGACCAAATATGCCATGACGTGGGAAAACGAGTCATAGACTAATTTTATTTCGACCTCTTGCATCTGCAGCACCTAAAGATTCATTAATGCTTCTTTGATCGTTTCCATTACCACCGTTGTTTGAACACTTTTAACCGAATCAAAGGAATGAAGGCGATCCTCGATAAATTTGTTGAGGCCTTCAAGGTCGCGAGCACGGACTTTTATCATCAAATTGTGACCGCCAGTTGTACGATGAAGTTCGTAAACCTCATGGGAGCGAGATAGAGAGGAGGTTAATTCACGCATACCTTGCGCATCGACATCAACGCTTAGGAATGCCGTTAGCCCTTGGCCAAGTTTTTGTGAATCGACGATGGCCGCATATCCCTTGATCAAACCTGTGCGCTCAAGTTGCTTGATACGTCTTCTAACGCCAGATGTGCTCAATCCCACCTCGCGGCCCATCGCGCTGAGTGACACGCGTGCATTCCTATTTAACATCTTCAAAAGTTTCATGTCAACGCTGTCCAAAATTACTGCCTCCGACAACCGATGCAGTTTCAACTTTTCAGTATTTATTTTTTATGTGCTCATTTTTGCGCATTCAATTGGCTACGCTATCAGTTTATTTTGGATATGATGCAAGTTTTCAACATGCCAACCGCTGAAATCCTAACGATAGGTAGCGAGCTCATCGAGGGTCTGCGGGTGAATACAAACGCAACATGGCTCGCGAAAAAGTTAACAAGCGCCGGCATCTTAGTAAAATCGATTACCTCAACTGGCGATATCACGAGCGAAATTGTGGCAGCGATTCAAGACGCACTCCGCCGCGCGCCCGATGTACTTATTATCACTGGAGGACTGGGGCCAACACCTGACGATAAAACATGCGAAGCGCTTGCGCGTGCCACCGGGCGTAAGTTGGTCTTAGATACCGCTGCCCTTGAGCTGGTCAAAATGAGTTATGTGCGCTTGCGCACCCACCTAATCGATCACAAGGCCTTACCCACGATACAAAAGAAAATGGCATGCATCCCGGAGGGTGCAACTGCGTTACCCAACCCGGTTGGGTTAGCACCCGGTACTAAATTAAAACATGGAAAAACGTTGGCCATCTGTTTACCCGGCGTACCCGCCGAGATGCGAGCTATCTTTACAAAGTATGTTTATGGTGACCTACTCAAGTTGGGTGGTCGAGCTCCACATGGCGAAACGGTAAATGTTGAAAAAATTGATGAGATGACACTCGCGCCATTTCTCGAGGAATTAGCGCAAAAATTTCCGCATGTGGACATCCGTTCCTACCCTTCGGGTAAGGGCAAGAAAAGCCGCGTTAGGGTGGTGTTTGTTGCCCCGAAAGCGATCGATGCACAAGATGCAGCGATGGCATTTAAAGCGTCCCTTAAACGACTTCGCCACTCGCTAACGAGCTAAGAGGAATCACCTCTAGCTTTTCGCCAACCTGTCCACATGCCTCGACCAGCGTAGTTCCCCAATGGACGGGATCATCGAACAATAAAATACGTTCATAATAACCCGCGAACTTTTGTAAGTAGTTCGAAAGCGCGGCAACCGTGGATTGGATTTGTCGCTCGTCGAGTTCCTGTGGCACCTGAAATTGTCCCAGCGGGTAGACATCCTCAAGTTCTTCCGGCACTACTCCGAATGGTGGTATTAGCCTTACTATGTGGGTCTGCCCAGGTTTTTCCAGCTTTGGTCGTTCCCGCTCAAATGTTGGCACCAGTGCCAAAGTCGGCAGGTGGGGTGGCCTGTAGCGCTCTGCCAGCCTCTTGGCGTAACGTACGACCTCCGGCCGATCCGCGGACTCTGGCCCAAGATAACAAAAGGCTGATGGCTTGCTCACCGGGTCGAAGCGCTCAATGTAATCCCGATACCTTGCCAGCCGCCGCAACGCATTTAACAACCGCGGATGGGCGCGACATTTCATCTCGACGTATTCCCAAAGCCTTCCCTCGACGATGGCCTGCCTTATTCGCCTGAGCTCGCCAAACGTGACATGCAGGTTATGTTTGGCCAGCAACTTGACGCGCTCGTCTGGTCGTGCCTTCTTTATTTCATCGAGCGAGTGTTCGGTGCAAATTTTACACTCGCACGGAAGACAAGCTAGCTCGTCCAAGCGCAGCGTCTTGCTAGAGGTCATGTATCTACCGCCCCGTGCGTACAACACATATGCTGCCGAGTCAAATAGGTCGCATCCCATTGCCACCGCGAGCGCCAAAATCATCGGATGTCCGGCGCCGAACAGGTGCACGAGGCGTTCGAGCGGCAAGTGCTGTTTTGCTGTCATAACTAGATCCACGATCTCGGCATAGCGGTAGTTCTCAAGTAGCTCAACTGGACTGCCGATGGCATGCAGCTGATAATCTAGCCTTCCTATTTCCCGAGCGTACTCAGCCACGAGGTCTGAAAATATGCCCCCTTGTACTGGACCGCACCACGCTACCTTTGGATTCGACCTGAACCCAATCGCCTGTTTTGCTCGTTCAAGTGTTGTCCTGACCGTCTCGAGGGCGCGTTCCCTGCTCGCCCCAATACCGGTTGGAATGTCGAGTATGGTTGCGATATCTGGGGCGATCGCATCTTGGTAGCGCACGATTTCCTCCGGCCCAACTTCTATAGCACCGTAGCGGAGAATTTGATATCCTCCCGAGTCGGTCATTATCGGACCATCGTAATCAAGTGTGCCATGAATTCCGCGCTCGATCGCTTCCTGCCCGAAGCGGCGTAGCGCCAGGTAAGCATTTGTTATTACAAGTTCAACGCCGAAGTCGGTGCGCAACTCCTGCGGTGGCAAGACCATGTCCGAGGGGTCTATGACCGGCATCAAAGTCGGCGTGGTCACATCGCCATGGCTGGTGCTGAGCTTCCCAACCCTGCCCATGCCATCGCGGTGAAGAATTTCAAAAATTGTACCACCGCCAGCTCGAGCGTGATTAACAGACAGAGATTTTTCCATGTGCCAATTCCATACAAAACTTATCTATGTTTTCAAGCTCGGAGTTCATTACCTCTTCTATCTCCGCTTGAATGTCCTCAATGGAGGTCCCAGGCTTAGTTATAACCCGCGCCGCGGCGATGGCGGGTTGATCGATAGGTTGTCCTATCTGGCTAACCAACCAAACATAAACTTCCTCTATGCCCGGCACTTGATCGTATATCCGACTTGCGGTGCGGTGCGAGAGGATATTATAAATCTTGCCAACATGACTCATGGGATTCTTGCCAGCCGCCGCTTCTGAACTCACATGCCTATTAAGGGGGATCACGCCGTTGACCCTATTCCCCCTCCCGACTTGACCAGAGTCCGCGCCATCCGCACTTGTGCCAAGCACTGTTAAATAAACTCCGCCTATCCCTCGCCCTGGCATGTCCAGCGTGTTAACGTTAACTGTAATTTTTTCGAAATCTGAGTTTTCCCTGACAAATGGTAATATCCTCTCGCTGACCTCAGCTTTTTTTCTGAAGTAATCATTTTCGTCCTCGACAAACATGTCCACAAAAGCTATGGAAATAGTCAAATTCAGTTCATCATTTTTCCTAAACCCCATCACCTTTACATCTTCGCCCGTTTCGGGGAACTCCTTTTTGAATCCCTTCGAGTTTATGTGTTTCTCCACATTAAGCACAAGTTCTTCGGTTTTAGTCATCGGCGCGTAGCCAACCGCGGCAGATGTATCATTGGCACTTAAAACCTTTCCCTTTCTCTTGAAAATATCCATGAGCGCTGCTGAACCCGGCTTGAGTTCAACCTGATACTTCACATGCTTTTCAGGATCCACAAATCTGAGATTTTCCCTAAACCAATCCTTGGCGGCCCGAATGGCTATCTCCTCGACTGGTACGCTCACTCCTTCGACCTCTGAAGTTGCCCTATCACCAAAAATTAGAAGCATCGGCAGTTTCACCGCCCCACCACCAAATTTTGTCTCAACTTCGCCGGCGACAAGCAACGATTTATCGGCATTGTAGTGCATTATCGCTCCAAACTTTTTCAAATACTCTTGGTTCAACTTTATCGAAACTTGATCTAAAATTGCATCACATATCGAGTCCGGGTGACCAAGGCCCTTCCTTTCCACTATTTCCAATTTTTGTTTTTGGAGAGGAATTTGTTTGAACTCTTCCACCATCGTATTTCGCTTCAATTTCGCACCTCGCGGATTTGGATTATTTAGGTGAGCTATTTATAGGTTTTTCCCGGAAAAATAACTAGTAGGATTATTCGGCGATCAGATGCGAATCCTGAAGCCCACGGAGATACGGACCCTGCGTGCAAAGCTTGGCCTGACGCAGGCGCAATTAGCGGAGCTTGCGGGGGTAACCCAAGCCTATATTGCCAAAATCGAGGCTGGCACGGCGGACCCTCGAGTTTCGACACTTGAAAAAATCCTAACGGCACTTAAAAGGGCGAGGGTCGAAAAACGTGTTACGGCTGGACAAATAATGGCTACGCCAATTATCTCCGTCAGACCAAACGATAAAATTGAGAAAGCCATTCGGTTAATGGAGTCCTATAACATATCCCAACTTCCCATATTAGATGGTGCAACACAGGTGGGTGCTATATCTGAAACGACAATTATGCGTAAAATCGCCGATGGCGAGGATATGTTTAAGCTCGTGCGACGAAATGTCGAAGAGACGATGGATAATCCATTTCCAAGTATTAGCAAAGACACAGATATCGATACTGTCTATCATTTGCTCGAGCATAATCCGGCCGTTCTGGTTATAGACCGCGGCCGAGCGGCAGGCATCGTGACAAAAGCCGATGTGCTCAAGTTGGTGAAAGAACTCGGAAAAATCAAGTAGATCTTTCGGCGTTCATCAACGGGCTAATTCTGAATAAATTTATGCCTTGAGACTGATAGGTAGATGGTGCGCCGATGTTTCCGGACCCAATAAAGGACAGGGTTGCGCGATGGATAGCTGGGGACATCGCATTATCAGAGGACCCCGGCTCCGCCCTCAAGAGGTGGAGAGAAATATTCGGCATGAGTCAAACCACGCTCGCGGAAGCCCTTCACATCTCCTCCTCTGTAATAAGCGACTACGAGGCGGGGCGGCGCAAATCGCCGGGAGTGGCCACTGTAAGGCGCATTGTTGAGATGTTCATCAAGGTAGATGAGAAACAGGGGGGGCAGGTCGCGCGGGCTTTTATGCACATGTTTGGCACCCAGCTACCGCCCGACATCGTGCTTGACATACGCGAATTCAGGGAGCCAATAGACGGAAAGACGCTTTGCAAGGCAGTCGAAGGCGAGGTCATCATAAACAAGGAATTGCTCGATCAAAAGCTCTTCGGCTACACCATCGTTGATAGCTATAAAGCCGTAATTGGGCTCTCGGCGGACGATTTTACTAGGCTTTACGGCCTGACCACCGAGCGGGCACTCGTATTCACTGGTGTTACAACTGGGCGCTCGCCCATGGTCGCAGTAAAGGTTATGGGAATTACACCCGGCATGGTAATTTTCCACGGCGAGCTTAAACAGGTAGATCCCTTGGGCATAAAAATCGCCGAGATTTTGCGCGTGCCGTTGGTTATCTCCCGATTGCCCTCCGTGAGCGACCTACTCGAAAGTTTACGCAAGTGCGCAGCCTAATTTTCCACGGCAACTGTCGAAGTTTTTGTAGACAATCGAAAGATATTTATCGCCCATCTTAGACGATTAGCATAAAATTTGACTCTTGGGTGACAACATTTATGGACGTTGGGATTATCGGTTATGGAGTTTACATCCCAAGATATCGGCTTAAGGTCGAAGAAGTGGCTAGGGTTTGGGGCGACGATGCCGAGAGGGTCAAGCGCGGTTTGTTGCTCGAGGAGAAATCCGTCCCCGGGCCTGATGAGGACACGGCGACCATAGCTGTCGAGGCGGCGTGCAATGCGGTAAAGAGGGGTGGAGTCGATCCAAAAGAAATCGGTGCCATCTACGTTGGCTCTGAATCGCATCCCTATGCCGTCAAGCCGACCGCCACCATAGTAGCTGAGGCCATCGAGGCCACGCCAAACCTCACGGCTGCCGACTATGAGTTCGCCTGCAAGGCTGGCACCGCGGGCATCCAAACATGTATGGGCATGGTTGAGGCGCGCATGATGAAATACGGCATGGCAATAGGCGCTGATACTGCCCAAGGCGCGCCCGGTGACCCGTTGGAGTACACCGCTGCCGCAGGCGGGGGTGCCCTCATAATAGGTAAGAATGGCGCTGGGGCTTTAGCCACCATCGAGGGCACATGTTCTTATACTACGGATACCCCTGACTTCTGGCGCAGGGAAATGCAGCCATACCCTAGACATGGCGGCCGCTTTACCGGTAAGCCAGCTTATTTCAAGCATGTCACCTCTGCGGCAAGTGCCCTACTTCGGCAGCTGCAGCTTACGTCGCGAGATTTTGCATATGCGGTCTTCCATCAACCGAATGGCAAGTTCCCGCTGCAAGTTGCAAAGGAGCTAGGGTTCTCGAGCGAACAGGTGTTGCCTGGATTGCTCGTGGTCAAGATCGGCAATACCTACTCTGGGTCGACGATGATAGGTTTGGCTGCCGTGTTAGATCAAGCAAAACCGGGCGAGCGGATCCTCATGGTCTCTTACGGTTCTGGCGCGGGCAGCGATGCTTTTAGCGTGATGGTACAGGACGCCATCGAGACAAAACGGGATATGGCACCCAAGGTGCTGGACTATGTAAACCGCGGGATAAACATCGACTACAGCACTTATGCTAGGCTTAGGCGATTGCTGGTGAGATAGATGCGAAAGGTAGCGATAATAGGCGTGGGATTGACAAAGTTCGGTGAACTCTGGGATGTCTCGTTTAGGCAGATGATTGTCGAAGCTGGTGCGCGAGCCATCGAGGATGCTGGCATTGACGGTAAGCAAATCGATGCAATGTACGTTGGAAACATGTCAGCTGGACAATTCATCCACCAAGAGCATATAGCCTCGCTCATCGTGGATCACGCTGGACTATTGCCAATACCCTGCACTAGGGTTGAGGCCGCTTGCGCTTCCGGTGGGCTAGCGCTGCGCCAAGCATTCATAGCGGTGGCCTCCGGCATACACGACATCGTTGTCGCAGCAGGTATAGAGAAGATGACGGATATTTTGGCCGAACAGACCACCGAAGCGCTTGCGACCGCCGCGGATCAGGAGTGGGAGGCCTTCGTCGGATCGACCTTTCCGGGCATCTATGCGCTCATGGCTAGGCGCCACATGCACGAATATGGCACGACGGAGGAACAAATGGCCATGGTGGCTGTCAAAAATCACCATAATGCCTGTTTTAACCCATGCGCGCAATATCACATGGAGGTAACCATAGAGGACGTGCTGAAATCCGCGCTGGTCGCGTCCCCCCTAAAGCTATTGGATTGTTCACCTATCACCGATGGCGCCGCCTGTGCGATCTTGGTCCCAGCTGAGAAGGCAAGGCGTTACACGGACACCCCAATCTTAATTGCTGGGACCGGACAAGCCAGCGATGCCATATCCCTCCACGATCGTCAGACATTAACTGGCTTGCGCGCGACAGTTGAAGCGGTGAGGGCGGCATACAAAATGGCAGGCGTTGAGGCGCGGGATGTAGACTTGGCCGAAGTCCACGATTGCTTCACCATAGCTGAGATAATGGCGATCGAAGATCTCGGCTTCTGCAAGAAGGGGGAGGGCGGAAAAATAACTGAGCAGGGGGAGACGGCGCTGGGCGGCAGGATACCGATCAACACAAGCGGCGGACTCAAGGGCAAAGGACATCCGGTTGGTGCAACTGGGATTGCTCAAGCCGTAGAGATTGCACAGCAATTATCAGGTGAGGCGGGCAAAAGGCAGGTCGAGGGCGCACAAATCGGGCTAACGCACAACGTTGGAGGGTCTGGGGGGACAGCTGTCGTACACATATTTAAGAGGGGTGATTAAATGGGTGTCCCAAGATTTTGGCGCGAGATACCAAACCGATACAATCTGATTGGCGTGAAATGCAAGAACTGTAACAGGGTGTTATTCCCCCCCCGCTTTATCTGTCCCGGTTGCAGGCGCGTGGGAAAGCTCGAGCCACATAAGCTGAAGGATCGCGGCAAGATAGTTTCGTTTACCGTTGTCCATGTGCCGCCAAACGGCTTTGAAGGTCAGGCGCCTTACGCACTGGCGATAGTGGAACTCGAGGAAGGTCCGCGCCTAACCGCGCAAATTACGGACTGCGATCCAAACCAAGTCAAGATCGGCGATGATGTAGAGATGGTATTCAGACGGGTGGGGCAAGAGGGCGAAGATGGGGTCATTTATTACGGGTACAAAGCGCGGCTAGTTTAATGTCCTACCGATCTACACCCTGCGTGCGAAGGTAAGGTAGCCCGTGTGCGCGACCATGCGCGTTCTGGGGCGGGTAGCGCCAGGCCTAACCTCAAATTCACGAACGAGGCACTCGATAGTGCGGCAATTCGTAAATCGGTATTTTGGCAACTCCTGATAGAGCCTTTGGATATGTTCGATGCAGGGCGAAAACACCGCTAAATGTCCACCGGGTTTGAGCGCCAGCTCGACGTGAGGTAGCGCCAGCTCAGGTTGTGCCAGGTCGAGCGTCACTAAGTCAATGTCTCGTTCATCGATACCTTCGTAGATATCCTTGAGCTTTACCCTCACGATGTCGCTGAGGCCGGCCTCGCGAATGTTTTGCTCAGCTAAACGGGCAAAGTCCTCCCTAACCTCGTAGCTGGTCACGTGCCCATTTGGCCTCACGAGGTTGCCCAAAAATATCGCCAATGCGCCCGAGCCGGTGCCCGCATCCACGACCAAATCGCCGGGACCAACGCCTGTGTATGCAACTATCTGCGCCGCATCCTTCGGCAACATTATCTGCGGCACGCGCCTCATCTTTTGCAGATAGTCGGTTATGCGCGGCCTTAGCACGATGAACTCCTTGTCGGTGTGCGATTTCAGCCTCGCGCCGGGTTCTTGTCCGATCACGGTGCTTAGGTCGACTACACCAAGATCTGTATGAAGCTGCATAGGTTCAGCCGCGACCAAATACTTCCGGCCCCTTTCGTCTATGAGGACTACCCTTTCGCCTTCCTCGATCATCTAATCACCAGTTTTTGCCTCGCCGAACTTATATACGCGGCACACGACGTAAAAAAGAGGAGCGATATGGACATCACCTGGCCAGTTAAGCATATGAATTCCCGTCAGATGATTGCGGTCTCCTTGGTTCTAACGGCAATCCTAGCGGCGGCTATATTCATCCGCGGCGTTCCCATGAGCATGGAATTCAAGGGCGGCACGCTCATACGCGTGCGGGAGCTTGACAATAGTCCCGACATTGGTGCTATTGAGCCTAGGGTCAAAGAGTTTCTCGGCGCTGGGGTCGATGTGAAGGCCACCGAAGACCGTACCCGCCTAACAGGCAGGTTTGGTCTAGATGTCGAGACGGATAAAGTTTTGAGCGACGACGAGAAGGCTCAGCTTAGGGAAATTCTTTCGGAAGAATTTAGCGTAGTTGGAAGCTACAGCGCGGAATCAGCGGGGCCAATAATCACCAGCATCTATAAGGAGCAGGCGCAGTGGGCGATAACCGTCGCCGTAATTGCGATGGCGATCATCATCTTCATCACTTTTAGGCACAGCCTAACCGTTGGCGTCATTCTACTCTGCATCGGCCTCGACATGTTGGGCGTAGTTGGATTCATGGCAGCATTTGGAGTACCCCTTAGTTTGGCATCAGTTGCCGGCATACTCATGCTGGTTGGCTACTTGGTCGACACGCATATCCTGTTGTCAGTTCGCGTGTTAAAGCGCTTGGGCGGCGAAGTACGTGAGCGCATGGCCGATGCCATGAAGACTGGTCTGATGATGAGCGGTACGACTCTGCTGGCGGTTGTTACTATAAATGTTATTACGATAACTCCGGCGCTTTACCAGTTGACGGCTGTTTTGATATTTGGCATCCTTGTTGGCACCATCAATACTTGGTTCCTAAACGCGGGCATGGTGTTGTGGTATGCTGAGCGCCTGAAGGGGAGGGAGTACTATGTCAGCATTTAAGGAATGGCGCATCTCGCTACTCGTGATCCTTGCGCTTTTGTCGGCGGCACTTCTCATAAGGCCAAGTATTCAATATGGGGTGGACATCGCCGGTGGCTCGAGGATAATGTTAAGGTTAGAGGCATCGCACGTTACGATCAAAGTTGATAATGAGAATGTGCTTGACGACCTTGTTGTCACGCTGAAGGATAACCTGCTCTTGACAGTCAGGGCGATATCCTACAATGAGATTGCCAAAGAGGTCACAGTTGAGATCGGTAGAGCCGTTACCGAAAATTTAGTCGCGACAATAATCGACAATTTAGGCAAGGTTGTGGACATGCAAGAAAAAGTAAGCGATGCAACGCGTAACGAAGTTATGCACATTCTCCAAGCGCGAGTTGATCCATTTGGAACTATCGGTACTCAATTTAAACCCGTTGGGCTTAACTTCATACTTTTTGAGATTTCTGGCCTCGAACCAGAGCGTGCAAAGGAAAGGCTTGGAAGACAAGGCAGACTGGAGGCATTCATCGAAAATACCTTGGTTCTGCGCGGCGGCGACATTGAGCGTGTTGGTTTGGTAAGGCTTGAATCTCTTCCAGATGGTAATTACAAGTATCATGTACCATTTAGAATCTCCGAGAATGGTGCCCAACGGTTTGCGGAGGCATCAACTGGCAAGGGTGGACATAGACTAGTAATGTATCTCGACCGTCCGGACGATGCGATACTTGTATTCAACAAACAGCTTTTGGTCGAGCAACCCACCGATATGACTTATGATGAAAATGCAAGGATGTTTTATGTTACTGCGGGCGCGTATAGTTTTTACCTGCAGGTCCCTGCAGTTGGGGTACTATTTGATTTTATACCGCCCGAAACTTTTCAATTTTTACAGGAACAGGAAGGGATCAAAACTCGTGTGGTTCTCCTTGGAGACGAAAGAGATTTCGCTGAAAGCGTTATCGATAATGTCATAACGCTTTATCCGGCAATTGAGAGCATCCCCAAGATAACTGGCGAATCGATTGACGAGTGGATACAACGAGCTTGTGGCGTGAAATCCGCGCCTGAGATTGCTGCAGAAGTCGCTGGAACAGTGGCTAAAGATGTGGAGATTACCGGCGTTAGGACATCTAAGAGAGATGCCGAGGCAGACGCTAAAGATTTGGAGATATTGCTATCTCAAAGGTTGCCCGTTAGGATATCATTTGAGGGCGAAACCGAGATCGAACCACGACTAGGTGCGGAAATCAAAAGCGAGGCCCTCAGGGCTGGGCTTGGCGCACTTATCGGGATTTGGGCACTACTTTACCTGCGTTATCGACGTTTGAAAATTGCAGGTGCGATTGTGGGAACCATGTTATGTGAGCTGATCATCACGCTCGGCTTGGCATCTGCCATTCGTTGGACCATAGGATTGCCTGAAATTGGTGGCCTCCTCACAGTCATCGGCACGGGGGTGGACCACCAAATTATAATAACAGATGAGGTGCTTCGAGGCGGGTTGCCGCAAGCAAGGAGGGTGAGCCTAAGTGGGCGGATCGAGAGGGCTTTTTCTATAATTTTCGCCGCTGCTGCAACGACCATCGCGGCGATGGTCTCGCTCGCATCGCTCGGCTTCGGGGCAATGAGGGGCTTTGCGCTAATCACCATCATAGGCGTGCTTTCGGCCGTGATCATAACGCGGCCGGCTTATGCCCGCATAATCAGTATTCTACTGATTAAAGAACAGCCAGAAATTACGGCACGATAACTTTAGAGTTATCTTTGTTTTCCCTACCTTTATTTTTTTTGACTCCAAGGCGCTATCCCACCCGTTGGCCTCAAAGGTTTCAAAATCTAGGTTCTGAAACGCGGGGGCGGGCTTCCACCATGGTGGAGTTCCCCTAAAATTTCAAAGGGCAGGCTCTGCCCCCTGAAAAAAGTTGGGCTTCCACCACGGTGGCGTTCAGACCACACCGAGAAGACCCATGAGGAAACGTTTCCTCATATAGCAGACCCCCATTATGGCGGCGTTCAAACGTTTGAAAGCCGAGATAGCAGTATGATTTTAAGGTCGGAGTTGCCAAGATTATAAAAGTTAAATCTTAACTTTTTTTACTATTTTCCCATTTTCAGCCTCAAAAATATGCCATCTGAAACTTCTCTGGTATAGAACTTGTCAAAATCAGCCCTATACAGCTTGGGAACAGGAAGAAAAGCCTTTAAATCGCTCCTTTCGAATTTATGCCGCAGATTCTCGCCCCGTTTGCCTTCGCCAGAAATCGCCAAAATCGAATTAGGGTCAGCGAATTTGGGTCAAGATTTGCCGTCAACGCTTTTTGAAAGGGTTGTTGAGGGGGCTGGGAAATGGGTGGTTTGAGGGGTCAGGGTGAACCTTTTAGAAAAATAAAAAATCGAGGCGCTCGCGGCGCCCCCATACCAACGCCTCAGAGACTTTTACCAATCAGGCGTAGAGCTTCTCTATTCCCAGCCTGTCTCCGAGCCCTAGCGATCTTTTCTTCGTTTCCCTTGGCTCCGAATAGCCGTACATTGTCAGCTCCCTGGCTTTTGGCTTGTATAGATCGTCAAGCACTAGCGTGTGGCCAGCTTCATGAGTGGCTATGTTTCTGACATCGAAATTATCGCCAGTTAATTCGACTCCACCCTCGCCGTCTCTGTCGATGTCCCAAGCCAAATTGCTGTTAAAGATTATGTCAAATTCGACAAGTTCCTTGGTCACGCGATTCCAAGCGAGGTAGGTCACAGCTATTATCGTGGTGTCAGGTATCGGGCGCCAGGTGACCGTGTTTACGTAATCGACTACTCCAGTGTCCAAACTTGGTTGCGCGTCCGAATTCACAATGGCATAATTGTATAGCTCGGTTGTTACAACATTGTCCCAAGTTTCAAACGCCGTTTGAACTTCTGAGACGGCTCCCACTGGAGCGTTATCCGGATCTACGTGATAGGTCACAGGCAAGCTTGCAGACGACCACTTGACCCCGCCCCTGAAAAGCTTGTAAGATGGGTCGTTTTCGTCCGTCGAGACTCGCCAGCCCGCCCACGGAGGGGTGACGTAGTGTACGTACTTCTCGATGATGATATCTTGGGACGCGTTGGCGACATCATGGGATTTTTGTGCGCTGGCAGATACAGTTGTGCTCAAAACGATCGCTAGGCCCATGAGCAATGTTATTATTTTCCTCATTTTTTTACCTCCTCTGAAGATAGTGGTCTTAAGCGCTTTAAATGATTTGCTGTTCTCGTTATGACCGAAGAGGTCAAAGAAAAGCCACAAAAGGCTAATTAAAACATCCTTTTGCCTGTAACTCGGTCTGAAAAACCACATACTTTTATTGCTTTATTTAAACGATGGGATTACCCATAATGACCGAAAATGACCGGAGAAGTTAAAGAAAAGCCAAGCCGATCTTTAAACTTTCACCTGCTTTTTCAACCAAATAACCGCTCTTCCTTATCTGGCTTTTCATTTGCTTTCTCAAGCAAATAACCATCTTTCAAAGGAAACGGAATGGGGGCTCTGGGCCTCCGTTTAGAACTTACTCCACCTAAAAATCTTCTTATGTTGAAACAAAAACTTCCTCTCTAGTTATGTATTGACAAATTTGTGATGCATTTACAAATGCGATTGCTACTGAACCCGCAACAGTGCAGCAAACAGTTACGATGATTCCAGTTATGTCCAAAGTTATGTCCAAATTTTTCCTCCTTAATTTCAAATTTTAAACGTCAAAATACCACCCAATAACTTCTGTGAATGGACACATATCCGTATGAGAAGTCCCATCGACAAAAGTTTTGTACCCGCTGGGAGTTTCGACCCAAACGATGACATGATTAACATCCTTTGGGTCTGTTGGATTATCGGCGTCCATATAAACCAATTTAATGGTGTAATTTGCTGGGACTCCCTTTAGCATGCTCGCTATCAATATTGCTAAATCTTCGCAATCCCCACCGCCACCGATCAATGTTTCTAATGGGAATCTGGGAGTTTCCTTTATTTCTGAGTGATAAGTTGTCAGTTGGGTGACTATATACCAAATTTCGTAAACAAGAGCTTTGTCACTACTTCCTAAGTCATGATAAAGATTGGATATAACCTCAGCGAAATTGTTTATAACAAAAGGTCTGAAATCAATTACAAGATGATTTTCGCCTGTTTCGTTATCAGTTAAGTTGATGTATTGAATACCTAAAGACCTCAGATTTTCTATTGATGCATATACCTCTTGTATCTCAGTATAGCTGATGCCGGCTAAAACAGCTAACGGCAAATACGCCTCGTAGATACCTTCTATCATTGGCAGAAATAAATCTGGTATTAATTCTCTTCTTAAATACCCCAGCTCAATTTGTGCCTCTAGGACATCTACCCCAATAGTCCAGTGGTGCAACGTTCCATTAGACGCTTTGAAAACTATATTTACATTTCTATTTTCAATCTGAACGTATGGAGGAAGAATTGTAAATTCTTTAGTTAGATTTTCAAGTGCTTTATCATATTCTCTAATTATCCATGTTGCTCCGCCGTAAAAGCTGATGGAACCCACAATGATGCACACAACTAAGATTGTAGTTAAAGAGATTGGCTTCTTCCATCTGGAAGGAATAATTGCCTCCCGTAGTTGGGGATATCCATCGACATAACATCTGATTTTTGGAAAAAGCCCTTCAAACTTAAGTTCAGCTTCATGTTTCTCTTCTTCGCCGACTTTTAATCTACAGAAGGAGCCTCTTTGTAAGCTCCGAAGGCGCTTACTTGACCTGATTTTTCCATCAACCCTTACAGTTACCTTACCCAGCCACCCGTGGTCTACTTCGATTTCGTGCTTTTCCTTTTCGCCGATCACAAAAATGTGCTTCATAGAAAAGCTCCAATAGGTTCATAATTTTCCTTTTCATCCCTAAGATATTGCGCTAGCTTCATCGGTTCCTCCCCAATTGCCGTCCTTATCTTCGAGTGTTCTCCATACTTCTTGATTCTTTGATGTTCAATCCGCCTGTCGAGTAGTTTGTTGATCGCCTTTATCAGCTTGTAGCTCTCCTTTCGCTTCAAAAACATCCTTTCGCCTTTTCTTTCAAAACTATCCTGATTTAGTTTCTGAGCATATCCGATTAGAAATTTGTCTATCATGCCCCTGAAGATCTCTTGAATGTCGCAAACCAATGAGGGCTTGGCGAACTGGATCGAGTGCAAATAACCGCCATCTTTTTATGCCATCTGAGCAATCTACGCCTTCCTTTTTCTAATCATTCCTCTGTTTCCTATCTCGATTTTTGATTTCTGTCTTTATTTCTCCCTTTTACTTTTAAACTTCTCTCTGCTTGCCCCAATTGCCCTGTTTTTGGGGTTGAAGAGCGGGCAGGATCTCCCGGTTGGTCCTTGGATGTGGTTCACGGGAACTCGCCTATCGGCCTTATACGTGAGACTTCGCAGGAGTTAAAGGCTCATCCTAGATCGTGACTGCTTAAAGACGTAAAAGGCCGCCCCGCGGTAGTTCACCAGCTTCCCGCCCACCTGCACGCTTTCTCCGGTCAGTGGCTTTAAGAGCAGGTCCGCGCCCGCCGTCCGCGCGAGCCTCAGCAGGTAGGGCTGCAGTTCCGGCGGAGGCCGCATCGAGTATATCAAGGCCGCACCCTCGTAGACGCTTAGGTCAGGATCGGTCACGTCGTCGCGCACGAACCTTATGCCGCCCGGCAGACTCGGCGGTTCGGCGATGTCGGTGACGACGATTTCGCAGGCGGGCAATAGCTTGCTCAGCTCGACCGCCGCCACAGGAAGCCTGCCGACGCCCACCTCTACGATCCTCCTTGCCGAGGGGTAATTTTCGGCGATGTACTCTGCGATCGCTCGGGACTCGCGCAAAAGATCAGCCCATTGGCAGGTCGAGTTCAAAAGCCGCAACCGGATGCCCGAGCTCGAAGTTTAGGATGACCTCCGGGTGAAGCTCGCCGATCATGCCGAGGCACCTGCCGTCCGCGGCAACTTCCGCCGCCCTTCCCTCAAGGAAGCTCGGATGGTCCAAGGGCCTGATTTCGTGAGCGATACCGAGATCCCGGAGGACCGCCTCGGTCACCGCCTTGATGTACGTAAAGTTGCCCAGGTCGCCGATGACCGCGGCCGCGACCCTCCGCACGTTCCTAGCGCCCGTCTCGGCATCCTCGTCAAGCAGCACTAGGTCGCCCACCTCGAAAACGCGCTGGGGCAGCGGGTGGGGCCTGTTTGCCTTGAGCACGGACATCAGGCTTGGAAGGAGCCAAGTCCGGAGGATGGTGTACTCCTCCGATACTGGGTTCGCGATGGTCGCGGCCGTGCCCCCGGCCCTCATGAGCTCAAAGTTCGTGCGAGGGTTCGTAAGCGTGAAGGTCATCACCTCCATGAAGCCCAGGCCAGTCAGCGCGCGCCTGACCATGTCGCTCAATGCCTCGAGCGGATGCCGCTCGCCGACCGTCACCACCCTCGGCGATGCGGGTTTGAGCTTGTCATAGCCGTAGCCCACCGCGAGATCCTCGATGAGGTCGACCTCGTGCATCACATCTGTTCGGTATGGGGGAACCAGTAAAGTGAGGTTGTCGCCCTTCTTGCCAACGATGCCGAAGCGCATCCGTTTCATTATCTCAGCCGCCTCGCGGGGCTTCAAGTCGAGGCCTATGGTCTCGTTGGCACCCCGAACGTTCAGGCGGGTGCGGGTGGCCCTGAGGTTCGGCACCCGGATGCGGCGGTTAGGGTACCTGACGACGATCGAGCGCAACTTGAATCCCCGCTCCGCGAACCCGGTCATCAGGATCGTCAGTGCTTGATTCACCGCCAGCTCGTCGGTGCCCGTGACGTCGATGAAAAGTCGGTTGGTCCCTTCCGTCACGCGGGTGAGCTCCCCGTTGATTATCGGCGGCATCGAGAGCACGTCGCCGTTCGAGTCGACGATCAGGGGATAGCGGTCGAACTCGCGAAGGATGTGGGCATACTCTATGCCCTTCGGGTGCTCCTGCAGAATTTGGGCCGGTGTGAGTTCGCGGCTCATGTCCAGCGGCACAAATTTGATCCCGTCTGGCGCGACGGCGGTGTAGCGGAATGGTGGTCGGACCTTATCCAAGTCGTGAATTCCTATCGCCACCCTCCTCCGATTTCGCCCGAGGGTTTCGTGCAGCTTGTCCTGAACCTGCATCAGCTGGGCGACTGCCGCATCCGTCAGCCTAACGCCCTCGACGACCCCCCCGACGGCATAGGGCCTAACCGCCCTCGTGCTCGGATCGACCCGCATGACTATGCCCGAGCTTCTAAGCCCGTAGAACGGCAGGCCCACCTCGATACCCAAAAAACCCTTTAGTGCCCTCGCCACGCCCTCCGCGCTCAGCAGGTCCGGGCGGTTGTGGGCCACCTCGAGCCTGAGGTCGTCGCCCGTCGCCTCCGCCTCGATCCCCATCATCAACAAGCTTCGCTTTAGGGGCTCCAGCTTGATGCGTTTGCCGAGGAGCCCGCAGAGGTCGCGATAGCTAACTGTAATTGCTGGCACTAACTAACCTCCACTCCAAACGCTAGACTACCAGTGCTGGGCTGAGCTTTGATGCGGGGTTTGATTACCTTAATGAATTCCGGAACCCGCCTACTGTACTTTCGAAGCCGATAAAGGGGTTTGAAGTGCCCCGCTACATGAGGCCCATTTAAGTTTTGGGCACCTCTTTCTTCTTTTTCGCAGTTCATCCAAAGTATTTCTCTTTTCAGAAACATCGCCCCCGCTACGATGAGGATTCTTTTCTGGTTCCCCTGGTATAAACAAAGCTCGAAATCCACTGGAGGTCATTGCGGAAAAGGTCCCTGATATCTTCTAATCCTAGCCTAGCCATGATCAGCCTGCTCAACCCAATGCCCCAAGCCAGCACAGGATAACGGATGCCAAGCGGATGAAGCAACTCTGGTCTAAAGATCCCAGCTCCTAAGATTTCTAACCACTCCCGCTTCTCCTCGTGATATACCTGAGCTTGTACCGAGGGCTCCGTATAGGGGAAATACGAAGGCATGAACCTTATTTTTTTGAAGCCAAGCTTGACCATTATTTGCTTAAGGTACCCAAGCATGTCACGCAGCGTGAGCCCGCGGTCCATCACTATACCTTCGCATTGGTAGAACTCGGCGAGGTGCTTGTAGTCTATCCTCTCGTGACGGTAGACGCGATCAATGCATAATACCTTGACGGGCGGCTTTGGGTGTGAAGCAAGGTACCGCACGGTGGCGGCGGTTGTCTGTGAGCACAGCACGGGTCTTCTGCTTATACCTATGTCGAACTTGTATCCCCAGCCGGTCGACCCGGCGACGCCGCGCTCGTGGGCCGCGGCCACCCGTTTGACCAACGCCGATGAAGGAAGTTTCGTCCGCTCGGGCCTCGAGAGCGAGAGGCTATCGTGGATCTCGCGCGCCGGGTGATCTTGAGCTTGGAAGAGGGCGTCGAAGTTCCAGAACTCCGACTCGACCAAGTTGCTCTTGACCTCGACGAACCCCATCTCCAGCAGGATCTCGCGAAGCTCGTCGATGACCCGCTGCTGGGGGTGAACCCTGCCCGGATAGACCGGCGGCCCAGGGGCGGTGACATCGTAGCGCCTGAACCTAACCTCCCGCCACCTGCCGCTCGCCAGCAGCTCATGGGTGAGCTCGCTGACCTCCTCAACGAGTTCGATGCCCAGCGCCAGCGCCCGCTCGCCAAGCTCCGTTAGCACGAGCCTCCTCCAGACTTCCTCCTTGACGAAGGCCAACTCACGCTTTTTGAGGATATCTAGCTCGAGCCTCAAATCTTCCGGCAGCTCGTCCTCCGCGACGTTGCCCGAGGCGAGCACCTCCAAAAGCCGCTCGTCCGACCGCTTTTCCTTTAGCGCCTCCTCGCCGGCCCTCGTCGGTGCGAGCATCGCCCGCCCCGCCTGCTTGATGAACACCGCCCAGCCCTTGCGACTCAGCCAGCCGAGTGAGATCTGCAGTTGCTCTTCGGGAAGCCCCGCGCGGTCGGCAGCATCCTCCGCGGTGCAGGGGGCGAGTTCGACCAGCGCCCGGAGCATGCGCCGCTCTGGCAGCCCGTCCTTAGCGTACATCCGGCCCTCCTCGGTTATCGCAGCCATCGACCGCCTCCGCTCCTTGATCCGGACAAGCCCCCGTTGCTCCAAGTTTAGCGCCGCGCGCATCACCGCCACGTGCTCGAGGCCAGTTTGCCCCTCGATGTCCGCGATGTCCGCTTCCCCGCTGAGCTGCTGAAGCGCGAGCAGGACCTTCCTCTCATTGATACCCAAGCCATCGATAAGCGACCTTAAATCCAACTTCCGCCCCGCACAACTCAGAGCCGACCTATGTTATAAAAATTGTACCCATTGGTACCATCGGCACCGGTAATTCGATGACTTGGGGATTGTTGACCTCTCGAGTTCTCCGAGTTCGTTTCGAAACTTCTCCCGCTTCTCGATCCTCCCACTTTCGTCCATCACCGTCGCGTGGCAAGTTTGCACGTGGACGTCTAACCCCACGTACTTGGTCACGTTTTACCGCCTCCTTTTATCGATGGTTTATGGGGGCGGAACTGCCTAAAGCGAGAAACTTAACATGCCATCAAACCCGGTTGGCACCACAATTTTTAAGCCAGAGCGAAGCGATGATTTGGAGGCGGTATCATCAAAATAACCATTCTCGCAGTGGCCATCATGTGCGCGGCCGCGGTGGCAGCGACGGCTTATCTAGCTTCGCGAGAACCGGGCGAAGAGGGCGCGCCGAGCCTCACCATCTCGGTCAGCCCCAAGTCGCTCTCCGTCGCGAGGGGCGGTTCCGGCACCTTGACGGTCACGGTTTCCCCTCCGGAATACGGCAGCAGCATATCCACCGGAATGACCGTCGCGGGCGCTCCACAGGGGGTTAGGATCCTCACGGAGGACGCCAGCGTGAGTCCCATCGGCCCGAACTCGTTCAGCTACACATTCGGTGTTGTCGATAATGCCCCACTGGGCACATATACTGTGATCCTAACGGTGGCGACATACGTGCCCAGTCCTCCGATCGCGGCCTCGGACAACTTCACGCTAACAGTGACCTAGACTTTGAAGTGCTCATAGCCGCGGTCAGGCAGCCTCTCCAATTTACCCTCCCTTCCGATGTAAACCCCGCGGCCCCTCTCCACATGCCCGATCGCCGCGACGGGGGTGCCGATGCGCTTGAGCGCGAGTTGCACCCTTCGCCAGCCCTCCGGCCTCACCGTGAAGAGCAGCTCGAAGTCCTCGCCCCCGAAGAGCGCGAACTCCTCGACTTCAAAACCATGGCGCTCAGCGAATTTCAGAGCGAGGGGGTGCACCGGCACCCTCGCGCGATCGATGATCGATTTGACCCCGCTCATCTTCGATACTTGCCATAGGTTCGCCGCCAGGCTGTCCGTCACGTCCGTCGCTGCCGTGGCGTAGCCGCATTTGGCGAGCGACATGCCCTCCCTCACGCGCGCGATCGGCTCGAGCTGGGCCCTGACGAGTTCCCCGTATCCCCTCGCGGGCAATCGCTCGAGCAGTATCTTCAACCCCGCCGCAGCTGCGCCAAGGTTGCCGGTGACCGCGATGATGTCCCCCGGCTTGGCGCCTGAGCGCGTCAGGAGCCGGCCCTTGTTCGCTAAGCCAAACGCCGCGCCAGTTACGATTATCTCCTCGCTCTCGTCCAAGTCACCCCCCACCACGTAAGCCCCGTAACCCCGCGTCGCCGCGTCCATGCTGCGGATCATCCTCCTCACGAAGCCTACCTCGAGGTCGCGGGGAAGGCCGACGGAAAAGACCAAGCCGAGCGGTTCCGCCCCCATCGCCGCCAAGTCGCTCAAGTTCACGGCGACCGCCTTGCGACCCATCTGCTCGGCCTTGGTGCCCGGCGGGAAGTGCGTGCTGGCGACGAGCATGTCGGTCGTGACCACGAGGTAGCGGTCGCCGATATTTATCGCGGCAGCGTCGTCGCCTATGCCGACCTCGACGCGGGGGCCGAGCTTGCAAATCCTCCGCGCGAGCTCCACCAGCGATCGCTCGCCGATATCGCTGAGCTTCATGTCAAGCCCTCAGAACAGCGGCAGGTCGCCCGTGACCTCGTCCACCATTTCACTCGGCGCCGGCCCAATCGCGAGGACGGTTATCACGCCGGGCGGTAACTCGGTCAGCCCCGCGTCTTGAATTAAGTCGCAGGGTATGTCCAACCTGCTGGCCTTCCGGTGAAGGTCCAAGAGCTCCTTCCCGCTTTGCACCTTGGCCACAACTTTCTTTTGACCCTCGGCGAGCCAAGAATCCAGCCATTCGCGCCTCTCCCTTCGCGCCCGCTCGGCCGACGCGATTGCGCCATGCGCGACCTGGACAGCGAGCTTCCCCGGGCTCATGTTCAGGTCCGCTCGAACAACCACGACCTGCTTATACCTAAACATCCCGACCGCCTGTTGACTTCTCCCCCGGTGCTTGTTGGGAGACTGGCCGAGGGGTCTCTCCGGGTTTGGGCTCCTCAAGCTGCTTCTGCTCCGCGGGTGGTTGTGCTTGGGGCGGAGGGGAGGGCTGGGGTGGCTTGAGCTTGCGGAGAACTCGCATCGCAGCGCGCGCGTAAGCCGCGGGAATTTTTAGCCCCCCGCGGAAATACGCGATGGCCCCGCAGGCCGCGGAGAAGAGCAGGACTGCTCCCACAAACAGCGCAAAGCGAAGCATCTTGAGCTCGGGCCTGCCCAGTATCACGCCGATGTAGATCAGCGCCATCGCACCGAAGCCCACGCTCAAGGCTATGCGCGACCAAAAATCGAACCCCTGTTTTGGGAATAGCACAAGCGTGAGCATGAACCCGGGCAGGAGGAGCAGGAAACACCCGAGCAGGACGTAGCCAATTTTTTCAATCATCAAATCACATCGGTAGGATTATCTATTCACGCTTTAAAATCATTGCCGGGCGGCATGTTGTACGACGTTGCCATAGTCGGCGCTGGCCCGGCGGGTTGCTTCATAGGCAAGTTGTTGGCAGAACGAGGGTTCGATGTTGCGATAATAGAGGAGCACGCCGAGATCGGCCATCCGGTATGCTGCGCTGGCATCTTGGGGACAAGCGGGCTCGGGGAACTCGGCATCAAGCCGGGCGAGTGGGTATTGGGCGATCTCAAGGGTGCGGTTTTTTACCCGCCCTCGGGCGACGCTGTGCCCTTGGGCAGGGGAAAAGTTGAAGCGCTGGTGATCGACCGCGCATCTTTTGACCGAGAACTCGCGGTCGGCGCCGTCAACGCAGGCACGACCTTGCTGATGAAAACCAAGTGCCTCGATATTTCGCGCGGGCGGGGAGTAATCGTGAAAGTTAAGCGGACAAGCGGGAGGGACGAGATCAAGGCACGCTTGGTGATGGGCGCCGACGGCCCAGCCTCTTTAATCGCGCGAAAAACCGGCTTGTTAAAGTCCCCCCGCTGTATCAGCTGTGCACAAGTCGAGACAATCGCCGATGTCGAAGCGAGTACCGCGGAGTTGTACTTCGGTCGTGCTTTCGCGCCGGGGTTCTTCGCCTGGATCGTGCCGGCCGGCGATGTTTGTAGGGTGGGCCTCGGTACATCGGAGGGCTCGCCCCTGCGAAAGCTGGCCGACTTCATGAAGAAACATCCGGTTGCGTCGGAGAAAATCGATGCCGACAAGGTCCTACACTTCACCGCGGGGCTGATCCCGCACCCCTTCACGCGAAAGATTTATGCGGACAGCGTCATGCTGGTCGGCGACGCGGCGGGGCAGGTAAAGCCCCTGACGGGCGGCGGCATTTACATTGGATTATCGTGTGCAAAACTGGCGGCAGATGTCGCATCGAAGGCTCTGGAGGGCGAAGTAACGGCGAAAGCCCTACGTGGGTACGAGCGCGCGGTCGCCAAGAGGTTTGGCGCGGAGTTTAAGCTTGGCATGTACGCAAGGGAAGTGCTTCAAAAAATGTCCGATGACGATTTAAACTCGGCGTTCGAACTCCTCGGGAGGCCAGATGTTGGGGCCCTCGTACTTGAGCATGTCGATTTCGATCATCACGGGGAACTCATCAAAGCCCTCGCGAAGAAGGGGCCCGGCCTGCTTCGTTTGATTGGCCTGCACAAGCTCATGGGGTATGTACGAAAGTTGTAGCATTCCCCAGTAAAAGCAGGGGCGGGGATTCGACCCCTCGACTACTCCTCAACGAGGTTCTGTTACCATCCCCCCGCTGCCTTTTCATCTTAGGGCCTTTTTCCCGCGGTTCCTGCCTCCGCGCCCACCACCGGGCACATTAGCCACGCCCTTCCCAAGTCCACTTGGTTCCTGCAAGGCTCCCCGTCGCCCTTAGGCGCCGGTTTGGCCGTAGCCGCGGGCTTCACCCCCGCCAAAAACAATCTGTTTGCCCCTCTTAAATAGCTAACGTTTTGCCAGAATTAACGTTGATAATTAGAAAAAATACCAGCTGCCGCCCGCACTGGCACGCTGGGCTAATCGGCGAGGACTTCACCGCCGTGCATAGCTCAAGACATTTAATTTGGCGAGATCATCGCTGACGTGAATTTTAACCGATGAAATAACATATTTTCGTTCGGGATCAAATGCCGGCCAACCTTCCTCCCGAATACTTCAAGGCCGAAGAGCGATACCTGCAGGCAAAGACTGTGGAGGAGAAGATTCTCGCCACGCAGGAACTCATCCGTATAGCCCCAAAGCACAAGGGGACGGAAAAGCTATTGAAGGTGCTGAAGCGACGCTTGGCGAAGCTGCGCCTCGAGTTGCGCAAACAGCAAACGCGGCGAGTTGGCGGCGGCCCGAGCTTTCATGTCAAGAAGGAGGGCGCGGCCCAAGTTGCCCTCGTCGGTATGCCAAACTCGGGCAAATCGATGTTGCTCCGTCGATTGACGAGCGCCCAACCAGAGGTCGCGGAGTACCCCTTCACCACGCGCGAACCAGTGCCCGGCATGATGGAATTCGAGGACGTGCAGATTCAGCTCGTGGAGGTGCCAGCGCTCATCGAAGGCTCAAACAGGGGTCGCGGCCTAGGAGCCCAGCCGCTGAGCGTGGCCCGCAACGCGGACGCCATAGCCTTGATCGTCGACGCCTCCTCCGATCCGCTTGAACAAATGGAAATTTTGCTTGCCGAACTCGAAAAGGCGGGCATCAAACTCAATCAGAGGCCGCCTAAGCTGAGCATTCAACGCCAGGCCACGGGAGGAATAGAGGTTCGGGGCATTCGCATGTTCAAGGGCGAACGATCTGAACTCAAGCGCATTCTGCAGGAGCAACGCATCCACAACGCCGTCGTGATCATAGAGGAGCCGATAACTGCCGAGGAGCTAGAGGACGTGCTCGATGAATCATCTGTCTACCGCCGCGCCATCACCATCGCAAACAAGGGAGACATGGCGGGGGAGGGGGATGGGTTCGAGAAATTGCAGCAGGCCTACGGCGGTAGGTTTCCCACCATATTGGTATCGGCCGCAAACGGCGATAATTTGGCTAAACTCAAGGAGTTGATCTTCGAGAGTTTGAACGTGGTGCGGGTCTACACCAAGCGCCCAGATGAAGAGCCAGCGAGACGCCCGCTGGTGCTGCCGAAGAGTTCCACCGTCCTCGACGCAGCTGAGGCAATACACAAGGAATTCGCGCGCGACCTAAAGTTCGCCCGCGTGTGGGGCTCGACGCGCTTCGCTGGCCAGCAGGTCCCTAGGGACTACGTGCTGCGGGACAAGGACATTGTAGAGATCCACATATGAGGTTTGGTCTTGCGATCGTATCTCGACTTTTGTGATGTCGGGCTTTTCAGGCTCGGCGAACGCGAGGTACCCGTAGCGATGCTCGGAACGAGCCCATTTTGCGGCGCCGGCCAATTTGGCGCGAGGGCGATGGTTTATTATCAGACATTTTATGAGCGACCTCAAAACATGGTGCGCCTCATCTCCGACTCGGCCGAGCTGGGCGTGCCGGCCGTCCATGTCGTCGCATATCCTCGGATCTGCCAAGCGGTGGAGGCCGCCGCGAAGGCGTGTGGCATCGAGCTCTGCGTCATCGGCACCATCGGCTTGGGCGAGCTGATGGACGAGTTCAAAAACATGGTGGCCCTCAACGCCGCGGGCATAGCACTACACGCCGGAGTCATCGACCACGACTTGCGCGAGGTAGAACGATGTGCTACAGCAATACGCGATGCTGGTGCCGCAGTCGGGGTCGCCACACATCAACCCTGGAAAACCCTCCCAAAACTGTGCGAGGTCGATGTGGATTTCGTCATGGCCCCGGTTAACAAGCTTGGCTACATGATGGGGCCGAGGCCAGAGGAAACTTTGCGGCTTTTATCATCGATCAAACTGCCGGTCGTCGCGATCAAGCCGCTCGCCGCGGGCGAGCTGAAGCCAGCCGAGGCGTTCGATTTTCTGCGGGCCCGCGTCGACGCGGTGGCCGTTGGCATAGCGTCTAAAGGCGAACTCGCCGAAACTTGGCAAGCCATCAAAAAGCATTTCACTCGCCGCGCAGGTGTTTGGTGACCTTCAAAACCGCATCGGGCTTTCCAACCACGGTGACCAAATCCCCGGCCCAAATCTCCGTCTCGCCCCTAGGCGGGATCAGGTCGTCGCCCCGCGTTATCATCGCCAGCGTGCAGCCCTTCGGGACGTTTATGTCCTTGATCCTGCGCCCGACCGCCTTTGAATCTGCCCCGACCGTGACCTCGACGACCTCGCCCTTCCCCCCGCCGATGCCGAGCAAGCCATAAACGCCCGGACCGCTCACCGCCTTCTCAAATAACATCACGGCCGCGCTGATGAGGCTGACCGCGATGTCGACGCCGAGTTCCTCGAACATCCTTGCGTGCTTTTCATCGTTGACCCTTGCGATCACCCTCGGCACGCCCATTTTCTTGGCAAGCTCGCATGCCATTAGATTTACCTCGTCTGCTTGGGTGAGCGCCACCAAAACATCGGCCTTATCGACGCCAGCGTCTCTCAATACATCGATGTCCGCGCCACTGCCGTGGATCACGAGCACGTCCAGCTCCGCAGCCAGCTCGTGGGCCCGCTTCTCGTCCTTTTCGATCACCACGATGTTATTGCCCCTGTCGGCCATCCTCTTGGCGAGCCTTGAGCCCGTCTGCCCTCCACCCACTATTACAACGTACATCCACTCGCCCGACGAGATTTTATAGTGTTTATATGTATGTTGCTAAATCTATGTTATGGGATTTAAATGCCTATCCGACCCGCTCGCACATACAGGTACTTCAGCGGCCCCGCATACACGCGCAGGGAGTACGTTAAGGGGGTGCCGGGGATACGTGTTACCTTTTTCGATATGGGAAACCCGCGCGGCTATTTTCCTGTGGAGATGTCTTTGATCGCCAGAGAGGCGGGACAGATAAGGCACAACGCACTTGAGGCAGCACGCGTTGCCGCCAACCGCCTGCTCGAGACAAAAGCCGGCAAGGATAACTACCACCTCAAGCTTCGGGTTTACCCCCACCAGGTGCTGCGCGAGAACCCGATGGCCGTGGGCGCTGGGGCGGACCGGATCTCGGATGGCATGCGCCTAGCCTTCGGCAGGCCGATTGGCACGGCTGCGCGGGTCAGCGCGGGTCAAAGGCTCATGACGGTTCGCGTGAAAAAGGAATTTGCGGCAGTTACCAAGGAAGCACTCAACCGCGCGACGGGGAAGTTCCCAATGCCGTGCCGCCTTGTTGTGGAGAAGGGACAGGAATTACTTCGGTGAACTCGCCATCGTCGCCAGCAGCTCATAAACTATTCCGGCCGCCGCAAATGCCGTTATGCCGCTATCGTACGGCGCGGCGAGCTCGACCACATCAAATGCGCAGATGTTTAACCTGCCAAGCTCCCGCACGAGATTAAACAGGTTCAGAGTCGACAGGCCTCCTGGCTCGGGCGTCGCGACGCCGGGGGCGAAGGCTGGGTCCAGCACATCCAAGTCGATGGTCAGGTAAACGGGCGCCTTTCCTACCCTTCTACGGATGTCAGCGACCACCTTGCCTGAGTTGCCCAGCACCTGCTCAACCCCATAAGCCCGAAGTCCGGCCGAGCGCGCAAACTCCGCCTCCTCCTTTGAGCAAGACCTAACACCGACCTGTAAAAGTCGCTTCGGAGGCAGGTCGTCCAGCACCCTGCGCATGACCGTGGCATGGCAGAGCTTATCGCCCATGTACTCATCGCGCAGGTCGCGGTGGGCGTCGAGCTGAACGATGAATACGCCCTTTAATGCCCTAGAGGCAAAATACGTCAAGGTGTGCTCGCCCCCGAGCAAAGCCGGCACCTTGCCGTCGTCTCGGAACTTTTGCACGGCCCGCTCGATGCACTCGCCGGTCGCCGCCAGATCTGTTGATGAGATTACGAGGTCGCCGACGTCAGCAACGCCGAGCCGCTCGAAGATGTCGAGGTCAGCCGACATCAGGTACGTCTCGAGGTTCATGGACGCCTCGCGGATCCTAGCTGGCCCGAAGCGCGTTCCCGAGCGGTACGAAGAGGTCACGTCGAGCGGCACGCCCATGAATACTACCCGAGCTCGTTCGTATGGCTCGTCAAAGCCGCCGAAGCCCGGCCTAATGGGCACGAAGTTTTCCCCCAGCATGTGTCCACCGCTCAAAATGATGCCGTGGCCGCCTATGAAGCTTGCCTTTCAGTTTATAATTGATTGTAAAATTTTAAACGCGACCTAGTTCGCGGGGCCATTTTATTGCTTTGATTTCGCCAAATATTCATAGGCACTCAGTGCTGCTTTCGCGCCCTCACCGGCAGCTATGATGATCTGCTTTTGTGGCACGTCGGTGACGTCGCCGGCCGCAAAAATGCCCAGCACGTTCGTCCTGTTGCGGTCGTCCACCACGATTTCGCCCCGCTCGTTCAACTTCAGCACCTCCGCTGCGAAATCTGAATTCGGCATGTAGCCAATTTCAATGAAAACGCCGCGCACCTTCAAAATTTTCTGCTCCTTATCCTTCTCAACCCTAAGCCCGGATACCATCTTATCTCCAACTATCTCAAGCGTCTTGGTGTTGTTCAGCACCGTCACCTTGTCGCTGCGTTCCACCTTCTCCCTCATCACCTCATCGCCGCCGAGCCTCGGTTTATGTTGATCAGGTAAATTTTGTTCGCGATCCTCATCAGCTGCAAGGTCGCGTCTAGGGCTGAATTTCCGCCCTCGATGACCGCCACATCCACGTCCGCGAACAAGGGCGCATCGCACGTCGCACAGTAAGTAACGCCCCTATTTTTGAACTTCCCTTCGCCGGGCACGTTTAACGTCCGCGGCCTGGCGCCTGATGCAATTATCAATGTCTTGGATTCGTAAGTGCCCTTGTCTGTCTTGACCTTGACCGCGTCACCTGCTTTTTCCACCTCGATGACTTCTTCGCCCTCCTTCACCTCCATTCCAAATTCTTTCATGTGCTCCTCGAACTTCTTCGCCAACTCAAGTCCAGTGATGTACTGGTAGCCCGTGTGATTCTCAACATCGGCGCTGAGCGCCGCTTGCCCTCCTATGTCTTTTGTGACGACCAAGAGATTCAGCCTTTTTCTTGCCGCGTATATCGCCGCAGTTATCCCCGCGGGGTCCAGCGCCGACGATTATTAGGTCGTACATCCTACCCCTCTATCTTCAGCGCTTTTTTTGATCGCCTCCTTATTGAATCCAACTATCACCGTTCCACCGATGTCCAGAACTGGGACGCCCATTTGCCCGGACTTGTTTATCATTTCAATTGCCCTCTCTCGGTCGCCCGCCACATTTATCTCCTCGAACGCTATTTTGCGCTGTCTCAGAAAATCCTTCGCCATGGCGCAGTACGGGCACGTTGGCGTTGTGTATGTTTTCACAGCAACTTCAGTTGAGTCGCCCATCTATCCACCTCAACTAGATTATCTGGTCAATCGATATATTTTGCTCGGAATACTTGGCAAATAATAAGCAGGAATTTAAATAACTTTAACTTTTTAGCAAAAAACTGCCTAAATTTTGCTCATTTGGCATGATTTTGATGGTGCGGGGGGAGAGATTTGAACTCTCGAAGGCCTTCGCCACAGGGTTCTAAGCCCTGCCCCTTAGACCAAGCTCGGGCACCCCCGCAAGGGATCTGTATGGATTACAAAACTAAAAGAGGTTGCTACCAGACCTTGCCGGGTTTCTTTGCCCCGAAGATCGATGCACGCTGCGCCATGTGCTCAAACCTCGCCTCACGCTTGCCCTTCTTGTAGCAGTCCTTACAGTACCACTTGCCCGTCGTCCTCCTCGCGCACGCGCGGTGGAGTTCGACGCCGCAGCCCGAACATTTAACGGTCGGCGGCGAAAGTTGCTTGCCGCAGGCGGGACATTCGACCACGAGGTTTACCCCAAGAGCTAGTGTCATTGCCCCATTTTAAGTTTGCTTCTCGAGGGGTGCAGTTTAAAACATGCCAGCCCAGACAAAAGGAGGTGACTGAATCGATGACGAAGTTGGTGCCCCGGGCGGGATTCGAACCCGCGTCGCCGGCTCGATTGGCCTCGGCCCGGAACTCCGCGACCGATAAGGCCGACATGATTGTCCGGTCTACACCACCGGGGCACGAGTGTAACTTCGCGGAGGCGCAAATAAAATGTTGCTAAAGTCTTTGAAGTCAGGTGGGCCCGGAGGGATTCGAACCCTCGACCGCCCGGTTATGAGCTTCGCCCAGCCCTTGGCCGTCGGGCGCTCTAACCTAGCTGAGCCTCCCGGCGAGATCTGCTCCCGCTTACGGGCCCTCGGGCCCGTCTTTTAATCTGATGCGATTCGATTAAAACATTGTCCTCCGCCTTGCACGAAAGTTAAAAAGCAATAGGGTAAAAGTAGCGCCTGGTGGCGGGATGGCGGTCAAGATTTTGGCGCACGGCGATACCGACGGCATTTGCGCGGCAGCGTTGGCAAAGGCGCGGTTCCCGGAGGCGGAGGTCTGGTTCACTCGGCCCATAACCCTGCTCCGGGACCTTGGGGAGATTCAGGTCGGAACCGCGGTGCTCGTGCTCGACGTCGCCATAAGCGAGACCCAGAGGGAGCAGATATTCGAGCGGATGCGAGAGCTTGCCAGAAAGGATGAGGTGGTGTACATCGACCACCACCCCCTACCACCGGAAACCCTTAAGAGGGACGTGCCGGCAACGCAGTTGGTGCACGCCGTGGGCGCGAGCACCTCTGAACTCACCTTTAGGTTGTTTCAGTCGGACCTCGATCCCGACCTGGACCGCATCGCGCTCTGGGGCGCCATCGCCGACTACGCCGAGGAGACAGATTTCGTGCGCGACGGATTGAGCAAGTACGACCGAAGGACGATATATATGGAAGCTGGCCTTTTGAGCCAAGCGCTCGGCGAAGCGGCCGGCGACTACCACTACAAGCGTGAGGTCGTGCTTAAGCTGGCGCGCGGCGTCCCCCCCTCGGAGATCTCCGAAGTCGTGGAACGCGCGATAAGGGCGACGAAACGCGAGTGGGAGGTCTGGCGGTACGTCAAGGAGCACATCCGGCGCGAGGACAACATCGCCATAGTTTACGACCTGCCCTCCGGCAGCCTCGGTAAGGCGGCCCTTTATGCATTGGGCGTCGCGGGCGCGGACATAGGCATCTGTACGCGTAAAAACGAAAATGAAGTTGATATGAGCTTGCGGCGGCGCGTTGGGGTGAAGATCGACCTGAACGCGTTGCTGAGGCACATCACGGCACGCATCGGGGGCTCCGGGGGCGGCCACGAGGGGGCGGCGGGCGCGACCGTCCCAATTGAACTCCTCGACACGTTCTTGGACACGTTCAAGAGGGAGGTTTCTCCGATCGTAAGTTAAGGCATGGCATCCAAGAGATAGCTTCACAGCGGCTCCGCCTCGACACCCTTACCCGCTTCCCTAGCTTTTGATAAACCATCCAAGCGGTCGCTATGTCCTGAATCGCGAGGCCCGTGGAACCGAAAATGGTTATCTCCCCATCCGAAGTGCGACCCAGTCTTCTTCCAATTTCCGCGATGTCCGCATAGATATCGTAATTAAGTCATTTCCCACAAGTCACGCCGTAGTTTAAAAACATCGGAGTCCCAGAAA
>JASEGJ010000045.1 GCA_030018135.1 Candidatus Hodarchaeaceae archaeon | reverse complement strand
GGGCGAGTGAACTACCCCGCACTGAAGTGCGGGGCTTCTGCGCTCGCTAGCTTTTCAGGCCAGCTCATCCGCAGTTCGGGCGGGTTCACTGCCGCCCCCAGCCCCTGAAGGGCCCCTCGATTCAGCGCACGCAGGGCGATGTTGATCGCCCCGTGCTCGTCCCGATCTATCTCCAGGCCGCAGCTGGTGCATCGCAGCATCCGGTTCTCGATCTCCACCATCTTCGACCCATCGAGGTAGCAGCTGTGTGTGGTGCCTCGCTCGTTCAGCTCCACCGCGACTATACCCCGCTCGAGCGCCTTCACACGAATCCACCATGCTTGGCGCTTGAAAGACCACCGATTCAGCCGCTTCCGCTGCACTCGGCTCCCGCTGCCTTTCCAGCCGAGCTCGTATCGAATTCGCTCGGGGATGCCGATTGCCACGACATCGCTTCGCTTCAGGCTGGCCACGAACTCGCGCGCCAGCTTCCGCCTGAAGTCCTCGGCCAAGTTGCGCCGTT
>JASEGJ010000044.1 GCA_030018135.1 Candidatus Hodarchaeaceae archaeon | reverse complement strand
CTTCCCGGACACCGTCTCGGACGGTGGTAAAAGGTACAATATGTACGTCGGTCGGCATCCCACCTATGGAAGGGAATGGGCGTACCTCAAGTTCGACCTGAGCGAAATCCCGGATGGTGCGATAATCGAAAGCGCAACCATGAGGCTCGCTGGCAGGTATGGGCCTTCGAGGCCCGACTACACGCCGGAGAACATGACGGTCAGCGTTTGGAAGGTCAACGATGATAGCTGGGAGGAGGAGACGCTAACTTGGAACAACAGGCCAGGGTTGGTGTCCGAAATAACTCGCTGGGTGTGGAGGCCTCACACGGAGGTTGGCAGAGATTACGTTTGGTCGCTGGATGTCACCTCGTATGTAAATAGCGAGTTCGCTGGCGATAAGATAGTGAGCATCGGCTTGAAGTCCGAAAATGAGGATAAGGACATAGCTGGATGGTTCTACACCAAGGATGCAGCAGAGGACCAGCCCCGCCCGTGCCTATTGATACAAGGGACAGGCTTATACC
>JASEGJ010000043.1 GCA_030018135.1 Candidatus Hodarchaeaceae archaeon | reverse complement strand
CTCCAATTTTCGGACGCACCAGCTCCACTCCCGATGCAGCGCGCGGTACGAGCGCCACATCCACAGCGCCCGGTCGCGGGTGGCTTGGGCGAAGGCCGCGTTCAGACCCGCCCGTGCCTGAATACCTTTCCGGTGCCGCTCGATCCTCGTCCTCGAAGTCGTGCGCTCCCGCCTGATGACCTCGAGCCAGAGTTCAGTCGCGAATGTCAACCGCGCGGTCAGACGATCGAGCACGTCAAGTTTTACCTTCGTGAGCTCGCCGACGGGCAGCTTGAGGGTCTTCTGAGTGAGCATTTCAACGCCTCCATCCAACCATCTGTTTCTGTGCTTCAAGCGATTTTCGGACACCCCCCGCCGAAAGTATTCGCCGCTTTCATCCCCGCTTTGAAAAGCGGGGTTTTCCCGCGGCGGGGTCTATAATCGCCCATGGCCCGTTTGAGGAGCGTTTACATCGCTCTGAGCACTTCGATTCGCTTCTCTAGCGGCGGGTGAGTGGCAAAGAGGGAGTCGAGCGGGCTTCGGACCGGATCAGAGA
>JASEGJ010000042.1 GCA_030018135.1 Candidatus Hodarchaeaceae archaeon | reverse complement strand
TTGTGCAACGAGGGCGGATAACCAAGCAGGGGCGCAAACTACTTCGATGGGTGCTCGACTTATGTGTTTGGCACCACCTGAAGTTCAACACGAAACTCACCGAATTCTGGAAGCGGATCGCGAAAGAAAAGGGTAAGAAAGTTGCGACAACAGCGACCGCCAGAAAAATGTTGAAGGTTATGTATTGGATGCTAAAACGAAGGGAGCCGTATCATCCTGAAGGTGTTAAAATTGGAAAATTCCGCTGACGGGGCGGGGGGAAAACCTCGGCGCGTAGCTTGCGGCACGACCGCGTTCTGCAGATTGAGGCGATCCCCTAGGCGAAATAACCAAGGTGCGGCAAGACCGCGTATAGGAGTTTGCCGTTCGCCCCAAATTAAAAAAACAAAGAGGTGATATAACAAGTAAGAGAGATCTAGACTCAAGCGGCTACGGAGAATTTGCCATAGGAGCCTTGCGGACTTTCTGGACTAGCGGGCGGTTGTCAAATGCCGCCGGTCTTTGACCGGCGGATATTTACAGATTAGTGCAACAAGACCCAAGAAGACAAAATATTTATAAGAATAAATAATAATTGTGATGTGAAACCA
>JASEGJ010000041.1 GCA_030018135.1 Candidatus Hodarchaeaceae archaeon | reverse complement strand
GGTCGACGACACGTACGCCCTGAGCGCGACCAGCGCGGTCGGTTGGACGACGTACATCGAGCCCGCTTCGATCTCCCTCGCCGCCGGTGCCTCGGGAGAAGCTAGAGTAAGCGTCACCATCCCGACGGATGTGAGCGAGGGCACATCGATGACCGTCTACGTGAAGGCGACCTCCACCACCGACCCAGCGGTGAGCAGCATGGAGACCTGCAGGGCGATCGCCCTCGGGCCGAGGGTGCCCTTGCCCACCCCGCTGCCCGTGGTTCCGCTGGCCATCTCGGCCGCCTTGGTGGTCGCCGCCGCGCTCACGGTGAGATTCTTCAGGGGCAGGGAGAGGAGGCCGAGGCTCTTCCTGCGCGGGGGAAAGGTCGCCAGGCGCCGCGTCCTCAGGGAGGTGGCTTGGGGCCGGGGCCGATAACTTTTAATATAACAAAGTTATACTCCTTTCATGAGGTTTGAGCACCTCAAAAAAGGAGGCAATAAGTGAGGACCGAGAGATTCAGCAGCGCTTTGCTGTCGACCTTGATATCAATCTCGCTGATAGCACCAGCCATATCGTTTTTGCAGATAACCCCTGCTTCCACAACAACCCTTTTATGCCAAAACGCCATAAAAACTCGAGGAGGCTGAGGCCGGAATGACAAGACGCGCGA
>JASEGJ010000040.1 GCA_030018135.1 Candidatus Hodarchaeaceae archaeon | reverse complement strand
AGTTCAGCGGCGGGAAGATGTGTGGATACAAATTCTATGGTTTGTATATCCCCGAAGAGCCTGAAGAGGCAAAATTCTTTAAAGAATCGTTTAAAGAATACATCCCTGATTTTTATCATATCAATATAGCGAGTTTGGCCAAAGTGGGAAGATTGGATTTACAAAAGGTGCGTCCTTTCGAGTATCTCTTTTATCTTCTCGATGAGCCTCTTAAAGAAATGTATCTAAATGAGGTTATCCCCACTTTTCATGTTGAGTTATTCATTTCAGAAAGACGGCACCTCGACCCAAGTTTGAATCGGACTAGTGTAGTATTGAAAGTGTGAATATGAGGCCGACCATTCTTCTGGAGCGCAGTTTGAATCGGACTAGTGTAGTATTGAAAGGTGAATACAATTTCCTCAGCTCCCGATTCTGCAGGTCCAAGGCTTCTGATTTTGTCACGTAAGTTTTGATTGGTTTTGAAATTCTGAATTTTTAAAAAAAAAAAAGAAAGTGCTATCCAATTACGTTAAGATAGCACCGTAATTTGTGCCTTATCGTATATCTCTCTAAGTCTCTCTGGACTGAAATCTGTGTAATGTCTAGCCAATACTGACTTAGGTACCCTACCACAGAATGCGTCAACATAGACCTCTTGAACTCCCTTAGAAAGCATTTCACTG
>JASEGJ010000003.1 GCA_030018135.1 Candidatus Hodarchaeaceae archaeon | reverse complement strand
TGGCAGTACCGCACGGCTTTCAACCGGTACTTCTATCGCGTAGCCAAGCTGGTTTTCGGAGTACCCATAGCGTGTAAGCAATACGGGTTAGAGTACAACAACAATCCAGTCGAACGTCACAATGGGGATATCAAACAGCGTTACAAAATCATGCGGCATTTCAAGAGCTTTGCCTCAGCCGAGGCTTTCCTGAGCTTGAGGAGGTTCATCTACAACTTCGTGAGGACCCATCAAGGCCCGAAGCGAACGCCCGCCGAAGTGACGGGGCTAAACTTCAGACTCGGAAGAAATCGGCTACTAGACCTGATACGAGTTTGCTCGATCCCATCTTAGCTGAGCATCAAGCGTCGAACTCTACTGTGGGTTTAGCTTGGGCTATCCTCCCTTTGATGAAGAGGTATCTGCGATGGGGAAAAGTCTCCAAGAGGGTACGCTTCGCCGGTGAGACGAACGTTTTCCAGAGATTTTTCAAAAGGAAAAAATCATCCTAACTCACGGATTCCGAGGAAAACCGAGAAAAAGGGGGGTTTAATAATCCATTCACTGAGCCTTTGAGAAGAGTTCAGCATTATATTTTCAATAAATTCGCAATCTGGCCCTCAGGGCTGCGAGCTCGGGCCTCTCCCGGAGCGTTAGTTCTCGAATAGTTATCCCCTCTTTTCTTGCTTCCTCGACCTTCTTCGAGTAGTCCTTTCGCCCCCAAACGGTTTCGGGATAAAGCACGACTTGCGGCCTGACCCACGCCTCGATCAGATCGGCGAATTCGGGGACGACCGCGTAGTACCTTCGTGGCTGGAGTTCGGGTTTAAGCCCTGGCTCGGATCTTACGAACCAGATTAGCCCTAAGCGCTCGAGCATGTAGAAATACCGTCGGAAGCTCGTGTATGTTCCCCACCACTCGATCCCTGCCTCCTTTAGCGCTCGCGCGAAAGCCATCCAAGTTTCGTGGATATACGCTTCGCCTTTTTCGAGCAAGTACCTCCTGATGAACATCCCAGTCGTCCATGGATACCAAGTTCGCCAACCACGTGCGACTTTTCTCCTGGTCATCAAACGATAATCAAGATTGATTTTCTTAAGCGTGAGGAAAAACAAAATACGTATTTTGTTTTATCAAGTTTACATCAATAAACTTTATATACTTTAAAATACAATTTAAAACCAAAAAAACCGAAAAGAGGTGATAAATGGTGGAAAGCATCGCAAAGCTCCTTGCCGCCGCCGCTCCGAACGTCAAGGAACTGCGGAGGGATCTGAGGGAGGCCGTGCTCGAGGTTGCACGGGAGAACGCGGTGTTCAAGGCGAGGATCGTTGAGGGCTACCGGATCACGATCCCCGACGCCGAGCGAGAGTCAACGGAGCTAGAAATCGGCGACTTGGTTCAGGTTCTCGTGGTGCCGCTTAAGGCGAGGGCTAAAAAATGACACCTGAAGAGGAGAGACTCGACCCCAAAACTCATATGAATCCCGCCCGGCCCGCCAGTAAAAAACATAAACTGAAAAATATTTGAGCCCTTTTTTTGGCGAAGGAGCCGTCTAATTACTGCTTGATGTTTGCACTTTTAGAAGTAAGAAGTAAGTTCTAGTAAGATTTAAATTTTCGTCTTACCTATTAAAAGTGGGGAGATGTATGGTAGAAGAAAAAACCGTAAGCATCAGCTCCAAAGGGCAGGTAGTAATCCCCAAAGCTTTGAGGAGAAAGTATCGGATTGAGAAGGGGACCAAGTTGTTGTTAAAAGAAAGCCAAAAAGGCATTCTTCTGACTGTACAGAGGCCGATGGCGGAGGATGTAAAGGAAATAGCACGAGAGCTAAGAGGCAAGTGGCCCAGGGGGATGACCGCGGTTGAAATCGTCAGACGCGAGCGCGGAAAACATGGATGAACTCGTTGTAGACTCCTCCGTATTCATCGCTGCGTTCAAAGTTGGTGACCCATTTCACGGGCAGGCGCATGCGGTTATCGAACAAATCGGGACCAAGTACCGCGCCTTTGTGAGTTGTCTGGCACTGGTTGAAGTCGTCGGGGCCATGGGTAGGGTCGTGGGGCCCAAGTACGCTAAACGGATAAGGAAGAGATTCACCAGTTGGGCAAAGGGTGGATTCATCACTATCGAGGAACTTGACAAAAAGAGGGCCGATGAGGCGCAGTTGATTGCCATCAAGTACGGATTGCGGGGGGCCGATGCCGTTATTGTCCAGCTCGCATCTGAAAAGAAATGTATGCTGGCTTCATTTGATGAGGAGATCTTGCAAAAGTTTGAGAAAGTGCTGCAACCATCGATAAGCTATAGAAATCGACCGGTAAAACTGCGAGGGGATTTAAGCCACTCTCGCATGCGACCGGCTCGACATCAAAGTTTCAAGAATCTCTAAACGGCCGATAATCTCGATTTCTCTTTACCTGAAAATTGCTTTTGAGCTGCTCGATTATTGCCCAATTTTTGCCTGAAAATTGTATGGAAGAAGCAAAAATCCCGCCCGGGCGATGGATGTAAACTATAGTGTGCATCTCGCCCGGGGCACCACTCACAAAATAGTGGTTTCTCAACCGATAGTCATCTTCCTCATCCAGCCAAAGAAAGCGACGTAAACGTAATTAATAGGAGCGATGGGCGTCGGCGTAAAATACGAACTCGTATATAAAAAATAAACTTTCCCCCTAACTCCACGATTTTCAACAATTCAATTCACGACATTTGCTAGAAAGTTTCATGCACAACCAATTTTTATAGTAGCACGCACAAGGGAGAAAGGGATAGAATGGAAAGGAAAATGGAAGGGAGCCCAGTTGGAGTAACAAAGGTAAAAGATCTGACGCCAGCATCGGATAAAGTAAACGTCTTGGTGAAGGTCACGGGTGTCGGGGAGCCAAAAGAGATCCCCAGCAGATTCGGCGGAGAAGCAAGGAAGGTGGCGGAGGCCAGGGTGGGCGACGAAACCGGGACGATTATACTCTCCCTGTGGCAGGACCAAATCGGGTCGGTCAACGAGGGAGATGTCCTGTCCATAGAGAATGGATACGTCTCGCTCGTGCGGGGCCACATGCACCTCAACGTCGGGAAATACGGCAAGATGACAAAATCCGACAAGGATATACCAAATGTCAACACGGAAGTCGATGTCAGCGCCGCGGAGCAGCAGCGCGGGGGGTTCAGGCCGAGGTACGGCGGCGGATTCAAGGGAGGATATAGGGGCCGAAGTAGAAGGAGTTACTAATTTTTCTCCCCTCTCGAACACTGCGCCAGTTTCACTGTTCCCTCCCTAATCACCGTTTTTATCAGAGTGTTTTACGTATTTCTTAAATCTCCAACACTGTCTCGTGGCTGCTCGTCAACGGGGGTATTGACGAACCCGGCGCGCTACTCTGGTTAGCCCGATAAAATCGATAAAATGGATGAAAATACTCCGGGACGACTCAAACGCTATCCACCAAAGCTGAAAAAGTTGACATAAGTTGAATGGACCAAGTTAATACGTACCTTCAGCCTCGGAGCATCAGATCAGGATCAAGCACGTTACATCCATAACATTCGTCCCTGTGGGCCCAGTTACCAAGAGGTCCTCAAGCCCCTTGAAGAAGCTGTAGGAGTCATTCCGCTCGAGATAAGCCACGGGATCAAGCATGAGATGCCTTGCCCTTTCGATGGTGAATCCATCCACGACAGCTCCAGCAGCATCAGTCGGGCCGTCTATTCCATCGGTGCTGAATGAAGCCACGGCCACGTTCCTCAAGCCCGATATCCCTATAGCGGCGCTGAGCGCGAGCTCCTGATTTCGCCCACCCGTACCCTCGCCCTTTACCGTCACCGTCGTCTCCCCTCCAGAGATCAGAAGCGCGGGCCTTGATACGGGTTTGCCTGTCTCCATCACATCTTTCGCGACGGCTGCGAGATGCGCTCCGACCTCACGCGCCTCGCCGTGCATGGTCGCCGTGAGCACCGAGACGTTGAAGCCGTGCGATCTCCCGACTTCCGCAGCCGCCCCGACCGCATCCGCGTTGCTCGCTATGACCTCGTGGAGCGTGTTCAGAAAATATTTCTCACCAGGTTTTGGGGTCTCGGGTACCTTCCCTTCTGCCCCCAATCTCAGGTGCCTTAAAATGCTCACAGGCACCTTTTTGAGTATCTCATATCTTTCAATCACCGCCAACGCGTCCGAATATGTTGTCGAATCGGGATAGGTCGGGCCGCTCGCGATTGTGTCCAGTCTGTCGCCAACCACATCCGAAATGAGCAAGGTGATGACCTTCGCGGGATAGGCCGCTTTGGCCAGCTGGCCACCTTTTATCCTAGAGAGGTGTTTCCTGACGGCGTTCACCTCTTGAATAGTCGCCCCGCTTTTGAGGAGCAGTTGGGTCGTCTCCCGCAGCTCATCCAGAGAAATCCCTTCCGCGGGGAGGGTGACGAGGGCCGAGCCACCCCCACTCAGGAGACATATAACGAGGTCCTGTGGCTCGAGGTCGCTAACTAGATCTATCATCTCTTCGGCGCCCCCTACTCCCGCCTCGGTTGGGAGGGGGTGGCCAGCTTCGACGAGCTTGATCTTTCGCGTTTCGCATCTCGACGCCGCGCCCTCCGGGACGTTGACCACGCCTCCCGTTATCCTATCTCCGAGTATTTCCTCTAGCACCTCGGCCATGTTCCCGCTCGCCTTTCCGCCACCCACCACGATGATCTTTCCAACCTCCGAGAGGTCAAACTCGTGAGCCCCGACCCTCAAGCGTCCCTCAACCAACCTCAACCGACGGCGCATCGCAGAAGACGGGTCAGCAGAGGAAATTGCCCTATTCACTATCTCAATGAGAATGCCCCTCGCTTTCCGAAGCTCCGGGGTCTTGGCTCTTTCAAGTAATTGCCTTTCATTTTTGACTAACACCAGATCACACTTTTGTAATGTTTTAAATCAGGTTAAATAGGAAGCGAGGCCGGCGAAATGAAAAACGAGATGTCTTCCCTAGGTCAGTAGAATTCCTATTTTCTCCTTTTTGAATATTTTTTCGTCCATAGTCCTAAGTTCATCCGAGACGATTGGAGAAAATTCCATCTTGTCAAGGACGTCCTTCTTTAGATCGACTCCGGGCGCGATTTCCTCCAACATCATGCCATCCCTACCGAGCCTGAAAACGGCCCTTTCGGTGACGTACAAAACTTCTTGTCCGAGCTTTCTCGCGTACTCGCCGCTAAATGTAATGTGCTCCACATTTTTTACGAATTTCTTGACCGATCCCTCCTGCAAAATTTTCAATCTCCCATCTCCGACTTCCACCTGAAGGCCCTTCGTGGTCAAGGTCCCGCAAAAGACGACTTTCTTGGCGTTCTGGGCGATATCGATAAAACCGCCGCAACCTGCAAACCTTCCACCGAATTTGCTCACGTTTGTGTTTCCCTTTTCGTCGGCTTGGGCCATTCCCAGGAAGCCCAAATCCAATCCTCCACCCTGATAGAAATCGAATTGATAGGGTTGATCGATGAGGGCCTCGTAGTTCACCCCGAGCCCGAAATCTAGGGCGGAGAGGGGGACACCGCCCGTTACGCCCGACTCGACAGTCAGCGTGAATTCTTCGTAGACGTTTTCCTCCATTGCGACATTGGCGACCTCCGTGGCCATCCCGATGCCGAGGTTTATGACATCGCCGGGTCTTATTTCCATGGCCGCCCTCCTACCGATGACCTTTCTCTCGTCGAGCGGCCTAGGTTCAACCGCGGATGGGGGAATTCTCGTTTCACCGCTGATGGCTGGATCGTGTGATATGCGAACGGTCTGCCAGCCGTACTCGGGTTTCGAGGCTATCACAACATAATCCACAAGAATCCCGGGGACCTTGACCGTCCTGCCCGGCAAGAGTCCTTCGATGACCTTCTCCACCTGAACGGCCACGGTTCCCCCGGAATTTTTCGTCGCTTGAGCTATGGATAGGTTTTCGAGGGTTACTCCTTCCTTTTCCATTGAAATGTTGCCCTTTTCGTCCGAAGTCGTCCCCCGAATTAGGGCGAAATCTACCGGGAAAGTTTTATAAAGCAAATATTCCCTGCCGTCTACCTCAACCAGTTTGACTATGTCTTCCTCTTTCTTTGTGATATCGTTTACCTTGCCCCCATCGACCCGAGGATCCACGAATGTGTACAAGCCCGTGTGCGTTATCAAATATGGTTTTTTTGCGGCAATGTCCCTGAACATTTGAGAGATTACACCCTGCGGGAGACAATAAGCGATGATCTTGTTGTTCATTATCAAATCGCTTGTCATCGGAGCCTTTCCGGAGTGGGTGAATATCATTTTTTTAATAAGGCCTTCGATGCCCAAGAGATCGAATCCGACTCCTTTACCTCCAGATTGGCCCGCGGGCTGTATGATCGTTAGGTCTCTCGGTTTGCCCGTTTTGAGAAATCTGTTCCTCAACGCGTGGAAGAGTTCCCACGGAAGGTTGGTCGTTGTGAAACCGCCAGTTGCGACCGTATCCCCATTTTTTATGCGACCTACAGCTTCCTCGCTCGCAACTACCTTCATCTTCGACCCCGGCCTTCACCTTTTGCCGTTCAAACATATTCCCCGGCGTTTATGCCTATCACTTGGCCGGTTATGTAATCCCCTTCGGTGACAAGAAACCTTACCAGCTTCGCGACTTCCTCCGGTTCTCCCCTCCTCCCGAGAGGATTTCGCGCCAATCTATCCCGGAACAAACCGGGCGGCATTGCATCGGTCATTCTGGTCCTTATGAATCCTGGTGCTATCGCGTTGCAGAGTATGTTGTACTGCGCGTACTCCTTCGCTATCACCTTCGTAAACGAGATAATCCCTCCCTTTGCGGCCGCGTAATTCGCCTGCCCCACTGCCCCATCGAGGGCGCTCATGGAGCTAACGTTCACTATCCTGCCCCCGCCTTGCTGGATCATGTAGGGAAGAATGGCCTTCGTGCAATTGAAAACTCCGTTTAAGTCCACGTCGATGACTTTTTGCCATTGCTCAAGGGTCATGGTGGTGACCAGCTTGTCGATATTTAGCCCGGCGTTATTTATCAGAACGTCGACGCGCCCGAATTTCTCGACCGTTTCCTTTACCATATTCTCGACCTGATTGAAATCCGAAACATCGGCTTTAACGAAAATCGATTCCCTGCCCAGTTCTTTTATCCTTTTCATGTTTTCTTCGCACTCATCCGCTTTTTCGATATCGCTTATCACGACATCAAATCCGCTTCGGGCGAGTTCAAAAGCGATCGCCTTTCCTATCCCCCTGCTGGCTCCAGTGACGATGGCAACCTTTCTCTTTTCTTCCTTCTTGACTGCCGGAATGAAGAAGTTGAAGGTCCCGAAGTCGGTCCTCCTCTCCTCGACTTCGCCCTCCATCCCTATCTTCAAAATAGGATAGTACTCATCCTCTATTCTGACCAACAAACGCTTTCCTTCCTCGTCCTCGACAATCCCGGACTTCGTTGATGTCCTATAAGGTGGCGTGGGAACGGCCACATCCGTGTAACTAATCAATTTTGCCTTCATTTTCATCTCCCCAATATCGAGACCACCGCGACGGAGCCGGTTCCGCCGTGTCCCTCGATCAGGGCGGTTTCTGCATCCGGAACCTGCCTCTTATCGGCCTCTCCCCTGAGTTGCAGGAACATCTCCACCATGGTTCCCACATGTGTGGCGCCCACGGGGTGTCCTTTGGCCTTGAGTCCACCGCTCACGTTCACCGGGAGGGATCCGTCGAACATGACCACCCCCTCCCTGACCAACTTGGAGCCTTCACCCTTCTCGGCAAAACCTACGGCTTCATAACACATGGGCTCGACAGGAGTAAAGGCGTCGTGGACCTCCGCGAGGCTTATGTCCTTTGGGGTCTTTCCCGCTTCTTTGTAGGCCTGATCAGCGGCCCTTTTCGAGCAGAGCAACACCGTCGGGTCCTCCCTATCGATCACCGACATGTAATCGTGGGCCACGCCCATCCCCTTGATAAAGACAGGCGTGTCGGTGTACTTCCTCGGATCCGCGCTCAGCAAAATGGAGGCCGCACCGTCGCTGATCGTGGAGCAATGGAACAACCTGATCGGATCGGCTATCATCCTCGAGTTCATCACCTGCTCGACCGTGATGTCCTTTTGGAGGTGGGCCCACGGGTTTCTGAGCGCGTTTTTGTGGTTCTTCACCGATATCTCCGCCCAGTCCCTCTCAGTGACATCATACTTCTGGGCGTACAGCCTTATCAGCAAGGCGTAAGCACCGGGCTGGGTTATGCCGTACCTCCTCTCCTCGGGGGAGGATCCGTGGGTCAAAATCTCCGTGACCTTATCTGTGGGAAACTTGTTCATCTTTTCAAAACCGACGATGAGAACGTTCTTCGCCATCCCCGCCTCGATCATCTTCCTGCCTTGATATATTGCCATGCTCCCGCTCACGCAGGCCGATTCAACCTTGAAGCCGTAAGCGTCTGGGTTTCCCAAGTATTCCCACGCCAACGTCCCAGTTTGATGCTGCTCGGAAAAGGCGTTGTCGACGCAGCTCACGATAATGCATTCTATCTCTTTGGGAGAAATGCCCTTCTCAACGTTATTCAAACAACCTTCTATGGCCTTCTTGATGAGATCCGGGGTATCCTCCTCCAACACGCCAAATTTTGTATGTCCGTAGGAGACGATTCCCACTTCCATTCGATCGCCCAATAACTGTTGATTGTCCAATAAAAATATAACGGCTTCATGGAGGAATCCATCCAAGGACGCGGTGCGACGTATATGCATCGCGACGAACTTATCCATATGCGGCAAAGTTGGAACTTGGTCGGTGCCTTAAATTTTTAGGCCCAAACCCAAACCAGAATGGGCTATTTGCTTATGTAGCGTCTTTACTGACAAAGCTAGCATAGGATAAGGGTATATATACATACATATTGTGTTAGCGGGCCTTCTTCGCCACACTGACCCTCCTCTCTACCATCAAATCTACCTGGGCCTGCACATTTTTGACATCTTCATCCTTGATGCTCAAGAGCGAGGCCACGGCGCGGTCGATCTCGTATATCTTTGGCTTAAGCTTCTCGATCTCCTCTCTGCGAGAAGCGCCACCGATTTTCCTCGCCTCGTGCTCCAGCTTGTCGAAAAGCTTGGCCAGCGAGTTCAGTTGTTTATTGTTCAATTTCCTTACATCTAGAACGGGCATCTCTCTGGCTATGTTCACCTCGAAGCCTATTATCCCCCCAGGACTTTTCCTGCCATCAGTTTCGATGTAAGCCTGTGCAAAGCTTGAATTGAGATAAGCTAGAAGTGCCTTAGTCTGGGCCTCATCGAGAGAAACACTCTTTTTGGGTGCAAGGGCTATTAGTGCGTCATACATAGTTACTGGAAACCTGCACCACGTAAACCTAGTCTTATACCATGCTTGGCGGATGGCGAATATGGGTGCTGGGATTACTCCGCCCAAATCGTACCAGCCGTGAAATCGCTTTGGCTCATTTGCCCTAGTTTTTGCCGCCTCTGTCTCGCTTGCCAGCCTCCCACCTTTCCTAGTTCCCCTTATTCTCGTCATGCACTCGGTCTCGCCCCACTTGACGTAGTCCGCCATCTCCTTGGGGAGCTTTTTCCTAGGCACATGGCACACGAACATGTAACACCTATCGTCGGATCCGCGCATCTCCTCCCAGTCCTCCTCGGTGAATGTAAAGTAGTTCGTCTGCCTAGCGCTGGTTATGGCAGGGTAAACCAAGGCATCCTTTAACGGGACATTTGGGTAAGCCCACTTATCGAGGTTAAACTCTTTAATTTTTGATGGCGACAAATAAGTGAAGTCGCTACTACCGGGGTCTGGTCTTCTCCCGTGAGAGATAGACCATTCAGCCCAAACTGTGTTTCCTCTCAGCGGCTCGAAAAGTTCGCCGAGTTTTGTCATAAGTGGGTGTTTTGAAATATCCACGGTCTTGAAGAAAATGTCTATCCATTTTCGGTCCCTAGGCAATTCTTTCTGTTTCACCACCGTTACGGTATAATCATCTGAACTTCCAGTTTCAACGGCTCTCAAAAGCCTGCCCACATCCGCGCTTTTGACCTCGCCCGGGATGTGGATAAAAACAACTTCATTCTCCAATCTCTTTGCCTCGTCTGACTCCCTTTCAGCGAGCACTATACACGTTGTCACCAGGGCATCCTTGAAAAGTTTGAGAGCCGTGTCTATTATCGCCTTTATCCTGAAGTTGTCCAGAAGAAAGCTCCCAAAACCGATCCCATAGTCCGTCTGGAGCCATGTGTTCGAGATTATCATCCCCAGCCTTCCGTCCTCTTTCAGGAAGTCGGTGGCGTGCATTATCCAGTAGGTGTAGATGCCGGGCTCTACCCCGCGAGAAACTTGTGGGGTTAATCCGTACCTCCTCATTAGATTTCCTAGGCGTTTTCTGATCAACCCCTGCGTCTCATCGTGGATCTCGGTCCACCTCGTGTACGGTGGATTCCCGACCACAACATCGAATTTCGGCATAACGATCTCGCGCTCTTCCTCCCGAACAATCGTCTTCACCTTGTGGGCTCAAAACTTTTTGTCCTGGTTGCAGTGCGAAGAAGTCTGACACCAGCACGTTCAATTTCGTGGATGGGACCTTGATGTTCTTGATAGAGACCCCCATGGCAGAAAGATGGGACGGGAACGGGTTTAGGTCCAGAGCGTAAAGTTGGCTCAAAATCCTCTCATGAATTTCTGAACGCACAACCGAAATCACGCTGGGGCCGATCTTCTTCTCCTGAAGCCTTTTGTAAGCCTGCAGGAGAAAGCCCCCGCTGCCGACGCCCGGGTCCAAAACCACATCCTCCGGGCTTCTGATACACCAGCGAGTTATGAGTTCGCAAACCCACGGCGGCGTATAGAACTGACCGAGTTGGTGCCTCTCCTCGGGCGGGATGAGCACCTCGTACATGTACCCTATCTGGTCCCCGATTTTGACAACATCGACGCTTTCGAGGTCATAGATGAAGTCGTTGATGTACTCCATCAGCCCCGGATCATCTGGGATTGGAATTTGATCGTACACTCCAGTACGGAAGATGGGCTCGAAATCTTGGGTTACCTCAACGGCCCCGTCGAAATTACGCTTCAAATCCTCCCTGAACCTAACCAGCGAGGACGAATCGAGCAAAACCATCGGAGGCAACCTGTAACTTTTTCCAGCACTTTACGAAAAATGAGTTTGTTCATGAGCACGTATGCCATCATACGCGCCAGATTTCTCGCGGTTTGAGGTAGGACATCGGGCTCCGCCTTGTATCCAAGTTTTTCTATCTCTCCCCTGAAAATTCCATCTTCTTTTAACTTCGATTCCAGAAGGGGTAGGCACTTATCAGCCACGGTTTTGACAAATCCCCTGAACCTCTCTATCATGGCCTCGCTTGGCTCGGGCTTGGTTATCCTTTTCCCGGCGTATTCTTCGGCAAGCCTGTCGAGCAAATAGTCGATAAATTCCCTTGTTAACGAAAGTCTCTGGAGTTTGCCCACCATCTGGTTCTCGATTATGGAAAGGTACTTCCGCTTGATGGCGCCCCTGTAGTCCCTTTTCATCAAGGCGGTTCGGTCGATGTACTCCTCGATATTTTTGGGGACTTTGAAAATCGCGATGGATTCAGGATTTGCCGTGGCGACAAACGGGATTTCGTGCTCCGGATGTGAACGTTTCCAGAGCGCGGCGTAACTCATCACCTGGCCGACAACCGAAGCATCCAAGGGATCAAATAGGGCGCCCCTGCCAACTTTTCGCTTGGTTTCGATAAACATGAAGGGAATTTCGCCCCGCATGAAGATCACGAGGTCCGCCTCCCTGCCATCTACGGGGTAATTCCACTCAACGTGGGTTATCTCAACCCCGTGAAACCTGCGCTCTTTTGTCACCGTTTCGATTAGGTTTTTAAGATCGTCTTGAAGTTTGGCCTCGCGCTCCATTTGCATTTCTCCCAATAACAACGAGGTTCTATCGATTATTAATTTATGTGTACAGACAGGGAAGGGTTACTGTCCGTTCTGCGGCGTTCAACTCGTTCCGGGTGCGGCGTTCTGCCCGAGTTGCGGGAAAAAGATAAAGAAGTAAGTTGCGCCTTGGTTATAGTGAACTTCAATAAAAGTAGGGAAAATCTTGACACCCGAGGAATTTGGCGTCCGGATGATTGTGATATTGATCGTGGGGTCTATTGCAGTATTGTTGAAGAAGTACGGCCATAAGAGTTAGTTTTATCATTTTATCATTTTATCATTCATGGGATACCCTACCACCCCAAGGGGTTTGGGTTTGGGCTTTCACTTAAATTTTTAGGGACGCGCACTCAGGTGATCTCGGGCTTGACATGAAATCCATGGGGGCGGTTGCCGGAGCGGAGGGGGCACGTCAACCTTTGACAGTACCGAATCGAAAACTGGGCTGCGTACCTTAACGTCGACGATGTCACAGCTGTGACATCAGCGCCAGTTGAAATACGTGCACCTCATCAAAAATCAGCCGGAAAATCATTGCTTCAAGAACTTTTTGATGCCCCTGAGGCCGATATCCCTGAGCCTCTCGGCCCCGGCCCGCGTCCTGCCCTCGAGTACCATCCTGGCCTTTGGCTCGGTCCCCGACACCCGGATGAGCAACCAGCTTCCATCCTTGCGGTTGACGCGCAGGCCATCGATGTCCAGGATATCGCGTATCCCGTCCACCTCCTCGAGCATGTACTTGCGGATGTTCTCCATGAAGCCGGCCTTGCGCTCGTCGGGGCATGAAAAGTCCTCGTGGTACATGGGGTAGTCCGGCACGCTCGCGACGATCCTCGAGAGCGGCTTCCCCTCCAGCGACATCAGCTCCAACATCTTCGCGACGCCGTACACGCCGTCTATCCACCTGCCGAACTCCGGGAAGATGATCTTGCCCGGCTCCCCCGCAAATATCGCGCCGTGCTCGAGCATCGCCGCGTGTATGTCGCCGAGCGCGGTTCGGATCGTGCGGCCGCCCGCCTCCGCGACGACCTCCTCTATCGCGACGGAGGTGTTGATGCTCGTGACCACCTTTCCCCCCTTCTCGGCCCCGACCGCCAGCCTCGCGAACAACGCGATGAGGGCATCGTGCTTTATGAACTTGCCGTTTTCATCGACGGCCGCGAAGCGGTCCGCGTCGCCGTCGTGCGCAAAGCCGGCATCGGCTCCGACCTCGCGCACCGTGTTCATCAGGTCGCCGAGGTTCCAGGGCTGCGGCTCCACCGCCCGCCCGGGGAAATGGCCATCTGGATGGGAGTTGAGCGTCATGACCTTGCAGCCCAGCTCGCGGAGCAGGTAGGGCGTGACCACCGAGCCGGAGCCGTTGGCGCAGTCGACGACGACCTTGAAGCCGCGCTTGACCTTGACCGCCCTCTTGATGGCTTCGATATAGCGCGAGGTCGCGCGAGGGTAGCTCCGCACCCTCCCCAGAGAGTCCCAGCCGGCGAGCTTGAGCTTCTCGTTCAACACCAGGTCCTCGATGTCGAGCTCCTGGCTCGGCAGGTACTCCATGCCGTCCGCGCCGTAGAAAGCGACGCCGTTGTCCGGCGGGGGATTGTGCGAGGCGGTTATGATCGCCCCAGCCTTGGCGCCTAGCTCCTTGGTCGTGAACGCGACGCACGGCGAGGGAGCCAGACCTATGTCCACGACATCGCAGCCGCCCGCCAGCACCCCTGCCATGAACGCGTGCTGCAACATCTCGCCCGATGTGCGGGTGTCGCGCCCCACCACTATTTCCCCCTCCCCGACATGGGTCGCCAGGGCCAGCCCAAGCTTCAGCATCAGCTCGGGCGTGACCTTCGTGGCTATCGGCCCCCTGATGCCCCTCGTGCCGAAGAGCCTCTTGTCGCGCATGTCACTACCCCAGCAACTTGGTTATCCCGAGTTCTTCTATCTTATCTTTTTTTGGCCTGCCGCGGCGATCCCACCCGCGCAGCGCGTAGTACTCATCGAGCATGCGATCGAGGTCCTCCCCTCGGAGCGCGATGCCCTTGCACGGGCCATGGGGCAGGGTCTCGTTCAACAGCCTCGGCGGCAGGGTGTCGTCCTCGCGCGAGATGCCGTCCCGCACGGCTAGCAGGCGCTCGAGGTTGTAGATCCGCTCGCCCGCCTTGGTTATGTCGTCGGCTTTAAAGCTCCAGCCGGTCGTGACCGTCATCACCCTCGCCATCTCCCGCACGCCCATCGCGCGGCTGCCTATGACGCACACGCCTATCGAATCCACCGCGGCGCGTATGTTCTGGAGGTCGAACACCAGCTTCGCCTTTCCCTCGCTCGAGAAGCGGTCGTACCTCGCCTCGAACACCTCCGCCGCGAGGGTCCAGGCCTTGAGATGACAGCCGCCGCGACATGCCGTGGCATACGCCAAGGCCATGCCCCACGCGCCCCTCGGGTCGTACGCCGGCAGCTCCAGGCCCTTTACGTGCATAGCGAATTTCTCCGCGCCCCTCCCCATCCGTTCAGCCGCCGCGCGGACACCCTCCGCGAGCAGGTCGCCAATGCCCTCCCGAAACGCGATCCTGCGCAGGAGTTCGACGAAGACCTCGTGATTGCCGAACTTCAGATCCAGCCCGCCCGTGTCGCTCGAGGTCAGCAGGCCGTGCTCGAAGCACTCCATGGCGAAGCCGATCGCGTTGCCCGCGGAAATCGTATCGATGCCATAGCGGTCGCACCACAGGTTCGCCGCGGCGATCGCATCGAGGCGATCCACGCCGCACTGCGCGCCGAAGGCCCAGAGCGTCTCGTAATCCGGGCCCTCGACCACGACGCCCGCGTATGGGCCATCGCCGACCACGCTCAGCTTGCCGCACGCTATGGGGCACGCATAGCAGGCGGTGTCGCGCTTCACCAGGCGCTCGCGCATGCTCTCGGCGTTCAAGCGCCTCGCCCCCTCGAAGGAGCCCTCCCGAAAGTTCCTGGTCGGCCAGAGGCCTCCCTCGTTGACCGGGTCGACGAACTGCGGCGTTCCCCACCTGGAGAAGTTCTGAACCGCCCGGCTCTCCTTCATGCTCGAAACAAGCTCGCGGGTGAGCGCCATCAGTCCGTCCTCGTCGGCCACCTCTATCCTTTCATGCCCCCTGACGGCGATCGCCTTGAGCAGCTTCGACCCCATCACCGCGCCAGGGCCTCCGCGTCCCGCCGACCGGAGGTCCGCCTGAATGCTCGCGATCTTGACCAAGTTCTCGCCCGCCGGGCCGATGCTTGCGACGCGCGCGCGGCTGTCCTTGAGTTCCTTGCGGAGCGCCGCCTCGACCTCGTCGGTGTTCATCCCCCAGAGTTTGCCCGCATCGCGCAGCTCGGCCCTGCCGTCGATTATCGCCAAGTAGGTGGGGTTGGCCGCCTTGCCCCGCACGATTATCCCGTCGTAGCCAGCGAACTTCAGCTCCGCGCCGAAGAACCCGCCGACCGAGCCGCAGCAATACATGCTCGTGAGCGGAGATTTGGTGACGACCTCCCAGCGGGGGCAGGCTGGCAGCGGCGTGCCGACTGCCGGGCCGGTCATGAATATCAAGACATTTTTCGGGGAGAGGGGGTCGACGCCTCGCTCCAGCTCCTTGTACAGCAGCGCCGCCCCCAAGCCGCGGCCGCCCAGGAAGGCGCGGGCGAGCTGCTCGGACGTGGGGCGCTCCTCGAGCGAGCCCTCCGTTAGATCGACGCGCAACAGCTTGCCCTTGTAGCCAAACACCCAAACCCCAGCTCTCTAGAGTCGCCCGCCTAAAAAATGCTCGGGGCGCGGCTTGAAAGGTTTTATGTTCGCTCGCCGAATCAAGTTGGTGGCGGGATGAACGCGGAGCAGCTCTTGAGCGCGTTGAGAAAGTACGCCGAGTCGCAGGGGTTCGAGATAAACCCGGACGAAAAGATCGTGGACTTCGTCATACAGGGGCTGCTAAAGAACGAGGAGAAGTTCGGCTACAGGTACTGCCCCTGCAGGGTTGTCACCGGCGATAAGAAGCAGGACGCTAGGATCATCTGCCCATGCGTTTACCACAAGGAGGAGATCAGGAGCATGGGAAGGTGCCACTGCGGGCTTTTCGTGGCCAAGTCTGGGCGAGGGGAGCCTTGAGCGCAGGGCGAGAGGATGTTCTTGAAGCGAAAGGAAAGTTACAAACTGATAAGAGCCATCGATGAACTATTCGATAAGCGTATCGAACATCAAAGGATCAAGAAGATGGCGAATACCTCAGATCAGAACCGCAATTGGGGAGAGGCCGATGAAGATGGCGCGATATTTAGGGGTGAGAAAGAGGTACATAACCTCAAAACGCGTTACCGCGCGGTGGAAGCTTCTAATCACGCGCCAATGCGATATTCGGCGCTTTAAAGAAAACATCGGTTTTCCGCTTCAGCGGAAAAATCTATCGCTGATGCAGCTTGCGCCTAATTTTAAAGAACTTGATAAAGTGGGGCTTGCCGCAAGCGATCAATCTCTCGCAAATCAGCTTTACTAAACCCTCTAAGCCTTCTCCCGTTTTCGCAGAAAATGGGACTATGATATCTTTCCATTGGCTCCACGGGAATGGCATGCCGAGCTTCTCGCAGATATCGTCGAGCACCTCGTCGCGTTCGTCAGGATAGATGAGGTCGATCTTGTTCGCTACCACTATCGGGCGCAGTTCAAGCTCCTGCAAAAAATGAAACATCTCGACGTCGATCGGCACCTGCCCTCGGCGCTCCCAGCGCTCGACTATCTCGCCGAACGCGCGGGCGTCCAGCACCTGGATCGCAAACAGGATGCCCTGCCTGCGTGCCTCGAGGTAGCGCACGATCTCTGTCTTGATCTCCTCTTGCCTCGCCCTGCTCACGCCCGCCATGTACCCGAAGCCCGGCATGTCGACGATGTCGAGTTCGCCGTGCCTGTAGCGGAGCAACTTGCGCGTGACGCCCGGGCGCCTGCCGACCGGAATGCGCTTGCCGGTGAGCTGCCTTATCACGCTGGACTTGCCCACGTTCGACCGCCCGACGAGCACTATTTCCATGGCTACGCCCACCTTCATTCATGCCGCTTCCCGCTTGATATACGCCCCTCGATTTTGCCTTCGGCGGCGCTGAAATCCATCGGCGAAAAAGCGCGGGTTCATGAGTAAGCTCAAGCCTAAGTGGGTGGCCGAGGGATGACACTGGCTCGTGCGTTACGATTTGGAAAGCCGCCTCAACTCGTCCTCCAATTTCTCCAGGCCCTCCTCTATCTTGATCACCCTGTGGGTCAGGTTGTCGACATGCTCCGACAGCGCCTCGATCTGTCGCTTCATGGCCTCGATATCGCCCCTCACTCGTCCGCCCTCCTTGAGGCTGCCTTTCGCCTTTGACAGCTTTCCGATTTTCCGGAACTTTTTGTCCACCTCATTCTTAACCCGTTCGGCCGGCCTCCGCTCGCGCATTTTCCTCACCCGCCCCCGTTCTTCCATTGCTGTATATACTCTTTGCGTTACCAAATAGAAACAGCAGAATGGTGAGCGAAAAATCGGTTAAGTGGCGTTTTTGGTGATACTCAATAGGGAACCAAATTGGTGCTAAAAGGAAAAGGGAGGCTCATCAACCGCCCGACCCAAACCGGCCGACGGACCTACGATAAGTTCTTCATCTACATCCCGACCGAGCTGGCCAGGGACTCTGCGTTCCCGTTCAGGCCAGGGGATGAGGTCGAGGTGGAGATAGACATGCAGGGTAAGCGGCTATTGATCGGACATGCGCCTACATATTCGATCACGGAAGGGCGGAGACCGAAGAAAACTTCATGGAAAAAATTAAGGCACAAGCGCTTGCTTTGACCGTTGTGCCATAGGGATTCTTCCCTCGAGCAAAGCCCTTGCAGGAGGAAATTGACATGAAGCCGCGGCGGCCTCGGCAACGTTAAATAACGTACGATGCTATCTCAAAACGGCGGATGAAGTGCAACCGATTCACCTGGGCTTGATCCCAGATGGCAACCGGAGGTGGGCTCGCGCGCACGGGCTCGAGCCCTGGCAGGGGCATGAGCGCGGAGCTAAGGTCATGGAGGAGTGCCTGAGGTGGTGCGTCGACGAAGGAATAGAAGAGATCAGCGTCTATGCCCTATCGGCAGAAAACCTAATCAAGCGCCCCGAGCAGGAACTGAAAAAAATTTTTGCCATATTTTCTGAATACTTCGAAAAGTTATCCCGGGACGAGTTCGTGCACAGGCATGAGGTGAACATCAGGGTATTGGGGCGAACTTACAAGCTGCCGGATCCGGTCCTGGGGGCGGCAAACAAGGTCGCGAAGGCCACGAAGGGCCACGCCAACCACTTCTTAAACATACTTGTCGCGTACGGCGGGCAGGATGAGTTGTTGAGGTGCGTCCAGAAGGCGAGCAGGAGCAGAGTCGGCAGGATAACCAAAAGGCTGCTCGAGCGATGCCTCTGGGTCTCGAGGCCCGTGGATCTCATCATAAGGACTGGCGGCGACCGCAGGCTATCCAACTTTTTGCCCTACCAGTCCGCCTACGCAGAAATCATCTTCGTGGATAAATTCTGGCCTGACTTCACCCGCGAGGATTTCAAGGAGTGCTTGGCCGAGTACAAGCGAAGGCGCCGGAGGATGGGCGCTTAAATTCTACTCATGGCCGAAGCCAACGGCTGGTCGACATTTTTTGCGCATGCCAGACTCGAAAGAAAGATTAAATTGGCGTCCAATCTACATCGGTAAGGTCATACCATGGCGGATATCGCCCTTACGCGCGCGACGGTTGTGACGATGAACGAGCGGCGCGAGATCCTGCGGGACGGCTCGGTCGTGATCGAGGGCAATGAAATCGTCGATGTGGGCAAGACCGACGATGTTCGACCGCGTTACCGCGTCGACATCGAGCTCGACTGCAGAGACAAGCTGGTCCTGCCCGGCCTGGTGGACTGCCACGTTCACCTCGCCCAGGCGCTCCTCCGCGGCTGCGCGGACGACATGTCGCTCATCCCGTGGCTGTGCGAGCGGGTTTGGCCCATGCAGGGCTCCTACACCGCCGAGGAGGGTAAGCTCAGCGCCCAACTCTGCTGCTTGGAGATGATAAAATCCGGCACGACCACATTCGTGGAGAGCGGCTTGCACAGCCGCTACGGTTTTGACGGCATCGCCGAAGTCGTCGAATCGATGGGCATGCGCGCCGCCCTCTCGAAAAAACTGATGGATGTGGCGGGCTACGCGGACAGGCCGGATGCGATACCCGCTAGCATGGTCGAGGAGGGCAGGTCGACGATGGAGGAAACCCTGGCGATGATCAAAAAATGGCACGGCAAAGCCAACGACCGGATACACGTTTGGTTCGGCCCTAGGACGCCCGGCGCCTGCACCGTCGACTTTTACCGCGAGATAGCCGAACGGGCGAAAGAGCATGGTACGGGCATAACGATCCACTTGGCCGAAGTTAGGCAGGACATCGAATACATGCGAAAGGAGTTTAACATGACCCCCATGCAATTCATGGAGTACTGCGGGCTCGTGGGCGAGCACGTGATCTACGCGCACGGGGTCTGGCTCCCGGAGGAGGACTTCGCGAGGCTGCGCGAGACTGGCGGAACCGTTTGCCACTGCCCGGCGAGCAACTTAAAGCTGGCATCCGGCATCGCGCCGGTGCCGGAGATGCTCAAATCGCGCGTCAACGTGGCGCTCGGTTGCGACGGCGGACCGAGCAACAACTGCTACGACATGATGCGGGAGATGAAGCTCGCCGCGATCGTCCACAAGGGCTGGCTGCTGGACCCGGAGGTCCTGCCCGCCGAAGCGGTCCTGGAGATGGCCACCGTAAATGGCGCCCGTGCGACGCTCTGGGGCGACCGGTTGGGCTCGCTCGAACCGGGCAAGCTGGCGGATGTGATCGTCCTAGATCGGCGAAAACCCCACCTCGTGCCAGTGCGCAATCCGGTCTCAAACTTGGTCTACGCCGCAAACGGCGGCGATGTCGACACCGTCATCGTCGATGGCGAGATCGTCATGCGGGAGCGCGAGGTCAAGACCATCGATGAAGCGGAGGTCGTAGCACTCGCGCAGGAACTCGGCCTCAAGGTCGACGAGCGACTGGGGTTGAACATCGGACCTAGATGGCCGGTGGTCTGATGGCGCTGAGCAGCTTTTTCGAGCCATCGAGCGTCGCGGTCGTGGGGGCGTCACGGGAGCCGGGCAAGCTCGGGTATGAAATCCTGCGCAATATCATCGAGGCCGGCTTTAAGGGTAAGCTTTACCCGATCAACCCCAAAGCCGACGAGATCCTGGGGCTCAAGTGCTACCCTTCCGTGAAGGATGTGCAAGATGACATCGAGCTTGCGGTCATCATCGTGCCCGCGCGCTTCGTGCCATCGGTCATGACCGACTGCGCCGCCAAGGGCGTGCCCGCCGCGGCTATCATCTCGGGCGGCTTCAGGGAGTCTGGCGCACCAGGCGAGGAACTCGAGCGCCAAACGCTCGAAATCGCAAAACGAGCGGGCATCCGCATCATCGGGCCAAACTGCCAAGGCGTCAACAGCACCTTCGTTGGACTATGCGCGAGCTGGCCGTTGGTCAAGGTTCAAGGGCCGATCTCCATAGTCTCACAGAGCGGCACGATCGGCGCGGCGCTCGGGTGCTGGGCCGCCGACGAAGGGATTGGGATATGCAAGCTCGTGGCGCTAGGAAACAAGTGCGATGTGGATGAAACCGAGCTGCTCGAGTACCTAGCCGAAGACCCCCGGACGAAGGTGGTCGCGTTGTACATGGAGGGGGTGCGCGATGGCAGGAGGTTCATGGAGACCTCGCGTGCCGCCGCGCGCAGGAAGCCAGTCGTGGTGCTCAAGGGCGGGCGGACTGCCAAGGGTGCGGAAGCCGTCCTGTCCCACACCCGCTCGCTGGCTGGTTCGGACGTGATTTTCGACGTTGCATTCAAGCAGGCTGGCGTGATCCGCGTTCTCGACGTTGAAGAGCTATACGATGTTTGCAAGGGATTCGCGCACCTGCCCCTGCCCGAGGGAGACGACGTCGTCATCGTGACGAGCTCCGGTGGCTCGGGCATCTTGGCTACTGATGCCTGCGAGGAGCTGGGTTTGAACGTCGTCGAGCTACCGGCGAACGTTCGCCACTCGCTCGAGGACAAGCTACCGCCCGAGTGCATATTGCGCAACCCACTAGACCTAACCGGGAGCGCGACCTCGCAGATGTACGATGAAGTGCTCACGGCATTGTCGGCGGCCGCGGGTGTGCACTCCGTCATTGCGATAGTCGGCGACCCGATGCCCGGAATCGCGGATGTCATCGCGAAGCATTTCGGCGGCGGCAGGACGCTTATACCGGTGATGCTGGGCGGCGGACGGGCGGAGATCGAGGAGCGGGCGAAGCTCCAAAAAATGCGGGTGCCAGTGTATTCAAGCCCCGTGCGCGCAGCGCGCACGCTGGCAGCGTTGGTCAAATATGCGAGGTCGAGGAAGTCCCAAACTCGCGGGCAAAACCTTTAAGCGAGCAGCCCCCTCACGAAATCGACGATCGAGGTGATCGATTTGGGAATTGCCGAAACCATCGCTGAAGACTCGCCGGGAAAACGCGTCCTGCTGATGGGCAACGAGGCAATCGCTCGAGGGGCAATTGAAGCCGGCATAGGGGTCGCGGCTTCCTACCCCGGCACACCGGCGTCGGAAATCATGGAGGCGCTCGCGCTCGCCGCGCCGAGGCTCGGCTTTCATGCCGAATGGTCGACCAATGAGAAGGTGGCCTTCGAGGTCGCCGCGGGCGCAGCCATAACCGGCATTCGAGCGTTGACCTCCATGAAAAACGCGGGCTTGAATTGGGTCATGGACATGTTCATGACGCTCGTCTACGGGGGCGTGCGTGGCGGCTTCGTCGTCGCCGTCGCGGATGACCCTGACGCCCACTATTCCTCAAACGAGCAGGACACGCGCTTCGCCGCATTCTACGGCGAGATCCCCTGCCTTGAGCCAGCTGACCAGCAAGAAGCTAAGGACATGACCCGCTACGCCTTCGAACTCTCGGAACAGCTCAAGCTACCCGTGATGGTCCGATCAGCAACGCGACTAAGTCATGCCTCAGGCGATGTCGAGCTCGGCAAGATTCAAAAGCTCGACCGAAAGCCGGCCTTCGACAAGCATTACGAGCTGGCCTACCGCTGGAACGTATACGGGCCTCCAGGTCCGGTGGAGAAACATCGGTGGCTACACTCCCGCATGCCGCTCGCCAAAAGGGCAGTTGAAAAGTTGCCGTGGAACAAGCTTGAGCTGAAGGGAAAGCCCAAACTCGGCATCATAGCTCCTGGGCTCGGCGCCAGCTACGCTCGGGATGCCGTTCGAAGACTCGGGCTCGAGGGCAAGGTGGCGTTCCTCAAGGTGGGAACCCCGACGCCCTTACCAGAGCGGATGGTGGGCCGCCTGCTGAAAGCCGTCAAAACCGTCTTCGTAGTGGAGGAGGGCGACCCCCTCGTGGAATTTCAGGTAAAAGCCCTCGCTAAGGACCTGAACCCAAGGGTCAAAATTGCTGGCAAGTTGACGGGCGAGCTGCCTCCGGTCGGGGAGATAAACTCCGACATCGTCGCAAATGCCCTCGCAAAGTTGGCAGGTATTAGGCGGCGAAGGGATAGGGCGAGGGAGTTCATCAAGGCCGAGGTGGGCGAACTCGTCTCACCCCGCTCATCGACGCTGTGCGCTGGCTGCCAGCACCTAGGAAGCTACTGGGCCCTCAAACAGGCCCTTCGCAAGCTCGGCGGTCGGGTGCCCATAGTCAACGGCGACATTGGTTGTTACGAGCAGGGGGGCTACGGGATTTTCGCGAAGGCGATAAAACCAAGCTTCTCGACCGAATCCGTCCGCTATCCCATCGAGTCGCCATACGAGGCGCTTGATACCAACTATATCATGGGAGGAGGCGTTGGGCTGATGCAGGGAGAGTTTCACGCAGGCTATAGAGACGGCGCCATCGTCGCGGTGGCTGGCGACTCCACCTTCTTCCACGCCTGCATACCCGCGGTGATAAATGCCGTCTGCAACCTAGCGAAGGGCGTCTTCCTGGTGATGGACAACTCCTGGACGGCGATGACGGGCCACCAGCCAAATCCCGCCACTGGTATCACGGCCACCGGCGAGCGGGTTAGGGCCCTCCGCATCGAGGACGTAGCTAAAGCCTGCGGCGTGGACTTCATCAGGACCGCCGACCCATTCGACCTGGGAGCCACTCAAGCTGCGATCGAGGAGGCGCTAAAGCACGAGGGCTTCGCCGTAGTCGTCGCTAGACGGGTCTGCACGCTTCAGGCGCAGCGGGAGAAGAAATTCGTTGGCAAAAAAATGGTAGTGAGCCCTGAAAAATGCACTAGCTGCAGACTTTGCGTCAGCTTCGGCTGCCCCGCCATAACCTACAAGGACAACAAAGGGGGCATAGATTTTCTTCTCTGCAACGGCTGCGGGATGTGCGCCCAAGTCTGCCCGACCGGGGCCCTGAGCGTGGTTGAGTAGATGACCGAGCTCAACCTGATAATCGCCGGCGTCGGCGGCCAAGGCAGCGTGCTGGCGTCGCACCTCGTCGCAATGGCGGCGATCCGAGATGGGTTGCGCGCTCGCGTCGGCGAAACCTTCGGCGCGGCGATGCGAGGCGGCGCGGTTGCAAGCCATGTGCGCATAGGCGAAGATGCCCCTACCCCGCTTGTGCCGGAGGGCGGCGCCGAAATCGTGCTCGCGCTTGAGCCGCTCGAAGGGCTCAGGAATGCTGTAAAGTACCTCGCCGGGGGTGGTATATTGCTGACGAATACTCGAGCGTGGACGCCGGTGGACGTCAACACGGGCAGGGCTGAGTACCCGAGTATGGAGACCATCAGGGGCGCCGTGGAAAAGCTCGGCGGGAGGGTCATCGCGATAGACGCGACCTCGCTCGCCCAGCAGGCGGGAAATGTGCGGACGATGAACGTCGTCATGCTCGGGGCGCTCGCGGGCGTCGACAAGCTACCGACATCACCGGAATCCCTGAAGCGCGTCATCCGGGAAAACGTGCCGAAGGGCACCGAAGAGGTTAACCTGCGCGCATTCGAGCTGGGATTCAGCGCCGTTCGGGAGAAGTAATTCAGACATCAACCTTCCAATTTTTTCGGCAACTCCTTAACTTTCCCCTCCACCAGATCCCTAACTTCTCGGAATTTTTCGATCGATTTCCCAGCTTGGTCCTCGACGCCCAATCCTCGGCCTCAACGGTGGCCCCGGGGCAGACCTCCCCACGGAGCAGCCCATCGTTATCACCTTGTCTGCTTCCTCGAGCATTTCGAGGGTCAGCAATTTGGACCTCGCATCGCTCATGTCGACCCCGACCTCCTTCATCACCTCAACGGCTATAGGATTCACCACCATTGCTGGCTTGGTGCCAGCGTTGCTTGCCTTAGCCGCCCTTGACATCTTGTTGAAAAATGCCTCCGCCATCTGGCTCCAGCAGGCGTTCTCCACGCAAACGAACAGAACCCTCAATTTTCCTCCCTTCACGAATTGTCCCGCTCACCATTTTCTAGCGGTTCCCCTAACACATATGCCATTCCGTAAGCGCCCTTGAGTTGAGATTTTTTATGCCCTCCCGTGAATGCAGCGCGCCTGTTGCGGGAGAAAGAGCGCCACATCCCCGACGGTTCTATAGCTGCTGCGTGCAGGGTTAGGCGGTAATCTTAAGTTTAAAACCCACATTGATGTTAGCGATAGGGGCTAATTCGCGAGGTCGTGCACCTTGTTAAAGATAAAAGGCCTAACAGTCGAAACCGCGGGAAAGAAGGTACTTGAAAATGTCGATTTGGAGATACCTGAAGGGGAGGTCCATGTCCTATTCGGCCCAAATGGCTCCGGAAAGACATCGTTAATAATGTCGATCCTAGGTTTTCCGAATTACCGCGTCGTTTCAGGCGAGATCTTGTTTAAAGGGGTGAATATCACGAGCATGCCCATCGACGAGCGCGTGGAGCTCGGGATCGGCGTGGCCTTCCAAAATCCCCCCGCTATAAGGGGTGTAAAATTAGGCGATATCTTGAATCGACTCACCGAAGGCGAAGTCGACGCTTGGAAGCTAGCTGAATCCGTAAACCTCCCTACGGAGTTCTTGAGGAGGGATTTAAATCTTGGATTTTCCGGCGGGGAGCTAAAACGCTCTGAGATCTTGCAGGTGCTCGCACAAGAACCGGGTCTCGCGATATTCGACGAGCCCGACTCGGGAGTGGATGTCGAAAACCTAGAGATAGTCGGCAAGGCCATCAACAGCTTCCTCGATGGTAGATCTGGGCTTTTGATAACCCACCTGGGCCACATCCTTCGTTACATAGAGGCGGATGAAGCGCACGTGTTGATAAACGGCAGCATCGCCTGCTCCGGAAAGCCGATCAAAATCCTCAGTCAGATCATGAAGGAAGGTTATAGGTGGTGCGAGAGATGCCCCGAAGCAAGGAAGCCGCGCTGAGGGCCAAAGAAAGGTCATCCAAGCTTGGCCCTGACCTAGATGTCGAAAGCTTCTCAAGGGATGCGAGGCCGTGGGCCCCCTGCCCAATTTCAGGTCTGCCGGAGGATATCCTGCGGCAAGCCCTAAGCGTTGGGGTTAGGGTCGATGAAGGGAAGAGGGCAGGCACATATTTTCAGATGGATCACTCGGTGGTCTTTCAAGGAGTTCAAAGGGCGTTGGAAGGAAAGACAGAAATAATGAGTACCCAAGAGGCCCTTCAAAAATACGGCTGGGTAGGGGACTATTGGTGGAAAATCATCGATGTGAACCAGGACAAGTACACTACCTTGGCCGAGTTAAAGTGGGACCAGGGCTACTTCATCAGGATATTTGAAGGCCAGAAGGTCGACCTCCCCCTGCAGGCGTGCCTCTTCATCTCCAAGGACAATCTGAACCAGAACGTTCACAACCTCATAGTAGCGGAGCCCAACTCGGAGGTTCAGATAATAACTGGCTGCACCATCCATCCAGACGTCAAGCGGGGGTTGCACGTCGGAATTACCGAGTTCTTCGTGAAGGAGGGGGCGAAGCTCACCTTCACCATGGTCCACAACTGGGCCCAAGATTTTGACGTCCGCCCTAGAACCGCGGCGCTGCTGGAGGACAACGCCACGTTCGTGAACAACTACGTTTGCCTGAAGCCAGTCAAGAGCCTCCAGATGTACCCAGTTGCGTATTGCAAAGGAGATAACTCAAGGGCTAGATTTAACGCGATTTTTTACGGAGCTGGAAATTCCTATTTGGATATCGGGTCCAAGGTGATCCTCCAGGGCGCGGGTAGCAGGGGAGAGGTCATCGCCCGCGCTTTAGCATCTGACAGCGCGCAAATCTACGCCCGAGGCCTTTTGGTGGGGGAACATGAAGATAGCAAAGCACACCTCGAATGCAGGGGCCTCCTGCTCTCCGACGACGCGTCCATCCATGCGATCCCTGAGCTCGTCGCGAGGGTCAAGGGAACCGAGCTCTCGCACGAGGCGGCGGTCGGCAAGATAGCCGGGGACCAGATACGATATCTAATGGCGAGGGGGTTCTCCGAAGAGGAGGCCCAATCGCTGATAGTAAGGGGGTTCATGGATGCCAGCATCCTCGGGCTCCCTGATGCGCTGGAGAGCGAAATCAAGAAAATAATCGACATAACAGCGAAAAGGATCCTGTAGAGTTTAAAAACGAAAGAGGATACATTTCTTGTCCTTTGTCGTTGGCGAAAGTTTCGCGCTAAGAAAACCTTATTTGAACCATCATTCATTTACCAAGAAGACGCTCAAGAATCTTAGGTGGCAAAAGTGGCTGAAAAACGACTCGGAGGCCAGTCTTGGTCATAAGGCGCGACATTCCGGGATGAGCGCATGCCTCAGCCCATCGACAACCAGCTCGCCCTGCTCAAGCGCATAGCGGACGAAACGCAGTTTAAAATTCTGTTGATGCCGAAGGACGGCGAGCGCTGCGTGTGCGAGATCTTTAGGGGGCTGGGTAAGGAGCAATCCTTGATTTCGCACCACCTGCAAGTTGCCAGAAGGTGCGGGCTGGTAAAAAGTGTGCGCCAAGGAAAATTGATCAGATACAAGCTGGCTGACCTGAGCATCGCTGAGTTGCTAGCAAAGTTGGAGAGGTGTCCGACAAACTCCATGGTACTCGGGGTCGGGCAAAACGTCGAGCAAAATCTCCGGATGCTTGCTAACCCCCCGCCACGGGCGGAAAGATCGCGAGCTCGTCCTTGTGCTTCAGCTTGGTATGGATGCCGCGAAGCTGCTGTACCCTCCTACCATTGAGCAAAATATTGTAGTAGGACTTGAGTTCGCCCGTCTGCGGATCGAGGATGGCCTCCAGCAGGTCCGAGTGGCGCCTGCCGAGCTTCATCAGCAGCGTGTCGATCGTCTCGTCTTCGTCGATCGGCAGCTTTATCGTGTCGGTGCCCGCCTTCTCGCATAAATCGCCGTGAAGTTTGATCACGACTTCCACAGCCGTCACAACCTCCCCAAGCGCTCCAGCTCGGCCGCCACATCGCTCAACCCAAGCTCACCCAACGTCCGCCTCGTAGGTATGCCATTTTCGCCCCAGCCCCTCAATTTGTAATATTCGCGCAACATTATTTCAAGGTTCGCCACCTGCCCCTTGCCAGGCCCTTCGGGCATGGGTTCGTGGGTGAAACGCTTGGGCAGCGCGTCGTGCCTTCGATCCAGCCCCTCGCGCACGTTGAAGGCCCGCCGCAGATTGCATATGCGCTGCGCTATGCGGTAAAGCTCCTCGAGCCTGCCGAACTCCTTTATGCCAGTTGCCGCCGCCGCAACCGCCGCAAAGTCAGGCATCCAGAAGATGGGCGGCCAACCGCAGGAGTACCAACAGACGATCAAGCTATCGCGTATCGCGAACGCGTCCTCGGTGTCCTTGACCGCCGCGGCCTTGTATTTCTCCACGTAGGGATCGCATATCTCCGGTAACTTGTCCTTGCCGTAGCGCTTCGCCGCCGTCTCCTCGTAGCCGAGCTGATCCACGGTGACGAGCGAGCGCAGATGGTCGGCGCCGCGCACGGATATGGCGTGCGTAAGCGCGACGCTTCGATGGGTGCGGCCATCCTGACCCGATATTTCCAGTTTTTTGACGTGCATGACGTATTCGGCGCCCTTGCCCAGCTTCTTCGCCGCGCGATAGCTGCCCTCCGCGAGGGTATCGCCGATCCCCTCGCGTTTTGCAATTTTCTCGATTAGCGTCACCATCGCCCCATGGTTGCCCCACGTCGGGTCGAGGCCATCGCACTGCCCACGGTTGATCAGCCCACGTTCATAGCACTCCATCAGCCATGCTACGACGCAGCCCGCTGAGATGGCGTCGAGACCGTACAGGTTGCAAAGCTGGTTCGCCTTATGTATCGCGCCAAAATCATCTATGCCGCAATTGGTGCCGAGCGAAAAAATTGACTCATATTCCGGCCCGCCGGATATCGTCCCCTTATACGGGCCCTCGGGGATGCGGTTTACCTTTTTGCACATTATGCGGCAGCCAAAGCATGACCGCGTTTTGGCGAAGTACTGCGCGCGGATCGTGTCTGCCTTAAGTTTACCGGCGCCCGCAAATATGCCCGTTTGATGGTTTCGCGTGGGGAGTTCCCCAATTTCTGATTTGTATGCGACAAGCAACGGCGTGCCATACTTGGTCATCTCCCGAGCTTGAGGTTGCTTGAGCACGCGCTCGTGGGCATCCTCAACCAGCTCCATAAACTTATCATCATCCGCCACCCTGACGCTTTGCGAACCCCTCACGGCAACCGCCTTTAGGCGCTTCGAGCCCATCACCGCCCCCAAGCCTGCCCTGCCAGCCGCGTCTTGATAATTGTTCATTATGCAAGCGAAGCGCACGAGGTTCTCACCCGCTGGACCGATGCAAGCCACCTCGATCTCCCGATCGCCGTGTTGCTCTCGAATCGCGTCCGTGGTTTCGGCCGTGTTTCTGTTCCAGAGGTTTTTGGCGGACAGGATCTCGATCCTTCCGTCGTCGATCCACAAATAAACGGGTTTGTTCGCTCGCCCATTCACTATGATCATATCGTAGCCAGCGAACTTCAGCTCCGCGCCGAAGAACCCTCCGCAGTGCGACTCCCCCCAAATATCTGTCAGAGGAGATTTCGCGTAAACCGCCCACCTGCCAGACGTTGGCCAGAGCGTGCCCACCAGCGGACCGGTCGCGAAGATTAGCCTGTTTTCCGGATCGAGGGCGTCCATCCCGGACTTGAGCTCATCGAACAAAATGCGAGCTGCAAAGCCTGTGCCGCCGATATAGTCGCGCACAAGCCTGCTCGGCAGTTGCTCCACGGCGGACTTTTGTCTCGTCAAATCCACGCGCAGGATTTGTCCCATGTAGCCGCCGAACGGATATGGCAAGATATCACCCCTTAGTCCGCTTCTCCTGCGCCACGGCTGCGAGCTCTTTGAGTTTCAATACGTCCGCTGGGCAAAACTTTACGCATTGTGGCTCATTGCCGCCGCAGAGGTCGCATTTAATCGCGATGCGCTTCGCGGGATGCAAAATTATCGCACCAAACGGACAGGCCTCGACGCACGCGCCACAGCCTATGCAAGCATTTTCGTCGACAAGCACCAAATCGTTAACGCGGCTGATGGCCGCCACCGGACAAACTTCTTGGCACCGGGGCTTAGCGCACTGGACGCAAACAACGGGATAATCTGTAAGTGGCTCCTCCTTGACGACCCAAATGCGGCCCGCCTTGACGCCAAATGTCCGATCGTGCGCATAAGCACAGGCAACAGAGCAGATTTTGCATCCGGTACAGCCTTCACCCACGTACGCGATCCTTCCCATCTAGGCACCCGTGGAACTTCAACCGTAGCGATTGGAGAACGGCTGCTAAAAAGCTTTCGGGATGATTAAAGATTTATTGATATACCCGAACTAAATAGTGATAAAAACTGAGACGCTATTGTAGGTGGGTGGAGTAAATGACCGAAAAAGTTGTATTGGCTTTTTCTGGTGGCTTAGACACGAGTTTTTGTTTGCTCTACTTAAAAGAAAAAAAGTTTGACGTGATTACCGCAACGGTAGATACTGGTGGACTGAGTAAAGAAGAATTGAAGTACATCGAAAATCGTTCAAAGAAGTTGGGCGCAATAAAACATTATTTTGTCGATGCGAAAAAAGAAATCTTCGACGAGATAATCTCTTACATCATCAAGGCAAACGCGTTGTATGAGGGAGTGTACCCCCTCATGTGCTCCGACCGCTATACCATCGCAAAACATCTAATCGAGATCGCGGCTGAGGAAAAAGCTAGCGCGGTTGCGCACGGATGCACCGGGGCGGGAAATGACCAAGTGCGAATCGACATAACTACGATGTGCTTGGCTCCGGATCTTAAAATAATCGCGCCCATACGAGAGCTCGGGATAAGAAGGCCGCAGGAAATAGAGTATTTGGAGAAAAAAGGATTCAGCGTGAAAAATGCGACGAAAAAATACACCATCAACGAAAATGTTTTCGGGCGAACTATTTCAGGCTCAGAAATAGACGAAAACAAGGAGCCAAGTGAGGAAGTATGGGTGTTAACTAAAGTAAGGAAAAGAGAACCCGAATATGTTAAAATTTCCTTCGAGAAAGGGGTTCCCGTCGCGTTGGACGGAAAGAAAATGCATGGAATAGAGATCCTCCAGAAGTTGAACGAGGTGGCCGGGGCGCACGGGTACGGAAGGGGACTTTACGTGGAGGACGAAACGGTTGGGATAAAAGGTTTTCAGGCATTTGAAGCACCGGGCTTGCTCCTGCTGATCGAGGCGCACAGGGCGCTTGAAAGGCTTGTGCTCACGCGACACCAGCTTGCCACCAAAACCCCTCTAGAGAGTACCTATGCGGACATGTCTTACCGTGGTTTGTTTTATGAGCCACTGGTGCGAGACATAGAAGCCTTCATGGATTCAACTCAAAAGGTTGTGACGGGGGAAACGGTGATGAAACTGGATCACATGAGTGCAATTCAGGTAAGCGTTTCATCCCCATACTCCCTCGTGCGCGAAGATGTCGCACGGTACGCACAGATGGCAAGTTGGAAAGGCGCCGACGCGGAAGCGTTCATAAAATTGTATGGGTTGCAACAAAAAATTGCATGTGCCAGAAAGAAGGGTAGATGATCAAACAAGTTGTGGTAAAAGTAGAGTGAGGGAGATAGGATGTTGCGCAGAGGACGCCTCAAGCCGCCGACGGATGAGATGATCAGCGAGTACACCTCCTCAATGCGGGCCGATGTCCGGATTTTTAAGCCAGTTGTCCAGATCAACATGGCGCACATCATCATGCTGGCTGAACGCCGTATAATCCCTGAGGAAGATGCCGCCGCAATACTTCGTGCGCTTCATGAACTCCATGAGCGGGGCGTGGAAGCCCTCGAGCTACGGCCGGAGCTCGAGGACATCCACATGGCCGTTGAGAAGTTCGTCATTGCGGCCACCGACGAGGAGGTCGGAGGTAAACTTCACACGGCGAAGAGCCGTAACGACCAAGTCGCCGCCGCCATTCGCATGACCCTTCGAAAGGACCTTTTGGAAGTTCAGGCCGCGCTCCTCGAGCTGATAGGCAATTTGATAGCCCTCGCCGAAAAAAACACTAGGACAATAATGCCCGGCTATACCCACCTCCAAGTTGCGGAGCCAACAACCTTCGCCCACTACCTTGTCGCCCATGCATCGGCTTTCCTCCGGGATGCGGACCGCCTCTCGCACGCGCTAGAACAGGCCAGCTCCTGTCCAATGGGCGCCTGCGCTTTGGCTGGAACGAGCTTTCCCATCGATCGGATGCGTGTCGCTCGGTTGCTCGGTTTTAAGCACATCCTGGAGAACACCATCGACGCCGTCGGTGGTCGGGACTTTGCCCTTCAGACAATATCAGCTCTGGCCATTTCAATGGTGAATGTGAGCAGGTTAGCTGATGAGCTCGTGCTTTGGGGTTCGGCCGAGTTTGACATGATCGAGATGCCCGACGAGTTTGCAGCGACCAGCAGCATAATGCCTCAGAAGAAAAACCCGGTGGTTGCAGAAATAGCCCGCGCGAAGGCAGGACGCTTGACCGGCAACCTAGTCGGTGCATTGGCCGTAATGAAAGCCCTGCCGCAGTCATATAACTTGGACCTCCAGGATCTCACTCCCCTGCTTTGGGACGCCATCGACCAGACAAGGGATAGCTTGAAGGCGATGTCAAAACTCATGGGTGCAATCGAGCCTAAGCCGGAGGTCATGCGCGAGCGCGCAGAGATGAGCTTTGCCACCGCAACGGAACTCGCCGACACGCTCGTGCGCAGAGCTGGGTTGGCGTTCAGGGACGCGCACGCGGTAGTTGGCCGAATGGTCGCTCGGGCCGTGAAAGAGCACAAATCCCCGCGGGCATTAAGCATCGAGGATTTGCAGGCGGCATGCCGCGAGATCCTCGGCAAGGGAATCTCGCTCACAGAAAAGGAGTTTAAAGAAGCTTGGGATGCCGAAAAATGCGTGGAGGCTCGAGGCACGCTCGGTGGACCTGCGCCGAAGGTGATAAAAGGGCAAATAAATCAACTAAGGAGAGCCGTTAAAAACAGGGAAAAGCTGGTGCGCGCACGAGCGAGGGCGATTGCAAAGGCGGAGACAAAACTGTTGAAAGACGTGAGGAGAAGGGTGCGTTGACGATAACCGCTGCCGTCATCGGGGCATCTGGATATGCTGGGGGCGAGCTGTTCAGGCTTCTGGCGAACCATCCGGATGTAAATCTCGTCGGTGCGTATGACATTAAAAACGCCGGTCAGCCATTACACAGGGTACACCCAAACTTGCGGGGATTGGTTGATTTAACCATAGCTGAGCCAGACTATGCAAAGATAGGTAAAGCAGCTGATGTCGTGTTCACCGCCACGCCACATGGGATTGCTATGAAGTTTGTCCCAAAGCTTTTAGAGGGCGGTGCGAAAGTGGTCGACCTTAGTGCCGACTATAGGTTCGACGACCCCAAGGTGTTTGAACGGCACTACGTCAAACACGAGAGCCCGCACCTTAAAGCGGTCTACGGATTGCCGGAGCTCTACCGCGATGAAATAAAGGGGGCCGAACTCGTCGCCAACCCCGGCTGCTATCCAACTGCCGCCGTCCTGGGTTTAGCGCCGCTCGTCAAGGGACATCTCGTCGATCTTGGACATATAGTGATCGATGCCAAGAGCGGCACCTCTGGAGCCGGGGCCGCACCCGGCGAAATTACCCATCACCCCACCTGCGGCTCAAATGTCCGCGCCTATGCAGTGACGACCCATCGCCACGGCCCCGAAATAGATCAGGAGCTGAGTAAACTCGCCGGACGGGAAATCAAGGCATTCTTCACCCCGCACCTCATACCGATCGTGCGAGGCATCCTATCTACCATGCACGTGTTCGCTCGTGAGCCAATGTTTAAGGAGAGGGTGCTCAAGCTCTATCAAGAGTTTTACCGCGGCGAGCGCTTTGTGCGCGTGCTGGAAGATCTGCCGCAGGTCAACTTCGTCGCGGGGTCGAATTACTGCGATGTCGGGGTCGAATGCGACGCCGAGGGGAAAAGGCTTGTGGTGGTATCTACGATCGATAACCTCATCAAGGGCGCATCCGGTCAGGCGATCCAAAACATGAATCTGATGTTCGGCATCGATGAGGCGAGGGGCTTGGAAACCCCGCCGCTACGCCCATAGGTGAAGCCATGATCACCGTGCTGGAGGGCGGCTTAACCGCAGTGCCTGGCTTTTTGGCGGCGGGGGTTAGGGCAAACGTCAAGCGGCGCGGCTTGGACATCATGATGCTGGTGAGCGAGGATGGCCCGGTGCCGGCTGCTGGCTCCTTTACAACCAACCTAGTCAGGGGTGCGCCGCTTTTGGTTACAATGGAGCACCTCAAGGACGGCAAGCTCGCGGCGGTGGTCGCTAACAGCGGCAACGCGAATGCATACACCGGCAAGCAGGGGATACGGGACGCGCGCCAGATGGCACGGCTCGCTGCCAAGCTTCTCAAGCTGCGCTCGAATGACCTCGCCGTTGCGTCGACTGGCCTCATAGGAATGCGTCTCCCCATGCGTCGAATAGAGGCAGGTATCAGGGCAGCAGTCGAGGAGCTCTCCAGCTCACGCGAGGCGAGCTTGAACGCCGCAAGGGCCATCATGACGACCGATACATTTCCAAAGGAAATCGCGATCAGAGTTAACCTGGAGGACGGCACGACGATCAACATCGCTGGGGTAGCCAAGGGCGCAGGCATGATCCGACCGCGGATGAGGGTTGCAACCATGTTGGCATTGATCGTGACCGATGCCACGGTGACCCCGGCTGCCTTGAGAGCTGCGCTCCAAAACTCCGTTGAGCGGAGCTTTAACATGATCACCGTCGATGACGATACAAGCACAAATGATATGGTATTGATCATGGCAAATGGGCGCGCGAAAAATCGCCCGATAACCATCAAACACATCGACAAAATGTTCCAATCCGGTTTGGACTATGTGCTCATCGAACTCGCGCGCATGATCGTGAGGGATGGGGAAGGCGCGGCCCACCTAATCGAGGTACGGGTAAAAAACGCGCGCAACGAGGGGGACGCACGTCGAGCGGCCCTCGCTGTGGCTGGCTCGAACCTCGTTAAGGCCGCCGTCTTTGGCCGAGATCCAAATTGGGGCCGCGTGATCGCCGCGCTCGGGTACTCCGGAGCTTCCTTCGATCCGTCCAAGATCAGCCTGGAGTTTGTGAGCGATCGTGGGCGGGTCAACCTAGTCGAACGGGGCAAGCCCAAGCCAAGGCGAGCCCTCGAGCGAGCGCGCGACATAATGCGCTGTCGGGAGATCGAGGTCCATGTGGACTTGGCCGCGGGGAAGGCCGAGGCAGTCGCGTGGGGATGCGACCTGACCTATGACTACGTGAGGATAAACTCGAGGTACACCACCTGATGAGGTTCACCAAGATTGCTTGAGAATCTAAAAAATAACCAATTTCCCCTAACTTCACAGCTGTGCGTGCCTAGAAAAACATCGATCCAGCGATCAAGATTTTTACTTTGACGCTTACGTCGTTTACAAATGTTTTTAAGAAGATACATAACAATGAAGTGAAATTGTGGAGATAAAGATGCAAGATCGCGCGTCGGTATTGCTCGAGGCACTACCCTACATTCAGCGCTTTCACGGCAAAATCATCGTCATCAAAATCGGCGGCAGCGTGCTAGGGGGCGAAAAGATGCTCGATACCCTCCTCCAAGATGTAGTCCTCCTCAACCTCTTTGGGATGAAGATAGTGGTGGTCCACGGAGGCGGCCCGGAGATAAGCGAGGAAATGCGCAAGCTGGGGATCAAGCCTAAGTTCATCGAGGGGCTTCGCGTCACCGATGAGAGGACGATGGAGATCCTGCACGAACAGCTCGCCGGGAAGATCAACAAGCAGATAGTCCTCGGGATCAACCACCACGGGGGAAAAGCCTTCGGGATCTCCGGGATGGATGGGAACCTCATCCGCGCGCGCAAGCTCATCCACAAGATGACCACAAGCAAGGGAAAGGAAGTTGAAGTCGACCTCGGGCTCGTCGGAGAGGTGGAAAAGATCGACCCGACCATCATCCATAACTTGATCAAAGGGGGCTGCATCCCGGTGATCACGCCAATCGGTGTGGATGCCGAAGGTCACAGTTTAAACATAAACGCCGACATCACCGCCGCCGAACTCGCCGGGGCCATGCATGCAAAAAAGCTCATCCTGCTCACGGATGTCGTTGGGGTTATGCGAGACCCAAACGATGAAAAAACCTTAATTTCGGTGTTGACAGTTGACGAGGCGCGGAAGCTCATACAGGATGGGGTGATCAAGAAGGGTATGATACCCAAGGTCGATGCTTGTCTGAAGGCCATACAGAGCGGCGTCGAGCGGTGCCACATTCTCAAAGGCACCATGCCTCATGTCCTCTTGCTCGAGATCTTGACTGAGAGCGGTATAGGTACGATGATCGAACGAGGGCAATGAATGCATCGCATTCAAGAGTTAGACGGGCGCTACGTCGCCCAGACCTACAGACGCCAGCCCCTTTGCCTCGTCGAAGGCAAGGGAATGTTCGTCCGCGACATCGAGGGAAAGAAATACCTCGACTTCGTCGGTGGAATAGCGGTTTGTGCTCTGGGTCATTGCCATCCGGCAATCATAAAAGCGATTTCTACGCAGGCTAAGAAACTGATGCACGTTTCAAACCTCTACTACATCCAACCGCAGGCTGAACTAGCTGGACTGCTCGCTCAAGTCGCTCCTCAGGGTATAGACAAGTTCTTCTTCTGCAATTCCGGCGCTGAGGCCGTCGAGGGCTCCTTCAAGCTCGCGGTCAAACACACGAAGCGCCAACGCATCATAGCCATGGAAGGCTCGTTCCACGGCAGGACGGCATCTACAGTAGGGGCAACTTGGCACGCCTCCTATCGTGAGCCCTATGCGGCGCTGATCCCCAAGGTCTTCGATTTCGTGCCGTTCAACGACCTTGCGGCCGTGGAGAAGGCGACGACCGATCAAACCGCCGCGGTGATCGTCGAGCCCGTCCAAGGGGAAGGGGGGATAAACGTTGCCTCCGACGATTTCCTGCCCGGGCTCAGAAAGCTCTGTGATGAGCGGGGCATCCTCCTGATCTGCGACGAGATCCAGACGGGCATGGGACGAACAGGGCGATGGTTCGCCTGCCAGAATTGGGGGGTAACTCCCGATATTGTAACGATGGCAAAGGCTCTCGGAGGGGGCTTCCCGATAGGTTGCTTCGGCGCCAAGGGCGACGTTATGGCTTCATTCTCCCCGGGCGATCACGCCTCAACCTTTGGCGGCAACCCCCTCGCATGCGAGGCTTCGAAGGCGGTGATCAAGACCATGCTGCGGCTGAAGCTCCCCAAGCGCGTCGCGAGGATCGGCAAATATTTCAAGAAGCGCTTGCTCGAGTTAAAGGACAAACATGACTGCGTGCTCGACGTTCGAGGGCTTGGGCTCATGCTCGGGATGGAACTTTCAAGTAAGCAGATCGCAGATGCGGCGGTGGCAAAGGCAAGGGAGAGGGGTTTATTGATAAACTGCACGGCTGACAAAGTTCTAAGGTTCGTGCCGCCCCTCATAGTCGAACGCAAACACGTAGATCGCCTAATTAAGGAGCTCGACCAAATCCTGACGGAGGTGGGGAAATGCTGAAGGGAAGACATCTCCTGTCGCCTCAGGATTTAAGCCCTGAGGAGATCATTGCTCTGCTCGACAAGGCGGACGAACTCAAGCAGAAGCTGCGCAGGGGCGAACCCCATGAGGTGCTCCACGGCAAGACGCTTGGTATGATATTCGCCAAGCCATCAACGAGGACACGTGTCAGCTTCGAGGCCGCGATGACCCAGCTGGGTGGGCACGCGATTTACTTGGGCACCGGCGACCTTCAACTTGGGCGAGGAGAAACCATCGCCGACACGGCCAGAACGCTTTCACGCTACGTCGATGCGGTGATGGCTAGGTTATTCAAGCATGAGGATGTTGTCGAGCTGGCGCGAAATTCGAGCGTGCCGGTGATAAATGGCCTCACCGAGCTGCTCCACCCCTGCCAGACGCTCGCGGACCTCCAGACGATCAGGGAAAAGAAGGGCGGGCTGGAGGGCCTGAAGCTAGCTTGGGTCGGAGACGGCAACAACGTGTGCAACTCGCTGCTGCTCGCGTGTACGCTCGTCGGCATGAACATTTCAGTCGCGTGCCCGAAGGGATATGAACCGAACGCCGAAATAGTGGAACAGGCGCAGAAGAATGCCAAGCGCAGCGGGGTTAAGCTCGAAATCCTCAACGACCCAAAAAAAGCGGTCAAGGGGGCGGATGTAATTTACACCGATGTGTTCGTCTCGATGGGCCACGAGGCGGAGCGAGAGAGGAGGATGAAGGACTTCAAGGGCTACCAAGTTAACGCCGGCCTTCTGAAACATGCGAAGGAGGACGTAATCTTCATGCATTGCCTACCCGCCCATCGCGGAGAAGAGGTTACCGCTGAGGTAATAGACGGGCCTCACTCGGTCGTCTTCGACCAAGCTGAGAACAGGCTGCATTCCCAGAAAGCAATCCTCTGCGTGGTGATGTAGCTTGCCCGCCACAGGGCCAATGCCGCACTTCGCCGAGGTCCAAGTTCGCATGGCGCTAGAACTCATCGCCGAGCAAAAGGCGCTGGGGCGCAAGAGATTGGCGGGGAAACTTGGCATAGGCGAGGGCAGTATGCGCACGATCCTAAACCGCCTGAAAAAACGTGGGCTAATAACTTCGGGCAGGGGCGGTCACTCGATAACTGAGAAGGGCAGGCGCGAACTCGGAAAGGCGTTCAAATGCGCGCAAATCGATGCTGGAGATTTAACGGTCGGCGAGGTCGATGTCGCGATAATCGTCAGAAATGCTGCAGCAAAGGTTAGGCGGGGCGTGGAGCAACGCGATGAGGCGATTAAAGCTGGTGCCGATGGAGCTACCGTGCTCGTCTTCAGGGCGGGCAAACTTCAGTTCCCGGACGGCTTTCTAGAAGTCAACAAGGAAATCAGCTCCGAGTTGAAGAAGATTTTTAAGCCTCGCGAAGGAGACGTCATCATAATCGGGACAGGGGGAGATGTAGCAAAAGCCGAGGCTGGGGCGAGGGCCGCGGCAAGAAGGCTTTCGTAACGGGGCCCGTCTGAAAATCGTCAGAAGGTGGGCCATTCCGAGGTGAACTCCCAGAGGATGTTGTCCCCGTCCATCACGGCATACCTATCCGACGCGATATTTGGGTAGACCCCGTTCACCTGGTAGAGCCACCATTTGTCGGGGGTTTGCTCCACGTTGTCGATGGAGATCACAAATTTGCCCACCCCTGGGTATTTTTTATAACCCACATCCGCAACTCGGTCCAGCACCTCGAAAACCGTGGTTCCTGTCGAGATCCTCACGTTTTCATTTTTTAACAATTGGTTCTCTCCTGGTTGCACCACGATGACGCGGATGGACACGCTGCCAACCGTTTCCGTTCCCTTAGAGCCATACATGCTGCCAATTTGGAACATCGCCCCTGCCAATATCGCCGCCGATAGGATGCCAAAGGCTAAGACTTTGATGCCCAATTCAATTCACCCCCTTCCCTGAGCGGTCCGAATTTTCATCGCCATGGGAACTGCCGCTGGAACTGGAACTCTAACCCTGATCAACAACTTAGCCAACCCGACTAAAGGCGGAACGAACGTCAGGGAGGAGAGATGGTACAGAGTGAAGGGTATTTGGGCGAGGAAAACTGCCGTTAGCCCTGCAAGGGTCCTAGCCCCCGTCAGAAATGCCCAACCAAAACAGGTGTAGATATCAAACATTATGATGGCGACCGCGGTTGTCAGCATCGAGTGCCAGAGCAGGTGTTTGAATCTACCGAACATGAAGAGCTTCCTGCGCGCGGCGAAAAACCAGCAAATTACGAACCCCGACCAGGTAAAGGCATATATCGAGCGGAAACCCCAGACCCACAAATCCGCCAAGAACACGCTGACCAATGCCACTACCCCAAAATATCTCATCAAAAGACCCCAGAACTTGCCCCCGCCGCAATAGAGCGGAAAGCAGCCCATGACGCAGATGGTCGGAATTATCATCTCAAGATTTGGGAGGGGGCTAAATCGGCTTAACGTGAATTTGTTTATCGCTATAAATGTGAACCCAAGAAGGACGAATATCTTGATCCTTTTGGATAGCACCTCTTCTGGGACACCGCCGCGGAATAACTTTGCGAATATGCTATAACCTCCTCTTGGATGGATTATCCATCCAATATAAAAATCTTTGCCTTGAATGGGCACCGCTCGATTTTGACCTTTTAAATCTAAAGAAACTAAGCCTTTCTCTGCTTCAGTCTGCGCTTTTTCCTGCGCATGCGCTTCTTGACCCACTTCCAACGCATCCTTCCCTTCTTCTTCCACTTGCGAGGCCTTTTCCCCATGTTAGCACCAGCTTGCTCGACTTGCTACTGCGAGGCTAAAAATCTTACCTAATCCAAGTTTCGCATGATATTTTGCTTGTTTGTCCCCAGCCTAAAACATGAGCTTTGCCTTAAACAAGAACAGCTCCTCAAATGGCAACTTCTTGCCAATGACATCGACCTGAAAACCGCGAGCTTGGAGGGCGCGGAGCGTTTTGGCAGCATTTGACAAAGACGACTGCACAAATAACGCCCGGCCTTTGCTTACCAAATGGTTTGGCAACCTGCTCAAAAACCGATCGATAACCTCTCTACCTTCTGGTCCCGCCCCCCACGCGCGATCGAGCATGGTACCAAGCACTTCCTCAGGCTGAACGGGTAAATATGGCGGATTAAAGATCACTAAATCAAAGCGTTCATCGACGACCGGCTCGAAGAGGTCGCCAAATCGAAAATCTACGAGGTCGAGGACCTCGTGCGCTACCGCGTTTGTGCGGGCGCACTCAAGCGCGATTGGGTTTATATCTGTCGCAACCACGCGGCCCCCGGCTTCCGCCGCTAGAATTGCCAACAAGCCACAACCAGTCCCGAGCTCTAAAACTTTTTCACCCGGATACACATCGAGGTTATCCGCGAGGAGAAATGTGTCCTCGGCGGGCTCGTAAACGCTTGGCCTGACCTCGAAGCCTTTTCCCCTGTAATAAACTAGAGTCAAGCCACCACGACCTCAAGCTCCACCAACGCACCTGATCGCATGACAAAAGCTCTGAACTCAGCGCCAGCTGTGGAAACATCACATATCAACCACACCAAGTTCGGAAGAAATTTCAAGTGCTCAAGATCTGTTGCTGACGGCCCTGCGCCATAACCTAGGTGGGAATGATAAAACCCTATGACCTCCAAGCCTTTGCCCTCAGCGCCCTTGATGAACTCGTAGAGGCGCTCGGGATTTATCTCGAAGCGGGTCGGCGAACTCAACTCGTTGGGGGCGGGAAGGACTTCCAAAACCTCGAATCCCCCCTTTCTGCGGACGCCCACCAAAACGCCACATGCCTCGATCGGCGCTCTAGCCTTAGCATCCGCCCCGATTTGCCTGAGGTGCTCGCGCGATGTCCTGAGCTTCACCCAGCGCACCCATCGATATCCTTGACGCTGAAGTTTTAAAGCAGTTCAACATAGTGGTAAAAAGAGGTGGGTATATGGTAAATGCCTATAGCCTAATTTCCGCGGAGTCGGGTAAAACCGCAGATGTTTTTCGCAAGGTGAAAACCATCGAAGGCGTCAAGAAGGCTGAATGCGTCGCTGGTCCGTATGAGATCGTCGCCCGCATAGAAGTGGACTCCCTTGAGAAGTTGACGAAAGCTGTTTTTGGTGATATCCGAGGCATACCCGGCGTCACGAACACCACGACGCTGATCGTGGTCGAGTTATGAGCGATTTTAAGGTCATAGGCATCGTCGGCCTGCAGGGATCCGGCAAGACCGAGGTCGCTGGGGTGGCCATGAAGCTGGATATGCCCTACGTACGGATGGGCGATGTCGTTTGGGCGGAGGTCAAGCGCCGCGGGCTGGAGCTGAACGAGGCGAACGTCGGAGCTGTGGCGAACGAGCTCAGGCAGCGGGAGGGGCTCGGGACGATCGCCAATCGCTGCGTGCCACTGATCGAGCGGAGGGGCAGGGGCAAGCAGGCCGTAATAGTCGATGGCATCAGGGGCATTGCCGAGGTCGAGGAGTTCCGCCGCGCCTTCGGCGACCGTTTTCATCTCCTAGCGATTTGGGCGAGCGAGCCCACGCGCTACTCGAGGGTCGTGGCCCGAGGTAGGGCGGATGACATCGCCGGCATGAAAACTTTTCGCCAAAAGGACGCGCGCGAACTCAGCTGGGGGCTGGGCGATGCGTTCGCGCTGGCCGATTCAATCATCGTCAACGAGGGCACGCTTGCCGAACTCCACGAAAAGGCGGATAAAATCCTTAAAAAGATCGTGGCTGGTGAAAAGCTTGTTAAGGCTGCGCGTCGAGGCCGAAGTTAAACCGACCGAGGATCCTAAAAAGGTGGAGGCGGCCGTAAAAAACATCTTCCCAACGCTCCGGCTGAACCTCGCGGGAAACCTGCTCATGGGCGAGTCAACGCAGGTAGAAGCCCTGGATAGGCTGCATCAGCTGTTGAGGTTGCAGGCCATCCTCGACTCCGCGCGAAGGGTCATGCGCGGCGGCATGCGGGAAAACATCGTGCGATTCATGCTGAATAAACAAGTTGCCGCGGTTGGGAGGGTAAGCTTCACAAACGGGGAGTCGCCGCTCGGCCCTATCATGGTTACGCTCGAAGCTCCCGATGCGGAGCATCTGATAGACTACCTCGCCCCACGCACCGTAAACGGTAAGCCGATCGAGGAGATCAAATACTGAGGCGATGGCGTGATAGCGGTCATAGGTGGAACTGGCGCACAAGGCCGCGGATTGGTGGCGCGTCTGGCGTTGGCCGGCGAGAACGTTATCATAGGCTCCCGCCAGCGTGAGAAGGCCGAACTCGTAGCAAGCCAAGTGAGCGAGCGTACCGGCAAATCGGTACGCGGGGCGACAAATCTCGAGGCCGCGCGCGCTGCTGACATCGTGGTTTTAAGCGTGCCGTTTAAAGCAATGAAGAGGATCATCGAGGATATAAAGCCGGCTTTGAGCCCGGGCAAGATCCTCGTCAACGTCGTCGTCCCCATCGAGCTTCGGCGGGGCGTGATCGTGGTTGAGCAGCCAAGGGCGGGTTCCGCCACCGAGGAGCTGGCGAGGCTGGTACCGAAGGGTGTGAGGGTGGTGTCGGGATTTCAGACCATAGGTGCAAAAAGAATACAGGATATCTCGACGCCGCTCGACTGCGATGTCGTCGTGTGCGGCGACGACCTAGAGGCCAAACAGGTAGTCATGAAGCTGGCGGAAAAAATGCCAAGCGTGCGGGCGATAGACGGCGGGCCCCTGTGCAACAGCAGATTTGTTGAACCAATGGTGGCGCTGCTCGTCGAACTCACCCGACGCTACAAGACAGCTGGCGTCGGCATCCGCTTTGAGGGGCTGTAACAAACTTTTTAACCCCTCATTCTCTCAGCTGTACATTCAACTCCATCAGATCGCGGGCGACGATGACGTTTGGAAATATTTGCTGCGCCTCCCTGAGCAACTCCGCATCGTCGGTGTAGCGCGGGCTTATGTGGACGAGCACCAGTTGCTTGACGCCTGCCCTCCTTGCGACCTCCGCGGCTTCGGCGGGCGTCGAGTGGCCGCTCTCCGCCGCCTTGTCGGCGAGTTCGTTAGCCAGCGTGCAATCGTGAATCAACACATCGGCGTCGCGAGCAAGCTCTATTAGGCGCTCGCAGGGCCTCGTATCTCCGGCGTAAACCACCTTTCGCCCAGGCCTAGCCGGTCCCATCACCTGCTCCGGTTTTATCACTCGCCCGCCAGGCAGCTCAACGGTTTGCCCAGCTTGCAGGCGCGAGAAGTCCGGCCCAGGCTTGACTCCGAACTCGAGGGCCTTCTCGAGGTAAAATTTGCCCGGGCGGAGGTCCTCGACAATCGCGTATGCCAAGCTCTCGACCGTGTGCTCAACCTCGCATGTTTGAACGCGGTAGCCCTGACGCCGCAGCTCCTCGCCCGGTTTGACATCCCGCGCCCGCACTTGAAACGTTAGGGTGTAGTAGCCCAGATCGAGCAACTTCTCGACGAGCCCGGCGGCGCCTCGCGGACCATAAATCTCGAGTTCCTCGTCGCGGTTCATCAATGCCATCGTCTGCACCAGGCCGGGCAAGCCGAGAAAATGGTCGCCGTGGAAATGGGTCAGGAAAACGGCCTTCACCTTCATCGGGCTCACTCCAGCGCGGGCCATTTGAGATTGCGTGCCCTCCCCACAATCGAAAAGTAAAAGTTCCCTCGCTCTCTTGACTGCGATCGCAGGCAGGCTGCGTGATGGCGTCGGGATGCTCCCACCGGTGCCCAAAAATATTAGCCTCATCCTACTTTCCCCTGAATACATAGATGCGGCGGGTCAAGCTCTTATGCACGCGTTGCTCATGCCTTTCGATGAGCCTCAGGCCCGCTCCCTTGGCTAGCTCCTTGAGCTCAAGATCCGCCGGCGAGGTGATGCACACGTACCCCCTGCGTTTGAGCACGCCTGCGATCGAAGGTAACGCCTGCCCATAAAGCTCCTCGAGCCGCAGGCCTGCGGTGGTGGCCTGTCGTCCGTACGGCGGGTCAGTGGCAACTGCGTCGACCTCCGCCACTGGGAGATGCCGCGCATCTCCAACGAGCAACTGGTAATCTTTTATACCAGCGGCTTCGAGGTTGCGCCGAGCGCCCTCTATCATCTCCGCGTCGATATCCATGCCGATTGGCTTCGCGCCCATCAGGCCCGCTTCGATCAGGATACCCCCGACACCGCAAAACGGATCGAGCATGGTACCGCCCCTGGGGGTCCGCGCCAAGTTCACCATGCAGCGCGCCAAAAGGGGCGTAAGCGTGCCGGGGTGAAACGCTGGCCTCATCGTCGGCCGGCGCTTTGTAAACTGGGTGCGGTCGACGTGCGTGGCCTTTAGACCGATTATGCACTTGCCATCCGTGAGTACACCCAACACCTCAACTTCGGGTTGCACAAGGTCGACCTTGAACTCCACCTCGCTGGCTATCAACTCCGCAATATCTCTGGTCAGCTTGGGCACATCGACTTCAGAGGAGTGGCGCTTCACGCGTTTTATGTGCACCGCGAAGGTCCGGCCGTGGGGGATGAGGTCGACGATGTCGGAGCTGCCCACCGCTTCCAAGACCTCGTCAACGCCGGAGGTACAGAGGTGCCAACATATCTCACGACACATGGCGAGCCTCGAGGCGAGGACTTCCGGCTTGGCCTTGGTTTCCACCACCAAAACTTGGTCGAACTGTTCGATCACCTTGTAGGCGCGGTGTTCCGCCTTGATGGCAGCCGCTGCCTCCGCCACCGGCAGAGTTGGGTGCTCGCCTGAGAGCAGGAACATGAGTTGCCTCATGGGAAACCCTAATGGATCGATTCTGCTATGACTGGCGCTACGGATATCATATTTGTCTTATGCTTGATGGTATCGGTCGAGATGATTTCTCGCACGCCGGCTGCCAGGATCTTTTGCGCGGCCTTGCCCACGAGCACCGGATGAGTGCAAGCTGCGTAGATCTTGCGGGCTCCCTGCTTTTTGAGTACCTTGGTGGCCTCGATTACCGTGCCGCCCGTGCTGATTATGTCGTCGACTATCGCGACGTCCCTCCCGGACACGCTGAGTCGCTTGGGGCGCATCGCGACCTTGGTTGAGGTCAGCCTGGTCTTTTCGAGGTAATCGTAGTCCGCCATGAACTCGGCCGCGGCGCGACGGGCGTGGCGCAACGCCCCGGGGTCCGGCGCCAGAACGACCGGATCTCGAAGGTCGAGGTTTGCGAGGTAGCGGCCGATCAGCGGCATTGCGGTGAGGTTGTATGCGGGGATCGCGAAGTTCGCCATTATTTCATCCTCATGGATATCGATCGTCAGCAGATCATCCGCGCCAGCGCGCTCGATCAGCTTGCACATGGTCCGAACGCTGATGGCCTCGCCGGGCTTGAAGCGCTTATCCTGCCGGGCGTAGCCAAAATAGGGCACTGCCGCCGTCACGCGCTTGGCGCCCAAGTCCTTGGTGGTATCCAAGAGCAGAAATAGCTCCATGAAATTGTCGTTCACCGGATGGCAGGTGGATTGCACGACCACGGCGTGTTCGCCCTCGAACTTGTGGTCGATGCGCACGTAGCTCTCGCCATCCGGGAAGCGTTTGAGTTCTGGCTCGATGAGCGAACACTTCAAGGCCTTGGCGACCCGCGCGGCTAATTCACCTGAAGCTGGGCCAGCAACCACTATCATGATGACACCTGATGCGACAACCCTTTTGTGGGGCTGATTTAAAAACATATATGGGGCTGGCAAATGTGGCGGGTTTTGAGGCCGGACGCGGTGGCGGTGCTCAAGGACGAGCGGGCGCGGAAATCGCTCGGCCGCTACTTCGCGGTCATGGGGGGCGAGCTCCCGGCGCGCTTCTTGGTGTGCAAGCGTGCGGAGGTCAAGGTCGACCTTTCGGCGGGCGATGAGGAGCTGTGGCGCGCGCACGATCGCGGCCTGAGGGAGTTCCGCAAGCTGCTCGCGCACATCGACGGGGGCAAGGCGAGGCTTGAGGACCTCGAGCGACCAGAGCCCTCGCTGCTCGACTTAAAGGTGGAACTCGCCCGGCGAATCCTGAAATCTTGCCACTTCTGCGAGCGCAGGTGTGTGGTCGACCGAACTGCGGGGAAAGTTGGGGTCTGTGGGGTGAGTGAACGGTCGCGAATAGCATCGGAGTTCATCCACATGGGCGAAGAGCCGGAGCTTGTGCCGAGTTACACGATCTTTTTTAACGGCTGCACCTTCAAGTGCTGCTTCTGCCAGAACTATGACATCTCCCAAGATCCAAGAGGGGGAGTCGAAGTCTCGCCTCGGACGCTTGCCAGACTCGTCGAAGCCCAACGTCATGATGGGGCTAGAAACGTCAACTGGGTCGGTGGTTCCCCTACTCCTCACCTTCATACGATCCTGGAGACGCTTAACCTGTGTGAAGTAAGCGTACCGAGTGTTTGGAACTCTAACTTCTACATGTCGCTCGAGGCAATGAAACTGCTTTTCGGGACGCAGGATGTCTATTTAACCGATTTTAAGTATGCAGACGATAAGTGTGCACTCAAGTATTCAAAGGTGCCAAATTTTTTCAAAATCGTTGCACGCAATCATAGGCTCGCTTTTGCTGACTCAGAGCTCATCGTCCGCCATCTAGTCCTTCCCAACCACATCGAATGCTGCACCCGCCCGGTGCTCGAATGGATAGCCGAGAACTTGGGCTCAATGGTTCGTGTGAATTTGATGGACCAGTACAGGCCAGAATATCGGGCCCATGAGTTCGAGGAACTGAACAGGCGACTGACGAGCGATGAATTTGGTAGGGCGCTCGAAATAGCTCGCGAGGTTGGACTAGAAAATGTCATAACTTAGCCCACCATCCGTATTTTGGCGGTGAAATTGGCAGAGGTGCACAGTATAGGTGGTTTTGGATTCGACTCGAATATCTACTTGATCATCGACGAGACCGTAGCGCTCATCGACGCGGGCACGGGCATGAACTTCGAGTCGGTCAAACGAAATCTGGCCGATTTTAACCTGAAGCCGGGCGACATCGAACTCATCATCAACACCCACTGCCACTTCGATCACGCTGGCGGCGACCGGGATTTCGTCGCTGCGGGCTGCGAGGTGTCGATCCATGAGCTCGAGGCGGAGCTGCTTCGGAAGGGGGATCAAACTATCACGCTAGCAGGAGGCTTCGGTGGAAGGTTGGGGCCAATGGAGGTTGCGCGGGAGTTACGCGAGGGCGACCGCATTAAGCTCGGTAAACTCAAGCTCGAGGTGTTGCATACTCCTGGCCACACGCTGGGTAGCATATGCCTGTACGAGCCAAAGCAGCGGCTCCTCTTCTCGGGGGACACTGTTTTCTGTGAAGGCATCGGGCGCGTTGATTTGCCGACGGGCGACGCGGCGGCAATGCTGAAATCGCTGCGGAGGTTGGCTAGACTGGAGGTGCAGAAGCTGCTTCCCGGCCACGGGCCGGTCGTCGAGGAGTCTGCGGACATGCACGTGAGGATGGCCCACCGACTCGTTAAAGAAAGTCGATGGTAGGCCGTGCTCCTAAGACCTAGGTTTGATGGAAGGCCCAGCTCCTCAGAGCCAACTCGTGAGGAATGCACTATGCGATATCGTATTTCAATATTTGCCCCTCAGCAAGTCGACAACCTTAGTGCCGGCTTTTTCCACGACCGTGTCGATTCTATTCTTTTGGAGAAATGCCGCCGCCCCCGGGCCGAACTCGCCCGCGATCGCAACATCCACGCCCTCCTCCGAAAGCATTTGAACTACCGCCCGTCCGCGGCCGCGCTCGCAGAAATTGCCGGTTGGCGATGACTTTCACCTGAACCTTTCTGCCCCCTACATCGAGGATCGTGAAGGTTTTGGCCCGAGCAAAAGCACATGCCACTCCATCCGAGAGGCCTTTAAAACCCAGCGGATGAACTCGCAAAAGCGATCGGTGAAGCAAAGCATGCCGTGGGGGCAGAGAAGGGGCACTTGAGCATTGTCGCCTCGATTTGACACACCCCGCGATCCGCAAAACCTATCGGTGCAACGAAGAAAACTCGAAAGGGCAGGCGTGATCCTCGTGCAGAGTAAAGCCCAGGCGGCTCGTGTGGCGGCATTGATATCGACGAAAGGGAAGGCTTGGAGAAAATTGTCGATCAGTGGTGTTCGACTCTTTGCTAGTGGGAGACGGGAAGAGGAGAGAAAGGCGGGGCTCGGATTTTATTCTTGGCACCAACGAACCCAAGTAATCAATCGACTCGTTTGAGCCGTCTTATTTTTTCCGCTCCCAAGACTTTTAGGTAGCGTCTTGCCGGGATTCTAGCTTTGTAAACGGACCTGCAATTCAAACCCCGAAAGCTTTTCTCGACTTTCTCCAACTCCTCTCGGGTAAGCGGTGTTGCGGGACTCGGTCTGAGAGGGGTGTTAATCTGGACCTCATCCGGCTCTATTGTTTCCACAATTTCCGCGATCTCGCCCGAAAAATCCTTGTTTTCCGGGACGAACATCACCTCTATCGCGAACCTTCCGGTGAACTCCTTTCGGAATTTTTTCAAACCCGCTATGATTTCAGAGAACGAAATTTTCTCGTGCGGACGATTTATCCGTTTGAGAAGTTCATCGTTTTGAGCATCCAGTTTGCCTTTCACGATGTCCGCCTTTGCGAGTTCTTTTCTCGCATCCTTCCTGAATTGGAGGGAGGAATTCGTTAAAACCGCGACCGGGAGATCGGAGGATTCTTTAGCGACCTCTATGAGTTCACCCAAGTTTTTGGCGAGTGTCGGCTCACCCGTTCCAGAAAAAGTTATGACATCCGCCTTGACACTTTTCAGCGCTTCTCCAAGGGCTCGCTCCACAGTTTTCGCCGGGACAAAGGTTCTGCGGTCGACGGTTTTCATCGCGGTCCGACCGAGAGAGCAATACACACAATCGAATGAACAGATTTTCCCCTCGGCGCAAATCGGGTCTACTCCCAGAGATCTGCCAAGCCGCCAAGAGAAAACCGGGCCGTAGATTACCTCTCTGAAATTATCGCTCAACCTCTCCTACCGCAACAACTTTTTGAAGTGGTATCTCGAGTAGAGGGCCCCGACCGGATTGTGAGCCAGTACTCGATCCTTGACTATGAGCGTCGTCGTCGGAGCCTTCGAATACCGCTGGAACAGGTGTCGTGGCCGATGCAAAGACCCACGATGACGTTCAAATCCGTTCCAACCTCGTTGAGGACCATCGCTTGGAGAATTGGATTGCATGCGTGATCTTTTCCTTTCGGGAAGAGAATTTTTCCTTCTCAACGCCACCAACTTTACACACAACCGAATGAACTTCAAAACCGTGCACTTCAGTACCTCCTGCAGCTTCTTCGCCTCCTCCGAAAGACCTATGCAAAAGGCCATCCCCAGTTTATTCCAGCCCATCCCCTCTGCCAGCCGGATGGGTTCTTTCACCCGGGGGTATCTCATGTACCCTTCGACTTCTAGCGAGCTGGATTTTTGATAGAGCTTCAAGTTGCCCGCTTTGCGGTATTCCTTGAATTTGAATGCAAATTTTTTCAAAGGTTCGCCGACTGGGCATGGGTTCCCTCTTGAACACGCTTTTTCCACGCAAGATACACAATTTACCATGTTTTCCCCTTTTCGCCGACGTTCTCAAAGGTTAATAAGAACTCATTTGACGATTTAACAGTAGCCTATAGGTGTTAAAGGGGGTGATCGAGATGGAAGGAGGAGAAGCCGTTAGGCTGGTAAAGGAACTGGCGGAAACAGCCGAAGAGCTAGGGAGGATATCCCCGAAAGTCGGAGGACAGTTCAACGTGTTCCTGAGGCACGCCTTTGAAGAGGGAGCCCTTTCCGCCAAGGTGAAGCGGCTGATAGCGCTGGCCGCGGGGATCGTCAGGGGATGCGACTGGTGCATAGCGACCCACGTGAAGAAGGCGATAGAGGCGGGGGCGACGAAGGACGAAATAATCGAGGCTTGCTTCATGGCGATAGTGATGGGCGGTGGTCCTGCGCTGGCCTACACGAAGGTGGCGATGGATGCGATGAAGGGACTCAGTTAGAGCTTTAAATCGTTTTTCTAATTTTTTCCTCCAAGTGCCGCTTCGACACAGCGCCGAGCACTTGGTCGACCAGCTTACCGTTCTTAAAAATCAGTAAGGTCGGGATCGCCGTTATACCATACCTCACCGCGGTAGCTTTGTTCTCATCGACGTTCAGCTTCCCGAATATCACCTTTCCTGCGTAATCCCTTGCGAGCTCCTCGATGATTGGCGCGATTAAGCGACATGGCGGGCACCACTCACCCCAGAAGTCCACCACGACTACGGGATGGGCCTTGATGACTCGGTCGAATGTTTCGTCCGTGACCTGAATGGGTTTGCCAAACGCTTCCTTTTTCCCCAAATATTTCCGCATCAGCTCTTTCATCCCCCTCTTGCGTATTTCATCCAATTCGTCCACGAGGTCACCTCCGATGCCTCCCTTCCCTCACGAACAAGAGGGGAAACACGATATCACTGGTGCAACATGGGATCCATACCGCTATGAACAGTACCACGAATACGAGCGGAAACACCGGGAGCCAATCCACCACCCCAAACGCCATGAGGTAGAAGAGCGATGCGAGGGTGCTTATTAGCACGTGCGCCGCGTGCGGGCACTTGGTAGGGCGGCGTGTAAGGGCACCAATTGTCGCGCCAACGACTCCTGGTATAAGCACGAGCCACGGGTGCTTTAAGAGGCACACGTGCAAAGTCATCCTAGCCCCGAGCAAAGTACCTCCCACGTAGGGGAACAATATGTCACTTATCGCGCATATTCCCGCTGCTCCCACGAGTCCGACGACTATCGAGGATCTGACACCCCTCCTATGCAGCCTGAACATCGCGGCGGTCACGATCGAGCTCAGTAGCATGTGGGCGGGATGCAGGACGTGGAAGGTGTGGTGAGAGACCTCTGGGTCGGGTTTGGTTAGACACACAACAGCCATTACAACCATCCCTACGCCCGCTCCAAAAGCGGTGAAAGGTGCATGCTCTTTGAGCTCTGCAGCGATGTGCTTAAGCCGATTCACTCTTACCCCTTAGGCTGTTTTCATCTCCTTAAAATATACTTCTCCACAAGCTGTTTGAATGCCACGAATGGTTTGGCCTCGGCTACTGCACCCATCACCTTAGGACCTTTCGCGCGAACGCCCGCCACGACGCTTACACCCCGCTTGAAAAGAGGCTCTGGTAAAGTGCTGGCCGTTGGCCCTGCAAAAATCACGAATCTAGTTCTTTTGGATAGCTCCAGCAACCTATCAAGGGTTCCATTGACTAAACTCGACCCGCTTATAACCACGATATCCGCTTTCGGCAATATCGAGTCGACAAAAGTATCAGGCAGGGCATCCCCCCTCAATTGGGGGTTGCGTTCGAAAACGTGGACTTCGCGGGCCTTTGCCCTCAGCTTCCCGACTAGGGGCCTCATGTACCCAACCACCGCGGCGCTGTCTTCCTCCTTTACATCTATCGCATTAAAGGCGTCCATTCCAAACTGCCGCTCATAACCTTCAGAGTCCATCAGGTACTGTGAGAGGGCGTTCAATGCCGCTATGCCAACGGTCCTCTCAATCATGTCAAGCGAATTCGCCAGGCGCGTGATTTCCAAGGCCTTGAAGCCGTGGAAGTCCCGCCTGCGGCCCCAATGAGTGTGTGCAATGTCCTCGGTAGGCGTGTGGCAGAGCCCAACGTAGCCGTTATCGAGCATCACCGCGGTATAGCAGAGGCTCACGCATACCCTCGAGAGCGTCAGGTCTTCTAGCTGGCTTCTCCGCTCCCCGACCAGACCCAATAACTCGTCGACGATCAAGCCCGCACTCCCAGTTGTTTTAAATACCCCTCCACTTTATCAACCACTCGCATGAAGGCCTTAGCCGCCGGAGTTTCAGCACGCTCGATGACGAAAGGCGTTCCCCTGTCTGAATCCTCACATATCTTTTGATCGATTGGAATCTTGCCCAAAAATGGGATGCCAAGTTGCTCTGATATTTTTTGCCCACCACTAGTTCCTAAAATGTCGAATTCTGCACCACATTTTGGACAAACGAACCCACTCATGTTCTCTACGATGCCAACCACCGGCACGTGCAGCTCCCTTGTAAATCCTACTGCTCTCTTGACGACGATCTGAGAAACCTCGGATGGTGCAGTTACTACGATGACACCCGTGATGTCTGGCAACAATTGCATCAAGCTGAGCGGCTCGTCCCCAGTTCCTGGCGGGACATCAATAAACAGAAAATCCAAGTCACCCCACGCCACATCCGCCAAAAATTGCCTGATCGCACCCATCTTCATCGGACCGCGCCAAATAACCGGGGTTTCGTCATCTGGGAGGAGGAAATCCATGGAGATGACTTTGATGTCGAGCGGACCTTTGGCCGGAAAGATGCCCACACCTTCAAGCCGCCCTGCAGTCAACTCCTGCCCCCTCATGCCGAGTATTTTGGGAATACTCGGGCCGTGAATATCAACATCCAAAACACCCACCTTGTGACCCTTGCGTGCAAAAGCAATGGCTAAATTAGCGGTGATGGTACTCTTGCCGACCCCGCCCTTTCCACTCAGTATCGCCAGTTTATACTTGATTTTGGCCATCCGTATTTTGAGGCGCCTTTCCTGTTCCTGTATTTCTTTCATCCTTTCTTCTACTTGCCCCACCATTCATTTTTTTCTGGCGATTGCACAAAATAAATGTGTATCCAGCTGATTCAAGATGAGGCTACACACTTATCGTAGCACTTTTTCACCCCTGTTGTCGGACTCATTGATAAGACGATTGGGCCCTACATTTTGCTGAGCTCTTCAAGCCTCTTCTTGATTGATCCAATTGCTGCCGGAGCGCTGCCGCCTGACCTTCAAGCATTTGTCTTTCTCGTTAAAGTTGTTTTGACCGTCGTACTACAGTTGACCCCAAAAAGGCAGGCGCTCACGAGCTTGGTCTCCGACATCTTGGGATCGCCTCAACCAACTAACACGATTGTTTTACGACGATACCACCAATTTTAACTCCGATATCCCCAGCAATCGTTGGGCACTTCACCTTGAGCAAGAAGAATATGTTCGCGTTCACTTCGCTTAAGGCTTCATAGTTTCCCTGCCCTTTGCTAATCACGACATCGGCGCTTTTTAAGAAATTTGTAAATTCCTTTGAATTTCTCTTCGGCCCCGTGCCAGGCTCCCCATTGCTTATTGTTTTAATCTCAGCAATTTTGTCTATGCCAGCGAATTTTGCATCTTCGACCGTTGCATCATTTATGATGGGCCCTCCTTTGACCACAAATGTGATCTCTTTATCCTTCAATTCTTCCAAGAGAATCCGATCGAAAACTATCTCACCTGCATTGTCTCCTAAATATACAATCTTTTCAGATTTTTGCAACGCTTCCCTAAGCCGATTAAAATGATTTATAGCGAAATCCTGAACTAGAACTTCCTCTATTGTTTTCTCCAGATTGAACTCAGAACCGGGCCCAAAATCGATAATGTTTCCAGCTATGGCGAGTTTTGTCGCCGTCAGCAATCTATCTTTAGACCCAGCGACCTTTTGTTTAAGGTCCGGGTACATCCTCAGCGCTTTTCTGTTGCACTGGTCTTTCAATTTCTTGTAAGGATCGTTATTCCCTGTCATTTTTCTGATTATGCGGTGAACTTTATGAGCAATATCAGATGGTATCTTGTTTTTTAACGAAGTTTTCCCAATCTCAGATAAAACTTTCTTCAAGACTTTTTCTTGTTTGTTTTTGTTCCTCGTAGCCATCTTGCTCGCTTCCAAAGCCTGCCTCACGAAGCACGGGATGCAATCTAAATAGATCCTCACTCTTATTCACCAATTTTTGTAGTTTCTCCTTGCCGTAAACATCTATCCCTTCTTTCAGTGATTTTGGTTCCACGGCCCAACTAAATCAGCCTTGCTGAGCCCAAGGTGGGCCCGCAGCGCCGCGTCTTCCACCCGGCGGCCCCTTGTCAACACGATGAATCATTACCGCCGGAGCGCCGCACCTAGAGCACGCTGGTGGCTTGGGTATCCCCTGAGGCACCTCTATGATGTTCCCGCAGGCAAAACATTGAAACTTTTTAGTTGGCAGCGGTGGTGGGGTGGGTGGTTGCGCCATCAGGTTTCACCTCCCTTTACAAACATTTCACGAATGTGCGGAACCAGAGTTAACATTGCAGCTGCAGCTGGGCTCTTGGGTGATTTTCTCACGAGCGGCTCACCCGAAACGTAGGAGCGCAACAGCTCTTCGTCCATCGGTATCTCCGCAACGATTTTAACTCCCCGATCACGGCTCGTCTTCACCACCTTATCCTTCAAACCGCTTGGGATGTCGGCCTTGTTCAGGATGACCTCGGTCGGCAACCCCAGTTCCTCGGTGAGGTCTAACATGAATCCCAGATCGTGAGCTCCGAGTGGGGTCGGCTCAGTCACAGCCAGCGCTAGGTCGGCTTCCCAAAGGGCTTGAGCCACCACGTTATGAATCCCCGGAGCGGTGTCCACGATTACGATATCGTGTTTGTCAAGCTTAAGCTCCTCAGCGGCTTTGAGCATGGTCGCGCGCGCCACGATCGGCGACCTCGGCTCGGTCGGTTTGAGTTCGCCCACCACCAGTTTAATCCCATTTGAATCTGCGACGTAGATGGTACCGAGAACTTTCTGACCGCTCTTCATGGCGCCGGCTTCGCAAACGAGCTGACACGCTTTACACCCGGAGCAAAGTTCTTCGAAAAGTGATGGGACTTGCCCCTCAAGCCCTACCAATGCATGTTCCCGACAGACTTCCACACACCTTCCACATCCAGTGCACTTCGCCGCATCGATCACTGGCTTAAATACTCTGACTTCCTCGCTAGCATTCAGTTCGGTTCCGAGCAACATCGCGCAACAGGGGCAGTCAACGTCGGCATCGACCAGCATGACCTTAGAGCCTTTCAAACTCAACCCCACGGCCAAATTCACCGCAACCGTGGTTTTGCCCGTGCCGCCCTTTCCGCCGGTGACTGCTATCATGGGCACGCTCACGCTCTTTTTCCTGAGCACTTTCGCTGACACCTCCCCGCCGGGTTTCATAGTAAAACCTCATCTCGCACGCGTTTGGCTATCGCAGTCAAGATCTTCGATGCTTCAGCGTTTGGATTAAACTCAGTGACCGGCACCATGTTCACCAGAGCTTTAACAACTTCGTAGTCGATGGGGATCTCGCCTAAAATTTGATAACCTAGCACATGCTTTACCCAGTCCTCAAGCGCATCCCTGAAGTCGTCCGAGAGGTTCGCCTTGTTTATCACCACTCCCGCCGAGACCCCGAAGTGTTTTATGATTTTGACCAAGCGTTCTAGGTCCCGCTTGGCGGCAGGCGTCGGCTCGGTAACAGCAATAACATAGCTGGCTCCCGAGATCGAAGCGATCACTGGGCAACCTATACCCGGCGCTGCGTCGACCACGAGCGCCCTTGCCCCCAAATCCTCAGCCGTCTTCCGCCCGGATTTTTTTACGCTCGCTACGAGGTGCCCCGAATTGTGTTCGCCCAGCCTCAGGTACCCAGTCACCAACGGGAATCCGTACTTAGTATCCTCGATTTTCAGGGTGCCCGTCACCGCCTTTTTCACCTCAACTGCGTTGACGGGGCAGACAACCTCGCACACGCCGCAACCCTCACACATGAGCCGCACAACGGTTGGTCGACGATTCTGCACCACAATCGCGCCGAACGGGCAAGCGCTGACGCAATTACCACATCCAGTGCATTTCGACCCGTCGACCACCGCTTTTTCTGAAGCTTCGATCTCGGTTGAGGAAATTGTCTTTCCGCCACCCAGCGCCAACAAGAGATCCGGTGCATCAACATCTGCATCAGCTGCAACGATTTTCGTCCCGGCTTTGGCCAAAAAAACTGCAAGCGATGCAGCGACCGTAGTCTTACCGACTCCACCCTTTCCACTAGCGATCACAATTTCCTTCAATCGCTGCACCCTAGCGTGAGCCGATGATGTATTGGTTGATAGCGTCCCTAATCCTCACGCCGGGCGGGACCATGACCATTTGGATATCGAATTGACTAGAAGTTGAGGATGCCCAAGGGCCAAATCGTCCGGCCAAAATAAATTTCACCCCTTCGCTTGCTAGCATCTGGACCACAGCGATTCCCACACCGCGAGGCGTAGAAACGAATTGATTCGGTATCACCTTTACATTTTTAATTTCTCTCCCTTCGATCTCGACGATGGTAAAGCTCGGGCACCTGCCAAAGATCGGCGATACCATGTCGTCGAGTCCCCCTGGCCCCTGGCTTGCGACGCCCACTTTAAAGCGGCCTGTTGGTGGGGGAGAAGGTTTCGGCATTTGTGGAGGATACGGCGTTGGGGGGATCATCGGTGGGTAAGCGGGACCATAAGGAGAGGGACCCATCATTCTCCCCCCCCTTCCCATTCCACGGCCCATCCCCATCCCCACACCGGGCATGATAGGGGCCGGAGGCAACCAAGGTTCTCTTGCTTCTTTGCACGCTTCCTCGATTGTAGCCAGCCTGACCTTATCCTCGACCAGCTCGCGCACAGCCTCTCCAACCGTTTGAGCCGAGGCCATGTACGTTGTGATACCGCTTTGTGCCAAGAGCTGCAGGGCCTTAGGTCCCATACCCTGAGCTAATACCGCATCTACGCCGTTCGAAACCAAGATTTCCGCAGGTGTTGCTCCAAAGCCGAAATGTGTCCCTCGATTTTCAACAACGCTTACATCCACTACCTTGCCATTTTCAATTTTAACTATCGTGAATACATCACAACGACCAAAATGGGGGGAGACCGCAGCATCCAGTCCGCCAGGCTTATTTGATGGGATGGCTACCCGCATGACAATCGCTCCGAAGTTTGTTTCTCACTTAATTCACTATCCACGGCCCGGCAGACATTTGTTCCAGCTCTAACTTTGACTGCACGGATATTCTTATCCTTGAGGAGAACTGACACCCCCATACCGAACTCGCCAGCGATCACGACCTCGACTCCCATGTCGGCGAGCATTTTTGTGACTATCGGTCCAGCTCCGTACTCGTATGAAGCTGCGGGATTCTCCACAGCTTTTGCGTTCTTGATCTGACCTCCCTCGGTCTCGACTATTGCAAAGGCTCGAGCTCTGCCGAAGACATCTGATACTTCATCCTCTAGGCTTTTGAGCCCCTTCGTGGCAACTGCCACTTTAAGCCCCAATTTATCACTTTCCGGTTTCAGATGGTTGACCGCTGGATCCTTTGCCTAGGGACTCCCTCAACTCTTTTATCCTCGCCTCGATGCCCTTGAGTTCCTCTTCGAGCTCGCTTTTGTATGCCTCCAGCGCTTCGATCTCTTGCTCGGGCGTCGGTGGAGGAGGCATGAACGGTGGGAGCGGGTAGTAAGGTACTGTTGCGGGCTGCGTGGGTTGCGGCGCAGGTTGCGAGGGTTGCTGCGGCGCTTGCACGTATGGTAGGTAGGGTGGGTACATGTATGGATTCATATACCACCACCAACATCTCCAACCTCTAGGCCACCACATACTTTTGACCTCCTTTTGTTTGTTTACCAGTATCCCGGATAAGGGTATGGTACGTATCTTTGGTAGGGGTACTGTGGCATCGCGTACGGAGCAAACCCGTAGGTTCCTAGGTATCCACTCCATGGGTATCCGAACATCGACCACGCCCAAGGTCCGAAGAGCCACCAGCACGCTCCTCGACCAAACCACCACCCGGGTCTCTGCCATGGGGGCAGATAGCTAAAAGGCCCTCTGCCTGGCCAAGGTCCAAACCAGCCTCGACCCCAGCCGAAACCCGGCCACCACATTCGTTACCACCTCTATTTGTACTATTTGTGCTATTGCACATAATTCTATAAAAGCTTTTTGGTGCTTAGAATGATTACATTACCTGTTCTAAGCTGGTTGCACTTTTTTTCCAAAGACCTTCGAGAACTTTGTGATTGCCTTCTTTCCCGTGCAGTGACATGGCATGACAGCTTTCACGCCAGCTTTCTGGAGCTCCTCAATGGTTGCATTTATCCTTCCCGCACTTGCTCCAGCTAGGTGAAACCCACCAACGACCGCATACACGCCGCTCGAACCCGTTACCTTTTGCGCCTGCTTGATCGTGTTTATCAACCCCGCGTGAGCGCAACCCGTGATGACCACCAGCCCCCTGCCCTTGACCCTCACGAAAAGAGCCTGATCATCCGGCATGTAATCCTCTACGAGTTTGCCCCGCCTCATAACCTTGAACCCCTTTACCTCTTCAAATGGGCTGACTCTTTTGATTTCCCCGCTCACCCAAACTCCGGGCGCTACGGAAGTCGACCCCCGTTTTAGAGTTAAGATGCCGCTCGATCTCTGCAACTCTGAAACTTGAAAAGGGATGCCGGCCTTTTTGAGACGCTTCTTCCTCCTCGCAAATTTTGGCTCAAGCGCCTCTGGGTGGGCTATCACAGGTACCTTTTTGCCGATGTGTTTTAGGACGCCCAAGAGCCCACCGGTATGGTCGTAATGTCCGTGGCTCAGGAAAATAGAATCCACCTTCCTCAAATCGATGTCGAGCTTCCGAGCGTTTTGTAGGACAACATCGGCGGACGGCCCGGTATCCAGCAACAGACTAGTTGTGTGTCTGCCAGCTTTCAATTCGATGAAGAAGGACAACCCGTGCTTGGCTGTGAGTTCGGGTCTGATCGGGTTCTTGGAATCGTCAACCAAAACCGTGAGCCGTATTCTATCGACTTGGCTCAAGTGCCTGTCTCCTCTGGAGGTCGAGGAGGTGCAGACGTGACCACGAGCGGGCGGCGTTCGACGAGCATGCAGGCAACCTTATTCCTCGCGCTCTCTAAGCAGCGCCACACCGTCCCACGCGAAATTTTCATCCGCTTGGCGGCCTCCTCCTGGTTCAGCCCTTCGTGATAAATCAGGCGAAAGGCCTCGTACTCGTCATAAGTCATGTAGATCGGCTCGCCCGCGATTGGTGGCCCTATTGGAGCGGATGGCATAAACGTTATCGCTTCGGGCCTGAAGCTCAAGAACCTGGGTTTCATCGGCCTTCCAGGTCCCCCTCGCCGACCGCGACGCCATTGGTACAAGCTAACCCCATAGAAGAGAATTACTCGTGCCAATATAGGTTTTTGTGCAATGGTCCTATATCGGCGCCCTCAAACTTTCCTCTGAGGACAACATTTTCCCTTCGGAATCGGATCTCCGTGTGGACACTCGCGCGGATGTTTCAAATAAATACATATCGCATCAGCCACTTCTTCTGGCAGATAATGCTCGGCGCCGCAAGCGGGACGTTCCACCTCACCGAGTTTAACGCCCACGATGTCAACGAGGAGTTTTTCCACAAGCTTGTGACTTCTCACAATATGTCTGGCCCTCCTCTTTCCCTTTCGTGTGAAATCTGCCCCAGAGCGCTTGTCATATTTAATCAGCCCCTGCATTCTCATTTTTTCGAACATTTGGAACACACTTGGCGGCGCGATTTTTAATAACTTTGCGACATCCCTTATCTTTCCGGGCTGATTTCTATCGACCCGTAGAGTCCACAGGACTTCCAGATATTCGTCGATACTTACCGATGGCATCTCACACACCGAGTACAAGTCTAAGTAAAGTCCCCACTAGCAACGCCATTCCGATCATAATTGAAGTAGATTTTATCGTGCCTTTTATCCCGAACTCTTTGAAGAGGATGGCGAAGGTTGCGACACAGGGGAAGTACATCGCCAGTACCACGCTGGCCACTACCAGCTGTTGCATGCTCAGGCCGAGGGGCAGCAACATCCCTACAGCCACATCTTTGCGCAGAAATCCTATTATCAATGCTCCGGCCGCAGCCGGCGGTAACCCAAGCAACCCAACAACAACTGGGGATGCGATATCACCCATGAAGTCGATTATCCCCAAAGTATACAATACATTCACAAGAAGTACGCCCAGCAGCACGAAGGGGATCGCCGTGGTCAAAAAGTGCCTTATCCTCATCCACAGCTTTTTCAATGTTGCCCCCCAATACGGCATGCGGTAAGGCGGAATTTCTGTGAACATCTCCGGACTTTCGCCCGCCAAAACCTTGTTGAGCAAGAGCCCAATCACCACCCATACCACAAAAAGTGTTGCAAAGACCATCGCCAGAGCTCCGATGCCATAGGGACCTACCAACCCGAAGATTATGGCGAGCTGGGCCATGCATGGGACTGCTATCCCCATGAGCGTGAGGGCAATGAACCTTTGCCTTTGAGTTTCGAGAATTCTGGAAGAAAGAGCTCCCGGGACATTGCACCCTAAGCCAAGCAACATCGGCACTACCGCAAGGCCGTGCATCCCTACCCTGTGCATTCCACTATCGACAAGTACACCTAGCCTTGGTAAGTAGCCGCTATCCTCGAGAAATCCCAGCACCAAGTAAAACGCAAACACGTAAGGTAGAACCATTGCGAACGGGACAAAAATCCCGGTAGTCAATAGGCCCATGGACTGCGTAAAGTCTATCCCGCCATCGATCAGGTTTCCGATTACGATATTATGGAGGAGGCCGCCAGAACCTAATGCTTCGCTCATCCTCATCGCTACGGGTTCATAGGCCCCAAACGCTGGATCAAACACATTGGCAATCAATCCCTCGCCGATGAATCGTATCACAAGGAACATTAGTGTAACTATTCCAATGGCAATTGGGATCCCAGTTAAGGGCCTAACGGTTGCATCCCCTAGCCTTTCTGCCAAAGTATGATGTCGATGCGCTACTGATTGGACATCTTCAACGATCTTGCCCACTTTTTCCCATCTTTGTTCGTCGGTGTGTCTGTAAGCATGTGCTTTGGCTTCAGGCAGGCGAGAAACGAGTTTTTTGAGCCCCTCTCCAGTGATGGCAACGGTGGGAACGACTGGGACGTCTAATAATTTCTCGAGTTTCTTGACATCGATAGTTATACCTTTGTGCTTGGCCTCGTCCGACAAGTTGAGGGCCACGATCACAGGCACTTTCTTTTCCAATAGCTGAAGCGTTAAGTAAAGGTTTCTCTCCAAGTTTGTGGCGTCGACGATATCGATGACCACATCGCCTTCTTTAAGCATCTCAACTGCGACTTCTTCTGCCCTTGTGGTTGGCTCCAAGGTATAGGTCCCCGGAACGTCGATTACGTCTGCTTTCTTTTCCCCAATCTTCATCGTGCCTTTCGTGAACTCAACTGTGGTACCGGGGTAATTGGACACGACCACGCTGGTACCTGTCAGCCTTGAAAAAACGACACTTTTACCGACGTTTGGATTTCCCATGAGGAGTATTCTCACTTTGTTACCTCCACAAGGACCTTCCAAGCTATTCCCATGCCGATTGCTACACGGGCCCCATCGACTTCCACGACAACAGGGCCCCTGAACGGTTGAGCAGTGATCATTCGGACTTTTTTGTTGATTTTTATCCCTAAAGTTGCCAAACGCCGTTGCAACCCAAACCCGCCTGTGACGCCCGCAATGATGCCACTCTCGCCCGCTCTTAGCTCAACGAGTAATTTTCTCAAATACGGCTCTCCTTGAAATTAGGCATGCCTAATTTTTAGCGTGAAAGTGTTTTTAACTGTTGTTGTTATATGCAATTGCAATAAAATCCATCCGAAGACTGAAGAGAAGCAACGCTTAGCCTACCTGCAAGTTTAGGGGCTTTGGGTTTTCCATGCACGCGACGCACGCTTTGGCTATGAACGTGAGCAAGAATGTTTTTGTCATCAGATGGATGGGGCACATACCTTTCCTTGTAACTTGGACGTGATCTCCTTCGAGTTTTATGATCCCAAAGAGTTTGAGCCAGCGCAGGAATGATTTAAATTTCTCGTCGACACCCATGCTGAAGCGATTTTTGAACTCGCGCTTGTCGAACCCCGTTTCGTAAAGTGACATAGACAGCCATCTCGCCGCGACGCCCTCCGGCTGGAACTCTGCCCCGATCGTTATTGGTAGAGCTCCCTCCCCTACCGTCCGGGTGTATTCCTCGATCGAAGCGGTGTTGGCGTAAAAGTATTGGTTCACAGAACTCATCGCCCCCGCGCCTATCCCAACGTACTCATCGCGTTCGACCGATCCGTACTTGTCTATCCCTTGCTTTACGAAGCTCCAGACCGAACATGGTTCATAGCCCGCATCCGTGAAGGAATCCACGATGGTGTCGTACATGCACTTTTCGATTTTTTTGTTCTGCAGCTTCACCTTTCCCTCTTTCTCATCGCGGTACATCTTGCAGTAGGGGAACAAGAGGAGGGGATAAGTTGCGACCTGCGGCACGCCCTTTTCGATGGCTATCTCGAGATCTCTCTTCAAACTGGAGAGGGACTGGGTCGGCAGGGAAAACATCAAATCGATGCTGAAAGTGTCAAATCCACCGTTGTCCATGACGAGTTCTATTGCGTCAAGCGCCTGTTTTGCGTCGTGGCTTCGTCTCCCTATCGCTTTTAAGATCTCGTCGTTGAAGGACTGTACCCCCATGCTGAGCTTGCTCACGCCGGCGTCAAGCAGAAGCTCAAGGGTTTTTTCATTCAAATCATCGGGGTTTGATTCGACTCCTATGTCGCTGCTCACGTCGAAAGTGTCCTCGGCATGTCTGAGGATATCGGCAATGCCCTCAGGCATGATGGTTGGGGTGCCCCCGCCGACGTATATAGAGTTTATTTTCACGTCGCTTAGCCTCTCCCGGTAGAGGTTTATCTCCTCCTTCACGGCCTCCACGTAAGGTCGCTCGAGCTTTGGGTTCCAAGGATAGCGGATGTAAGCGCAGAACGGACATGGGACCTTACAAAATGGTATGTGGATGTATAGACCGATTTCATCCTTATCATTTGGGATTTCTGGTTTGGTTCTGGAAAATTTGACATTTCCAATTTTTTTCCTAGTCATTCTCTCGATCATATAATTGAGCATCGCATCGCCTCAATTGATATTACCTATTTGAATAAAAGTATTACCTTCATCTCTCGTTGGTTCGGATAGCAGCGGCGTTGGGGGAAATTTGTCAGTACTCTAAGGTCCCGATGCGATGGCCACTATGCTAGCTCCCAGAAAACAAAACCGCGAGTGTCCCCACGCAGTAGAGCTAAGGCAGCGAATTTGATCACTTGGGTTCGCTCGCGCGGCTCAGAACACGCGGCAACCTTCTCTTAACCTCCAAGGCGCGGTCAAAGTAGAAGCAAAGGGTGCCGACGAGCATCACTGCCAAAAATGAAAAAAGTATTCTGAGTCCTTCGATCTCCGGGCCCAAGATCGCGATCCCGGCGAAAACTCGCCCCACCGCCACCGACGTGAGGCCGAGGAGCATCGCCATCGTGCTCAGGGAGTTGGCTCCTCCGTCGCTTACGCCTTTTATCAACGGATAGGAGGCGTAAGGACATGGCGGCAACAGACTGCCGAGCGTCCCCCCCGCAACTACCCCCCTCAGCTTGGATTTACCACCCAAGATCTTCATGAAACGGCTTCCCAGCAGAAGGTTCTTTGCGACACTTCCGGCGAAGATCGCTGCCAAGATAGGGATGAACAGTTTCTTCACTTCAGAAAAACTCGCGGCAACGCATTTTTTGACTCGCGTGGGGTCCAAAAGCCAAGTCACCAAGTAGAGAAGAACCGCCGCGATTACTATGCTCAAGTAGATCTTTTCCTTCGTCTCCATTGCTTCACCTCAGATGATGAAGTAAACCAGAAGCCCTGCAACGACGGCCACGAAGAACGACAGCGTCATCCGGGCTCCGGCAACCTTTGGGTTAAAAAACATGAGATCGCAAGTGACCCGACACGCGAAGGCGAGCCCAGACCCGAAAAGCATAGCCATCACTCCGACAAGACTCGCACCAGCAGCATAAACACCCGCGATTATCGGGAAGGAGATGAAAGGGCAAGCTGGTAGCAAACTTCCGATCGCGACCCCGATGAAGACGGCGGCAATCCCCGCCTGTTCCCCAAGAAATCCAGCGAGCATTTTGGAGGGAACGAGGAATTTGATTGCGCCAGCTATGAATAAGGCGGCAATTATTGGAATCATCAAACTTTTCAAAGTTCTGATCGAATCTTTTGCAGATTTTTTCGCGACCGTGGGTTTGGCGATCAACAAAATAAGATAGACAAATACGGTCGCGATTATCAGAGCGTGGACGAAAGGATTTTTCCCGAACAGCTCGAGTGCTGTTTCAAGCTTCATAGGCACCATTTTTTATACCCAAACCAGTCAATATAAGTCTAATGAGCAATGAAAATGGTTAACATAAAGGAAACCCATCTTACAAGAAGGCAGTTCGAGGTGCTCAAAAGGAGGAGGGAAGGGAAGAGTCTGACGCAGATAGCGGAAGAGCTGGGAACAAGCAGGTCAAATGTCAGCCGCATCATAAAAATCGCTGAACGCAATGTGGAACGAGCTAGGAATACTCTAAAGCTAATCGGGACCATCGAGTGGCCGATCAAAATAGATGTGAGGGCGGGATCCAACGTTTACAGCGTCTCAGAACAGGTGTTCAGGAAAGCCGATGAGAGGGGGATCAAAATAACTCGTAATTATTCAGAGCTTACGAGGCTGATAACGGAAACGCTTGGAAGGAAGAATCTCAAACGTAGAAAGGCCCTCACAGACTTCGGCATTATGGTTAGCAAAGAAGGGAAAGTTGAGATTCTGTGACCGATCACCAAGCGTGAGCAGGGAGACACCACATGTATGAAAAGATAAACGGGGAGTTCAAAAAAATAGTTGAAAAGCATAAGCTTCAGGAGAAGGAGGTCAGCTGTGGGATAATAGCAAAGGGATTCAGTGATCGTCGGCCACGGTTATCCTCTACGCCCAAAAATTTCATCGAACAACATTTCAAGTTACCCTCAAGGGAGTATGCGCTGGCAAAAGGAAAGGAAGTTCTCGTCCGATGCAAGCTTGAGGATCACTACGGGGACGCCTTCACCGACGAACCAAAAACTTTCAGGGGGGGGATCGAGGACGTGTGTGAACTATTATTTGGCGATAAGGGAGACAAAGCCGTTTTCTTTGCCACGTTAAACGCGACGCTCAGCTACGTTGGGTTAATCCGGGGAACGGTTCACTGTAAGGGTGATGAGCCGAGGAAGTGCGGCGAGCGATTGGCCGCGTATATCTTGGAGAACTTCGGTAAGGTCCGGGTTGCGCACATCGGCTATCAGCCTAGCCACGTGGAGGCGTGTTCAAAACATTTCGAGAGTTATGTTACTGACCTAGATTCTGAAAACGTTGGGGAAGTGAAGTTCGGGAGAAAGATTTTGGATGGATCAGCAAATGAAGAAGTGATAAGAAAGGTCGACGTTGCCTGTATAACCGGCAGTACTTTAGCTAGTGGGACGTTGCCCGAGTTAATCGGATGGTGCGAAACTTACGGGGTTAAACCTGTGATTTACGGAGTCACCAGCAAGGGGGCTGCAAAAATTCTGAATCTAAGGCACTTCTGTCCATACGGGCACGACCATCCTTGACGGGAGCTAAATTTTCAAAGCAGTTACTACCTTCTCGATTTCCAATTTGAGATGATCTAACCCCTCAACGTTGTTCTTGACTACCACGATCGGGGCGGGGGCTCGTGCTTTCAGTTCATTCTCCGATTTCAAAAAAAGCTCCTCGTAGTCGTCATAGCGGTAGTACTTTTCCATGAGGTCGCGGGGTACGATGTGATCATCAACATCCTTGAGCCCTTCTTTGAACCTTCTCGCGTTCCTCTCCAAGCAGACCTCGAATGGGCAGTAGATGTAAACCAAGAGCGAGCGACTAAGCACCCCATCGTCAAAATTTCCTAGCGCATTGGCGTAGCTATCGCGCGAGAACTCGACAAATATCACCCTGCCGGGCTTTTGCAATTCCTTGAGCTGGCCGTTGATGCGCTTAAGCACATCGTCGAGTATGGAGAAATCCGTGACCTCGAACCCGCCCTCCTTCCTAACGTGGCGCTTGAACTCAACGTCCTCGTCGAGGATCTGCTTCAGGATCGGGAAGTCGTCGATGCGCATCACCTCGCTTGCCAGCCCCTCTCGAAGCATGCGCTCGACAAACATCTTATAGACGGCCGACTTGCCTGAGCCGGGGCGCCCGAGCAAGAATACGTAGGAAAACATTTCAATCCCGCCTTCAAGCCCTCGGTTTGTGTGCGAGGATAAATAGCTCAAGCTGGCGGGCTCTCGCATCTTAAAATGTAAAAATTTGCCGAATTGCTTGCACGAGCGTGGACTCCTCCCGCTACCAGCTAGGTTGATTCATAAGTAGCATGGCGGAGAATTCGCATGGGGGCGATAACGGTAAATGTACAATCAAAAATAGGGCTCTTGGTTTACATGGGGGCGCGCGACGAATTAAACAGGCTCAAGTGGCACCCGAGGCTCAGCCTACTCGACGTTAGGGTGGCGATAGTGCACAGAGGCGCTCCGGGGAACATTCGCGTCGTCGAGGGCAGCGACATAAAGGAACTCGGGCGGGCCTTCATGAGGGTAGCTTCGCAGGAGGGGGAGGTTGATATCCCCTACCACCGAATCCTTCGAATCGAGGCGCGGGGACGAACGCTCTGGCGGAAGCGGGGGTTCTAAAACATGGAGTTTCTGCTCGAGCTGCTAGTGCTGTTGCTCTGCGCGAAGGTGTTCGGCGAGTTGCTGCACAAATACGGCTTTTCGCCGCTAATCGGCGAGGTCGCGACCGGAGTGGTGCTCGGCCCGGCCCTGCTCGGGTGGATGGACCCGACCGACTTCATCAAGGCGATTGCCATGCTCGGGCTGGTTGTGCTCATGCTCGTCGCCGGCATGAACTCGCGCTTCGACCTGTTCCTGAGGGTGAAATTTAAGGCGTTGATCATCGCGCTTTGCGGCATGGCAGCTTCCTTTGCGCTCGGGTTTGGCGTCGCGTACGCATGGAACTACCCAACGGTCGCCTGCCTCTTCGTCGGGGCGGCCCTGAGCAACACCGCCACGGAGATCGTCGTTCGCATGGTCGGAACTCGCCCGCTTGGTCAGCTAGTGGTTGGTGTGGCACTCATCGACGATATTCTCGCCGTTTACATCATCGGCATCCTTTCCATGGTAGCCCTGAGCCCGGAAAAGAGGCTGGACCCAAACGCGCTGGCTTGGGCGACCATATTGATAGTTGTGTTTTTCTTGGTCGTCGTCTACCTATCGCGCAAGCTCATAATAGAGAAGGACACCATGCGGAGGATTTGGAGGTTCGAGAGGGGGGGCGCTCCGCTTACCTTTGCCCTATCCCTCGCGCTCGTCCTCGCGGTAATCGCCCGCAAAATCGGGCTCCACGAGATAATCGGCGCATATATGGCTGGCCTGTTCATCAGCAGGCTACGCGAGAGGCCCGACGCCCTCCTGCTCAGCAGGATCAGGTTGAATGCTATTTTGGACGACATCACGACCTCATTTCAATCCATACTCACCCCCATGTTTTTCGTATACGTTGGGCTCACCTTCGCGCCGGATTGGGGGCAAATCAAGGTCGCGATGCTCTTATTGCTGATCGCTGCCGCATTTGCGGGTAAGATCATAGGGGGCGGCGCCGGGGCCGCGGCAGTTGGATATAGGGGGAGGGACCGCCTGACAATCGGCACAGCCATGTGCCCGCGTGGGTCGCTTGAGGTTGCGGTACTGCTCTTTGGGCTTGAAGCCAGGGTGGTACCGCCGGATCTATTTGCCGTGATGATAGCGACCACGTTGACGACCACGCTTCTGGCTCCGGTGCTGTTCAGGCAAATCACGAGGTAGTGGAGCTGCGCCCATGTCCGCGATCTTGTACACCCTCGCCCTCTTGGCCGGTCTTGCATCGATCGCCATAGGTGGCAATGTATTCGTCGACTCGGCGTGTGCGATAGCCCGCAGGCTGGGCCTATCGCGGGCAGTTATAGGCCTAACGCTCGTGAGCTTTGCCACCGTCGCCCCGGAACTCGTCGCTTCGACCATGGCGGCTGGCATAGGAAATGTCGGATTGGCGTACGGAAATGCCGTGGGGACGTGCATCGCGAACATCGCCTTGATCCTTGCGATAGTGGCGGCAACCGTGGCAATCCACGTAGAGAGGGATAGGCTGAACGAGGGGGCGGTAATGGTCGGGCTTGGGGCACTCGTGACAATTATCGCGTGGGACGGCACGCTTAGCCGCTATGAGGGCGTGGGGCTCCTGCTGCTCTTGGTGCTGTTCCTCAGATTTATCGTGCGAAGGGAGCGGAGGAACGCGCGGATAGCTCGAGCGCGGATGCCAGGGTACCCATTCAGACTGGGGCGCCCCATTCTCCTGTTTTCGTTCGGGGCCCTAGGCATACTGGTGGGCAGCAGGCTCCTCATCTATTCCGGAATGGGCATCGTTGAATCCCTGGGGGTATCGGAAGCCGTAATAGGCTCTACAATGGTCGCCATCGGTACGTCGCTTCCCGAGTTGGTCACGGCCGTCATGTCCGCCTTCAAGGGGGTGCCCGAACTTTCGCTGGGGAACATCGTCGGCGCCAACATCCTCGACCTTACTTGGGTTCTCGGACTCTCCGCGGTGATAAGGCCGCTGTCCGTCGGCCTTCAAAAGATATGGTTCAGCAATTTGATGATGTTTTTGATCATGGCGTCACTGCTGGTTTTCATGCGGACCGGACAAAGGCTGACACGGGGCGAGAGCTGGGCACTGCTCACGCTCTACGCATTTTATCTCGCTGGGCTCATACTCTTAAGCTGAATTTTTTGATACACGTGCATCAAGATTTCCCAGCGAACCATTTGACAATAGGGTTAGAGGCGAGCCCTTGCTGGGGGATCCCGCTTACGATGCCGAGTTCGTTAGAGAATTCGCGGGGCAACACGGATTCAAACCCCATCATCAAGCCAGCAGAAAAGGATGGAGGGACCCCACGCTTTCGTGCGGAGGGAAGTTTTCAAAGAGTTCGAAGAAAACCGAGAGCTCTACCGCTTGCGCAAGGTGGCCGAGGGATTTTTCGGTGGCATCGAGACCCGATACGACGGTGGAATCAGGTGCAAGTTGCTCCATGTACAGATTTTTAACATCATGCTCATGGCTGTGGCCCACAACCTGCGAACCTCGGCGCGAGTCCGCGCGCAAAAAGACAAGGAAATTTTAATTATTGTGTGGATTTATTCGACAACCCGCGTAGCTTGAAAAAACTTAAAACATGTGGCTATTGATAATAGCGTTCAGCAGGGATATCCTTGCCGAAAACCAAGACAAGGGTCGTCGTGGCCTTGGGCGGGAACGCCATCCTCCAGAAGGGGCAGAAGGGGACGTACGAGGAGCAGCTGGCAAACGTCAGGAGGACGGCGGAGCACATGGGCAAGATGATCTTGAGCGGCAAATATCAGGTGGTAATAACCCACGGCAACGGCCCCCAAGTGGGAGCGATCCTCCTGCAGAACGACGCCGGGCAGAGGTACGGCATACCGGCGATGCCCATGGACGTATGCGGCGCCGAGAGCCAAGGGTTGATAGGCTACATGATCCAGCAATGCCTGCGGGAGGTCCTCGTCGAAGGCGGAAGGCCAGACATCCCCATAGCCACGGTCGTTACTCAGGTCATCGTGAGCAAGGACGACCCGGCATTTAAAAATCCTACCAAGCCGGTTGGACCCTTCTACAGCGAGGAGGAGGCAAAAAAGCTCGCGAAGGAGAGGGGGTGGATCGTGATCGACGACGCCGGGCGGGGCTGGAGGCGTGTCGTCCCATCGCCCGACCCCAAGGACATAGCGGAGAAGGAGGCGATAAGGCAGCTCCTCGAGGCACATGTCGTCCCCATAGCTTCCGGCGGGGGAGGAATACCTGTGATAGAGAAAGATGGAAAGTTGGTCGGCGTGGAAGCCGTCATAGACAAGGACCTGGCCGGTGAGAAGCTGGCGGAGGCAGTGGACGCCGATGTGTTGATGATGCTAACAGATGTCGACGGGGTGGCGATAAATTACGGGAAGCCCGGCGAGCGATGGCTCAGGAGGGTTACCGTGGAGGATGCGAAGCGCTACCTGCAGGAGGGCCAGTTCGCGGTGGGTAGCATGGAGCCCAAGGTCAGGGCCGCAGTCAGGTTCATGGAGTGGGGGGGCAAGCGGGCGATAATTGCCTCGCTGGACCACGCCACGGATGCCATTGAAGGAAGGGCCGGCGCCGAAATAGTTAGATAGCCCAAAACTTGAAGCACTTTACTGCACGAGTTCGGAACCCACATCTAAAAGTGCGAAAACGTTAATGTATAACGATGGGTGCAACTTTGAATCTAAAGCAGCCGTGGGTCAGAAAAGCTTTGCTTTACGACAAGGTGGGCGGAAATGTGGTGGAGTGCAATACCTGCGAAAGGCGTTGCGTTATCCCGCCGGGCAAATCAGGCTTTTGTAAAACAAGGCAGAATCAGGAAGGGGAACTTTACACCCTGCAGTATGGGCTCTCGAGTGGGATTTCGGCAAACCCCATCGAGAAGAAGCCATTTTACCACTTCTGGCCGGGAAGCGATTCACTGACGATTGGGAGCTGGAGTTGCAATTTCGAATGCAAATGGTGCCAAAATTGGCACATCAGCAAATTTCCACCCGACCCCACGAGAAGCGAATACGTTACTCCAGAAAGATTCGTGGAACTGGTTAAGGGGTACGGGTGTCAGTCCACGAGCGTTTCGTTTAACGAGCCGACTCTTCTATTCGAATGGTCGTTGGATATGTTCAAGCTGGCTAAAAAAGCGGGCTACCGCAATACATTCGTCACAAATGGCTTTATGACCCTCGAGGCGCTTCGGATGCTTCGCGACGCTGGCTTAGATGCGATAAATATCGATGTCAAGGGGAATGCGGAGGCCGTGCGCAAGTACTGCGGCACCGATGTCGAGCTAGTTTGGCGAAACGTGCGCGAGGCCAAGTGGCTGGGGCTACACGTCGAGGTCGTGAACCTCGTCATCCCCGGCGTCAACGACCGCGAGGACCAGTTGCGGGAGCTCGCGAGGCGCCACCTGCGCGAGGCGGGCAGCGAGACGCCCTTGCACTTCACCGCCTATTCCCCCGCCTACAAGTTCAATGCCCCGCCTACACCGATCGCGACCCTCGAGCTGGCCCATGACATAGCCATGTCAGAAGGCTTGGTGTACGTATACGTAGGTAATGTGCCGGGACATCGCTACGAGAACACATATTGCCCGAGTTGCGGTAGGTTGCTCCTCAAACGCTACGGACTGAAACTAGTCGAGGTCCGGCTAGATGACTGTAGATGCCCGAGCTGCGGGAATAGAATACCAATAGTCGGAGATGTCATAATACCCAGGCGGGCAGCCACACTGACTTAGCTGGAGGTGACACTTCATTGGCTAAAAAGAGCTTATTGCCTCAGCTTTAAGCTCTCGTCATCGTCTCGGCCGACCGCCCGGTATTAGTGCGATTATCGACGCTATCCTCGAGTTAATATATTATTTGGACGATTATTTAAACGTTACAATTAAGGGGTTGAAAAGGGGATTTTCGCAGGTAGCGGAGGTGCCCCCAACGTCTGAGCGAAAGGGGTGGGATCACGGTTAGAAGGGAGGAAGCGGTGACAGGGGCGGTGCAGAGGTGGCTGGGGAACCCCTTCTCCAAGGCTCTGCTCAGGTTTGTCTGCGGGAGGAGCAAGTACGGCGGCAACAGGTTGGATGTTGCCCTGAGAAGGTACGCGGGCGAGGACATCCCCTGCGACTTCCGGGACAGAATCGCCGCTTTGGTGGTCAAGCTTATAGCCGATCGCGGAACAAACGCCCTCGGCTACTCCGGCGAGAGCTTGAAGAAAAATTTGAAGGACCCCGTGATCCGGCGCGGCATGGTAAACGTGCTGGAAGGCGTCGCCCATTACGGCGCCCGCAGGCCTTTCACCTCGATTGCCCCCTTCTTGGTTGTTTGGAACTACACCAAGCACTGCAACCTGCGGTGCGAGCACTGCTATGAGAACGCGGGACCCGGGGCGATGAAGGATGAGCTCACGACCGAGGAGGCGAAGCGGGTCATAGATGAGTTCGAGGACGCTGGCGTTGTGGCGATAGCATTTTCCGGCGGCGAACCGTTGCTGAGGAATGACATTTTCGAGATCGCGAGTTACGCTAAAAGTAAGGGATTTTTCATCTCCGTCGCTACGAACGGCACGGTGATCACAAGGGAGGTCGCAAAAAAGATGAAAAATGTTTTCGATTACGTGGAGATATCCCTCGACGGGTTCGAGAAGGTGCACGATAGATTCAGGGGGGTCCCGGGGGCATGGAGGCTCACGTGCGAGGGGATCAAAAATAGCGTCGGCGAGGGAATCGACACGTGTGTCGCCCTGACCGCAACCCGCTCCAACCTTCAAGAGATCCCAAAACTTGTCGACTTCATCGAGCAAGAGCTTGGGGCGAAGCGCGTTATCATGTTCAACTACGTGCCAGTCGGGCGGGGCAAGGACATCGTCGACCAAGACCTAAGCCCGCAGGAGCGCCACAAGCTGCTCAATTACCTGTACACCAAGATGGTGGACAGTGACTGCAAAATGATTTGTTATTCAACTGCGCCGCAATATTCGATGATCTCCTTGGAGTTCGCGTACGGTGCACACGGTGCGAGCAGCATAGTTCCAACTCATTTCACGAGCGAGGGGGCGATGAGGGCGTTACGGGGCCGAACGAAGAGCCTCGCGGATTTCCTCGGCGGGTGTGGGGCCGGGAGGCTCTACTGCGGACTTGAGCCCAATGGAGACATAACCCCCTGCGTGTTCATGCCGATTAAGCTCGGTAACATAAGGGATGTGCGCCTGCGGGACGTTTGGCACTCCTCCGAGCTCCTATGGAAGCTTAGGGATAGGGAGGCTTTGAAGGGCTGCGGGGAATGCAAGTATCGCTACACCTGCGGCGGTTGCAGGGCGAGGGCATATGGGTATTATGACGATGTACAGGCTCCGGACCCCGGCTGCATCCACAATCTCAAGTATTGGCTTGAGTTGAAGAAAACTACAAAAAATGAGACGCCAACTCAGGTCTCTAGCAAGTGAGGGCACAGTGGGGCCAATCTTGACCCGCGTCTCGCATCAAAAACTTCTTAACATGCATTAGATAGTGTAAGAGGGGACGGTATGGAAGCCGAAATCCCTGTCGAGGCTTACCTGTACAAGGACAAGGTAATGGTTTGGGACGAGGCTCAGGCAAACCAACTTTACCAGCGGGGGTCTTTTGGCAAGCCGCTTTCGGGCGGCAAGCTCCAGCTGGCACCATTGGAGGCGCTCTACCTCCTCGAGGGTGGCAAAATCCACGTGATCGACCACGATATGGGCGAGCAAATCAGGTTTGATGAGCTCCTAGCGAGGTTGACAAAGCGCGATCCGGATTTGATGCTTAAGTACTTGGTGTACGCGGACATGCGCTCGCGCGGCTATGTGGTTAAGACCGGGCTAAAGTTTGGGGCACACTTTCGCGTCTACGAACGCGGTGAGAAGCCGGGCGAAACGCACTCAAAGTATATAGTCCATGCGGTACCGGAGGGCACCAAACTGACGCCGACCGAACTCGCGCGCGCGGTGCGATTGGCGCACAGCGTTCGCAAGGACATGTTATTTGCGATAGTGGATGACGAGGGAGATATTACCTACTATTCGCTAAAACGCGAAAGGCCGTGAAATGCATGCCAATCAGAATCGACCCCTGGAGTGCAGCCATACCTAAGGACTACGCCAAATTGATGGAGGAGTTCGGGATAGAGCCATTTGAGAGTTTGCTCGATCGCATGCCCAAACCACACCATCTTATGCGCCGCCGCGTGATCTTTGGTCACCGCGACTTTGGCCGCGTACTGGATGCGATGTTTGCCCACAAGAAGTTCGTCGTGATGACGGGCCTCATGCCCAGCGGTCGAATGCATATCGGCCACAAATTAGTCATCGATCAGCTGATCTGGTATCAGGAACGGGGCGCAAATATTTACCTTTGTGTCGCCGATCTCGAGGCATATTCTGCACGCGATGTGCCGTTTGAAGAAGCCCGCCGGCTTGCTGTTGATGAGTACCTCACGAATTATCTGGCGCTTGGCCTAAACCTCGACAAGTGCAACGTATACTTTCAGTCGCGTAGCGACGCCGTGCGCCACTTGGCGTATATGCTGGCGAAAAAGGTGAACTTCAGCGAAACGCGCGCAATTTATGGCTTCGCCGGGAACTCGAACATTGCGCACATATTTTATCCAATGGTGGATGTAGCAGATATCTTGCATCCACAATTACGCGAATTTGAGGGCCCTTGTCCGACCGTTGTGCCAGTTGGGGTCGACCAAGACCCACACATAAGGCTTGCTCGCGATGTCGCAGCAAGGTTCCAACGTGAATTCGGATTTATCCTGCCGTCCTCAACTTATCACCGCCTCATGCCCGGTCTGACTGGCGAGAAAATGTCGAGCAGCAAGCCGGAGACGGCAATATTTCTGACTGATAGCCCCGAGCAAGTGGAAAGAAAAATTAGGGATGCATTTACGGGCGGACAGCCGACGGCCGATGAACAACGCAACCTTGGAGGGGACCCCGATAAATGCACGGTATACAAACTTTACGTTTATCACCTCATGCCAAATGACGAAAAACTCTTGGATTTGCGGGAGGCATGCAAATCTGGGGCGATAATTTGCGGCGATTGCAAGTTGCGGGCGATCGAACTTATGACGAAGTTCTTAAAGGCGCATCAGGCCAAGCGGAAGAGCACCGAAGCTAAGGCAAAGAAACTTGTGGAAAAGGTTTACTGAGCGCCAGCCCACTGTGCGAAAGGCTTTAATCATTATGGCGAGATTTTGATACGCGCGATGACGAGCCTGGCTAAGCTGATTCAAGTGATGAAGATTTTGAGTCCCCGAGCGCGCTGAGTCGATTTAGATTCCCTCAAAATTTGTAAAATTCACCGCAATTTTTTCCGCATGCGCAACAGGGTCCGCTCGACATCGAAGCCAAATTTTTTATAAAGCCCAGCCGCTGGGCTCTCGGGCTCAACATCCAGCTTGACCACACGAACGCCCTGTGTGGAAAGGTACGCAAGAGCGGCCTGAAGTAAGCGGGTGCCAATTTCCCGCCTGCGAAACTCTGGCTTAACACACAACAACGTTATCCAGCCGATGCCACGTGAGGTGAACGCAAACACAAAACCAGCGATATTCCCATCGGAAACCGCCACCTTCATACCGCCCGGGAACTGGCGGTACCAGTCGAGCATGTCAAATGAAGTTATGCCCTCAAGCTCGCGCGGATCAAAGCAGGTGTGCAAAAGCGATAATAAGTCATTGATATCGTCGCTCTCAAAGTTGCGAATTTCTATCAAGCTAACCCCGCTGATGCAAGTACTTAGTTATGAATTTAGGATCGATACGCTTAAGTTCAGCTTCGGGCAGCGTGCGCAACAGCTCCCAGCCTAACTCAAGCGTGACCTCAATTGGGCGATCCTCATCCCTGCCTTGATTGATGAACTCTCGCTCAAATCTCTCGGCGAAATCCAAATAACGTCGATCGCGTTCGATCAAAGCTTCTTCGCCCACGACCGTAACAAGCGCCCTCAGATCCTTGCCCTCTGCATATGCAGCGTAAAGTTGGTTGGAGACATCGCTATGGTCCTCGCGCGTGTGACCGGTGCCTATGCCGTCCTTCATGAGCCTGGATAACGATGGTAAAACATCGATCGGTGGGTATATGCCCTTGTGATGAAGCTCACGATTCATAACAAGCTGCCCCTCGGTTATGTAGCCAGTTAGGTCTGGTATTGGGTGGGTGATGTCGTCGCCCGGCATAGTAAGGATCGGCATCTGCGTGATCGAGCCCTTCTTTCCCCTGATCCTCCCCGCCCGCTCGTAGATGGTGGCAAAATCCGTGTACAGGTAGCCCGGATAGCCGCGCCTGCTTGGCACCTCGCCCCTCGCCGCCGAAACCTCGCGCAGGGCCTCCGCGTAGTTGGTGATATCCGTTAGGATGACTAAAACATGCATGCCTTGGACGAACGCGAGGTACTCAGCGGTCGTTAACGCCAGCCGGGGCGTCAATATTCGCTCTATCGCGGGGTCGTTTGCCAAGTTTAGAAATAAGGTCGCGCGCTCGAGCGCCCCAGTTCGTTCGAAGTCCTTCATGAAGAAAGCGGCCTCCTCGTGGGTGATGCCCATACCACAAAATACTACCGCAAACCGCTCCTCTTCACCCAGAACTTTGGATTGTCTAGCTATTTGGGCGGCCAATTCATTGTGAGGAAGACCGGAGCCCGAGAATATCGGCAATTTCTGACCCCTTACTAAAGTGTTCATGCCGTCGATGGCAGAAATGCCGGTTTGGATAAACTCGCTTGGATACTCGCGCGCCGACGGATTTATCGGTGATCCATGCACGTCCCACCTGTCCTCGAATATGGGATTTGGTCCGCCGTCTATGGGCATGCCCCTGCCATTGAATATCCTACCAAGCAACTCAAGTCCAATACCAAATTTAACGGTCCCCCCAGTAAACCTAACCCGGGTTTGGAGGGTATCAATTCCCGCGGTGCCCTCGTAGACCTGCACCACAGCACGGTCCTCATATGCGTCGAGCACCTGTCCTCTTTTGGTTTCACCCGTTGGTGTCACAATTTCGACAACTTCGCCGTACGCGACGCCGCTTACGCCTTCGACCACCATCAGCGGACCAGAAACCTTCGCGACGGTCCGATATTCCCGACCCTTTATCGCCTCATTCGTCATGCCCGCTACCCCCGGTGGGTGCCCTCTTAGTTTGCATGAGCACCGCGAACTGCTCCTTGAGCTGTTTTTTCAGCAATTTGAATTCCCTCTCGAATTTATCCGGCGGAAGCCTTTTCATGCCAGCTATGGCATCCTTTATGGGTAATTTCCTGATCTCATCTACGCTGACGCCGCGTTTGGCCGCTTCGACACAATTGCGGTAAAATTCAAGCACTCCTTCGAGCATGCCGAGCTGTTTTTCCACGGGGCAATAAGTATCGACCTCTTGAAATGCAAATTGCTGGAGAAAATCCTCGCGCATTATTCGAGCTGCTTCCAATACCGCTCGCTCCCGCTCGGGTAACGCATCCGGTCCGACTAGTTTAACTATTTCCTCGAGTTCGGCCTCCTCTTGTAGCATCGCAATGGCCTCGTCACGCATAGATTTCCAGTCCTTACTAAACTTTTGCTTCCACCAATTCTTTATGGCGTCAACGTAGAGCGAGTAGCTCGTCAGCCAATGAATCGCCGGGAAGTGACGGCGGTCGGCTAGAGCGGTGTCGAGCGCCCAAAAGACCTTAACTATGCGCAAGGTGTTTTGGGAAACTGGTTCAGATAAATCGCCACCGGGCGGTGAAACAGCCCCCACAACGGTGATCGATCCAATTCTATCGCCGCTGCAGATGGTCCGCACGCGACCGGCGCGCTCGTAGAACTCCGCAAGCCTAGACGCCAAGTATGCGGGGAAGCCCTCCTCGCCGGGCATCTCCTCAAGCCTGCCTGAAATCTCACGCATCGCCTCAGCCCAGCGCGAAGTCGAGTCGGCCATGAGGGCAACATCGTAGCCCATATCCCTGAAGTACTCGGCGATCGTGATACCAGTATAGACGCTTGCCTCCCTTGCAGCGACTGGCATGTTTGAAGTATTCGCAATAAGCACTACCCGCTCCATCAACGACTCGCCTGTTCGGGGATCTTTAAGCTCAGGAAAATGCGTGAGGACATCGCACATCTCGTTACCACGCTCGCCACAGCCGACGTAGACGATGATATCGGCGTCGGCCCACTTTGCGAACTGATGTAGCATGACCGTCTTGCCAGTGCCAAATCCACCGGGTATAGCTGCCGTTCCCCCTTTTGCGATCGGGAAAAAAGCATCGATGACGCGCTGCCCAGATATAAGCGGCTCAACCGGATCCAGCTTCTCCTTATACGGCCTAGCCCTCCTCACGGGCCACGTTTGCATCATTGCTATCTTTTTTTCGCCACTCGCCGTCTCAACCACTGCTATAACATCCTCGACCTTGTGTGCTCCCTCCGAGATGTCGGCCACCTTGCCGCTTATCCCGGGAGGCACCAAGATGCGGTGTTCGACCAATTTACCCTCCTTGACGGTGCCAAGCACATCGCCCTCGACGACATTCGAGCCCTTTTTAACTTTTGGCACAAATCCCCACTTTTTATCCCGGGGCAAGGCGTATGCGGAAATACCGCGCGTTATCAAATCGCCGGTCTTCGCTCGAATAACTGTGAGCGGTCTCTGCGTACCATCGTAAATGGCTCCGATCAAGCCAGGACCGAGTTCAACTGATAATGGCTTCCCCGTGCCCTCCACTTTTTCGCCGGGTTTTATGCCAGATGTTTCTTCATATACCTGAATAGTAGCTCTGTCGCCAGTTAATCCAATTATTTCGCCGATGAGTCCCTCCTCGCCCACCTTTACGAGCTCATACATCTCTGAGCCCTTCATGTCGTCTGCGATAACCACAGGACCTGTAATCCTAACGATTTTGCCCAATTTTACACCCCGGGCTTATCTAGCTATGATTAGTGACCCAGCTTTTATGAATATGCCCTCGAATAAAAACGCTAGCAGTCTAAATCAGAATGTTTATGAGCGCCATAGTAAAAAACCCTAAATGATTTGGTCGTGCTTGAGGGTGATACAGTGGTTGAAGAAAGCATCAAGGCGATTTTCGAGGCCGAGAAGAGAGCAAAGGAAAAAATCGAAGACGCGCAAAGAGAAGCCAAGAAAATCGTTGAATCTGCCCGCGCGGAGGCAGAGCGAATAAAAGAACAGGCCATGGGAGAAGCAAGGGCAAGGGCCGAGGAAGTAATCAAGCGCTCTAAGTCGAGGGCTGAGACGGACATTCAAGAACTTCTTAAAAAGACTCAAACGCAACTTCAAGCCCTAGAGAAGAAGGCCAGAGCTAGGTATGAGAACGCCGTCAAACTGATTTTGGAATCCATCATGCGGTGAAATGATGTTTAGAACGGCTCGAATGCAAAAATTCCGTGCAATAGTCCTACAACGCGCACGCGATAATGTCGTGTCGGGATTGCATGAGGAGGGCGTTGTTCAGCTTAAAGAGATCTCAGAAATCGAGCTCTCGCGTAGAGCATTGGGTGATGAATTTTATGGAGTTTCATCGTTACTTGCGAAGGCTAGAGAGATTCAAGAATTTTTAATGACCCCCCAATACGGCCGGCCCGTCGAGCTCAAGGAGCTAACCTACGGGCAGACCCTAGAACTGGCGAGGAAAACTCTCGGCAAACTGGAGCCAAAGCTAAACGCGCTAAAGGCGAAAAGCAAGTATATAGAGGACGAAAGACAGAAGCTGTTTGCCCAAATAGACGCGCTCAAGGATCTCCGCGAGATAAAACTCCTCCTGCAGTACCTTCGCTCAACCGAGGAATTTTATGTTGCAGTTGGGCGCACCGCGGAGGAAAAGGCATTGGAACTTTGCAAGTCGGCGAGGGATGCTTTATCGCGCAGGGTTCTTGTAGCAGTGTTCGGGAAGGGCAAAGTGCGAATAGTTGTTCTAATTTGTAGAGCACGGGATCAACCCAAAATTTTGCCGATTTTGTATAAATATGAAGTTGAACTTATCGAGCTTCCGCCGGTAGTAGGGGTTCCGCGAAAAGCGCTGAAGTCGCTGGAAAAGCGATTGGTTGAACTACAGAAAAGGGAGGCAGGACTCAAAAAAAGTATAAGGAAATTAGCGGGAGCCAAGGCTTCGGATATCAACTGTTTGGTGGAACTTCTTGAAATCCAAAAGGAGAGGCTCGAGTGCGGCAGGATTTTTGGTTATACTGATGCCACCATAGTTCTTGAGGGATGGATTCCGGCAAAAAAGATGAAAGAGCTTGAAACGGTACTTGGTGCGACCACGCACGGACAATACGTCGTCAGGACTTATGAACCTCGACCCGCGGAGGTCGAAATAGTCCCGACCCAGCTCGAGAACCCGCAGGGCATTAAAGACTTTGAGTACGTCACTAAAATGTATGGCCTGCCAAAATATGATGAGGTTGATCCAACACCGCTACTCACGATCACCTTTGCGATGTTTTTCGCCATCTGTTTGTCTGACGCTGGCTACGGCATCATTTTAGGGTTATTTATGGCATCAAACTTTTGGTTCGCCAAGGTGTTTCCACGGGAACTTAAGCGGATGATGGTACTATGCGCTATATTCACCATTTTTGCTGGCCTTATGATGGGCGGATGGTTTGGCGATGCCCTGGCAGGCATCCATCCATTTTTCGAGGCCCGCTGGGCAAACCCGATCGAGAACCCGATACCGCTGCTAAAGCTAGCGTTATTCATAGGAATCCTCCACCTCTTATTGGCATTCGGCGTGGCAGGCGCCCTTAAGGACGTATTTAGGAGGGACTGGAGGAGCTTGATGTTCGTCCGCGTTTCGCGCGGGCTGATCATAATAGGGTTCTTCGGTCTGAGCTTTTGCGTGCTTGGCATGAGCATGGCCTCGTTCGGCATAGATTTCACATTTCCGAAGATGGATTTATTCGATGCGTTCAATCCGTTCTCGCCAGCCGCGCCCATCGTCTCAACATTTCGAATTTTCCTCTACCTTGGATTGGTGATTGGGGTGATTGGAGCTATGTTGACCAGAAAGGGCGGCTTGGAGAGAATCGGCGGCTCGGTCAACGTCGTTTACGGCATAGTGGGTATGGTGGCCGATGTGGTTTCCTACGCAAGGCTCATGGCGCTAGGGCTCGCGACGGGCGTCATAGCATTTTTGGTAAATTATGTCGTCAAATTTGCGTACGGTAGCATGTTCCCATCCGAGCTTTCCGTACTCTCCGCGATTTTGGCTGTCCCATTGTTAATCGTCCTTGGGCTTTTGTTCGTTGCCGGGCATGGCTTCAACATCTTCATCAGCAGCTTGGGGGGCTTCATCCATACGATGAGGCTTCATTTCGCGGAGTTTTTCGGCAAGTTCTATGAGGCTGGCGGCTTGGGGTTCACTCCCTTTAAAGCTAAAAGGACGTTCACCAAATTAAAGGGGGTGAGTAGGTGGTAACCGACATCACTTGGGTGGCGTTGGCGGCAGGGCTAGCCGTCGGAATTCCGGGGGTCCTTTCGGCGATAGGCGTCGGGATGACGGGCGTCGCGGCGGCAGGGGTGACGAGCGAGGATCCGACGAAGTTCTCAAAGGCGTTCGTGCTGGAGATACTCCCCGGCACACAGGGGTTCTATGGCTTCATCGCGGGCATGTTAATAATCATCGGAACCGGCTTGCTTGGAGGGGAACTGAAGGCGGGCATAGCTGGTTTGGCGGTGCTTGCTGCAGCCATCCCAGCGATCTTCCAGGGATTCACGGCTTATGCGCAGGGATTGACGGCCACGGCAGGGGTATCTGCAATCGCTAAGAAGCCGGAGGTATTCGGCAAGTGCATCATGTACACGGTGATGGTCGAAACCTACGCCATTTTGGGCTTTCTAGCGACGTTCCTGTTGCTGGTCAGCCTCGGTGTGTGGTAAAGGGGGTTGTACCTTGCCGGCCGACAAAGGTGCACAATTGATAGTAGATGAGATACTCAAAGAGGCGGGCGAAAAATCGGCTAGGATAATCGAAGCCGCAAGAAGGGAAGCAAAGACCATCTTGGATGCCGCCCGCTTCACCGCGAGGGAGGAAGGAGAGCGTGAGGTAGAGGAGGCGAAGGCGGTGGGCAAGCAAACATATGAGGCAATGCTCGCGGAGGGCCGGATGAGGGCAAAAAAGGAGGTGCTCCGGAGGAGGGAAGAACTCGTAAATGAGGTATTCAGAGGCGCGAAGGGGAGGCTTGTGGAATATACATCATCCGAAAAATACGAGAGGGACCTCATTCGCATCGCCATAGGCGCGTGCAAAAAACTCGGTTCGGACAACTCGGTTATATACGCCAACAAACGGGACTTAAAGCTCCTCAAAAAAAATGAGGGCGAGCTCGCTCGCGTGGTGGCGGCAGATAGGCCAGTAAGTATCTCTTTCGGTGAACCAATTCAAACCATCGGTGGGGTCAGGGTTGGAACGCCTGATCGGAAGATGGAGGTCGACGACACTTTGGAGGCTAGAATGGAAAGGGAATTCGAGGCTCTGCGGGTGAGGGTAGCAAAGATTCTCTTCGAAGGGTCTACATGAACACCTTAGCTTTAATGATCGTGTCCGCGCTCATAACCATTTTTTTTGTTTTTGTCATCACGCACGCCAGGCGCACGATACCCTATGTCTATTGTAGCGCGAAGATCAGCGCTTGGGAGGCGAGGTCCATCCCGGAGGCTCGCCTGCTCGAGTTCGCGGATGCCGCAAGGGTCGTGAACATCCTATCTGGCTTGGACGACACAGATTACGGCCCCCACCTTGTGGATGTCCCAAGGGTTGAAGAAGTGGATGTGGTCGCAGTCGAGCGGGCCCTAAAGGCAAGCCTCAGCGTGCGCTACCAAGAGCTCCTTCAAATGGTACCCAAGGAAGGAAGGGGGGCCATCGCGAGATTGATTCAAAGAATAGACCTCTGGAACCTTAAAACGTTGCTTGCCGCGATCCATAACAAGGTCCCCAAGGAAGAAAGGATGAGGGAGATGATCCCCTCCCCGACCTCCCCCCCTAGCAGGCTTGAGCTATTGGCGGCGGCGGAAAGCTTCGAGGAACTCCTCAAGTACATAGAGGGGACGGAATACTTCGATGTCATTTCCGCGGCCCTTGAAGACTATAAAAAGAGGGGATTAATTGCTCTGACCTCGGCTTTGGACAAGCATTATTACTCGAGCCTATGGACTGAGGTATTGAGGAAGAAGGCCCAGCGCTCGGTCTTGAGGGCGGTGGTCGGTTACGAGATAGATGCAGTAAACATAAAGTTGATCCTGCGACTCAAAAAAGAAGGAATACCGCCCGATGAAATCGATAAGTATGTAATTAGGCCATCCTGTGAGCTATCGGACGAGATGTTGAGGTCCATGATCCTTGCCGACGATGTCCCTTCCTCCATCGATGTGATATCCCACACTTCATATGGGCCGATCCTGTCGGGGGCCCTGCCCCAATTTGAGGCCACGGGTTCGCTATTGGCGATGGAAAAGGCGCTCGACGAGGGACAACTCAAAATCTGTAAATGGATGTCGATTGTAAAATTGCTCAGCCTGGCCCCAGTACTCGCCCACGTTTACGCGAAGGAAGCGGAGATCAGGAACTTGCGCACGATTATGAGGCTTAAGGTCGATAAGGTCGAGCCAGAAAAAATCAAAGAGATGTTAGTGAGGGTACCTAAAATTGAGCTATAATATAGCTGCAGTCGGCGATGTGGATACCGTAACTGGCTTTGCCCTAGCTAGCGTGCCCTACACTCACGTCCACGTTGAAAAGGGAGAAACGCTCGCCAAACTTAGGGAACTCTTCGCGCGCGGGGATATCGGGCTTGTATTGATAACCCATCGTGTGGTCGAGGAACTCGGGGAGGAATTCAGATGGATAATGAGAGCGAAGAAATTGCTCCCGGTCGTATTAAGGATCCCGGATAAGACCGGGTTTACGCCAGAAATCGACGAGCTGCGCGAGCTGATTAGGCGTACCGTCGGAACAAAAGTCGTTGAAAAAATAAGGGGTAGCTAATATGGCAGCAGCGATAGAAATGATAACCCCCACTAGAATGGAGCTCCTAAAGCTGAAGCAAAGGGTTAGTTTGGCCCAGCGGGGGTATGATCTGCTCACGGAAAAAAAGGATGCCCTCGTCATCGAGTTTTTTGAAATATTGAGGAGGATTAAGGAAGCAAGGGTGGGAGCATTTGAGCAGTTGTCAACCTCGTATCGAGCACTATCAATTTGTTTTGCCGTTATGGGCACCATTGAAACTAGGCAGGCTTCCAAGGAGGCGAAGCGCGAGCTACAAGTGGATACATCAACGCGCCACATCATGGGAATCATCGTTCCGACTCTAAGAGTTGAGAAGGTTGAGCGCACCGCTTTGACTAGGGGTTACAGCATTCATGCCACATCTTCCGTTCTGGATGATGCATCAAGGGAATTTGAAAAAGCCCTCAAGCTCTTGATCGAGTTAGCGGAGCTCGAGGAATCGGCTCGCGCCATCGCGAAAGAACTCGAGAAGACGAAGCGGAGGGTGAACGCGCTCGATTACATTATAATTCCACGCCTGAAGGCTACGGTGAAATTCATAGCAATGAGGCTCGACGAGATGGAAAGGGAGAATTTTTCTCGCCTAAAGCGAATCAAAGCCATGTTTGAGGCAAGGGCATGAGCGTCGACCGTTTGATAAAGTTTGAGTTAAGCAAGCTAAACGTTCGCATCCCAAAACAACGCCTTTCGCTTAAGGATGCCCTGCGATCTGCCGAACCACATGTCGTCGCGGGGGATGGCAGTGTTCATGTCTTTAAACGCGAAGAGCTCGAACTTTTGGCCAAGATGTTACCAGAAACAGACTGGGAAAAATTGCGGCTGCCAATATTCATTTCATTTGACCTGAAGCTGGGTAAAGGAGCCGCCAAGATAATTGGCAACATCGAGGTGAAGGTGGTCGGCCAAATCCTTAGAAAAGAAGGTACTGACGATGAACTCCTTATTTATCGCCCGGAAGTGGCTATCTTGCGGAAAAATCTTCCAACGACCACGCAGTATTTTTTCATGACGGGGTGAAAAAAATTGGAGTCCCGTAAAAAAGTCCTTATCTTGGCCCTCTTCTATCCGTTTACGATTGCGACTTGCGTGGCCGGTTTTGTCGCATTTTTGATGCTTTTGCTAAATTTTTCCATACTAGCGGTCTCGACCGTGGTGCTCTGGTTCTATTTGGCATGTGCGGCATCTATCTATGCGATTTCTAAGCCAGCCATTGAGTTATTAAAGATGCAAAAACCATTTCTTTTGTTCATCTTAACCATTTGCGTTTTTGCCGCTCTCTCCACGATTCTTTCCCTTTGGATGGTTAAGTAGAGGACAACAAAGGGTTATCGTGCCGTCACTTTAGGGTTACTTTGCTTTCCCAACCGTAAATTACTTTTCATGCATCACCACTGGCCAGCTCTGCGAGCTCCTCCCGCTTCTCTCTGAGGGCGTTTTCGGCGGCACTTGGAGCCTCTTGGAGCATCCGCTCGATGAACCACTCGGTGAACTCCATTCGCCTTCTCTGTTTCTCCGCGGCCTTCTCCGCGCTCGCCGGGTCCAACGGGGCGTTGCACCGCTGGCAGAAACGTGCGCTCGGCGAGTTTACGGCCTGACACCACGGGCACGTCTTGAGTTCCAGCGGATCTTCCGCCGGTGTCTCAATCTTTATCCCGTAGTGTTTGAGCAAAGTCGCGTCCACGTCCCGCCCGCTGAGGTGCACGTATATCTCGGGCATGTAGCTTGCCTTTGTCCAGCCGAAGAACTCCCGCATCTGGGGCTCGGTTAGCACATTTGCTAGGTGCGTGGCCCTCGAGTGCCTTAACAGGTGGGGATGTATGTGTTTGCTCAGGCCCGCCCTTTCTCCGAGTTTTGCGAGTAGCCATTCAAAAGTGACCCTTGAAAGCGGTCCACCACTCTGCTTTCGCCCCGGCCATAACCATGCATCTGGGTTTTTGCCGTCGGGGTGCATCGAGAGCCAGAGCCTCAGGTCCGACACACTCTCAACAAGTCTTATCATGCGCTTACCTGTTTTTCCTCGAATGTGAAGCACGGCTCCGAATTGGTCAAATTCGGCATCCTTGATCTTTATCCCTAGGATCTCGCTGGCTCTCGCTCCCGACTCGTAGCAAACAAACACTAACGCATGGTTTCGCTGATTGTCGCATGCATCGATTAGCTGCTTTATCTCCCCCTCGATAGGATGGACTTCGGAAGCTCTCGCCTCATGTGCTGCTGCTGGATGCACCTGAGAGCTTCGGGAGTTGGATCCTTCGTCGACCTGCACCCGTGGACCCAGCGGAGGAAGTGCTTGATCTTTCGCCTGTACAAATTTATCGTGTGTACGCTCCACCCGTTTGAGCCTATCCGCTCCATCCATGACATTAGGTCCTCGCTCGTCAACTCCTCGTACGGCTTGCCGTCGTAGCCCAAGGTCCGGATGGCTTTTATGTATCCCTTGATGGTCTCGAAGCTTGCCCCTTTGAGTTCCATTTCTCTGAAAAAGCGTGTTTATGTCTCGCGCCTTGCATCGGAAAGCTTGAGCTTGTCGCGCTGAAACTCTGGAAACTCTGAAACGGTTGGGTTCGCTTTCAAGCCTTCTCACCTCCTTTTTCCTTTTCCTTCTCTCCCCGCGATTGAGGAGCGCGATATCATCCACTTTTTTAGGGATTCGCTCAACGACCCCCCCGTTTTCCACAGCGCCTCGAGGCCCAAAATTATCGCGAACCCCGCCGCCAGCATCTCCACGCACAGGATCGCGGGATTTGGTTCGAGGGCGACGTGGTGGCCGTGGAGGGCGATTTTCGCGAAGATGATGAGGAAGCCGGTGCCGAAAACGACCAGAAGCGTTGCTTTGAGGACGTCTTTTATAACCCCGCCCTTGCTCATATTTCACCTCGTAGTCTAGACCTAACTCGAATGTCCTGTCCTCATCCGCCCTTCATATTCGTCGATGGTTCGATTAAACACACCATCGTTAATCGGGCTCAGACCCGTGAGGAAGGTCCTAAGGGTCATGCCAAAGGCTGAGGTGGTTTGCGGCTAATGAGCGAGCATTTGACAAAAATAATTTCATAAATCCACACTTGAAAAAAGTTTCGATTCGATCTTAGACTAGCCATTTCCCATCCTTTATCGCTTCCCTTCCATCCACGATGAGGGTAGCCTTCTTGATCAGCCCATCTAGGTGAATGCCAGCTTTTACTTTCCCTCCAATGGTGCTGTTGTCTCCGAAAGCTATATGGATGGTTTCGTAAACTTTTTCATCCTCTAGTATATTGCCAACGATTCTCGCTCCGAAATTGCACCCGACCCCTATTTCAGCAATGTTATACGCTTCCTTCCCAGCTCGTTCGAGAATTTTTTTGAACTGCTCGGCTCCCCCTCCGCTCACTCTGACAGCGTTACCGTCTTTAACTTCAACTTTCATGGGTTCGGTCAGGACTCCAACCTCAGCCACAGAGCCGTCGAAAAAAATCACGCCGTTGGCAGTTCCCTCGACGGGTGCTATAAATACTTCCCCCGCAGGCAAATTACCGAAATCGCTACTCCTATGTAGCATCCCTGTGTCCATCACTGGGCTTCTCCCTTCAACGGAAAACACCACATCAGTACCCAAGCGAGATTTCACCCTGATTTCTTTTGCTCCTTCAAGAACTCTTTTCATTTTTTCGCAGTTTTCTTGCACTTTCACGTAATCTATACCCATCGTTTCGAGAAACATTTCCTCAGTTATCCCCGGCATCGTGGCTCCCCGGGCACCAGCATCTGTGGCGTTTTTCCTGGCTTGCGTGTGGGTCAAGCTGAATCTCGTCGGTACCAAAAAAACATCGACGCTTTTCCATAGCTCGGCTATGGCTCTCGGCGGTTCCTCTCCGTGTCTAGTTCTTGGTTTCATTAGTGCAAGTAAAGCTTCTGCACCAACGTCCAAGCCTGCTTCAAATAAAGCCTTACCAATATTTTCTTTCTCCGTATCTGTTATCACCAAGAAAGTTTCTCCCTGTTTAACGTTGAGGCAGGTTTTAACTGCTGCATCGGCTGCTTCTTTCATGCCCATGGTAATTTACCCTACAAGCTTTTCTACGGGTATGTAGTCTCCCTTGTATCCCATCTTTTCCAGTATGGGCCTCCAAGGTTCGAAACATTTGGGATGCTTTCTCCATCTTTCGGATGCGGGCACTGCGATCACGCTAATTTTCATCCCCTCTTTTGTGTCGGCATTTGTCAGCGGATTCCCGTCGAGTGTTATCAGCCCCATCAAATCAGGAACAATAGCAACGGGCTCCTCCAACGCTTTCCAACATATCATGTTTTCGTTCTTGAAGTCGATGAAAAGCCGCTTGCCTTCGAATTTATCGATTCCTCTTATCGTAGTCCTTCCAAAGTCAAATCCTGCAACCGTTTTAGTTTCTATCTTTTCGATCTCTCCTCTTATCAACTCAATTCCGTTGACCACTTTGGTGACTTCGGTGACAGGGTCCACACCCTTTTCCCTTGCTTCCCTAATGGCTTTGCCTATCGAACGTGATTTAGCTATGACGTTTGGTTCTAGCCAATTCTTGATTTGGTAACCCGAAACAACCCACGTTCCGAGTCCCGCTAGCATTCCGAATGCCGTGGTGACATGTCTGGCTATATTTTCGCATGAGGGGGCATCCATGGGGTCCTTTGTCCACCCCATCACCGTGTTTCCATTTCTATCGGCCAATACGAATGGAGAAGTGGGAATTCCATACAAATAGTAGAGCGTGGTTTCCAGATCCGGCACAGCTCTCCCACCAGTGCCATCAGCATCGACGATTGTGAGTTTTTTAGCGGCTGCCACATAAATTGGCGTTATTGTATTGAATCCCCCGGTCTCGCCAGGCATGATGTATTTAAAGTCAATTCCCAGCCACCCATATAGCTTTTGTAATCCCTCAAATGCGAAGATGGCTTCTGGTCCAAAGCCCTTTTCTTTCAAGGCCATGGGGCTACCCATACCAGCTATCATCGCCACATGCTCGCCGTCTGGCACCTCATTGGGATTTACGAGGGTGACTTCTTTTGTTATACGACCTATTTCATCGACAAGTTTTAGTCCGTTTTCGGGTGAACCTCCCCCACCAGAGCCTAAAAACGTCGCTCCGATCACTATATCTTTTAGGTCTTCTGTCGTGAGTTTTTCCATTCTGTCACCTCAAATTTTTTAGATTGTAATTAGTTCGATATAGAAAAATAAAAGCTTATTGTCAGCTCAAACGACTATTTCTGCCCCCACTTTTGATACCATTAACCACATGTTGAACGCACCCAAAACTACCCAGATAACTGCAAAGAGACTCGATACCACGCTATATACTGGCGAGATCGCGAATAGCGGGGATGTGAAGAGAGCAAGTCCCGCGATCCCAACCGACAGAATCCACCAGCAACCGAGGACCATGGTGTTTCCAAATTCCCGCTTGATTTTACCGCGGGTGAAGGCAAACGTTAATACAGAAATTAAGACTTGAGCCGCCCCTATCACAGCATAAATAGTTCCTGCGTAGATGCTTTCATCAAGTGCCGAGGCTCCAACAACTACGAGTACAATTCCTAATAAAGCGAAAAAAATAACACTCATTAAGCTTATACGTTCGGGCTTCATGTTCCAGTCACCGGAAGTTTGTGTTTCCCTATCGTGATAGGTATCCCCGCCTTATCTAACAGGATTGATAGGATGATGTAGACTAGAAAGGCTAAGAGAATCGAGTTTATGGCGGCTATGCCCCAAGGGATGAGAAAGCCACCAGCCACCCCGGCCGCAACTGCGACTAATCCAACCCAATTCAACTCTGAGATCTCCATGCCGGGCTTGATGCGGTATCTCTCCGAGAGTTTCACTCCTTTATACCATTGATAGATGTAATAGTCGGCTATCAGCCCCCCTCCTATCGCAGGCAACGCCTTGCCCAGCAAAGTTAAGAAATCCATGAAGGGAGAAGCGGCTCCTACGTTCGCTCCAGCTGTGACGGAGTAATACACAGCCACAACCGTTCCTATCATTCCTAGGATCACCACCAAAATCCACTTCTTAATCGGGGCCCACAGGTTAACCGATAAAGCCCCGCTGTATAGGTTGTTATCGTTTGTGGTCCATTGACCGAAAAACACGATCAAAAAGGCCCCGACTCCTAGTCCTGCCGCAGCCATCGCAGCTGCTATGTTAAGTTCTCCTGTTACAAGCATCATACTTCCCGCTCCCACAAACATGTAAGGCATCAGGATTAACACTTGGATGATCCAAGCTGTAGCCCCGCCCGCAGCGCTCGTACAGTATCGTGTTATATCTTGGGTGATTATCGATCCGGCTATGTATGTTCCGACCACAGCTGTAATCCCAACCACCGTGGGTGCCGGCGTCGCAGGCTGGGCTGCGAGGAGAGCGGATAGACCTCCAGCCTCTCCAACGGCAACCATAAATCCAACCCCGGCGAGTAGCAAGAACATTGGAACAACGAGGTAACTGAGAACACCGAGGCCTCTGAAACCATAGGCAGCAGTCAATATCATAAGCGCACCACCGATTGCTGCAAAAATCCATATATCGATGGGGATTAGAGCATTTGCGAAAATCCCGAAAAACCAAGTTTGAATGGCGAACCACCCGATTCCACACGCAAGACCTGCGACGATCGTCCCAAGAATCCACGACCCAATTCTCCCATAGGGCCACCTCATGTTAACGTAAGTCGAGCACCCGGATGTAACCCCCATAACCGCGGTGAGCCCACCTATTATCGCGAGTATTGCACACCCAACCACGCTGACTATGATCAGGTCTTTTAACGAAAACATCGAACCTAAAGTTCCCCCAGCCATGATGGCGGCTATGCAGGCGAGAACTCCCGTGAAGATCAAGAAAGAAGCCATCGCAGATCTTCTTTGCTCCAGAGGAACTGGAACCAATGCGTTGTCGCCGAATTTATCCTTCCATTCGTATTTTTCCATTCTCAAATGTCATCCCCACTATCGAACAATTTGAAAAAGGACTCTTTTAAAACTTGCGGAAGAGGGGTTTTCCTCAGGATTATTGATTTAAACAACCAAGTCCCATGGATTTTGGAGGCTGACCGAGGCTGGTGGGGGACAGAAAGTGATAGAGCGTGAAATGTCCACACTGCGGATCGGAAAACGTGATCAGGGCGGGCAAGCTCAGGAACAAGTACGTTACCAAGCAGGGGCATAGGTGCAAGGATTGCAAGCGGTACTTCGTTGAGCGCGATGGGTTCGAGGGGATGACCTACCCAAAGGAAATCATCGTTGCGGTGCTGCACCTCTTTGTCGAGGGGCTATCCCTCAGCAAGATAAGGGAGTACATGTACCAGCACCACGGCTACCGGATCTCGGACGGAAGCATCCTGAATTGGGTTAGGAAGTACGCGAATCTGGTGGAGAAATTTGAGCGCAAACGAATGCCAAAGCCGAAGGTCAAAGGGGGATACACCTCGACGAGG
>JASEGJ010000039.1 GCA_030018135.1 Candidatus Hodarchaeaceae archaeon | reverse complement strand
GCGCGTATCTCGGTATCTCCCAGCGGGGGAACTATCCAAGATTTCCCGCGCTTCATGGCGAAGGTCCAGACACCGATGGTCGAAGGCAACTTGAGCTCATGGAATCTCTTTCCCACGAGCGTGGAATCCTTAGCCACCTCAACCCAAGAGATTTTCTCATCTGCCATCCGGAGAGCATCGCACACCACGGGATGGATGTCGATTCCCCTTCGAACCAAGTCGGCGATGTCCCCCGTGGCGTTTGAAATCGCCTCCGCCGCGCCGGCGACTTGCAAGATACCCGTTATCTTCCGGGCCTCGCGAACGTTCCTAGTCACCACCGCTGCGATCGTCCGGATGTGGTACATCAACTCATCCATCCGAGCCTCGAATTCTCGTACTCGGTCGGCTAGCTCCTCACTCTCGAAGAGCACCGCCGCATAGGCGAGATCTATCATCAAATCCGAGACATCCTTCATCTCGGTCAGGAGTTCCCGCACGCTCCTCGGTTTAAATGCTTGAGCCATTCTCCTACACTCCTACTATCTTTATCGCCAGCAATAAACAGGTTACGCCCAGGACATCACCGACCGACGTCACGATTGGGACCACCACGTTGTCCGGATCTAGGCCGCCCTTGAACGAAACGAACGCAGATGCAATCGTTACGAACATCAGGGAGACGCTCAACGCCATACCAGCGATGAAGAATGCAATCGCAAGACGAAATGAAAGGGTAATCGCGAAAAATACCAAGCCTATGAGCGAGAAGATCGCAACGCTGATGAGGGACGATGCGACTATGTTCCCCCGTAACACCCGTTGCC
>JASEGJ010000038.1 GCA_030018135.1 Candidatus Hodarchaeaceae archaeon | reverse complement strand
TTAAGTCATTTCCCACAAGTCACGCCGTAGTTTAAAAACATCGGAGTCCCAGAAATAGCAGGGCTGACCAGGCTGGTGGGGTGACAGAACCAAAAAGAGGTGATGTCGCCTACGGTCAGACCGACCATTCTACATTTGGGTAATGGGGAGAGGGAAAGGATAGAAGAGTTTGTAACTAAAACGAAATCCCCAAGGGAGTACAAGAGAGCGCAAGCGGTACTTTGCAAGTCAAAAGGGATGTCAGCCACGGAGGTAGCCGAGATCTGGAAGACCGCCTAAACTGACGAAAGAAGCCAAGCGGAAACTTCTGAAAGCCGCTTTGAAGAGTCCAAAGCTCTTCGGTTTTCTGAAGAATAACTGGAGCTTGGAGATGCTGAGGCTCTACCTCAAGAAAGAAACGGGGATAGAGATAAGCAAAGACCAAGTCTGGAGGCTCCTGAGGAAGCATGGGGTAGCCTACAAGAGACCCAAGCTCGTAGCCCCAGAAAAGCGCGGAAAGGGGGCGAAAAAGGTCGAAAACTACGAGCGGGTCGCCAGAGCTCTTTGAAAAAAGGGGCGATGGTGGCCTTCGAGGACGAGAGATGGGTCGAGCTTCTGCCGAAGCTGTGGAAGTGTTGGTATCTTAAAGGCAAGCAGCTGGGGGTTAAAACGCCAGGAGTAAACAAGCGGGTAAACGTTTTCATAACGTTGGACCTCCCGTCGGGGAAGCTGATTTACAGCATTCATCGGAAGAGAAGGAGCAAGGAGTTCAAGTATCGCTTGACCGAGTTGTTCAGGCACGCCAAGCGAAGGAGATTCAAACGGATCGTTCTGATAGCAGACAACTCCCCGGTACACAGGAGTGCTGAGAGCAAAAGGTTTTTGAAAAGAAACGGCCGTTTCCTAAAGGTGTTCAACCTGCCCAGTTATTCCCCGAACCTGAACGAGGTGGAGCGAGTGAACAGGCAGCTCAAGCGGGACGTTTGCGCCAACTGGTTTTACGGTGACCTTCAGGGATTGGAAAAAGCTGTGAGGAAGTATC
>JASEGJ010000037.1 GCA_030018135.1 Candidatus Hodarchaeaceae archaeon | reverse complement strand
TCGTTTTTGAGCGATTTAATCGGACTTTATTGGACATCAACTGTATCCATCAGAAAAGCGAAAAAATAAAATAAAACGGGTTGTGACGATGGACGAAGAAACACGCGCCAAGATAGGGGGCGCCGTGGAGACGATAAAAAAGTTGGACCGCGAGGGAAGGGTGCAATTCATAATCCTCTACGGCTCGCTCGCAAGGGGTAAGCACGATAAACTTTCGGATATCGACATAGCGATTGGGCATGCGGGCGACCGAAGGCAGCGATTCGATTTTAGGGTCGATGTCCTCGGGAAACTCGGAGATGAGTTCGATGTCCAGATCTTCCAAGATCTTCCCTTGTACGTCAGGGTGGAGGTTCTAAGGGGAAAGGCGCTGTATGTCAGGGATATGAAGGCCTCGAGCGAGTTGGCACTTGAAACCATAAGGGATTTTGAGCTCTTCGAGCCCCGCTTCCTAGACTACATTTACAGGTGATGGTTTGCTCAGAAAGAATATCATCAAGACGAAAATGAAGGAGATAAGGGAAAGCCTCAAGCTCATCGAGGATAACTTACCAGAGAAGCCCGAAAAATTCGCCACCATGGGCCTGATCAAGGATGGCATCTCAAGAGGGTTGAATTTTGCATCCAAAATGCCCTCGACACGTGTGCCATAATAAACTCAGACCTCGAACTTGGAATTCCCTCGAGCGAGGAAGATTCATAGAAAATTTGGTGAGGAGGGGGATCTTGAGCACCGAACTTGGCAATAGGATAAAGCGCATGAGGGGGTTCGGGAATATTTTAGTGCACAGGTATGGGCGGATAGATGACGAGGCGGCGTTTGATATCATAAGAAGTGGCCTCAACGATTTTCGAGAATTTATGGAAGAGGTCGAGGTGGCTTTACCAAAAAAAGGTGAGGTAATCTAAAACTTCAGCAATGACATCAGCCATTACCAAATGGGAAGCACGACAATCGAACTCGAAACCTCGGGATGGTGCCGTTCAAATAAAGACCTCCACCCAAGCTTCTAGCCCACCTGCCCCGCCGG
>JASEGJ010000036.1 GCA_030018135.1 Candidatus Hodarchaeaceae archaeon | reverse complement strand
ACCTGCGCAAGATTAGCTTTGACCATCAAGGCTTTTTAATTTTGCACACTCCTATCACGTACTTTATCCCACGGTTTCTCATCAGAACAGCCGATGTCCAATCGGTAAGGGACAGGAACTTATCGTAATACCTTTTGAAACAGGTTTTTCGCCGTTCCAAGCGTAAATTCATCTATGTGTTCGAATCTGACCAGCATGGAATTTTGTGTCGATTCCTCCACCTGCCCGACCACATCCCTCCTCTGCAGCCGGCCTTTTTCGATATCACCGATCAACCGGGCACGATTTCAAAGGACGAAATCGGATGTGTAAACCTCCCGGTACCTCCCGCTCAAGGCTTCCTTGAGCAATTTGTTTCCTGTTTCGTGATTACCGTCTCTTTTGTTGAAGGCAGCTATGAACACATCGCTGTCTATGAAAACGCTCCCCATCGCTCACAACTCTTCCTCGAGCCTTTCGCTGTGGGTGTCGTAGCCGAAATCGAGCGGATTGTTCGCGAGCTTCCAGAGCCGGTCCTCCTCAACCTTTGGCTCCCTTTCCCTTTTCGCGTCCGAAATCAGCCCGTTGAACAGCTTGGCCCTTCTGCAAATTTTTCATCGTCCGTCCTGACCTTTCCCGCCCTCTTGCCAGTCTCCGCCCCGGCCCTGACAGCCGAGGTCATGCAGTGTTTCTTGTCGACGATGAGGTAGTGTTCTTTGTTTCCCACGTATACCTCACAACCGAGCTGCAGTGCATTGTTCACGTATGCCTGCGGGGGGCGCACACAGTATATCTTGAACTTCACCCCTCGCTCCCTAGCCCTCTTCACCGCCCAGCTCCTGGTACTGGTAGGAACCGCCCTCCCCGGTGACTATAAAACCTCTCCTTTGGCCATATCAAGTAAGCCGAGGACATTTTTCTGAATTCCTCATCAAATGGCGTTTGTTTAAATTCACGCTTCACCGAATCCGCCTCATTTAGGGAATAACATGTGCGTTAAATAAGTGTCACCTTTTGGTGGGCTCTTGGCCCCTCTTTCGGAGGCGATCCAGCAGCCCTTTCACGGCCACGGCCATCGGCGACAGGTTCTCGATTTCCTCCGACAGGGCCGCGGGGACACAGGCGAACTTCAGGGCCAACATTCCCTCTGGTCCCCTCGCTCTAGATTTTATTACCTCGATATCCCGACTTAAGGAGGACTCCCTCTTCTTTGCCTGGTAGAAAGCCGCCCCAGCGGCAGGGCCTTTTCTAACAACGCGCTCGACCTCTTCCTTCAGCTCCTTTGCTCTCCCGTCCAGAATGTCCGGGAGATTATCCCATAACTCGTCGAATTTCTTCAGAGTTGTCGGCTCGGGCAGCGCGAGTATTTTTGGGTTTTCAAGCTCCATCTTGAGGGCCTTCAGAGCAAAGGAGGGCATGACTAGGAGATCTGTCAGTTCGCGTGCCGCGTCCACATCTTCTTTCAGGTCAATCTTGTTTGTTCTATTCCCAACACAGGATCTGAACTCTTTGGAGTCGAGAATTTTGATCAGAATCTTCTTTTCGAGAGTTGTCAACCCCTTGGCGGTGTGGACCTCCAGCGTTTTCTCGATCTCGTTGATGAGGGGGGCGGCTTGAGAAAGGTATCCTTCATCGAGCTTTTTGACTAGTCCATCTTTTTCGAGTTTTTTCAGCCACCCATAAACTTTTGCCGTTGGGGGGATTTGGGCCAGCTTGCCGGGCGCAGGGGCGATGCCGTAAACTCTCCGCGCGATCTCGTAACCGCTGATTGGCTTGCCATATGCTGCCAAGTATATCTTTGAGGGCAAGCCAGACCTGAGCGGATTGGTGATTTTCTTTTGCATTTCAGATCACATAGTTTTCTATCTATGTGATATATATCTTAAAGGCATATAAAAGTCACTATCCTAACCACCCCCGAGTGTGGTTCTGTAGGACTGTACGTATTGAATGGCGAGAAAGTTGGTTTTGACGGGGGGACGGCTTGTTTTTACAGAAAAGAAAAGATAGAGGGTTTCATTCAGAAGAAAGCCACACCGTTCGGGACGGGGGCCAAAGTCGATTGCCCAAAAGAGTTCCTCGGCAGAACTGTTTACCTCGTGGTGTGCAAGGAATGACCTGCCCGGACTGCGAGAAGCTCCAGAAGATAGTTGCTGAACTCAAGAAGGAGGTAGAAGAGCTGAAGCGTCGACTGGCGCTCTACGAGAACGCACACACACCGCCCTCCCAGCAGGTACCCGACACGCCAGAACGGCGGCCAGCGCACGGGCGAACGGTTTCCACGCAGGCCGAAGGGGTATCCCGGCACGATGAGGCCGGTACCGAAACCGGATGTCGTGGTGAAGCCGGAATGGAGCAAGTGTCCGCGCTGTGGGGCCAGCCTTGGCAAACCTGCTATTGTAAAACATCACGTGATCGAGGATGTTCCGAAGCCCCAGCCCGTGATCGTGAAAGATCTTCAGGAATTCGAAGGCAATTGCCCGAAGTGCGGCGTCCACGTGATCGCCAAGCACCCGGACTGTCCTTCCGAGGGGAGGTTCGGCAAGAATGCACTTATCCAAGTGTCATTGCTGAAGTACGATGAACGGTTGCCTCACCGCAAGATTCGAGAGGTGCTGGAGAGGCAGTACGGGCTGTCGATCACCACTGCCTCGATATTCGACATCACCCGCCGGGTGAGCGACTGGCTGAAGCCGAGATACGAGGAGATCCGCCAGAGGGTCAGCGAGACCGAGGTCGTCTACTCGGACTGGACCGGAATGAAGGTCGACTGCAGGAAATACTGGACATGGGATTTCGTCACGGACACGGAAGCGCTGATCGTAGTGAGGAAGAGCAGGGGGAAGAAGGGTCTTGAAGGAGAATCTCGAGAAAAATTTCTCGGGAACCATCGTGTGCGATGGTGATAAAACATTTCCGAACTTCACGCGAAAGCTCCAGCGGTGCTGGGCACACCTGCTGAGGGAAGCCGACTGGCTGGCCGAGCACGCCGATGAGGCGAAGCCGCTGCAGAAGGTGCTACACAAGCTCTACGGCCAGCTCAAGACCTCGCTTGAAGACGATCCCCCGCCGGCAAGGAGAGCAAGGCTGGCCAGCGATGCCAAGCGGCGGTTGGGCTACTGGCTGAAGAAACGCTACAAAAGCGAGGAAATCAAGGAATTCATCCAGAAGGCACGCAACGGGTTCGACCATTGGTTCACCTTCGTCACCACTCCGGGGGTTGAGCCGACGAACAACCTGGCCGAGCGGGCCCTGAGGGAACTCGTGGTCCAGCGGAAGATCGTAGGAACGTTGAGAAACGAGAAAGGGATCCGGATATACGAAACGCTGCCAACGCTGTTAGCGACATGGAAGCAAAGGGGCCTAGACTTGCAAGAAGCGTTGTCCAACGCTCTGACCGAAGCGTGGAAACGGGAGCGCGAGGTCAAAAAATTTAACCGACTGGCGGCTTAATACATACGATGAAATAAAATCAACTTGAGGTGAAATGTTTGGCAGGTAAATGGCACAATACAATCGTGGAAATTCTTGAAGAACTATGTCAAGAGTGGGTTGAGCAGGGATATTATAAGAAAGTTTGCGACGGTAATGCTAATCCAATTACTGTTAGTTACAAAAAGACACCTTATTACTATCAACCCGACTTATATGCGATTCGCCCAAAAAGCGAGAAAGTGGATATTTATGAAGTTGTCGACACGGAATCAGAAGGCGAGGCCGTAATGGACATCGTATATTCTGCATTAACACCGAGAGTCAATTTATTGCTTTTAGTTTGCTCAGACGGTTCAAAACTGCAGGCTATAAAGGGTCACGCAGAAATAATTTTGAACAAGATGCTCGATGAAGATGGAAAACCATTTTCAAAGAAGATGTATTCCCCCAGATATTTTGTTCATATCCCGAGAGAGATGAGAAATCGTAAAAAAAATTAAGGAACTACTTAGAAAAAAATTGGAGTTTTAGCGGCAAGGTTCTAAGGTCTTGGCGAGGCACTACACGGACTTCTCGCCGGAAAGGCTGAAGCGGATCTACGATGGCGCGGGATTGAGGGTGCTTTCTTGACGGTGGTTCGACGGCCCTGCTACTATGTTTAAGTCCTGCAAGAACTCGACCATTACTGAGTGACTGAAGTAACTTAGGTGACTGGCGTTTGGGGATGGGGAGGTTCCCTCCTTCAAGCGGCGGTCGAAAAACGGAAGAATACTAAGATGTAGGTTTTTCAAGATCTATTTCTACTCCTTTAACGAAGCGTGTCGCTGCGTTGTATAGGATGGCGAATATTGCACCGCCAATGAAACCTACAAATGCCCCGCCGATTATTCCTACAATTATGGCAATCCCTCCAAAAAGCGCTGGCATTCCCGGTATGGCTACTCCAATGAGTGCCACGATTATTCCGTAAATCAGACCAAACATAGCATAGATTAACGAGAAAATCGCAGCGAGCGATACTACCCCAATACGCCTAACTATTTGCTTAACCATTTTTCCACCTCCTTCCTTTTTTCTACACATCTATCTCATCCGTTTATCCGTAACAAGTTTTAAGTCATATCACCTAATTTTCGCCGTAAAATAGTTCTTGAGATACTTCCTCA
>JASEGJ010000035.1 GCA_030018135.1 Candidatus Hodarchaeaceae archaeon | reverse complement strand
ACCTGACCTACGACAACACCGAGAACGTGATTTCGACTCTGGCTAGCTTCGTCGTGATGAGAGGAGTGCTCTGGGGCAGAATACTGGAGATCAAGCCGAGGTGGCCATTTGCAGGGGTTGACGAGAGGAGCGCCCTTTGGACCGAAATCACTGGCATAAAGGGCAAGTGGCCATTCGCGCCGCCTTAGGTCGATGGCAAGGCATTGACGCGAGTTTGGGAGGGGGCGCCGCGAGCGCCTCGATTTTTTATTTTTCTAAAAGGTTCACCTCTGACTCCCTCAAACCTCCCATTTCCCGGCCCCCTCAACAACCCTTTTGAAAAATCGTTGATCGAAACCGCACGACCCAAATTCGCTGACCCTAATTCGATTTTGGCGATTTCTGGCGAAGGCAATCGGGGGAAGCATAGACGGCATAAATTCGAAAGGAGCGATTTAAAGGCTTTTCTTCCTGTTCCCAAGCTGTATAGGGCTGATTTTGACAAGTTCTATACCAGAGAAGTTTCAGATGGCATATTTTTGAGGCTGAAAATGGGAAAATAGTAAAAAATTTAAAATTTAAGGGCAAATTTTTCCCAGAAACTATGGGCAAGGCTTAGAAAATTTAAATAATAAAAGTGACCAACGTAAATAACCCGTGATTATATGGCGGTCGATAAGAAAAGGATCGCAGAAATCTTGGCCTCGGCGAGAAAACAGGGCAGGCTAGGGCTTCTGGAGCATGAGGCAAAGCAGGTGCTCGCCGCTTGGGGGGTGCCCGTCGCCCGCACGGAGCTAGCAGGGGATGCTGCGGAGGCCGTCAGGATCGCCCGGGAGCTTCGCTATCCAGTAGTCATGAAGATAGCCTCGCCTGATATCGTCCACAAGAGCGACGCAGGGGGAGTGAGGGTGGGCCTGAGCTCGGAGCTGGAGGTAAGGCAGGCGTTCGACGAGATAGTCGCCAACGCGCGCGCCTATAAGCCCGATGCGAACATCCTGGGCGTAGTGGTGCAGGAGTACCTGCCCCAGGCGATGGAGGTCATCATCGGCACCCTGCAGGACCCCTCCTTCGGCGCAACTGTCATGTTCGGGCTGGGGGGCGTCTGGGTCGAGGTTTTAAAGGATGTAAGCTTCAGGTTAGCTCCTCTTGACGCTGGGGACGCGCGGGAGATGATTCAGGAGATCAAGGGCCACCCGGTGTTGATGGGCGTGCGGGGCGAGCCGCAGGCCGATATCGGCGCGCTAATCGACATACTACAAAAGGTCGGTCGGCTTGCACACGAGTTCCCCGGGATAGCCGAGATGGATTTAAACCCCGTCTTCTTGTTTGAGCGGGGAAAGGGCGCGATCGCCATCGATGCCCGAATAATCCTCGGGGAGGGCGCCCATGGTTGAGGACGGCATCGATGCAATTTTTGAGCCAAAGTCGGTGATGCTAATCGGTGCCTCAAGGGCGACAAAAAACGAAGTTGTGCTTCCATCAATTTTTTTTCGCTCGCTCGCTCATAACATGCTCCGCTTCTTCAAGGGTAAAATATACGTGATCGACCTCAGCGGCAGGCTGGGTGCCGGGGGTAAAAGCCCCAAATTGCCCAAAAAGCTCGACCTAGCCGTGCTCGTGTTGCCTCCCAACCTAGCGCTCAAGCACCTGCGGAAGCTCGTCGGTGGGCGCGTAAAGGCAGTTGTGGTGATTTCCGGTGGCTATGGGCGGGAGCAACTTGAGCGACTGGCGAGGGTAACCGTTAGACGCGGCATCCGAGTGCTTGGCCCCAACGCAACCCCTGGCGTGCTCAATACGTCAAATGGGCTCTGTGCGACTATAGAGCGCGGGACAATGCCCAAGCGAGGCGGTGTGGCTGTGATCTCACAGGGCGAGGGCTTGGGTGCTGCAATGTTGGATTGGGCCTGCTTCCACGGCATAAGCATCAGTAAGTTCGCGTCGGTGGGTGATAAGGTGGACATCGATGAAGCAGATCTCATCGACTACCTCTCGCGCGATAGGGGTGCGAGGGTCATCTGCATTTACATGGAGGAGACAGTTCGTGGGGGGCGAAAGTTTTTCAATGCCGTGCGCGAGGCAGCGAAGCGTAAACCGGTCGTCGCACTTAGCAGAAATATGGCTAAGGTGACAGTCGAGCAAGCTCCGCCCTGGCGGGGCGAGATACTCGACGCTGTCCTCCGGCAAGCGGGTGCCGTTCGTGCGCGCGACTTCGAGGAGTTTTTCGACGCCGCGATAGCACTAGCCAAACAGCCACCTATGCAAGGAAATCGAGTCGCGGTCTTGAGCAATGCCTTCGGGCCAGCTGTCTTAGCAGCTGAAGCCCTGCAACGCGAGGGTTTAACCCTAGCAAAGCTATCGGATGAAACCACTAAACAAATAAAGAAAAAGTATCCCGATGCCGATGGAGGGAACCTTATATGCATGACCGCCGCCGCGAAGGCCGATTGCTATGAGTTCGTCCTCAAACACGTGCTCGATGACCCTGGCGTCGATGGCGCGATGGTGATAAACATGCTGAAGTCGTGCCTTCTTGAGCCAGATGAGGTAAAAGTCGTGGCGGATGTCGCGAAGAAGTTCTCGAATAAGCCAGTTGTAGACGTGCCCATGGGCGGTGAAGACTACGTACTTGTTTCCGATGTCCTTAAGGATACCGACATTCCAACCTATAGCCTGCCGGAGCGGGGAGCTAGGGCCCTGAGGGCGCTTTATTTGTATGGACAAATCAAGAAGAAGGTGGAAATGTGAGCCAGCAACAGTTAGAGCCGCATCCGAACGCTGTTTTGGTAGCAATCGTCACCAAGGACCAGCACGAGCATCTGCAGGACCTAGTCAAGCGAGGCAAGTTCAGGGATGAGTCGAGCGCCGTGAGAAAAGCATTGGATATGCTGTTTGCGGCGGCTTAAAACGGATGGCTTTAGCCCGCGGATGATTTCTGTACCCCCAAAAACCGCCCACGCTCAGGCTTGCCCAAGATCTTGCCCTCTTCCGCGATTATGGTGCCTCGCGAAATCGTCATCACCGGCATGCCTTTGACCTTCATTCCCTCGTACGGTGTCCAGCCCACCTCGTAGTGCAGTTCATCCGCTTTAATTGTTGACTCCTCCTTGAGGTCAACTATGGTCAAGTCGGCATCCGAGCCCTCGCGTATGACGCCTTTTCGTGGGTACAGCCCAAATATCCTGGCTGGCTTTGAGCATAGCGCATCGACCAGCCGCTCGAGGGCCAGCCTGCCCTTGGCAAATCCTTCGCTCAGCATCAACGGGAGCATGGTCTCTATGCCGGGGATGCCAGTTTGAGCCGTCCAGATATCCTTCCAACCGATCTCCTTTTCCTTCCTTGTGCCCGGAGCGTGGTCGGTTGCGACGATGTCAATTGTGCCATCTGCCAAGCCATCCCAGAGAGCGGCGCAATCCTCGCTCGTCCTGAGGGGCGGGTTAACCTTTAGGTAAGGTCCTTGCTTCTGCATGTCCTCCTTAGTAAACAGCAGGTAATGCGGGCAGGTTTCGGCCGTCAGGCGCACATGTTCCGCCCTCGCCTTGTTTATCCGCTCCACACCCTGTCGCGTAGTAACGTGCGCTAGGTGTAAGCTGCATCCCGTTTGTTTGGTGAGCCCAATCACGCGCTTGATCGCCTTCTCCTCCGCCTCGTTCGGGCGCGACTCAGCGTGTGCGAGGGGGTCCTTGCGCCCCGCCTTGAGGAGCCGTTTGGTGTTTTTGCTCAAAATCCCGTCATCTTCGGCGTGCACGAATAATATGCCGTCGATATTTTTGGCCATCAGCATCATCCTCTTCAGGGTCTCATCGTCGACCCCGTACGGCGCACAGGTAAATGCCTTAAACGACTTGACGCCGAGCGCAGCCACCGCGTGCATGTGCTCAATCGCGTTTGCGGTCATGTTTCCCGCGTGGAGGGCGAAGTCTATCAGGCTGCGCTTTTGCCCAACTTTGATGACCTCTTGTATCTCCTCGGGAGTTAGCCTCGGGGTATCCAAAGGCATCGAAATAACGCTTGTCACGCCGCCAGCGGCTGCAGCTGCCGTACCACTGCGAAAGTCCTCGCGCCGCAGATAGCGAGGGTCGTGGATATGGGCATGTGCATCAATGACGCCTGGCATTACCAATTTTCCCTCCGCGTCTATCTCCTCAGCGCCCTTGGGCAGCTTAACCCTCGAGATTTCGGAGATTAGGCCGTTGTCTATGGCGAGCTCCCCATGAACGATTCCCTCGGGCAAGACAAGCCGTGCGTTCCGTATGATGAGCTCGGCCAACAAAGGTCACCAACAGCTAAAATAATGGGCCTATGCCCGTATTCTGGATGCGGCCGCCCTTACATCGACCTCATTTATCGTCTTTGCACCGCGGTGCTCCGCGAGCTTGATGGCCTCCTTTGCCAAGTCGGTTGCGTACGCCTCAAGGACTGCGCTGAGCTCCAACGCGGCGCCGCGGGAGACCCGAACCTTTCCGGCCTTGCGGATAAGCCTGTCCATGGTGGCCAATGGGAACTCCGGCATATCATCCCCACCTCTAACTCGCTATCGGTTACTGGGTTTATTTGTCTTTGCTTCACCGCGAAAGTTTAAGTCATATCACCTAATTTTCGCCGTAAAATAGTTCTTGAGATACTTCC
>JASEGJ010000034.1 GCA_030018135.1 Candidatus Hodarchaeaceae archaeon | reverse complement strand
GTGAGGAAGTATCTCAAGAACTATTTTACGGCGAAAATTAGGTGATATGACTTAATTATTTTCGAATGATAAGTTCAAGCGATGCACATGAGGATGGCTGCCCTTTGTTCCGGGGGCAAGGACAGTACTTATGCCCTTTGGCTCGCGATGCGGGAGGGGCATGAGGTCGAGCGCCTAGTGGCTATGATCCCGAAGCGCGAGGACTCCTGGATGTTCCACCGCCCCAACATTCAACTCATCGACCTCTTCGCCGAGTGCGTCGGCATCCCCCTAATAAAAGCTGGGACGAGCGGCGAGAAGGAGCTGGAGCTAGAAGACCTTAAGAGGGTGCTTCGGACGCTCGATGTCGAAGGCGTGGTGAGCGGCGCGATCGCGTCCAGATATCAACGAGACCGGATCGACCGCATCTGTGATGAACTCGGCCTGATCCACCTGACCCCTCTCTGGGGTCTTGAGCCGATGGAAGCGTTGCGCGGGATGTTGGCCCTAGGCTTCGAAATAGTGATCACGAGCGTCTCCGCCCAAGGGCTCGACGAAAGCTGGTTGGGCAGAAGGATCGATGATGGGTGTGTAAAAGACCTACTAAAACTTCGGGAAAAATTCGGGGTCAACCCCTCCGGGGAAGGGGGCGAATTCGAATCCCTCGTCTTGGACGCGCCGCTCTTCCGCAAACGCATCGAGATACTCGAGAGCGGGCGCGTTTGGAGGGGCGACAGCGGTTATCTATTGATCAAGGGGGCGAGGCTCGCGGACAAGCGCCGGGAGGTAGGGATGAGATGACCACGGCTTTGATATACTCCGAAAAATATCTCGAGCACAAACCGAGCGAGTGGCACCCGGAGCGGCCGGAGCGCCTACGGGCGATCGTCGACGCGCTGAGGCGAGCTAACCTCTGGTCGTTGCCGAGCGTGCAAGTCATCGAACCAACCCCCGCATCTCGAGCCGATATCGAACTCGTACACGATCGAGAGTACATTGCGCTGATCGAAAGGCTCAGCGGGCTCTGCAAGCCGCTCGATTCGGACACCCCAGTCGATGCGAACACTTTCGAACTCGCCTTGCTCGCGGCTGGAGGGGCGATCAAGGCGGGCGAGGTGGTGGCGGCCCGGGATGCAACTAATGCATTTGCCTTGGTTCGCCCTCCTGGACATCACGCGTCTCGCGGGCACGGAGGGGGGTTTTGTTATTTCAATAACCTCGCGATAATGATCGAGCACCTCAGGCGGAGGCACGGCGTAAAGCGCGTGTTCGTGTTGGACTTCGATGCCCACCACGGCAACGGCACGCAGGAAATATTCTACGAGGACCCAAGCGTCCTGTTCATGTCCATTCATCAGGACGGTCGCACCCTTTACCCCGGCACGGGTTTCGTGCACGAGATCGGGTCGGGCGAGGGCGAGGGCCACACAGTAAACGTCCCCCTGCGGCCCGGGAGCGCGGACGCGGAGTACGCGAGTGTGATGCAAGAATTGTTCCTGCCCCTGAGCGAGGCCTTCAAGCCCGAACTCATCGCGGTTTCAGCCGGGATGGATGCGCACGCCGACGATCCGCTAACCCAGCTTGGGCTTTCCACATCGGCATATGGGTGGCTCACTCGTTACGTCGTCAAGCAGGCGGGGAAGCTCTGCGGGGGGCGCGTTGTCCTCGTGCTCGAGGGAGGCTACGCGGTGGATGCCGTCGCGGGGGCAGCGGTCAACATCGTGAGGGTTTTGACGGGGTGGTCACCGCCCCTGCCCACCGAACAAAAAAGGCCCGAAGTGGTCGATGACATCAGGCGCGCGCTCGCCGATTGTTGGAGATTATGATCTCAAGAGCGCAAACGCGGCGTTGACGCTAAACGCTTTAACGCCCGCCGTCAATCAAGGCTTGGCGAGCGGATGGACGAAATACTGAAGGCCGTCCTCGAGCGCGTCCGCCCGACGGAAGCCGAGCGCCGGCGACTCCAAAGGATCGCTGCCAAACTCATCCGAAGGGTCGACGACGCGTGCGCCAAGCTCGGTGTTTCAGCCAGAGCGATGCTCGTGGGCTCAGCCGCGCGCGGTACATGGCTACGCACTGAACGCGACATCGATATTTTTATCCTCTTCCCCAAGGAACTCCCCCGCGAGGAACTCGAGAAAAAGGGCTTGGCGGTGGCACGTGAGGTCGCTGGACGCAAGAGGAAGGAGCAATTCGCCGAGCACCCATACGTGACGACAAAGCTCGATGGCTTTGAGGTCGACCTCGTGCCGTGTTACGACATCCCAGAGCCGAGCAGGATCAAGAGCGCGGTCGATCGCACGCCCCACCACAACCGCTACATCAGCAAGCGGCTCACGCCAAAACTCAGGGACGAAGTTCTGCTGTTGAAGCAATTCCTCTCGGGTATCGGCGTCTATGGTGCGGAGCTAAAAATCCAGGGCTTTTCGGGCTACCTTTGTGAGCTCCTAACGCTGAACTACCGCTCCTTTAAAAATGTAGTTGCGGCCGCCAGCGCGTGGTCGCCGGGAACAGTCATAGATCTCGAACGAAGCTACCCGGACATCAACGAGGCAAGAGCCCTCTTCGCCGGCCAGCCGCTCATCGTCATCGATCCAGTCGATGCAAACCGAAACGCTGGCGCCGCCGTATCCATGCAAAATTTCGCCACCTTCGTCCGAGCATGTCAAGACTTCCTCCGTGAGCCAAGCATGCGGTTCTTCTTTCCAAAGCCAGTGCGGTTGCTAAGCTCGCGCGAGGTGCGGGCGATCATGAAGCGACGAGGCACGGCGCTTTTCTGCATCGCCTTCAAATCGCCGGATGTGGTACCGGATGTGCTTTACCCGCAGCTCCGCAAGACCGAGCGCACATTGTCGACGAATCTCGCTCGCGCTGGCTTCGAGGTACTTCGAAGCGATGTGTGGTCGAACGACAATTCAATCTTGCTTCTCGAGTTGACCGTAGCGAGGTTACCAAATGTGCGCATCCACGCTGGGCCGCCGATTACCGTCGGTGTCGGCGGCTTCGTCGAAAAACATCTGCACTCGAAGCGTAAGTTTACCGGTCCATTCGTGGACGATGCGGGTAAATTGGTGTTCGAAATCGAGCGCGAGCAAACAGATGCGAGGCAGGTCATCGAGCAAGCGTTAACGAAGCGAGCCGCCTTCGGCAGACATGTCGCTGAGGCACTTGCAGTTAAATACGAGATTTACGAAGGAGGACAAATCGCGGAGTTCTGCCGCGATAAGAAAATCCGTAAGTTTATATCCGAGTACCTAACTCGCTGTCTGCCTTGGTATCGCTAGCCGAGTTCGATGCGCGCGAGCGCATCGTAAATTGGGCCCTTAGATGTCAACGTGCTCCGCTTCAGCTCGACGGCCCTCGCGCGGGTCGTACCGAACTCCGCGTTTGCCATGCTCTTGATCAATTCGGCCAGCTTTTCCTTGCCCGCGGCCGATTTAACTCTGGCCAACGTAAGGTGGGGTACAAAACCCCGCTCCGGTGTGAAGCCAAGCTTTCGCAGCCCGCCGTCGATGTTCCGCTGGATGGCTATGATCGAATCGCCGCCCTTGGCCACGCCGGCCCAGATGACGCGCATGTAGCGCAGATCGGGGAAGACCCCGACCCCCCGCACCTCGATCTCAAACTGCCGAGCTTCAGCTACGGCTTTTCGCAGCGAGTCGGCGATTGCACCAACTTTATCATCTGGCACATCGCCGAGGAATTTCATCGTCACATGTATGTTCTCAGGCTCGACGAGTTTAAGTTGCGCCCCGGTCGCCGCTAATCTATGCTGCGCGTCCACCAGCTTTTGCCTGACCGTTTCTTCGATATCTATCGCGATGAATGCGCGCGGCACTTCCAAACCTCACGCAATGATTCACGTCCACCCATTCATAAAAGTTTGGTCGATATAGTTGTCCTAGCCGAGCCAAATTTTTTTCTCGTGAGGGTGACCTCACTTTTATTAGCAAGCAATGTAAAAATCGAAGGGGGCATTTGACATCTTTGCGAAGCTACTGCAACCTTCTCCGTTTAAGGAGGTACAAGATGCCTATCACAGCTGCGGCGGTTACCGCGGATATCACCGCAATCGGCACCTCAGCAACCTTGGACACCTCCTTGTGGAGGATGAGCTCGTCGAAGATGTTATTTTCGACATCTATTGCCCTTAGGTAAAGCGTACCATTTTCAAATACGTCGATGAGCACGAAGCTGTACTTAGATGCCGGCCCGAATGCCGAGAACCACTTCGGCCTGCCCGGGGAGCTAAGCCCCCCGCCCCACGCGCCGCCGACTATGTAGATGGTCCCCTCCTCTGGAGACTTCATCGGCTCCTCAGAGGATTTCGTCCAGTTCAGGGGGTAAGATCTCTCGTAGATGTGGCGGTGGCCCATCATCACTAGGTCGACGTGGTACTTGTCGAAGAGGAACGCCAGATCGTTTATCATGCGCTGATCGAGACCGGTCGAGGAGACCATGCCCCTATGGAGGATCGCTATTTTCCACAAGTAGTCCTTCGATGCGCTCAACTCGCCCTCCAACCAATCCAGCTGTTTCCGCCAAGCGGCGCCCCCCATCACCTCGCTGTCGAGCACTATTATCCGTAGGTCAGGTCCCCAGCTCAGCGCGTACCATTGCTCGTTGCCCGGGAGATTGAAACGACCGTAGTAGCTCGGCGCGTCCTTCATCGGATCGTAATCCCCCGAGCTTTTGACGTCGTGATTTCCCATCGCTGGAATTATGGGTATGGTTAACCCGTCCTCGCTGACCCAGTACATGCTCACGGCCGCGAACCAGTTGTCCCACTCCCACTGGTCGTCCCAAATCTCGACGAGGTCGCCGGGGAAGAGGACGAAAGACGGATTGTATCGTGCCATCAGCAGAGATATGGCATCGCGATCCTTGGGTCAGTCGGGAGGTAGCCGCTGCGAATCGCTCCCCTCGACGAACCTGAAGCTAGCCCTTTCAGCTGGGCCCGTTCGAAATGCGCGCTCCTCGCTCCACCCGTAGCTGGAATGCCCGGCGATGAAATAGTAAACGGTGTCGGGTTCCAAGCCAATCAGCTCGACATGATGCACGTAGCCCCTCAGTCCTTGGTATGTCACAGGTGTGACATTGGTGCCGCCGACCGCGCGAAAGCGGTAGAGTTGGGGGTTTCCGCCGCGAGGCTCCGTGTCATAGCGCACCTCACCGAGATACCCTCTCTCCATCGTCCGCCAGCTTACGTTGATGCTGTGGGCGGTGTCGTCGCGTGCCCAAGTTAAGTAAACATAAGCGGGGGGATCCAGCTCCTCGGCCCTTACCGAAAATGCGGCACTGCCGTAGGTAAGCATCGATGCGGCCACAAGGGCCATTAAGTCATTTCCCACAAGTCACGCCGTAGTTTAAAAACATCGGAGTCCCAGAA
>JASEGJ010000033.1 GCA_030018135.1 Candidatus Hodarchaeaceae archaeon | reverse complement strand
CCGGCGGGGCAGGTGGGCTAGAAGCTTGGGTGGAGGTCTTTATTTGAACGGCACCTCCTAGATGATACTAAAAACGGTTGTAAAAATAGTCAAGAGGTCAGATTCCCCGAGATGTACGTGGTTAAAAGGATGTTGAGCGGTCCCGGTGATCACCTGCGTTTTACCAAGACCGCTGCGATGATCGCCACCACGATGACCACCGCTATCCCCACGTACGCCCATGGAATCTCGGTCGGCTTCGGCGGCGGCGCTTCAACCTGCGCAATTGCCCTGCACGTCGCTGAGTTCTCCACTTCCGTACCAGCCACCCTTACCGTTATTGTCGTCGAGGCGCGGTTTTCAGCTGTGGCGGGGATCCCAACTCTGACAGTTGCTGTGCCGCTTTCACCGGCGGCCACCGAAAGCGACGTTGGTGAGACCGTTGGGGCCCAACCCAAGGTGTCCGTCACGTTTAACGCGTAGTTATCGCTGAGCGAGCCCGTGTTCCTGACGGTGACGGTGTAGGTGAGGATATCTTCGGGCTTTCCAGTTTTGGATGGCGGCGAGATGGACACCTCCACCCCTCGCTCCGGTCTCGGCGGCGGAACCTCCTCAATGTAGTAGCTTATCTTCAGGTACGGGCGGGGCTGGTCCTCTGCTGCATCCTTGGTGTAGAACCACACAACCGCGTCGTCAATTCCCTCGTTCTTGGACATCAAACCGATGCTTACTGTTTTATCGCCCGCAAGCTCGCTCCGTACGAACGAGGTGACGTTCCAGAGCGTCCATTTCTCCTTATCTGTGCTGCTTATCGTCTTGGTATCGAGGACGGAACCCATCGTCGGCGCGTTGTTCCATGTTATCGTTGCCTCGCTCCAGCCGTCGTTTTCGACCTCCTTTGCATCGACCGTTATGGTTTTGGGTGTATAAGGCGACTCGCCTATCGAAGGGCTATACTTGTTGTAAAGCCCCAAGACGGCGTTCTCGATTACCGCGCCAGCCGGGATCTCACTCAGGTCAAACTTCAGGTAGATTCTCTCCGAAAGGTATTTCGGCGAATCCCACCCAACGTACATATTGTACCTTTTACCACCGTCCGAGACGGTGTCCGGGCGGCCCTCCATGACATGAGAATCGTCGGTTGGTAAGAGTTCTTTAACAGTCGCCTCCGGAGGGGAGAGTCCAAAGCTCGAGTTGGTGGAGATCTGAACATCGGAACCCATGGGAACGTACCCGAACTGTGAGGCTAGGGCTAAGACCGTCGACAATGAGACGAGCGCTAGAGTCAGGGTCAACGGTGAAATCAATTTAATTTTATCTTCCATTCAAGGCCTCCTTTTTTCAGTTGTCTCAAAATGAATTGGAAACTCGTATATAAATGTTCCCAAACTTTTCTTCAACTCGGAGAAATGAACATCCGGCGCATGCCAAGCTAGTTGAGTCGAGGGGGGCGACGGAGAGTCTAGGCTTCCTTGCCCACAAGCTTCCCGTGACTTATCACGTGCGTGGGCGGTTCGTGATACATCAATGCCTCGTGGACGCTTTCGGCATTTAGTACTACGAGGTTTGCCTCGGCGCCCTCCCGTAGCCCGTAGCTTTCGATCCTGAGGAGCTCGGCTGCATTCGTGGTTATCATATCGTAGAGCCGCTCCATCTCGCCGAACGTCGTCATCCAGAGCAGGTGCGATGCCAGAAACGCCACTTCCAGCATGCTGTTCCTGCCGAATGGGTAGTAGGCATCCGCTATGTCGTCTTGCCCTAGGGCCACCACCACACCTTCGCGGATTAGGTCCTTGACGCGCGCGTGTAACGGCCCCGTGTGGGGATCGCTCACGACCCCCATCTTTGCCCTCCTCAGCAACGCAGCCACCTTTTTGAAGTATGGCTCCGGGTAGAGGCACATCGCCCTGGCATGATGCGCCAAGGACCTGCTCTCGCGGCCTTCCTCGATGGTTTTTACCGCGAGCATCTCCAGCGTCCTCAGCCCGGGATCGCCGGCATCGTCGACGAGCATTGAGATATCCTTGTCGTGTTCCTTTGCTATCTCGAACATCAGGTCAATGTGTTTCCTTTCGTCTTCGTCGGTGTACTCTATCCAAGGTATTCCGCCGACGATATCGGCACCAATCTCGATGGCCTTCCTCACCAGTTCTTCGGCCCCCGGATCCCTGACGACCCCATCCTGTGGAAAGGCCACCACTTGGAGATCCAAAACATCCTTGAACTCCTCCTTCGCCCCGAGCAACGCCTTGACCCCCTCGAGCTTAGCCTTGGTGTCGGTGTCCGCGAAAGCCCTCATGTGTGTCACACCCTGCGCCACGGCTAACTTCAGGGCCCTTCTGACGTTCTCCAGGATCCAATCCTCTCGGTATTTTTCTTTGACCTTGGACGCGAGTTCTATCGCCGTCATCGCCTCGCCCATCGACGGGCCTCGGTAAGATTTCAACGCCTCCTCGCCCACCATCTGCAGGGTATACGCCTTGCACAGGTGAAGGTGCGCGTTCACGAAGGATTCCGTTACGAGCTTACCCTTGGCATCTATCTCGAATTCGCCCTTGCCCGCGACGCGACCCTTTATGTCGACTACCTTGCCATCACGTATGCCTATGTCGAAGAGCTTTTCAGGGAAAGATCGAGTTCGGGCCCTTCTTATGACAATGTCGTATTTCTCGGTCATGTCGACACCTTTTGTAGTTCATTCAAACCCTCGCGCAAAAGTAGTTTCGAAAATCCCTTCACCATCCGCACCCACAACCTATCACTTCGAAGGGCTAAAAAAGTTTCCCCCTAATTGTACGATGGTGCGAGGTCGTGCGATGATAGGCGTCGCGATTTTGGCGGCCGGGGAGTCCAAGCGGATGGGCAAAAACAAACTCCTTCTAGAAGTTGGAGGCAAGCGAGTAATCGAGTGGACGGTCGATTCCTTTAGAGGCATAGTCGACGATATCGTCGTCGTCTTGGGACATAGGCCGGAGGACCTGATCCCAGCATTGAAAGAGCTGGGGGTGAGGTGGACGGTGAACAAGAGATACGGGGAAGGGATGGCCTCGTCATTTAAAGAGGGCATCAGGGAGCTCAGGAAATGTGACGCCGCCTTCCTTGCCTTAGGGGACCAGCCCTTCGTGGATAAGGGTTTTCTTAAAAAAGCGACACGCGTTTGGAGGAGGCGAAGGGCGAAGGTAGTGAGCCCAGTGCACGAGGGGAAAAAGGGGCACCCGGTCCTCTTCGACCGAAGCTTGTTCGGCGAGATTTTTTCGCTCGAGAGGCATGAGACGATCCGGGATGTCATACATAGGCATGCTGACGAACTTCATTTAGTAAGGGCTGGCAAGTGGTCCGTCATGGACATGGATACCCCAGAAGATTTCGCGGAACTCCTGAGTTTTAGATCCCAGCGGCAGTCAGCTTGACTTCCTCATTTTTTCGACGAGCTCGGCGACTATGCTGACGGCGATTTCCGCCGGAGTTTTCGCCCCTATGTCGAGGCCTATCGGACCGCTTATCCTCTTTATCGCCTCCTCGGGCACCCCATCCTTCCGCAGGATGCCCATCAACTTGCCCATCTTGGTCTTGCTCCCCAGGATGCCGAGGTAAGCCGTCCTCTCGCGGACGAACCTCCTCAGGGCGGCGAGGTCATGTTTCGGTTCGCCGTGGACAATCGCGACGTAGGTGTTTCCGCCTGCTTTCACCTCCCCCAACGCTTTTTCGAAGTCCTCATCGTAGATGAGCTCGGCGTTCGGGAATCGATCTTTCGTCAAAGTGTCCTCCATATCATCCACCACGGTTATATCAAAGCCGAGGAGGTCCGCCATCCTATAGGTCGGGAGCGCTATATCCCCCGATCCCACGATCACCAGCTTTGGCCTCGGCTCGATCACGTCGATGAACACCGTCATCGTCCCCCCGCACCATAGGCCGGTGTCCAACTCATCCTCCTTCGCCCCCCCATAAAAGGCGAACTTCAGGCTCGTGGGCTTGCCCTCCCTGATCGCCTTCAGGGCCCTTTCCTTGAGCCCCCTCTCGAAGCATTTTCCTCCGCCTATCGTCCCGATCATTTCTCCATCCTCGGCCACCAGCATCTTTCCTCCCTTCTCGGCGGGCCCAGAGCCGATCTTCTCCACGATCGTACAGAGCGCCACCCTCTTTCCCTTCCCCAGCAATTTTGCGGCGGCCTCGAAGATTTCGATGGGCTTTGACACCCGATCACCATCGTGGAAACTATTGATTTGATACAGTTGTTTACAATGAAATAACTACCGGAAGAGTTGAAGTGCTCGGAGAGGCTCGGAGCCAGCTTCTGATTTTCGCCTTGAGCGGGGCGCCCTTCGAAGAGAGGAAATCATCGAAGAAGCGAAACGTTGGGCCTCGAGGAGCTCTGGCTAGATCCACCCCCTACCCTCCATGGTATCCAACAGGCGGGCGGCTGCGATCGCCAACGCGGCCTTCCTCAGCGAAATTTCGTGGTCGCTAGAGTAGCGCAGCACCTCTTGAAAGGCCTCGAGGAGGGTCTTCTCGATGGTCGCGTAGGTCTCCTCCTTCTTCGTCCTGCTCCCGGATTTCGCCATCACCCATTCGTCGTAGCTCGCGACCACGCCGCCAGCGTTTGCTAGGATATCCGGCACCACCGGCATCCCTTTTTTCGCGAGAATTTTGTCCCCCTCCCGCGTGGTGGGGGCATTTGCGCCCTCGATGACGAGCCTTGCCTTGATGTCGTTTGCGTTTTCCCGCTCACCACCCCTCCGATCGCCGCGGGTATCAGGATGTCGACATCCAGCTTGAACAGCTCCTCGTTGCTCAGGTGTCTTCCACCGTAGCCGTCCACGCTGCCGTGTTCGCCGACGTATTTTTTCAGTTCTCCCACGTCGATGCCATCCCAGCAAATCGTGCCGCCGCCGACATCGGTGACCGCGACCACCTTGGCCCCCATTTCGGCTAGGAAGGTGCAAGCCCAAGATCCGACGTTCCCAAACCCCTGCACCCCTACGGTGAGCCCAGGGAACTCTGAATCCAGGAGTTCCCTTGCAGCCTGCTCAGCGACGACCGCGACGCCGTATCCCGTGGCCTCCCTCCTGCCCGGCAGTCCACCTATGCCAACCGGCTTGCCGGTGACGCATTCCCTCATGTGGGTTTCGCCGAATATCACCGCCATCTCCCTCGGGCTCGTCCCCAGATCGGGGGCCGGGACGTAGGCGCCAGAGGTGAGCTCGTTTCGAATCTTGTGCGCGAATTCCCTGACCAAGACCGCTTTTTCGGGGGGAGGAAGCCCGCTGTCCGCAACTATCGAAGCCTTTCCCCCGCCGAACGGTAGGTCCATCAGTGCAGCTTTGTAGGTCATTATCTCGGCGAGCTGGATGGTCTCCTGGAGGGTGGCATCGCTCGACATCCTTATCCCTCCTTTGCAGGGCGGACCACGAACGGCGTTGTGGTATACTACGTAGGCCTGAACGCTGATGGGCCCCTTGCTTGGGAGGTGGACGTGAAGCCTGGTGTCGATTATCCTATCGGTCTCGCCCAGGATGGCAAGCGCCCTGTCATTTATGCCGACGAGGCGTATTATCTCTTCGTCGAGCAGCATTTTGCTAGCCCTACCTAGATGGGATTTCAGCGTTTATCAATCTTTAGCAAAACTCTTAGAGTAAAAAGGAGTAGGAAGGCAGTGAACTACCCCGCACTGAAGTGCGGGGCTTCCAGGGTCGGAAATTGAACTGCGCTACCGAGTCCGCTGAACAATGCCCCAGTTACGGG
>JASEGJ010000032.1 GCA_030018135.1 Candidatus Hodarchaeaceae archaeon | reverse complement strand
CGGCGGGGCAGGTGGGCTAGAAGCTTGGGTGGAGGTCTTTATTTGAACGGCACCGATAGCGCCTCCGCCGCCAAACCGCCGATTGACGAAGGTTTTTTACGGCGAGCGCCGAACGTCTAAATCGCTGGGAAGATGAGCACGGCGAACACGGCGTAAGCCGCGACCATCATCAAAAGCGAGTACTTTAGGCCGGACCTCAGGTCCCCCTCGCCCATCTGCGTGCCCACCAGCCCGGCGAAGAGGCCCTCGAGAATCGTGGCGTGCATGAATACCGTCGAGCAAAGGCGGGGGTCGATGCCTCCGAACAGTAGCATCTCCATCCCGCCAGCGACCGGCGCGGCCATGAGCACGATGTTCTTTACCACCATGTAAACCGTGAAGAGGAACACGAAGAAGACCAGGAATATGATGACCTGATACGTCGCCATCGCCGCCCTCCGCTCCCTCTGGAGCGATCGCGTGGTCGCCACATCGTCCATGAGCACCTCGAGCACATCGGATATGTCGGACTCCGCCTCGTTCGCCTTCCTGATCAACGTCGCCACCCACGAAACTGTACCCGAGTCCTTCACTCGAGCTTCAAACCTCGCCAGCGCCTCCGCGGCTGACATCCCCCACCTGATGTCGGCCCCCATCCTCCTGACCTCCTTGCCCAGCGGACCCAGGTCGGAGGTCGACGCCACCGCCATCGCCCGGGGCAGCGTCAAGCCGGATTTAACCCCGCTGGTCAACGACCTCAGAAAGCCCAGCAGCGCGCCCTCCATCCTTCCGACCCTCCTCGACTTGGATTCGTAGGCGATGACGTAGGGAGCGAGGATTATCAGCGTGGCAAAAAATGCGGTTGTGGTGCTGAATGGACTAAGTATGATCGAAAAAATCACCGCGGCTGGCACGCTGACGAAAAATGCGTAGTGGGGGTTCTCGGAGACCGTCTTGAAGGGGTGCAAGATCGCGGCCTTCAGCCTCGTCCTCGTTATGCCTCTAGCGATGCCCCCGAGCATCTCCTTCTTGACCGCCTCGCCGCGCACCGACACGCCCTTAAAGGCCTCCGGCGGCTTGCCCTTGCCAAGCTTTATCTTGAGCCCGCCACCGGAAATTATTTTGACCAACACCATGAATATGGCCGAGCCGAGCGGAATCGCCACGTAGGCTACCAAAAAAAGAAGCGCTACCGGAATCCCCCCCATCGCGCCCAAGGTGACGAGCAGGAGCAATATCAACAGCGGCGCGAACACGAGCATGATGACGTAGATCTCGGCCAATAGCCCGAGCGTCTCTATGAACTTCTTCTGCTCGTCCCTCACCTCGGTCTGGTACTCCGAGCACTTGCTGGCGAAGTAGCCCGTCATATCGCCGCCCGTTTCGATGATGGAGGTCAGGGTCTCTAGGAAGGTCTTGAATCTCTTCGAAACCGTCGACCGCGATAGGTTGCGGAGCGCGGTCAGCGGGTCTTGGCCGAGGAACTCCACATCGCGCATGAATATGCTTGCTTCTTCAGCTAGTTCGCCCATGTCGGGGCGCGCGCTGAACTCCTTCAGGATATCCGTCACCGTGGCGCCGCTCCGGCTCAGGGCATGCATGAAGCTGACCGTGTGGGGGAGCGCGAGGTCTATTTTATGGGCCCTCTCATTTGCGGCCAGCGATGGGTAAAATAGAAACAGGCGGTACGTCAAAAAACCCGAGATGATTGCTACGAGGAAGATCGATGCAAGCATGGGCAGCGTAAAAAAATGCACGAGCCAAAGGACTAAGCTGCCAGAAATCGCCACCGTAGCAGACACGACGATCGAATAAAAGATGGCCACGGACACATACGCGTCCGCCGAGACCATCATCCGCGCCCGGCCCAGCCTTTCCCTCAACCCATCGTATTTCCGCTTTTGCGTCCACCGCCCGAATAAACGAATTGCCAACCTCCTGACCAAAGTTCACACCACATGCTCACGATTTTATTTGCTCCATCACCTTCGCGGGATCGAAATAGTACTGCCGTATGATCGCCGACACCTCCCCGATGCGCCTCATGTTGTTTTTCGCGAGGTACTCTAGCACCCTCCGCCGGTTTTTGAGCTCCCTCTCCAGCTCTATGGCGCTCCAGCCGCGCTCCCTCGCGATCTCGAGGAGGACCTGCGAATTCCCGATCCTTTCGAACTGATCGGTTATCGGGTTTCTGTCGAATATCCGGTTCGTCCTGAGGGCTCCGCTGAGGGGGTCGACGCCGAGCACCTCGACGATGGTCTGGTTGCGGCGGACCCTCTTATCCCTGTGGTAGGTGAGGAGCTGGAGGCACACGATGTCGAGCGCGGTGAGCATGTGATGCGGCACGTTTATCGGCTCGCCCTCGAGCCTGTGCACCATCTCCTGTATGGAGCCAGCGTGCGCGGTGGAGTAGCAGGAGTGGCCGGTGCTCATGGCCTGAAATAGCGTGAGGGCCTCCTTGCCCCGCACCTCGCCCACGATCAGAACTTCTGGCCTCTGCCTTAGCGCCTGGCGCAGGAGGTCGTACATGTCTATCGCCCGCTCGCCGCGGGCGTCGCGGGTGACGCTCGCGAGCCAGTTGTCCTGGTAGAACGTGAGCTCCCTGGTGTCCTCTATCGAGACGATCTTCGCGTCGGGCGGGATGAAGAGCGAGAGGGCGTTAAGGGTGCAAGTATTGTGAGCTATTATGCCATTCGCAACGAAATTGTGGGTGGAGTCCACCGTTAAATCATAAACCCAAGGGTCGGTCGGCTTTATCCTCTTGACGTTTGCGATTTCATCCCAAAAAACCTCAGGGGACGCCAGACAGGGTCCCCGATCACCGGAAGCTATTTCGGCGGTGGCTATTTTCATCCCCACTTCGAGCTCATCTGCCCTTCTTTCGACCACACCGCCATCCATCGTGAAGAATGGATGTTCAGGGGTGACGGTGATCTCCTTTCCGCTACGGGTCCGCACCTTGTAGAGAAAATCCGGGGCCCTGCGCTTCCAGACCTTGGATACTTTTACGGGAGCAATTTTCAAATCCGGGCCCATCGAGAAGACCTTGAGATCAGTGTCGGTCACGAACCATCCATCTTCGGTTTCCATCACCTGCCCCCTCTTGAAGGCCTCCCCGGCTAGGCTCCTCATCTCTTCCAGACGGCTATTCGCGAGCAAGACCTTGGTATCGCCGGCCACACATTTTCCGCTAGCAGTTCCTCCGACGACCATGATGTTCTTCTTGTTCTCGGTCGCCAGCCAGAGGTATGCAAGCATCTCCGGCGAGAAGGTGCCGTGTAAAATGAGGTCGACGGGCGTGAATGGCTCCTCGGTGTACTTCCTGATCGAGAATGAGCTGCCCCGCGTCGTTATCTCGGTTCCAATCGTCGCCTGCACCCTGTAGCCCTCAGGCAACGCTGCGTCGACGGTCGGCCTCCCCAGTGAGATCTGCCTCCCGGCGCGCTCGACGATCCTGATGACGAAGAGGTCGAGCTCCTCCGCGTCCTTGAACACGAGATTCGTGCGGATGTTTTGGTGATCCCGATGATACAGAAAAATGGGTATGTCGACCCCGTCGCACGAGATGTCCTCTATCCTCGGGTCCTTGAGGATGCTATCTATCTTGCCGTAGCCGATGTAGTTCCTCTTCAAGTAGTAGAGGACCTTGTTGACGGATTTTTCATCGAGGGACACGCCGTACTCGTCGAGGAGTTCGAGGGCTTTGTTTTTGATGATCACATCTCGATCCTTCATGGTTTCATCGTAGCTCAGGCGGTCGAGCAGGTGCTCGTGGAGCGTCTCCAAGACCGTCTTCTCGAAGGGCGTCAGGGTGGGCTCAACTAGATAATACAGGCGCTCGTTCTTCTCCGGGTCGAAAAGGATGGCCGCCCAGGCGTAGGGTTTCGCGATCCAATAGCGCTCCACCTCCTGGTAGCCCTTCGGCGGCTCGAAGGTGGTGTACTCCTCGAACGCCTTTAGGGCCTCGACCTCCTGCCTGGCCTCGAGCCTTTGCTGGAGCTCCTCGAGGGCGGAATCCGCTTGAAGTGCCTCCAGTGGGGGCTTCTCGACCTCCACCGCCTCGGCCTTTAGGATCGGCTTCGTGACCCTCCTTTTGGCTGGAACCAGCCCCTTAATCGGTTTTGCGACCCTCTCCCGAAGGCGGTGCTCAACTGGCTTTGGGACCCTCCCCTCGACCCGGTGGGCCCTCCTCTCAACTGGAGGTTTCTCGACCGGCTTGGGCCTTCCAACGGGTTCGGGGGCCCTTATCTCAACAGGCGACTCTTCGACCGGCTTGGGAGCCCCTTTCGCGATCTTGAGTTTTTTAACCGCCTTAACCTTTTTTTCCCCAGCCAAAGTGGGCCTTTCGACGAATTTTCCCTTTTTTTTGACTCGGGGCTTTCTAGCCGGTCCGACCTTTTTCCCTCTGACCGAGGGGAACTTTTTAACTTTTTTGAGCCCAAGTCTTTTAGCTGGTTTGGGGGCTATTTTCTCGACCGGGGGCTTTTCAATCGGTTTCGGGACCCTCCTCCTGACCATGGCTGGCCTCTTGACCCTCACAGCCCTTCGAGCTTCGACCTCCTGCCTGGCCTCGAGCCTTTGCTGGAGCTCCTCGAGGGCGGAGTCCGTCTGGAGGGCTTCTATGATGGATTTTTCAGCGGGAGGCGGGGCTCCCCTAGCCACGGGTCTCTCAATTGGTTTGGGCTTTTCAACGGGTTTGGGAACCTTTACTTCGACAGGGGGCTTTTCGACCGGTTTGGAGGCCTCTTCCATCTTGGGGGGAGGAGGCTCTTCGATCGGCTTCGGAGCTTCGACCTCCTCGACCGGTGGGGGGGCCTCGGGGGCTTCTAAAGCCGGCTCTTCCACCTCAGGCGCTACCTCTGCGGGTTTAAGAACTGACTTGGGGGCTTTCTTAAACAAGGTGGGCTTTTTTAGCTCGGGTATTTCCTCCGCAGCCCTTAGAACGCGTTTGGGTTTTTTCGCCCTCCTGAATACCACATAACCCCCCTTTAATTTTGATTTCCCAAGTCTTAAAGCCTATTTGTCCCGGTCTTAGCGGCCGACCCCTCTTCGGCAATACGAGTGGCTACGCAGAAGATTTTATAAAACCCGATCGTTAGCACGACCAACGCAACTGCCCCAACTAAGTATGACATGCCCCCAAACGTGTTGGCATGCCATTCAAACAATCCACCTAGAACACCCATTAGCCAAGATATTGCGACCATAGTCATGCCATATACAAGAAATTTCATTGCAGCGCCCAGTTCCCCGGCAAACAAGGCTGCAGATTTGGAGGTCATGACCGCCATTGCTATCGCCGCCGGGATCGTCAGATGTCTACTGCTTTTTTCCACCCCATCGCCAGAGCTGAAACCACAAATAAGGCTGCTAATGCCGGAAGAAGTAAGGTCAATTTCCTCATTTCTTCCTCCCTCGTTTAGCTGGTTCCCTTTTTATCAGTCCTCGACCCACTAGCTTCTCCGCGGTGACTTCTTTGGCTTTCATCGCCACCAGCTCCTCCTTGAGCTTCTCAACTATCGAATACGGCACCCGCACGTGCCCGATGGGTATTTCCCCTATGCCGTGGGAGTCCGAACCCCCGGTCATCAGTAGGCCATATTTTTGAGCCAGCTGTTCGTAATGCTCGGTCGTCGTGGCGTCGTGCTTGCTGTGATAAACTTCAATGCCCCCGAGGCCGTCCTCGACGAGCTTCGGCAACAAATGATCGGCGCGGGCGAACAGCGGGTGGGCAAGCACCGGAACGCCCCCAACTTTTTTGATCATCTTAATCGCATCGGTCGGCGAAAGCTGGTACTTCGACACGTAGGCCGGCTTTCCCGTGCCCAGGTACCTGTCGAACGCCTCGTCCGTCGTCCTGACGTAGCCCCGATCCACCATGACCTGCGCGATGTGGGGACGCCCGACCACGCCGCCGTCTATCGCGATGACCAAATTGTAGTCGATATCCACCCCGAGCTCCCGAAGCTTGTCCACGATCTTCGTTGCCCGCTCCCTCCTGAACTCCTGGAGCTTGGAAAGCCTGTTCGCGAACCACTTGCTCTGCCAGTCGATGTAGTAGCCCAGGATGTGGAGCTCCAGGTTGTCGATTCCCGAGCTCAACTCCACGGCGGGGATCACCTCGACGCCGTACTTATTACCCGCCCAGATCGCGGCCTGCACGCCGCTTATCGAGTCGTGGTCGGCTATGGCTATCGCGGCGAGCCCAGCCCTTTGGGCCCGCTCGACCGCCTCCTCGGGGGGCACCCACCCGTCGGAGACGCGCGTATGGACGTGCAAATCGGCGAACTTCGATCTCTTCGATGCCATCTCCTGGAGGAGGGAACTCGCCCTCCAAGCCGGCGTGGCGAAGGCTGGAGCGGGAGGGCGACGGATGAATTCTCCCACGCCCTTAACGATCACCGTTCCTCCCTCCTTCCAATATCCTAACGCCCCCCCCCCCAAAACGGCGTTGCCCGAGCTCGCCGACGTGCGGCCGACGCGAACTTCGTGAAACGCCAACTTAACCATCATCAGGCACCCCCTTAACTCAAGGGAGCGTATACCCCCCGTTTATAAGTGGTTTGTGAAACTATCCTCTAGATTTATGTTACACCCCCGGGATGTTCCTCAGAATTTCTGAGTTGTGGTGAATTTAGCGGTCCCGTGATTTCCG
>JASEGJ010000031.1:226-6998 GCA_030018135.1 Candidatus Hodarchaeaceae archaeon | reverse complement strand
GAGGAAGTATCTCAAGAACTATTTTACGGCGAAAATTAGGTGATATGACTTAAATTTCCTAGTGGAGGGGCTTTAAAATGCAATCGAGCAGGTTTAACTTTTAACCCGCTCGATTTTCCTCCGGCCAAGTGCTTGAATGTACTCCACCTCGATGCTTTCGCGCACTTCGCCCCGAAGGCTCATCGGTATCGGCAACTCAAACGTTTCGTACGTGGTGAGGTCCATCAGTTGCGCATTGTTTGCCATTATCGCAAGCACCTGTGCGCTGCCGCGCTCGATGATGGGCACTTCGATCTTGGCGCTTGTTGGCCGCACCACCGTTCGCTTCTGGCCGTCGAAGACGCCGATGGCATCGATTTTTGCCTTCGCATGGCCGTGTTTTCCAGGCGCCGACGTTGTATAGCCGACGATGCGGCACGGCTCATCATCGATTATAACGAAGCGCCCCTCTTTTAGTTTACCGACTTCTGTCATCTCTTTCGTCATAAAGTCACCTGCTACTACTTCGAGGAGGTACTTTAAAAAATTTGGCACTAGACCCGCAACGTTAAATTTATCGAAAAACGAGTGAAGCTGGGTAAAAACTTGCGGATAGGCATAGTAGCGCGCCCCGATTTGCCCGAGGCGATCGAGCTCACACAAAGGGTGCTAAAGCTCCTGTCAGGGGAAGATGTCGTGCTCGATCGAGAAGTCGCGGCGAGGCTCGATAGAAAGGGCTTTGCGATACCCGCTATGAGAGCAGAGGTGATCATCACGATAGGCGGCGACGGCACGGTTTTGGCAACCCAGCAGAGGGCCCCAAATGTTCCCATCTTGGGCATAAATATGGGGGGGACAGGCTTTTTGGCAGATGTACCGCCGGGCGAGGCGTTGAGGGCGCTCAGAAAATTATTAGCAGGGGAGCTGCAGGTACGGGAACGCGCGAGGTTGGCCGTCGAAGTTGCGGGCAAACGTTTATCGGACGCGCTAAACGAAGCCGTTGTGCGCGCGGCGAGCCCGGGGCGCATGCTCGCGTTTAAGGTGCTCGTGGACGGCGAGGTTGCTGAGAGCACTCGAGGAGATGGTGTGATAATAGCCACCCCCACGGGCAGCACGGCATACGCAATAGCTGCGGGAGGCCCGATAGTCGACCCATGCCTCGAGGCAATGGTGGTGGTGCCAGTTTGCACATCCCGCCCACGCGTCGCGCCCTTGGTCGTGCCGATGAGCAGTCGCATCGAGGTTGAGCTTCCGAGGCCGGATTGCGAGGCCCTCGTAATCGTTGACGGCCAGTCGGTCGTCAAGGTCAGCCCGGGCAGCAAGCTCTCGTTCCACCGCTCGGAAAATCCCGCGAAGTTCCTCGTTTGGGGCGATGAGTTTTACCGCAAGGTACGGGAGAAGTTGTAATTGCCTCGCAGGATTTACATCTTGGACACTTCCGCGGTCATAGCTGGATTCGTTCCTGGCTTGGCGGATGTGGAGCAGGTCACGGTGCAGGAGGTGCTCGATGAGGCGCGCGACTTGTGCTCGAAGCTTGAGCTTGAAACGGCCGTTGTCGCAGGGAAGGTTGCGGTGGCGGAGCCATCGAGGTCGGCCATGGCAGAGGTCAGCAAAAAAGTTGGACAAACGGGCGATAGGATATCCGAGACCGATGCAAAACTTTTGGCATTGGCATTAGATCTCCGTCAAGCGGGTGATGAGCCCAAACTCGTGACCGATGATTATTCGATCCAAAATTTGGCGAGGTTGTTTGGCATTTCCTACCGCCGCGTTGCGATGCCCGGCATAAGCGAGGTGCTGACTTGGGAGATGGTGTGCCCCGCTTGTGGTCGGGTTTATCGTGCGACCATTTCGCAGTGCGAGGCCTGCGGCTCGTCCCTCGTTAGGAGGCCACGGCGCTAGTTGAGCGCGATCCTCATTTTTCAAGGCCCCGTTCGATAAAAGTCGGAGAAGCCCTGCAACTTTTAAATAGCCGACCTAATAAACACACTGCGGTGGTGAATCTTGCGCGAGGTTTTGGCGACTGGGTTTCTCCCGTTCGCAGCTACCAAGGAAAAAGCGGCCTTCGACATCTTAAAGGAACACGCTGCGTCCGTCTTGAGGGTCGTTAAAAAATTCGAGGGGTTGGTCATAGCTCTTTCAGAACGTTCGTCGGCGAAGATGGGGGAGCTGGCAAGCGAGCTGGATCGCCTTGAAACGGAGGCGGACGGGCTTCGGAGGAAATTCGAATGCGGCCTCTCAAAGGGGGCCTTTTTGCCCGTGTTTAGGGGAGATTTTAGCAGGCTGGCCGAGCGCGTGGACGATGTCGCGGACATGGCACAGGAGGCCGCTCGAGCGATCACATGGAGGGGTGAGCTGTTCGATGCGCTCAACAAGGCCGAGAAAAAGGACGCAGGGGCTAGAGCTATTCGAAAGAGCTTGGTCGAGCTAGCCAAGGCGTCGGTTAAAACTACTCAAGCCCTGAAGGGTTCCATCGACACGTTCATGGCGAACATCGATGCCGCGATCCTGAAAGCTAGGGAGATCGATCAATTCGAACACGAGTCCGATGGGATCGAGGAAAAATTGGCCAAGTTGGTTTATCGCTACGAGAAACTGTTTGACCCTACCACGGTGGCACAGCTCAAGGAAGTGATAGAGAAGATCGGGGCGATCTCAAATTGCGCTGAAGATGCGGGCGACATCATAATGGCAATAAGCTTCACGCTGAGGGCATAGCTACCGAGCCCCGGCTCCCCTTTTTCTTGGAGCTAAATGCCTCGACGGCGATCACGATTGCCCAAATAAACACGACTCCGAACCACGGATTGAAGCGCCAACCTATCAGCAGGCCGACAAGGGCAATCGTGATATGCATGATCTGCCAGGGTTCGAGTGCCATTTCCTACACCCACACAATTATGAATACCGATGCCAAGCAGAATGCGAGCAACATGGACATCGTGGGGGTCGAAATCCAGGCGATCGCTATTTGGCCCAGCTTGCGCCTGCTGACCGCAGCGACGCCGCCGACGAGGCCTCCGCCGACGACTCCGCCGACTATCGCATGCGAGGTCGATACCGGCAACCCCCACTGCGTAAATAAGTGGACGGTCAGGGCAGCCCCGAGCTGTGCCACGAATGCACTCATCGGACCCAAGGAGGTTATCCCTATGCCGACGGTCTCAATGACCCTTCGGCTATAGGTGAGCGACCCGACGGAGACGCCGACGGCGCCAAGCAAGGCGAGCTGTTGTACGGGGTTTGTTGCCCCGGAATCTCTTCCCACAGCGTACGCCGCGCCCATCGCCGTTCCGACACCGTTCGCCCCTATCACATAGGCAACGTAGCATCCGCTGATGATCACCGCAGCGGCGAAGATCAAGTTCAGTTTCTCGGGCGCCTTTACTGTCCTAAGCGGCATTTCGAAAATTCGATATAATATGAAGGCGAAGAACGCGGCGGCGATCGGGGTTAACACCCAAGTCCAAACTATGACTAGAAGCTTCCACCAATTGACATTTGCTGTGACTTTTGAGAACATCCCAATCGCGACACCGCCTCCCGCTAGGGCACCGATTATAGCTTGGTGGGTTGAAACCGGGAACCCTAGTTTAGTTTGCAGGGTCACCCACAGTCCAGCGCACAGCAGCGCGATGACGGCAACCCACGGCAGGGTCGAAAAGGGCGAGACGGATGGGTCGACGCCGGTAACTATCTGTTCGCCCACTGGTTTCATGAGCTTATATCCTTCGAGGGCGGCGCCGAGCAAGACGAACAACATCACAAAGGTGACGGCCCTGCGATAGGACAGGGCCCGCGCCCCCACCGCCGTCCCCATGGCGTTCGCGGCGTCATTTGCGCCGATGTTCCATGCGAGGTAGAAGCTAGCGAAAACCACGGCTGGCGTTATCAACTCAATCACGGGCACGGCACCTAAGCCGAAATTAACGAGGCGCGCGGTATAAAGTCTTTGTGAGTCAAAGCTCGATGATCTCCGCTTCCAGCGCAACTAGGTCAAGCACCGCGGCAGTTTGACGGCCGCTGAGATAGCCGCAGACCTCGCCCGGGTTCACCACGAGCGTTTGAGCCTCAATTAGCCCAGCCTCGTGCGTGTGGCCACGCACGACGACATCGAAGAGCTCGGAACCCGCGAGCGCGTCGACGAGGTCCTGGTTGGTGCCGTGCAGCAGCGCGATCTTACGGTCGGCGAATTTCAGCTCGGCGAAGTCGCCCAGCAACCTTGCGCCGATCTCGCCGAACTTGGTGCGCAGGAACTCCTTGTCGCCATCGTTGTTTCCCCAGACGACATGCAGCTTCGCCTTCAGGGCGCTGAATTCTCGCGCGGTGAACGGCGAGACGAGGTCGCCAGCGTGTAAAACATGTTCGACTCCGACTCGATTGAAGAACTCCACCGCTTTTTTTATGGCGTCGAGCCTGTCGTGCGTGTCCGCCATCAATCCGATTTTCATGCGATCACCTCCATTGCTTAACATCGCGCGAAAATAACTTATCGATTTTTTGATACATGTGTATCAGAAATTTTCTGCTTAGATCGCGTCAAGTTGCGCCTTTGATGAACTCGAGCACAATTTGGCCGACGCGCTCCACATTGGTGAGCTCGATCTTGTCGGGGATATCGTCGATGGCGTGGAGGTATTTGTAGCGGCGGGCGTGCGCGTTCGGCAGGCCCAATTTCGAAAGCAAGCGCTCGAGTTTGCCCATCCCGGGGCTGTCCACGGTAATCGTGGTTGCCCTCAAGCCCGAGCGGAGGAGCGGCAGGTGGTCATGCGATGCAAGGATCGCCCACATCGGCTTAAGCTTTAGTTTAAGTCGCACCCCGCACCTGACGAGGGCCTGATTTACCTCCGAGGAGGTCCTGCGCCTTCCAACGATGCCGTTGCCCTCCACGTAGTAAATCCTCGAGCCCACGCCAACCGCGTCGAGGTTGAGCGCGACATCCCCGGATGATTCGGCGGCGAAAGCGCGCGAGCCGTGCAGCCCCTGCTCCTCCGCGCCAAATGCCACGAACGCGAGTTCGACATCGCCCGGGTGCAACTCAGCGGCCACGCGCGCGGCCTCAAGCACGACCGCCACGCCCGAGGCGTTGTCGTTCGTCCCGGGTGAAACGTGCTTGCTGGCAGTGGACACGAGCATGCCGCCACAGAGGGGGAAAAACAGCACCGCGAGGCAGCCCCACGTGATGGGCCAGGGTATCGGCAGCAGGCCGGAGAGCCGCGCGAACAGGCAGATCAAAAAAACAAGGGTCGCCGGGACGAGGGCCAGCCTCACAAAAATATTCAGGCGATGGTCGATCGTACACCTTGCGGAGTCATAATGCGCGCTTATTATCAGGCGCTCCTTCGGCTTTTCCGACCTTAAAACCCCCACGATATTTTGGCTCCTGCGCTTTGGCATGGCGCGAGGCAGCACGCGTGAAAGGGCGAGCGCGGCGACGAAAGCGACCAAGGAAGCTTCCGCGGTCAAGGGCAGCGACGCGGTGAACGCCGCCAACAGGAGGAGTGCCTCGATGCGCGCGCGCGCGGCTTTGTCGACGAACTCAAACTCCTGCACCTTGACTTGGTAGCCATGCCCCTCGAGCTGTGCTCGGATGTACTCTGCGGCCTGCCGCTCGCCTCGAGTTCCGGCCAAGCGGGGCCCTATCTCGTATGCCAATTTGTCCAGATGCTCAAAGGCGCGGCGCGACTCGAACCCCGCCATTCGTCACCCGCCGTCTTATTAATCAGCGCCCTTTTAAATCATGTATGGGCGATGAACTGGTCTACGGGATCTTCGGCAGGAGCTTGGAGGATGTGCTGGACTATTATGGTTACCGCTCGCCCCCGAGGGTTAGCTCGAAGCTTCGGGGCTGGCGCTATCGCGAGCGTCCCGTCGAGCCGGAGGTGAGCGGTCGCCTGCCGGTCAGCGCCATAGCGAGCGACTTTTGCCCGACGGCCCGCGATGTCTACGTTCGCTACGTCGAGGGTTTGGAGGCGCCAGCGAGCCTGCCGATGGTAAGCGGCACGCTTTACCACAACACGTTGGAGGCCGTGGTTACCCGAGCGAAGCGCATGATATACGAGGGCATAACCCCCGACCTCGACATAGCCAAGGCATTGGCAGATTGCGCGGACGATGCGGTCGAGGAAACGATGGTCGACAAACAGGGGCTGATCGACGAGGCAAGGGTCGCAGCGGAGGACCTCGAACGAGTGCAGAAAAACATGTTAAGACTTTGGCGCTTCGAGGCGGGCCAGATAGCTGCGGCGGTGGCGCAGGTTCTCTCGCGCAGCCCGTACATAGGTGCCGATAGCCTCGTCGCCCACGCCATCCCGCTGACCATGGAACACCGCGTGGACGGCTCCCGCGTGGGCCTGAGCAAACAGCTGAGCATAGATGCGTTTCAGGCCGTGCGGACGATGGTCATGGAGATGAAGACCGGCAAGGAGCGGGAGTACCACGGGCTCACGCTCGCCGGCTACGCCTTGGCGTTCGAAAGTGCCTTTCCGCGGCAGGTCAATTTCGGCATGCTCGCGTACGTCAGATTTCCTGAGGACCGTTCCGTGCCCTTGGTGGTGCGGCGCGTTTATCCCATCGACGACGGCCTGAGGCTCCGATTCCTGCGGGCGCGCGATCGGAAGCTTGCGATAGTCGGCCGCAGGCGAGATCCCGAGTTGCCCCCGCGCTGCCCGAGCGCTTGCGGTTACTTCAGGATTTGTCGCGGCTGAATCTGTAATTTTAATAACAGCTCGAGTTCAAAACTATGATTTGCGGGGGTAGCCAAGCTTGGTTAAAGGCGTCAGACTCAAGATCT
>JASEGJ010000031.1:0-216 GCA_030018135.1 Candidatus Hodarchaeaceae archaeon | reverse complement strand
CACGGCGCTTTCACGCAAATCTGCTGTATTCGTGCTGTTTTGGGTACAGCCATTTGAAACTGGCCGCACCTCAAAATTCGAACCCCGCTCAAAAAGGAAACTCAGGAGAAGCTTTGTAAACTCTTCCTCGCTCGCTTCATCTTTGGACTTATGCCCTGCCCACCAAGCTCTGAACATCTCCACGTACAGGTCATAGTTTTGATAAAAAACGTTAGA
>JASEGJ010000030.1 GCA_030018135.1 Candidatus Hodarchaeaceae archaeon | reverse complement strand
TGGGCGGCCCCCTGGCGAGCGTGACCAAGGCGATGAAGAAGGCGGAAGCAGCGATCGAGGACATCTTCGCGGAAGTGGTGGAGGCGGTCGAGAGCTCGGAGTCCAAGCGCGTTGCCATAGACGGGGTGGAGCTGCTCTCCGCGTTCGCCCCGGACGAGTTCACGATGAGGCTGCAGCTGGGCGACCTCAAGGACAGGCTGGCAAGGCTCGACTGTACCTCGCTGCTGACATCCCAGATCAGGGAGGGCAGGGAGGAGCTCAGCAGGGTCGGCATGGAAGAGGACGTCGCGGACGGCGTGATAGTGCTGTACTACGAGGGCGAGGGCCTGACGCGTGACAGGGCGCTGGAGATAAGGAAGATGCGGGGCACGGAGCACAGCAACCAGCTGCACTTCTTCAACATAACCGACCAGGGCATAGTGGTGAAGAAGATCCCGGAGGAGCCAAAGAAGAGGTCAAAGAAGGAGATGGAGGGAGTCGGGAAACCCGTCGGGGGGACGAAGGGGAGCGAGGGCACCGCCTCGGAGGAGCTGTAAAGCGGTAGGTGGGGCGGCGGGCAGGGCGATAATTCTCAAATCGCCGACGGATGTCAGGGCGAGTTCTGTAACACTGAGCTGGTCCCAGAGCACGCTCGAGGATTTCGCGCGCTACGAGGTCTATGGATCCACGGAGCCGGGCTTCACGCCGAGCGATGAAACCATGCTCGCGACGATAACGGACGCATCGACAACCTCCTGCACCGCCAGCGGCTTATCCCGGGAACCCCCCACTACTTCAAAATCCGGACCCACGACGCGGCGGGCTCTTATGGCGACTCGGTCCAGAGGTGGGCGACAACCTTATCGATCGAAGTCCCGCCCCCGGAGGGAGGCGTGAACTGGCTCTTGATCGGGCGCGCGATCGGGGCGATCGTGGCGACGCTCATCGTTGCATCAAGGCTCAAGTTGAAATAGGGCTAGCAGGAAAATTTGAAAAACCCCGCAATATTTATAAAGTAATACTGTATTACTTTTTAATCGTGACCCAGGTGAAGCTCGTATCTGTGACGAAGAAAGGCCAAGTTACCATACCGGAAGAGGTCAGAAGAAAACTCGGCATTGAACCCGGGGCGAAATTGATAGTAGAGAGCGTTGGCAGCGAGCTGGCCCTCCTGAAAAAAGTCGAGATAATGGATTCCTTGGAAGAGCTGCAGAGATATTGTAGGAAGCTGGCGAAGCGGAAGGGATTGACTCTGAAAGACATCGAGGAGGAGATTGAAGCGGCGCGGGCGGAGATCTGGAAGGAAAAGTATGAAAAACGTCTTGGTGGACTCTAACATCATCTTTTCCGGACTTCTCTATACTGGGAAACCATCAGAGATACTCAAGCTGTTAGGGAAGCGAAGGCTTAGGCTTCTGATCCCTGTGGATGAACTCGAGGAGATTCGCGCAGTTTTTAGGAGAAAAATTTCGTACAGAGAGTACTTATTGGATAATTTTCTGAGAATGGTAGGAGCGAGGGTAATCCCGGCCAAGAGATACCTCGACCTCATTCCGAGCGCGGCAAAATTGATCGGGGACAAGAAAGACGCTCCAATTTTAGCCTGTGCGCTTGCCGTGAGGCCAGATTATTTCATAACCGGGGACAAGGATTTTTCAACGAAGGAGGTTCGGGAGAAGGTCAACGCGGTTACGCCAGCTGAATTTTTGAATGAGATTAAATGAGCTCGTGAATGGCATATAAAACGATCGGGTTGTCAACCCTCAACCGACAAGTTTCGGCGCGCGATAAAGCTTTGCGGTTAGTACCATCAACTTTTTTAAAAAAATTTACTTCATCCAAGCCCGTTTGACGTCGACGATTTTTTCATTTAAAACACCCCAAGGAGACCCCCTGCTTTAGCTGGGGGGGAGGAATTTGGGATTACTTTCGGTGACCTCTCTCCCCGAAAATCGCATAGGGCTGAGGTGGTGCCTCGTCGACAAGGCCAACCGTCGAAACTTCCGCTACTTCAAGTGCATTCGGTGCGGGTTCGAGGCAAATGCCGATCGGGTGGCTTCGCTCAACATCTGCCGCGGGGCGGGCGAAAGCATGGTTACCTACGCCCAGATTCCTGCGGCTGGCGGCGCAGTCAGCCGCCGCGCCTTGTCCGATGATGGTGGTCGGCGACACCTGAATCACCCTGAGGGACAAGCCCCTTCTTTCAAGGAGGGGTAGTTGACCCTTCCGCACGTCGTATCCGAAGCGGTGGCGTCCGACCCGTAGCCTGTACTGGAACTCCGGCCCGCGCCAGCGTTTGATGTCCACATCGGATCGATCTCCGAAGGGATCCCGCCCAAGCTCGGCGAGGGCGTCCGCACACCTCTGGGCCTGTTTCGCCGCGTGGATTGCCATCGTCTCGGATAAGTTTGAACCTGTGGGCGAATGGCGACCTTAAATCCCGAGCCTCTCTCGGAGTTCCTCGAGTAAGACATATCCCTCTCCCTCCAATGACCCGATCTCCTCGGGCTTCGGAGGGCATCGCGGGAGAACCAGCTCGAGCACGCGGTTCTCTAACACTCGGGTGAGTATCGTGTCGTAGTCCTCCCCTTCCGGCCGAAACGGCGGAGGAGGTCCCGCGTCTCGGGGCGGATGGCGATCGTCGTCAGGCGCTTCGCTTTCGCCATGTTTTCACCATGTTAGTAATTATGTATAAGTCTTTGGCATCTTACCCACGATAAGTTCTCTTGGAAACATAAGCGCCTCTATCCGACCTGCCGCTTGATGCCCGCGCGATCTCCGGCATCGCTAGCGCAGAAGGCGAATTGAGCTTGTGACGAACGCAATGCCCATGCGACGAACTTGCTCGGATCGATACCCCCGGCTGAAGTCGATGGCTTTCTCATATTTTTAAGACATCTGATTTGTCTTTTAAAAAGTCAATAAAAAAGTATTTATAAATGACAAAATTAATGACTTTGGAGATGGAGATGGTCATCCGCACGATCCAAAAAAGCCACAGGGTTTCGATCCCGCCGGAGCTGTGGGAATCGCTGGGCCTCCGCGAGGGCGACGAGGTGGAGGTGATCCGCGAGGGGGGAAGGATCGTCATACTGCCGATCTCCAGGATAGAAAAGCCGACGGAGATGCTTTGGAACCTATCTAGGGCGCCGACTCCGGTCGATCGACCCGACGAAGTTATCGAGGAGGCCATGGCCGAAGAAGCAAAGGAAGGATTGAGAGGGATATCGGATGAGGTTCGTGGACTCAAACGTGTTCATCTACGTCCTCGACAGGCACCCAAGGTTCGGAAAGGTCGCTAGGGGAATATTGGAGGGGATAGAAAACGGCGAGGAGGCCGTGATCTCGACCCTAGCGATTCAGGAAGTTTGTATCTACCTACTCAAACGGGGGAGACCACAGGAGGTCCCGGAATTTGTGGAGGCGCTGAGGACATACGGTTACCTCCTAAAGCGTCCATGCATCTTCGAGGATATCATAACGGCGAAGGAGATGATGCGCACATATAGAATCGGTTGGAACGATTTGGTGATGGTCGCACAAATGCAGCGGGAGGGCATAACCGAGATATACAGCAACGACGCGGACTTCGACTCGATACCGGGTATAAAGAGGATTTTCGGGGCGGGCCCTAGCGTTTCGATTTAGCTTGATGTTTTTAATTTTCCCTGAAGGGATGAATGCGAGTTCCCCAATTTCTAACGTACCTCCTCCGCCTCGACGAATATCGCGTGCATCCTTGAGTATTTCACACCATGCGATATTCCTCCCTCCTCAAAAAATACCGCCTTTCTATCAAATTAAAGAAAAACGCCCGGATATGTATACATTTTGTTAATTTGAAGAAAATTTTTGCTTAAAGTTCTGATGTGCAGGGGATTTAGATGAAAAGGCGATCGACGCGTTGTGTCGCGCCGTGAGCGCTCGAGGAGTCTCCGGCTCAAAACGTTTAAAAACTGTTCACGTGTTAAACAAGTGGAGGTCAGTTTCGGAACGGGGTTTCTGAACAGAGTTTCTTAATCCCTTATTTGAAAATGCACCGAGAGTTCGTCGGGCCGAGGAGGACTTCAAACATGCCCACCGGAGGGAAGGGCCGGCTTTTCAGCGTTGAGTTCAGCTCCAGCGCGAACTCCGCCCAGGAGGCGCAGCGGTGAACGGGAAGAGGGTATTGTACTGGTTGTGCGCAGTTTGGTTGCTGAGCATATCCGCGCGGTGCCTGCAGTTCCAGCTCGAGGGGGAGCCGGTGATGTTCGCGCCCTACAACACGTTCATCGATTGGCTGCCGGGAATAATCCTCTCCATCGCCTCGCTCGCGCTGCTGGTGGGCGAGGCTCACTGCTGGTTGGCCGGCAGGCAGGCGGCCGCGTCGGCTTCGAGCTTGGCGGGCGCTCGGGTGCACGCGATTTCGGAGTCCCGCCGCCAAGGAGGACCCGCGCGAGGGCTGTTGCTGGTGCCGCTGGTGTGCACGATCGCGCTGACTTTGCTGGTGTGCGTGATAGTCTACACCTCGTTCGCGGACTACCTGCAAAAGGTGCTCGAGGGCTTGATGTAAACACCTGGGGGCCTCCGTGGATGCGGGCACGTGGCCGTGTCGTGGCCATGCTCTCGGCATAGAATTTTCTACTTCCGCCGGTAGCTCGTAACGAAATGATCGCCGCGTGGTCCCATCGCCGAGGCCCAAGATACAGCCTAAAGTTGTCCAGCGGTGCCTTCTTGGATGGAACGCGACAATCGTTTTCGGTCCCCAGCCGTCTGGGCCATCCCGTACCTACTGTTGAAGCCTCCGCCCGCGGATTTTTCGGAGGCCCCGGTGTCACAGCTGTGACAGTTGAACGATGTTTCAGTTCGGAGATGACCGAAGCCGCGCGCGTCGGTAGTTGATACGTACAAAAGAAGGGATAGGGGCTGGGGAAGGACTTTCAACCGAGCCCCGTATCTTTAAACCCCGTAGACTGCCTGAACCCCAGCCACGTCTCCCGGCTCCAGGGAAATCTTGATGGTTTCTCCATACGTGGTGTAGCCGTACATGGTCATGGCCCAATATGTATCATCGTAAATGTCATTTAGCCCCGACCAATGGCCTGCCTCGTGGGTCACGATGTTTCGTATGTCGAATGCGTCGGTAAGGATGTATCCCGTTCCCTCACCATCGGGGTCGATGCTCCACTTGTAGGCCCAATTCAGCCCCACGTCGGCATCCACTATTTCGCCTGTGGCGGAGTAGTACCATATCGTGGCTACGGCTACAACGCAGGGCCGTAGCCTCTTCCATGTGATGACGTTCTTGTAGTCCAGCCTGGTTCCCGCCTTATAATCAACCGTCGGATAGCCGTTATAGAGCTCCACTGACACAACCGCATCCCAAGACTCCAATGAGGCCTTTACCTCGGCTATAACGGCGGATTCTGCGAGCCCGTGCCGCTTGATGGCATCCTTGGGATTGATTACATAGGGGACACCACTCGGATATTTGCTCAGGTCCCACCACAAGCCCGAGAGCTCATAGCCGTCCCGTGCACCATCGCCATCGGGGTCACCGATATCCACGACGTTTGCAGTCGTCCGCTCAACAGAATCAGCGTATTTTACGAAAACACGCACGCTTAACTTGTTTGCATCGGCGCCCACGGGAACAGCTGATAGCGTCATCGTCACCATGGACACGAACAGTAGGGCTGAGATCGCCTTCTTCATTCCCATACTTTGCCTCCCTTAGTCATTTTCATCTTACTCCTTTTTTCCCTCCTAACAATGGAATCATAACGGCGTTATTTATAAACGTTTATTGCATAAACCAATAAACTTATCGATTTATTGATGATTTGACGCAAAAAACCGCCGAGTGCATGGCAAAAATACCCCTCCGAAAAAAATGTCGGTTGGTGGCGAGGCGTTTTAAGGCGAGGATACCTCTTGAGCTTCCGTGCCCTAAGCCGTCGCCGCATCGCGTGCTACACATTTATGAACGAGATTTTGTCGTGGATTAGTGCCTTTCAAGGGCCAGCGGGAACGCCTGCCAGCGCCAGCACGAGGTGCCAGTAAACGTCGCCGTAGAAGACGGAGATCAGAAGCCCGAGCCCGAGGGCGGGAGCGAAGGGCATCCCCTTCTTAATTCTCAAGCTGCCCCTCAGCTTTCCCGCGCGCGCGAGCCGCCTGAGCGCGCGCACCTGCCCCCTCGTCAGCCCAGCCGCCACCCTTGGGTCGGCCAGCACCCGATCCCACTTCGGCTTCCTCGCGCTCCCCCTCAGGAGTTCCCAGTAGCTTGGGCTGTACCTCCCGACCTTGCCGTCCCTCTCGTAGATGACCTCGGCCGGGATCATCCCCTCCTTGAGCTCCTTGATCTTCACCTCTTCCTGCAATACTTCCCGGTTGGCGACGTTCACCGCGCTTATCAGCAGCCTCAGCCCCGGCAGCGCGAGGAGGATGAGAACAAAAGCTCTCGCGGCGGTCAGCGGGGCGAGGTAGAGCCCATAGCCGGTGAGCGCCACGGCGATCGGCACCCTAGCCCTCGAGGGCAGGCGGTACGCGACGACGATCAGCAGGCCCGCCGGCAGCCACCCAAGCGGCCAGCTGAGGCCCATGCGGGACGCGACCTCCAGCCCCAGCGCCGAGCAACCCACGATTACGAAGGGGGCTTCAACGAACCTTAAGGCGGACGCGCGGATGGGCGAGATTATCTTCCCTCCGATGCCGGGCCTGCGGGCGCAGCTGACGGCGATGTACAGGAGCAGGACGGGCGCGACGGCGATGACGGCGTTGAACAGGAGCGTGAGCGCGAAGGGATAGGGCGCCTGAGAGTACGGCGGCTCGTACTTCGGCAGCAGCGCGCCTAGGGCTGTGAAGAGCTTGACGTCGCCCCCCGCCCAGCCGCCCGCGAGCCATATGGCGTAGCCGATGGCGAACGCCAGCGAGGCCCCGAGCGCGCCTGAGGCGGCCACCCAGACATCCCGCTGGTAGGCGCCGAGCAGGGCGTAAAAGGCCAACCCGACGGCGATGAGCGGGAGCGTCAATTCGTTCGGGATGATGCGCCTCTTCAGGTCGGTGTAGTTAGCCGCGCAGACCGCGAAGATCGCTAGGCCCAAGGGCAGGAGCTCCGGCTCGAGCAAGGTCACCCACCATTCGGTTAGCTCACGAACGGACATAAATAATGAGCAACTCGGGCTCGCGCGGAGGGAAGGGGACTTCTCGCCGCTGAAGTTAAAGCTTCGCGGGGATGTACGAGATCCCAAATTCGTGGTGAGCTCGACCCGCCGGATGTTCCTCAGAATTTCTGAGTTGTGGTGAATTTAGCGGTCCCGTGATTTCCGAAGCCGAGATTAGCAGCGTTGCTAACTTCTTGTCCTTCTCCCCACACGAAAAATTCTGGGCTGAAAATGGTTTAGGCTAGTCCCCACGTCCGAGTTCCGCCACCACCTTTTAGCCTAGGCCGGGGGCTTGGTTGTTTAAATCAATAATCCTGAGGAAAACCGTTTAAGGAATTGAAT
>JASEGJ010000002.1 GCA_030018135.1 Candidatus Hodarchaeaceae archaeon | reverse complement strand
GGTTGCATGGATCAAACCTCCTTTGCATTGTTCACCCCTCCTCCCGGTCAAATCTTCATTGACGATGGATTATGGTTCAAAAATTAAAGCCTTATTTGAACGGCACCCAAAGAACTATGGAAAACGCTAAAAAGACGGCGGGATATGATAATTCCGATGTTGAAAAATATCTTGTAAAGATTTCCGTCCATTGCCCTTTGTAATTCAAAATTACAAAATCTCCAGAACTCATCACGTCTGCGGCCTCGAGCCCTTTTTCTGCCGCTTTTGAGTCCATCACGGCTTGCCTTTGCTAATTGTCCCAATCTCCTCGATCCTACGAAGTGCCCGTCTGATGAGGTCAATTTTCCGCTTCTGATGCTCTTCCTCCTCGCGAACGAATTCGATAAGTAGGGCTCTTAACTTAGCGTCCCGCACCCTCTTAGTTTCGTCCAGATACCTACGATTTATTTCAACATCTCTATGGATTTCCTTATCGTCCCTCAAAAATCGCGTAGTCCTTTCCAATTTGCCGCCCTCACGATTTGTTTATACTCACAACTTTCCCAAATTATAAGTTACCTACGCTCCGCCCTTGCACTTCTTTCTTGACGATGTGCTCTGGGAATGCTGGAGTCCCTCCATAGATATTCAAAGTACTCCTTCGCGAATTTCGCCAGTCCGACCTCGTCCGACCATATGCCCAGCTTTTCCTCGCCGCTCGTGAGAAGGAGCAGGACCTCCTTCCCGTCAACGATGACCCCGCCACCGAAGAGCGGTTTGCGGCAACGGATCTCTAGATTCGGCAGTGCAAGTTTTAATCTTGGTTTTTCGGCCGTTAGCACGTGAAGCACCAAGTTCTTCGCGCTCAATATCTGCACGAAAGGCTCGAGTTCGATCGAACCCATGAGGGCCGGAACTGTGATCAATGCCTCGACTTGGGCACGGGCGAGCATTTCGCCGATCTTGCCAAGGAGGTTTCGCTCGCCGCGGATGACCCAGATATCTGGCCTTTTGACTTCGGCCCTACGCTCGTAGACCGGCTCCAGTTCTTTAATGATGATCGCGCTGGTCTCCTTGAATTTTTGCTCTTGTTCAATTTTGGAGTGCTCGATGGCTTCGGCCGGTGGTTTTGCACGGTAGTGGGCGGGCCTCCCTGGCTGAACCTCCACCCATCCTCTCCGCTCAAGTTTTGAGATGATGTCATAAACTCTCGAGTACGGCACATTTGCGGCCGAGCCCACATCGCCAGCTGTACTCGGCCCGCGGGAGACTAACACGACGTAAGCCCTAGCCTCGTATTCAGTTAAGCCCACATCCTTCAGGGCTCTGAGGAGTTTCTCGCTTACCACGCACGCGCCTCTGTTCGACGTTTCGTATTAAGAAAAGTTGAGGAACCTTTAAATATTTTCCCCTTTTAGTGGTAAATGATTCGGATGGGCGAAAATTTGCTTAAGAAAACGAGAAGTTTGTGTCCGGAGTGCATGCGGGTAATAGAGGCAGAGGTGGTCGAGAAAGAAGACAAAGCGCTGATCCGCAAGAAGTGTCCCGAACACGGCGATTTTGAGGATGTTTACTGGTCGGATGCATGGCTTTACAGGTGGGCCGAAAAATTTGGACGGATCGGCAAAGGGATCGAGAACCCCCGCACGAAGGAAAGCAAGGGGTGCCCCCTCGACTGCGGGATATGCCCAAATCACAAGTCGCATACGATTTTGGGTATAATCGATGTCACCAACCGTTGTAACATGCGTTGTCCGGTGTGTTTTGCGAATGCCGCAGCTGCTGGCTATGTCTACGAACCCACGTTCAAGCAAATCGTCGAAATGATACGTAATCTTCGCGAAAATAGGCCAGTGCCAGCACCGGGGCTACAGCTCTCGGGCGGTGAACCAACGGTCCGCGACGACCTCCCGGATATCGTGCGTGCAGCCAAAGAGGCAGGTTTTCCCCACGTAGAGGTAAACTCCAATGGGCTGCGCCTCGCCCAAGACCTGGACTTCGTAAAGAGGCTCGTGAATGCCGGCGTGAGCACGATATACCTTCAATTCGACGGTGTCACGCCTGAGCCGTACAAGATCACGAGGGGGCAGAATGTCCTTGAATATAAATTGAAAGCTATTGAGAACTGCCGCAGGGCTGGCCTTCACAGTGTGGTACTCGTCGTGACCCTCGTCAGGGGGGTAAACGACCATCAAGTTGGCGACATCATCCGTTTCGCGATCGAGAATATGGATGTAGTCAGGTGCGTAAACGTGCAGCCAGTTTCGTTTGCGGGGCGCATCTCTCAGCGACAGCGGGAAAAGTGGCGGATAACCATTCCGGACTTTTTGAAAGCCGTTGAGGAACAGACGAGTGGACAGATTGCGGTCTCGGATTTCTATCCTGTACCGTGCGTAGTCCCGATTTCTTTATTCGTTGAGGCTTACAAGGGTAAACCACACGTCGAGTTCACCTGTCATGAACACTGCGGTGCTGCGACTTACATTTTTGTCGACGATGGCAAGATGATCCCCATAACGCGGTTCGTGAATGTTGAAAAGTTATTCGAGTTACTTGAAAAATATGCGGCCGATCTCAAGCGGGGCAGATTTGGAGCGAAGGCGAAGGTCGTGGCAAAAGCCATCAAAGATATACCCGGAACCATAAACATGCGAAACGCACCCAAGGGGCTTAACCTACTTAAAGTAATTTTAAATATCCTTCGAACGGGCGACTATTCCGCGCTCGCCGAGTTTCATGAGCGGGCGCTGATGATAGGCTGCATGCATTTCATGGATCCGTATAACTTCTCCCAAGATAGAATAGAAAGATGTGGCATTCACTATGCCGTGCCGGATGGGCGCATAGTACCATTTTGCAGCATGAATTCCATCCATAGGCCGACGATCGAACGGAAACTGGGGATGCCGCTGGACAAATGTGGTGGGTAAAAGGGGGAGGGAAAAATTTTAAAAATAGGTAAGTTATTTATAGTAGCGATTGACCACAGGCAAAAGTTAGCAAGAACTGCGGGGAGGGATTATTATGGCAGGCCAATTAGGTGGTACGCCAATTTTGATTTTGCCGGAGAAAGCCCATAGGTACATCGGCCGGGATGCCCAGCGAATGAACATCATGGCAGCCCGTATAATTGCTGAGGCCATACGCACGACCTTGGGGCCTCGAGGCATGGACAAGATGTTAGTCGACAACCTCGGTGATGTCATCATAACCAACGACGGCGTTACAATCCTAGATGAGATGGATGTGGAACACCCCGCCGCCAAGATGATGGTGGAAATCGCCAAGGCACAAGAGGACGAAGTGGGCGATGGTACAACCACCGCCGTTATGCTGGCAGGTGAACTCCTCAAAAAGGCCGAGGAAATGCTCGACCAGGACATACACGCCACGGTTATCGCGATGGGCTACAGAAAAGCTGCAGAAAAGGCCCAAGAGATCTTGAATGGAATGGCAATAAAAGTCTCCAAGGACGACGGCGGGATGCTGAAGCAAATTGCCATGACATCCATGAGCAGCAAGGGGTCGGAGATGCATGGGGGAGGGCTTGCTGAGCTATGCGTTCAAGCGGTCAAGCAGATAGTTGAGGAAGAAAACGGCAAGCTTGTGGCGGACATCGACAACATCAAGGTCGAGAAGAAAAGCGGCGGCAGCTCAGCTGACTCTCAACTCATTAAGGGGATAATCATAGACAAGGAGGTCGTCCACCCGGGCATGCCGAAGCGGGTCGAAAACCCAAAAATTGCCCTGTTAAATTGTGCGCTCGAGGTAAAGGAAACCGAAACGGACGCTGAAATCCGTATAACGGACCCAGAGCAACTCAAGGCTTTCCTGGAAGAGGAGGAACGAATGTTGCGCGAGATGGTTGAACGCGTCAAGGAAACTGGTGCTAATGTCGTCTTCTGCCAAAAGGGCATAGATGATGTGGCACAACACTTCCTCGCAAAATCCGGCATTTCGGCGGCGCGGCGAGTCAAGGAGTCAGACATGGAAAAGCTGGCGCGCGCTACGGGCGGTAAGGTGGTAACGAATTTGAAAGATCTGACTAGCGACGACCTCGGCCATGCGGCCCTCGTAGAAGAGCGCAAGGTGGCTGGTGATGAGATGATATTTGTCGAGGGCTGCAAGGATCCAAGGGCCGTAAGCTTGCTCGTGCGGGGCGGCACAGAACATGTGGTCGACGAGGTTGAGCGAGCAGTGCACGATGGCATATGTGTGATATCCGCAGCCATCGAGGACGGTAAAATCGTGGCCGGCGGAGGCGCCCCAGAGATCGAGGTGGCTAGACAATTGCGCGAATACGCTGAAACCGTTGGTGGGCGAGAGGCGCTCGCCATCAATGCCTTTGCAGATGCTGTTGAAATAGTGCCACGCACGCTTGCCGAAAATGCCGGTCTGGACCCGATAGATATTTTAGTCCAGCTTCGGGCTGAGCACGGAAAGCAGGGTGGAAAAGATATCGGAGTAGATGTGATAAGCGGCAGGGTGACCAACACCTCAAAGCTGGGTATCGTCGAACCACTTCGCGTCAAGACCCAGGCGATTAAATCGGCGGGTGAAGCAGCTGAAATGATATTGCGCATCGACGATGTCATCGCGGCTGGCAAGCTGGAGAAAGAGGAGAAGGGAGCCGGGGCTGAGGAAGAGATGGGCGGTATGCCGCCTATGTGATGGGGGCTCGCCCATTTTCCCTAAAAAGTACACCCGATTCGAGAAGGCTAGGATTATAGGCGCTAGGGTACTACAGGTGTCCATGGGCGCGCCAGTATTGATCAACTTGCCTGAGGGAGTTGTAAATCCAATCGATATCGCACTCCTAGAATTTGAGAAGGGCGCGATCCCGATCACGGTAGTTCGCAGGTTGCCGGGTGAAAAAAGGGGTGGTAAAAATGTGGAGGCGTCGTAGGATTTGGGATCCGTTTGAATTTGCAGCGGACCTAAGGTCAGAGATAGATAGGATGCTGGGCGAAGCATTTTACCGCTCTAGGTTCATGCGCCCCAGCTATTTTGAACCATACATTGATATTTACGAAACGCCGACCGAAGTGCTTGTCACAGCTGAACTCCCGGGCATAAAAAAGAAAGACATAAAATTGAACGTTACCGAAGACATGATCGAAATCTCAGCCGAGGGGCGCAAAGAGGCAGCAGAAGAGCGTCCGGGTGTTCTACGCAGGGAGCGTCGCGTGGGTAAGTTCTATCGCTCACTGCCTCTACCATGTAAGATCAAGCCCGAAGAAGCGAAGGCAAAGTACGTCGATGGTGTTTTAGAGGTCAGATTGCCAAAAGCGGAGATTCGCCGCGGACATGAGGTTGAAATCGAGTAAATATTAAAAAAATCGCGGCCCACCACCACGTATTTTATTTTTTACGAAAATTTTCGAACTCAGCTAAAATCCGATTATTTAAGTTTAAAAGACGATTTAATTTTTGGTGTCAAGGGTGGGGGTCCAGCTCGGCGACATCGTTCCAAAGCAGACGATCGAGCTCGAGCAGTTGCGAGGTAGAATAATAGCTATTGACGCCATGAACTCGCTATACCAGTTTTTAGCGATCATCAGACAACGGGGAGGGGAATTGCTCAGGGATTCAAGGGGAAGGATCACGTCCCACCTTTCGGGCCTCTTTTATCGGACTTCAAACTTCATCGAACTTGGAATTCGCCCTGCTTATGTGTTCGACGGTGAGCCCCCAAAGCTGAAACGGCGTACTGTTGAGGAGCGCCGGGCCTTCAGAGCAGAGGCAGCAGAGGAATGGGCGGCCGCACTCGAGGCGGGCGAGCTGGAGGAGGCTAGAAAATTTGCCCAGCGCGCGGGTCAGCTTACTAGTGAGATGATTAGTGATGCTAAAACACTTTTGGACTGCATGGGGGTTGCTTGGGTTCAGGCACCAGGTGAGGGCGAGGCTCAAGCGGCATATCTGGTGCGGCGGGGGGATGCTTGGGCGGCGGCCAGCCAAGACTTCGATAGCTTGCTTTTTGGTGCCCCAATTTTACTCCGAAACTTAGCGATAACCGGACGACGCAAGCTGCCGGGCAAGGATGTTTTTATCGAGGTTATGCCGGAGGTGATTGAACTCCAAAAACTGCTCGATGAGCTTGAAATAACGCGTGAACAGCTCGTGTGTATCGGCGTCCTAATAGGCACTGACTACAATGCTGGCGTAAAGGGGATTGGGCCTAAGAAGGCACTCGAGCTAGTGAAAAAGCGTGGATCTATGGAAAAGATAATGCAAACCGAGCTAGGGGATAAATTTGAAGTTGATCCGCGCGAGGTTCAAGAGATATTCCTCAACCCAAACGTGACCTCCAAATATGAGTTAAAGTGGCGCGAACCTGAGTCGGAAAAGATCAAGGAGTTCCTATGCGAAAAACATGATTTTTCGGAGCAGCGGGTCCAGAGCGGGATTGACAAGTTGCTCAAGGGATTGCACGAGCAAAAACAGGTGAAACTTGAGCATTGGTTTGGTTAATCCTCCTTCCAACCATACTTGCCAACCAATGGCACGAAGGAGCAACTTCCGCACTCTCGTACGCGGATTTCCTTCCCGCTGCGTTTTTCAACTACCATCCAAGTTTGAAACATATAGTGCTGGCCAACGGGGGCTGCAAGCTTTCCGCCAGTCTTTAGCTGTTCGACAAGCGGCTTTGGTATTTCGGGCGCACAAGCCGTGACGAGGATCCTATCCCAAGGGGCCTCCCTTTTGTAACCACAGGTCCCATCGCCGACCACCACATGCACGCGCTCATAACCCGTTTTTTTAAGGTTGGCGCGCCCGAATTCAGCCAGCTCGGCTATTCTCTCGATCGTGAAGACCCTCCCTTTGGGGCCGACAAGCTCGGCGATCAACGCTGCGTTGTAACCCGATCCAGCACCTATTTCTAGGACCTTTTGGTCAAGCTCTAGTTCCAGCGATTCCAACATTATCGCTATCATGCTCGGCGCGGATATCGTCTGGCCATGGCCGATTGGCAAGGGCTGGTCGACGTATGCATAATTTTTGAGGTTGTTTGGAACGAATTCATGCCGAGGGACTTTTTTAAACGCCTCGATAACCTCCGGCTTTGAAAGGTAACCCCATTTGACCAATCGCTCTAGTAGCTCCTCGCGTTCTTTCTCGTACATCGCGATCAATATTAATTATGTGCTTCAAACCTTAAAGAGGCGGCTAAATGAAAGTGGAGGAAGTCATACTCGCTAGGGGGCATGTACAGGTGAAAGCTACCCATCCGACCACCTTGATGATAACAAAGGATGAGAAAATCGGGCCGAGGGGAGATTGCATTGTGGCGGTGGCAACGGACAAGGGTGCGGCGGACCTCAGCGAAGCCCTTAAGCGAACTATCAAGTCAAATTGTGTAGTTTCAATAATGCTAGAGGCGGGGGGTGTAGCCGAGACGATACGTGGTATTGGACATCACGATTTGACCTTAACTCACCCAACTGATGTTGTTATTCGAAAAAGCGCATTCAGATGTGGGCGCACGCTTGCGATCAATTCCAACAAGGCCGCGGCCGATTTGCCACGAGCTCTCGTAAAGCGTCTACGGAATCCGGCCAACCAAGTTAGGATAAGAATAGAAGCTTTTGAGTAGCCGCAAAAGTTTGTCCAACGGCTACGGGGGTGCGTCTTTGAACCAAAGAGAGGATTTAGCCACTTTTGGCTTCCCATGGAATCAGGTTTGGGATCCCGTTTATTATCGGATAGTGCCTGCCGCAGTTAACGCAGACGAGTTCTTCGCCCTTAAGCTCGATCTTTTGTTTGCATATGGGGCAAACCAGTATTTCCAACAATTCCGGGTTGATGGCCTCCCTCGACATGGAACCACCTATATTTTTATCGTGTGTCCCTTTCCATAACCGTAATCATAAACCTCTCGGCGCACCTTCCTCACTCGCCAGTAATGCTTGACAAATTCCTTCATCCCAGAATAAATCATCCCAAACTGTCGCCTTTTCAACACTTTTCGGACGACCCTTTTCCATCCTTCCTTTTTTGATATGTTAGTGCATCGGTCGCACAATTCGGTGAGCTCCTCATATGAGTAAGGAGTCATTCCGATCTGGGGGGCCGAAATCACAAATTGGTCAGGTTTAATCTTGCCCATTTTTACTGCCCGGTACCAGATCGCCGAACCTAAAAGATACAATAGGACATTCCCGTTCATTAAATCCGCCCCATTTTTATCGAGGAACTCAATTGAGTATTCCATGTCTTCCATCGTCTCCATTGGTGCCCCAAAAATCAAGCTACCCAAAAAGACGATTCCATATTCGTTACACAAATCAAGTGTTTTCTTAACGTTTTGAGGCCATTTTTGCGGATATCTGGTCTTATTATACCATTTTATAACCTCGGGGTTAAGGGACTCTACGCCGAAGCTAAGGCCCATCACGCCCATGTCCCTCATGCTTCTATAGAGGGCCCTGCTCGGAACGTCCACCCTGGCCTGACCATAAAAGTCAAACTTCAGCCTCTCCCTCCTAACCAACCTAGCCAACTTCATCACGTTTTTTGGATCGTTTGTAAAATTGTCGTCAGCCAACCAAACGGACTCGAATCCCATCCTATCTATTTCCTTCAGCTCTTGAACGATGTTCTTCGGAGATCTTGTCCTAAAACACAACTTCTTTGGCCGATTGCAATATGTGCATCCGTACTTGCAACCCCTCGTGGTGAGGATCCCAGTCATGTTCTCGCGAATCTTCATGCCATAGAAGTTGCCGTATTCTATGTGCTTAACCAAACTCCTGTCCGGGAAGGGTATGCTTTCTATGTCTCGAATCTCTTGGGCATGCACCATGCCTCGGGGCCTATCCCTAACTATGTCCCGCACGACAGATTCCGCTTCCCCGATGACATATGCATCGGCTCCGATATCTTTGAGAGATGCCTGCGGGGCAACCGATACATGGGGGCCGCCCACAACGATGTACGCGTCCGAGATCCTCCTTATTCCTTTTATTATGGCCTTGCAGGATTCTAGGGTAAATGTGAGGCAAGTTAGTCCGATGACCTCAGGGTCGATTGACTCTATCCTCTTTCTTATCTGTGCAAGCGATAGCTGCTCCGCCTCCGCGTCAATTACGTGGACTTCATGTCCTTCATTTTTAAGGACGGTCCCTAAGTAGAGTATACCCAAGGGGGGAGAGTATGCTGCAAGCTCACTTTTTTCGCTGAAACTTATGGGTGGGTAAATGAAGAGCACGAACGACATTTCTTGCTCCCTCCATGCTTTTAATTCCCTAGCTGGTGTAATTAACGATTGGAAGGTTAGATTTAAATGGTTAGGCAAAGGATGAGGCTAAATTTACGAAAAGTTTTTGTCGTAATATCTTTCTTGGTCATCGTTGGCGCGATTACCCTAGTTTTGCTTGCCCGTGAAGACCTTCATGAGATGTTACGCGCCTTACTAAACGCTGACTATAAATTCGTGCTCTTGGCTTTGAGCGCATACACCCTTAGCACGATACTTTGGTCGGCCCGATGGCACACGGCACTTTCCGCTATCGGTCATAGGGTTGGTCTGCGCGATCTTTACTTGGTAATTTATGGCAGTATATTCATCAACAATGTCACACCGCTAACTCGCGGAGGCGGAGATCCGATTGGGCGCGCGTACCTACTACGGAAGGTGAAAGGGGTGCCTTATTCGCACAGTTTGGCGACAATCACGAGCGAGTATATTCTAGATGTGCCGGTTTTCCTTTCATTTTTGGCGCTTGGTCTATTGGCATACTTGGGGATGGCATCATTCCTACCGGCATTTATTGTGGTGGGAATTTGGATTACTGCGGCGATCCTGTTGATACCCCTGTTTTCTCGCGTATTCGGCAAAAGGGTGGCGGCAAATCGGATTATCAACATCTTGATTCGCGTGCTTAAGTCGTTGCGCAGGCGCGCTAGCAGAGTCGGTATAACGAGGAACATTGAAAGTTTCTATAAAGGGACCCACATCGTGATCAATCGATGGAAGAATGCACTCCTTATAATCACGTTTTCGGCCATACTCGGGGCCTTCGATATGTTGCGCTTATTCTTTATCTTCAAGGCACTCGGTTACGATGCCCCACTCGTCATGTTGCTGTTGGCCTCAACTTTACCCACGATAGCCGGCTTGGTACCATTGCTGCCGGGCGGGCTGGGAGTGGTCGATGCAACCTTCATTTCGATTTTCAGGCTTTTCTTCCCCCTCAATATCGCGATCGCTGCAACACTCATCGAGCGGGCGATTTCCTACGTTTTTAGCACCCTGGTAGGCGCTGGTGTGCTCTCATACCTCGGAATTCGAGTATGGGCCCGGTGAATGATTAATACGCCTGACGCGATAGGCTATGGAGGCGACGAAAATCATGCGCGTTGCGATGGTTGGTGATGAATTTTATCCGGACACCGGCGGGGTCCCAACTTACACTTGGGGGCTGGGAGAAGCATTGGCCAAGTTAGATGTCGAACCGATCCTGTTCACCCATGCCCATCTAGGTCGACCCGAAGAAGAGGAGATTGGCGGACTAAGAGTCAAGCGCCTGAATGGCTTTGTGGCGCCCCGTCTTGATCGTGCTTTGTCATTCCGAATCGCTCGTGACTTACATAGGGATATCAAATTTGGTAGATTTGACATAGTCCACGGTCAGGATATTTACTCGTCTATGGCGTTGCAGTCAATACATTCGGCGTATAAGTGCGGTGTACCGTCCGTATTAACATGCCACTCCGTCCATAAAACGGGTTGGTTTTGGAAGCTCATTCACCAACCGCTCGTGATTACAATGAAAATCGCGGACCGCATAATAGCGGTCAGCAATGCTACGGCTGAGTTTTGCCGCGAGCTTGGTGTTTCTAATCGTAAGATAAAAGTCATTATGAATGGCGTCGATCCGTCGAAGTTCAACCCGGCCGACGGCTCGTGGATGCGAACCCGCCTAGGCCTAGGGTCTGAACCGCTCGTCGTAACCGCCATTCGATTAGTAAAACGCAAGGGGGCAGAACATCTCGTGGCCGCCTTCCCAAAAGTGCTTCAAAGGGTACCCGACGCAAAGTTAGCCATAGCAGGAGGAGGTTCGGAAGCTGCAAATTTGCATGCATTAATAAAGAAGTTAGGAATTGAAAATTCAACATTTATGCTGGGCACTTTGTCACGTGAACAAGTGATAAAACTAATAGTGGCGGCGGATATATTCGTTTTGCCCTCTTTGATGGAATCATTCGGTTTGGTGTTGTTGGAAGCCATGGCAGCGGGAGTCTCCATAGTATGCACGCGCGTGGGTGGCGTACCAGAAATCGTCGAAGATGAGATAAATGGGTTGATGGTTCCGCCTGCAGATGCCGATGCTCTAGCTGATGCGATCCTTCGAGTTCTCGATGACGGCGAGCTGGCGAAAAAGCTCCGAGCAAATGGTTTGAGGGTCGCGCGCGAGAAATTCAGCTGGGAGAAAACGGCGAGAGAGACGCTCACGTTATACGAAACGATGTGTGGAGAACATGCGAAATATCGCCCTCACTATTGATGTGGAACAAGATGTGCCCCCCTCCTTAGGCACATGGCGGGGCGTGGAGAATGGATTGCCAACTTTGCTTGAGTTGTTATCGAAACACGATATCCGCGCGACGTTCTTTATAACGGGACAAGTAGCCGAAAGATTCCCGAAACTGGTTAAGGAAATATCGCGCAGGCACGAAGTCGCTTGCCACGGATATAGGCATGAACGGATCGACAAGCTAGGCGCGAGGGAGCAGCTCAGAATAATAGACTTGGCGACGAAGACCTTAGTAAATACTACCGGATTAAAAGTGCTCGGGTTTAGGGCGCCTAACTTTAAACCAAACGTTCATACCTTTGAGGCCTTGGAGCGCTTAGGCTATGTCTACGATGCCTCGAATGCTAGTTACAAAATCGGCCCGAACGCAAATCGTTTCAAATTGGCTGAGATACCAAATACTTTACCTTCGAGCTTTCTCAGGCTGCCACCTAGTCTTTCCACACGTGTTTTGCATTTATGCTTGGTCGCCCTCCCGCTAACAGTCTTAGATTTTCACGTGTGGGAAGTTGTTGAGATAAAAGGCGTTAGATTCGATTGTAGGTTTGCTACTGGTGAGGTCGCGCTGCACCGATTAGATAGCGTGTTATCGTATTTACTCAATAAGGGGGCAAAATTCATGCAGATGCAGGAGGTTGCGGGCTTGATCCGTGCTAGCGTTTTCCCCAGTGTTACTTGAATTCCTTAATCAACCCCCAGCTGAAGTAGATTGAAATCAAAAGGATTGTCAACCCTATGATGAGTAAAACTGTCACTATCCCCCACTCGCCAACTTGGGCGAGTTCAAATCCTTTTTTGGTGAATGCCCCCATTATTAAAAACCTCAGTGCTCGACCGCAGAGGGTTGAAGCAAAAAATATTGGTACGCTCATTTTGAGGATGCCTGCTACTACTGCGAAAAGCTCGTAGGGTAAAGGTGTAAACGATGCTGCAAAGATCATGGGTGCCCCGCTCCTAGAGGCGACTTTTTCATAAACTTTCAGTTTTGCTTGTTTAACCCTGCGTCTTACGAGAATGCTGCCCGCCCTTCCAATTCCGTACGTAGTAAAACCGCCGATTGCCGAAGCTATGGTCACAACCCCGATAACCTCAACGGTTGACATCCCCAAGCCGATGGCCAAAAGAAGCAAGGCCTCCGTCGAAAAGGGGACGATGGTGGACGAAATCAGCGATGCCACAAATAAGCCTAGAAGCCCGTACTGCTCGACGAAGGGTTCCAATGGAGTCATTGATATCACCCAAACTGCCCACTTATGTAAGCGAAGGCTTTAAGCAACATAAGTGTATGGGTGTCCCCACGTAAATGACCTGCAACCAAGTAATTTCGCAATTACTCCATTCATCTCAAAACAAGGCAGATGAGACGGTAGCACGACCTAGTGTGATCAGACGAAATTTAAATATCAGCTCCCTAGCGGTAAATCTGAGAGAAGATGGCCCTGCCCGAAAATGGATAGTGCGGCGCTCCAACTAAGCCCGAAAGTCAATCAGCATCCCAAAAATCGTGACCCTTCACCCGCCCACAATTTTAATACACATCCAAATGTTACCCGCATATTGGGCAAGCCTATGATAGGGATGATCCTCTGCGGCGGTTACGGCAAGCGCTTTCGCCCCTTGACGGAAGAAGTGCCGAAAGTATTGCTCGAAATCAAGTCTGGCTACACTATTTTGGACAGGCAACTTTTCGCCTACAAGAGCGCAGGGTTTGATCGGATATTTTTGCTCACGGGCTACTTGGGCGAGAAGATCGAGGAAAGGTACGGCTCAGAACACATGGGACTTGAGATCGAATACGTGGCGGAGGAAGAGCCGCTCGGCACGCTCAACGCGATTCGTTTGGGCATGGAAAAAGCGGATGGGGACGCCATGGTGAGTAATGGCGATGTGGTCACGGACTTGAACCTAAAACGCATGAAGCAGGAGTTCGAGAGCTCGGGCTGTTTGGCATCGATGTTCGTGGTGCGAATGCGGAGCCCCTACGGTATTGTTGAACTCGGCAATGGGTACATCAAATCCTTTAAGGAAAAGCCTTTGCTTGATTATTACATCAATGGTGGCTTCTACTGTCTATCGAAGGAGATTCTCGATTTGCTTCAGGAATTCAGGATAGGCAATATCGAAAAAACGGCCTTTCCAAGGCTCGCCGACATGAAACAGATTGCCCATTACAAGGAGGACTCACTCTTCTGGATAGCGGTCGACACCTCAAAGGACTTGGAGGAGGTAAGGAAGGAATACGCGAATCGTACGGATAAACCCTGGGGATATGAAAAAGTGCTCATGCTCACGAAGGACCGCCTTGAGAAGGAACTCTTCATTATGAGGGGCTACCGAACCTCGCTGCACTATCATAAGGAAAGAGATGAGGCCCTACATATTTTAGATGGTTCTGGATACGTCGAATTTGAAGACCGTAAAGAGGAGTTTAAAAAGGGTGCCGCAATTCGGATCAAGCCCAATACCACACACAGTATAGTCGCCATTGAGAATACTACCATCAAAGAAGTTTCAACGCCACATCCCGAAGATGTGGTCAGGGTGAAAGATTTTTACGAAGTGAGGTGAACGGCGGTCGGTCGGCGATTGGGGGACATCTGATAGCTTGGGTGCTACAAAAGTAAAACAAAAATTTCGAGGGGTCAAGAAGAGTAAATACGGCAAAATTGAACTTGCGGCTGCGCTGGGTCTGTACGCAATCATCACCGTTCTCGCCTTTGAAACCTCCATGAAAATTGAGTGGGTGTGGCGCATTCCTCAACTCTTCTTTCCAATCGCGGCTGTTTTACTGCAGCACAGATCGCTCGAAAGTTTGGGATTAACCCGGAAAAATTTTTTCCGATGTATGGAACTCGGTGCCCTCGCTGGCATATTGTTAACCATGGGACTTGCGCCACTATACTTGACATGGCTTCAACCAAAAATGCCAGAGAGGCTTGGTTCATTGATTATTTTCTACGCAGTTATCTTTATTTTTGTTAACGTTGTGGCGATCGAAGTTTTCTATAGAGGATACATTCAACCGCAACTTGAAGCGACAATAGGGCTTGCCCCCGGATTGATTGTAACGTCCCTCCTTTGCGGACTTGATTTTCTGGAGTACAAAGTTTTTGATCCGGCCATGATTGTAATCGCGGCACTCGTGTTTGGGTTTCTGTATCAAAAAAAGAGGTCGTTGGTCGCACCCCTGACGGCGCATACATCTTATTTTTTACTAACGATGGTGGCGCTTGCCTTCTGAATGCTTGCGTTTGTAAACCTATTTGATTTTTGGAGCGAGGTAGAGAATACCCACTAGCGCCAAGCCGATGAAATTGCGTTCGATCAATATCTTGTATTCTTGCATGGCTCTGCCGATGGGGTGCACATCTAGAAAGAAACCCATGTGATCGTATGGGGTATTAGACATCGGGTAAACGTTTTCATATTCTGCAACAAGAAAATTGAACCAAGATTGGGGCAAATCTGATGCAAGCGGGCAATGAAAGTAAGCCAAGATAGTGTAGCTATCGACTGGATCGTAACGGAACGCGTGATGGTGATAATCACTAACCGTGAATAATTTCTCCCCATTTTCCGCCGAAAGCCAAAGTTCGATGCGCTCGGTGTCTGGGATCTCATCTATTTCCTCTCCATGAGTCCAATAAAACGATTGGCGCGTCACCCAAATAGGGCTGCCATACCAGCTTGCATAGTAGAGTTCAAATCTGTTAAAATTGAAGCTAAGGTCACCAACCACCTGCACAGTCGGAACGCGTATATCTTTAAAACCATCGCCGCTCCAGATGCGCGCGGTGCCATAATCGATGGCCTCGATTTGCCAAGGCACCACGAGGTTTTCTGCTATCATCTTACCCGAGTTGTCGTCGAGGAGGACATTGCCTTGGGGGCTGACGAGAAGCCAAACGTATCCGAGCACGGCATCGTCGAACTCACCAAGTTCAGGATGCCAATAACGTCGATATTTTGGGATGGCAAACGCCACCACGTTTCCAGAAAGCCCATACGCTTTAGCCACCGATATCAATTGATCCAAAATCATGCGAGGCGCAATTTTGTGCATCAAAAGCGATTGTTTGCATAATACTTCTTCGTTTTCTGCATCAACCACTAAAAATTCAATATTGCCTCCTTGAGCATCATCCAACGCAATGAGTGCGATGCTGTAATAAAAATTTTCATTTTCCCTGATTTGCACCCGAAGCGGCAACGCCAAACCATCCCGCCCATTTACGGCTGTATTTTGTGGCAAGTTTTTCAAGCGCAACTCCACGTCTTTTGTAGTGCCGATATTATTGATGCAAACGGTAATCGTAGTGTCTGTGCATAAATAAAATGCGTTATGGGGGCTCTGTGGATAGAGTGCCAAAGCTACCTTGGCGGGCATGGGCGAACCCAAACTCGCGGGGAATACATTGACCAATACCAATATCGCAATAGCACACGCGGCCTTCACATAGCTCGCGCGCATCAACACCATCACTCGATGGGTTCGAAACGCTTTTTAAGCCTCTCAACAACTTGGGGCAGCGTGGTGTATTCTAGCTCCTCAGGGGAGAGCAAATGTGGCTCAAATGGCCCATGACTCCTCATGTAATCGCTTATCTCCAATGCCATTCTACGCGATTCATCGAAAGCTACATCATCGAATAGATCCGCTGGTCCGAGGAGCTTGCCGTCGCTAACTTGGAAGCCCAGCGCCATTGCGCGGGGCGGGCCGTCGAAACGCGTTGGGTGGGCATCGCGTTGCGCTACGGGCATCAGCGGCCCCCGGTGTGAACCGCGCATCCAACCGGGCACTAGTTGTGGCATGACAAACGCCTCAAGCGCTTCGCCAGTAGCGGGGAAGCCGGATTGCGTGCGCACTATCGCAACGGGATCGTCCTTTCCGACGTAGCGCCCCGCAATTTGGCTCAGCCTCTCGGTGCTCACGACAGCCGCGATCTCACCATCTTTTCTAAACACGCGCTTGATGAGATAGCGACTTGAAACGCCGATCAAGGCCAAAAGATCGTAAAGCTCCTCCGGACAACCTAGGAAAATCCTTTTAGCTTGCTTAACATCGTGCACCTCAAACTTGAACCCACCGTGAAGCTTTGGATCGATCACCAAGCCCGCGGAGTTGAACGGGTCGGCGAATATCTTGAAAAATGGTAAGTTGAATGCCGATGGCGAAGTCTTATCGCATGCGAATACTATGATCGGCTCACTCGGACGCTCTTGAAACTCGAACTCGGCTATTCCCGGCCCCATACCGCGGATATTGCCCGAAAAAGCCTCAACCAATAGATCCTGCCCTGCCGCATAATAGTGTCGCTCCTTAGCTAGGTTAGCTGCCGCCCTAAAAATGCGCCATGCTAACTCATGGACGACACTGCTATCCACCCCCTTATTATGGGCTATGATCAAATCGATATCATCACCACAGCTGGTGACATGAAAATCTTTGATTATGCCCCTCTTAAGCGCGCGAGATAAGGAATCACCACAGACATCCAACAACTCCCTTGGTACCTTGACATGGCCCGCCAAACTGCCGATATCCGCCTTAATGACGCTTATCGTAGTTCGCATTTGATTCACGATTTCACTATTGCCCGGCCTTTCTTAAACTTTTACTGTATGTACGAGAATATGAATGCTGCCGCCAAACCAACGGCAATCGAAGCGGCGAGAATTAGTAAAAGGCTTGTTATGGGTTTCATGCTGGCCTCTGGCCTTACGGGTTTTCCAGTTAAGCGGTACCACATATACATCGACCGTTGAGTGCCGATGTGTGCTGCCCAGAGGCAAAGCGGCAAGTTGACGACAAGGATGAGCACGATGAGCAATGCAGTCCAGACCTCGTTCATCGGAATGTCTGGAAATGACCAACCTCGCATCATCGCTTCAAGCTCAGCTATCATGGCGCTATCGTAGACGCCTCTTGAAAATAGGAATACTGCTGCACCCACGCCAAAGAATAACTGAGACAGCACAAAAATCGCAATGACTGTGAACACGAAATATACCAGCGGTTCCCACCAAACATTGAGCTGCATTGGACTGGGTATTCGCACAGCCCTGCTAAGTTCTAGGAAAAAGCCCTTGCCGCCGCCCGACCATCGACCGTACGAAATGCCAAATACCCAACTACCAATGACGAATAACCAAAATGCGGCTCGCCAGTACTCCTCGCGCATAGCGTCACCGCGAGGCGGGACTATCTGTGGTTTCGCTCGTATTCGCGCCTAGCCGCACTAATAGTTCGCTTAAGGTAATTGTGGTTTATCTGAGGCTGAGGATGGTGCGATCGAGGAGGCGGGTTGGGTAAAGTGCTCGGTTTTTTCATTGCCCCAATAGATCTCTCTAAAATGCTCAATCGGCGTTCAAACTCCGCCATTTGTCGCATTAATGCGTTTAATTGACCCTCAAATGATAAAATGCGGTCTTCTTTAGCTATTTGCTTCAAATTGTCACCTCTCGCTAATTTTTTAAGGTTCTGATATAAATATCTTTATTCCCGCCCGCCCTAAACACGAAAAAAATTTCGATTTGTAACTTATTATCCCTTAGACTGTCTAAGTATCCGTTCCTCTATGGGGCCGCTTGGCCCTTTTTCCGAGAAGATTTGTGCTGAAAATCTACTTATTCGCACGCCCTCACGTAGCCAACAGTCCGGCATCAAGCCAGCTTTCATACAAGTTTGCGACAGGAACTCCTCAGCATCCCAGCCCCACTCGATCGGCACCTGTGGCAACAACAGGCCAGCATGGCCCGCGTATTCCACTATTAGGCCGTGCCTGCCTATTTCTATATGCTTTGGATAATCGCACGGATTTTTGACCTCTACGAGTTCAGGCGGGGTGAGTACGCTGACCTCGATTTGAGTGTCTGAAAGTTCATCAAGCATCATGGGTGAAAACCGTGGGTCATCAACCGCCGAACTTACGGCTGCGTCCATCACCGCCTCCACGAGCGGCAAAGTGGGCGATGGATGACCAATGCAACCTCGAAGTTCGCCATGCTTCGTAAGAGTAACAAAGACCCCCCTCCGCTCGCGCAACTTTGCGTCGACCTTAGGCACGGGTAGCTTTTTGCCCGAAAGCAGGTAAGTTTCAATCGCTTGCCTTGCGAGCTTGACTAAAAATTCTCCCTCTTTATGTGAAATCACAACGATCACCTCAACATGCGGTTATAGCGCGCCGCCATCTCGACGATGGTCTTCCAATGGCTACCTTTCCAATAAATCTTCCCGCAACTCGAGCAACGCCAAAACTCACGTTGAATTTTAAGTACGGTCGCCGGCACTTCGCTTTCGACATCTGACTTACTAGCGAGTTCCAGCAAGCCGTTACACATCGGGCAGCGAGAATTTTCGGGCCGAATTCGGATCCTGCGGCCACAGCGCTTCGACACCTCAGCCAACTGCTCAACAACGTCATTGCTTTGAATAAACGTGCTCTTAACCCCTGCCCGCTTAGCACGTCGGTGAAGGTCTATATCGCAAGTAAGCAATATATAATTTTCAGCTTGTGCCTGCGAAAGCAGGACTTCATCCTGTTCCCTTGCAGGCACTTGAAGATCGCCGACATATTTTACGTTGTAGCCAGCCAGTCGAAGCCAGCGTGCAAGTTTGCCAAGCATGCCGTCCGCGATGAATTTCATGCCGGCCATCGTTTGCTTATTTTGCCCCTAAACGTTTAAATTCCGGTGGTTAGGGCGCTTAGGTCTGGCTGGCGAAGGTAGTTTGAGCTCATCATATCGCCACGCACTCAAACAGTTAAATAAATCGTGAATAGTAAGTTTTATAGGATGATAGTTTGCGTCAGCGCATCGAAGTCACTTGTCCAATATGTGGGAAGCCCTTTGCCGTCGAGCTTGAAATAAGTACATACATTACGGCAGAAACTGCCACGCCTGCAACGGGAAAACGTGATATCACAACGATACTGAGAAGCCGTGAGACAAAGGTCGACTTCGTGCTCCGCGCGATGCGGGCGCTCGCGAGTAAGGAACCAAGTGGCATGGTGGAGATCGAGGATATAGTTAGACCTAGCTGAGAAGGTTGGGCTCACGCGAGAAACGGTCAACGACGTTCTAAGAGAGGAGAAAGATGCTGGCCGAATTTACGAGCCTAAGCCTGGCATGATCTGCTTTACCGTGCCGCCCGAGTATGTCAAGACTTAACTACTCCTCATATTCAAGCGCTTTCTCGTCCTCTATACCCTCCTCGATAATCTGTTTAAGCAATCTCCGCTGAAACTCCCTATCCTTCTCGCTCCCTTTTCGTTCTTTTGAGCGGCGCTTAAACCTCCGCAAGTAAGCACCGGGTGATATTTGACATGCAAATGGTATAAGAATTTTTGTCCGCGCTGCGAATTTTTAGGTAGCGGGTTTTTATCAAGCTAAAGGGAGGTTTATACCGATGCTAGAGTCTGCACGCTGCGATTGCCTTCTCGATCGTTTCACGTCCGAAGATACCTAGTATTTCATCACTGGTCAAAAACAACTTTAGCGCTCTTGTTAAGTCAATGCCCCTGAATGCGTTCGCGAAGGCCTGCTGCAGCTCGACATCGCCTGCCAAGGCATTGAAAAGTCTATCCATTTTTTGGTCAAATGAGGTCCTGAAGGCGGCATGTAGTAATTGTCCAACCTTTAGCTCGCCCTCGAACTTCCCGCGCCAAGCCCGATCGTAGCCTGATAATGCCTGCCCAGAGGTATCGCCTTCTACTACCGCCTCGACCGCGATCTTGCCCGCTAGCTCGCCGCACGCGAGTGCGTATTGCAACCCCTCTCCCGATAAAGCGTAGACCTGCCCAGCGGCACCCCCTGCGGCAAGAATGCCGTTCGCGCATGTTGGAATCAATGCCCCACCTATCGGCTGTTGACCGCGAAATGCAGCGACGGGTACAGCTTGTTCGAGCGATGGTGTCACCCGGCGACCGATGAACTCGTCAAGAGCGGCATCTGATTGAATTCTAATGCCCCTGATGCCCGCTATCGCAAAGCGTCTGCCAAACGAGTAAATCCAAACATGGCCGAGCGGGGCGAAATAAGAGGTAAAGAACAGCTCCACATCTCGCGCGGACGCATTTGTCATCAGATACTCGCTGCTGAGCGCGAGCTGCTCCCTGTCCCAATCTCGCTTAAACACCTTTCGCAACAACAAGCTCGACCACTGACCTTGGGCACCTGATGCATCGATAACCATCCCGCACTCAACTCGCTCAGCCCACGCGCCTGCCTCCGCGTAGACTCCCCTGACGGCGCCGTTGCTAACGAGCAGTTCTTTAACTGGGCAACTCAACCAAATTTCGGCACCGCTGGCAGCGGCTTCTGCAGCGAGTAGCTTATCAAATATGCGCCGGTCGAGAATAACGCCAAAATCACCGCTTATCGCCAACTGCTGATGGGGTGAATGTAACTTTAACGCGTGGACCTCATTTACCACGGCTTCTTCTAGCGCTTGGTCAACGGTGTTTGCTCGTGCCCAAGTTGCAGACCTCGTTTGGCCGCCTATTTGGGACTGCATTTCTAGCAAGAGTACCTTTCCGCCCTCCGCTGCGGCGGCCTTCGCAGCTGATAGGCCCGCCGGTCCACCGCCGATGACAATGATGTCGTAACGCTCGGTCAAATTTGGGCCCCAATCCACTTGGTCGGTTGTATTTTATAAATGCAAAATTTCCCTTAAGCTTGAGGCCCAAATTTGCGCTGCCCCTCCTGCGGCAGCTCGGCTGTGCTTCATGACCAAATCAGGGGCGAGCAGATCTGCACGCGCTGCGGGCTCGTAATCATGGAAAGGCTGCTTGAACCGGGTCCGGAGTGGAGGTTTAAACCAAGCGAAGGGGCGGCGCGAGCGGACGTCACGGCTGGCATAGACATCACCCAGCACGATTTGGGCCTCGGCAGCAAACTGGACTGGTCGGAGGACCTCTCACCTAGCTGGCGGGCAAGATTGCGCCGCCTGCGCCTATGGCAACGGCGCTCCCGCGCAAGTAGCTATGAGGAGAAGAGCTTACGCGAGGCGCTGATCGAGCTGGATAAGTTATGCGAGGACCTTACGCTGCCAAAGGCTGTAAAGGCGGAGATAAGCACTCTCTATCGAAAGGCGAAAACAGCTAGACTGACGATGGGCAGGGGTACTTGGCAGGTTTTGGCTGCGCTCACGTTCATAACGTGCAGACGACGAGGCGTGGCCCGCACGGAGGGTGAAATAGTGCGCGCTCTAGCATCGCGCGCCAATCTACAGGATCGAGTAGCCCTAAGGAGCATGCGGCACATCACCAAACTGCTCATGAGAAAGCTGAGATTAGAGGTACCGCGCCCCCTAGCGGAGGATTATATCGACAGATTTGCATCAAAGCTCGATTTGCCGAGATCGACGGTCATGCGCGCGCATGAGCTCTGCGGCATGCTCCCCGGCAACTTAAAGCAAACAAAACCCGCACCATTGTTGACGGCCGCGATTCTTTATGTTGCGGCGGAGGCCACCGGTGAGAGGACCACCATACGAAAGCTTGCGAGCACCCTCGGGGTGGGGGTTTCTAGCCTTTGTCATACAATTGCGCGCGTCCGCGAGCTCATAGCCGACCGCGCGGGATAACTACAACACCTTCCTGCGAGTTTCCCACGGCCTCTGATTTTCCCCTCAACCAAAGCCAGCCGGTCAACGCTGCCACGATCGCATCGATCTCGTGTTCGCTTGCCTCCGATTTCAGCTTCCAGCCCCCTTTTTGAAGCTCCGAAACCCAGACCTGCCTATCTGGGCTGCCGAACAGTATCGCGCCAGAGGTTCGCGGATGGATCTCGATGACTTTAATCCCCTTGGCGCGAAGTTCGTCTGCGATGCGCATGCCGCGCGCGGTGAGGGCCTTCATGCCGGCGAATGTCGGCGGGAAGACCCGAAATCCTCGGGCGATGAGCGAAGCATCCGCCTGCCTGAGATTGCCGCGCAGAGGCAGGCTGAGCGGGGCGTCGATCGCAACTGCTGCTGGCCGATCACGCGTGCACGGATCCAAAATCTCGTCGTCGGGGTAAACGAGCCTCGTCTCGAACGCGCGATCGGAGAGCGATGCAAAACCAGTGGGGTTTGTGGGAACGCCCGCTAGATCGAGGCCTACAACTCTCATAAGTTAACCTGCCAGCCTCAAATGTCTTATAACTTCTCGATCGAAGGGTTTTGGGGTCGAAAGGTGACTGCTTACTCAATAAGATGGCTCGGGCACTCGGCGTTCGAGATCTCGGTTGGCGGAAGGGTGGTGCTTTTCCGATTTCGACTCGGCTCCGAAATTCGAAATTTGACGGGGAACACCCACGATTTGCTCCCGCTGATCGGCGCCATGGTCACCATCGCCTCTGTGGCGGGTGCCTTCTAATTGTAGAAGGTGGAAACCAAAATAGCTGGGATTTAAGGCCTTATAGTGAAAGCTCAACTTAACGTTTTAGGGCTTTTTTCTCTTTCCTCTCGCAAGCACCGCGGCGATCAACATCGGGAATATGGCTGTGGCATCGCCTATCACCGTCACGAGCCTCGCGTCGGGGGCGACCTTGCCCCAAGATTTGGCCTCCTCGAGGGTCGCGCCGCTTAACCCGCCGTGTTCTGGGCGATCCATGGTAATCTGAATCGCATACCTGAAGGGCGTAGGCGCCAATAACTTACTTTGGAAGATGAAATTCTTTGGCACCCCGCCGCCCAAGAGCAATGCCCCAGAATTCTCCGCCCGATGCGCGAGTTCGATCATCTCCTTCATATCGAGCAGGCCGTCGAGGACTATCTCATGATCTTGGGCAAAAAGCCAAGCTTGGATCCCAAAAATAGAGTCCACCAGCGCCGGGGCGAAGACGGGCACGCCACGCTTGGCGGCTGCCCCTATGAACGAGTCCCTGTCCCGGAGGCGCAGCCCTATCTCGCGCAGGAGCTTGGCCGATGACATGCGCGTGTCATGTTTTGTTACTTCACGAAGCAGGGGTTGGATGCGATCCTCAAACAGTTCAAACGCACGCTGTGGCACATAGGTATCGTATATGCGACTTACCCCGCGCTCTCGAAGCCTAGCGTCGTCGACGAACGGCTCACCGCGTAGGTGGTGGCCGCCGAATGCCTCGATTAGGTCATGCACGACATTTGCGCCGGTGGTGACGATCACATCGACGAGCTCATGTTTTATGGCCTTTGTAATGACCTGACGAAGGCCGCCCGCCACGAGCGCCCCACCTAAGCCCATGAAGATGGTGGCATCCGAATCGACCATCCCGCGGTAGACATCGGCGGCTTCGGCTATGCGGCCAGCGCCAAACACCCCGGACTTACCCATCTCGCGCACGAGCTCCCCAACCCTCATGCTGGGCTTGATCCCAACGTGCTCGATCTTCCTGTGCTCGCGCATCAGTACTCGCGCTCCTCCGGCTTGACCCTTATAAGAGGACGAGCCAAGTGGCGGCGGGCTCTGGGAGGAACCTCAAATGTGCCCGGCCCGATCTCACGCGGCAATTTCACCAGCTTAGCCGCCTCCACAGGTGCCTTAGTTTTGCATCGCTTACACGAATATCCCTTGCCCCTACCCTCGGATTTCATCCGCTTGCCGCATCTTGGGCAGGTTGGGTTGACCTTCCTTAAGATGGGCATAAGCCCCAAAATCGAAATTTTCTCTAGGTTTATCGTCAACGGTAATCCTGGCTTTTCCTTGACCCCGCCGTAAGCCCTCACCCCATCTCCGGCCTGCAGCTTTTTCACGACCTCCCTGAACTGGCGGGTGGGCTCGTAGGCGGCGCAATCGATTTCTCCCGTGTCATCGCGGATCCTGAAAATTACATGCCCCCCAGCGATGACCCTTGGCCTTTCACATACGACGCCCTCGACGATAACCGACCAAAACGGCTTGATCTCGGCGACCTTTGCTCGCCTCAGATGCTCGTCCGTCCCCTGGTTTGTCTTGTAGATGATCCAGCGCTCGATCGGCTCCAGCGCTTTAATTAGCCCGTGCGCCTCCGCCACCGCCTCGGGGTTCTCCCCCCGAATGCCGTAAAGGACGGGGCATGGCGTGTGAGGCGTGATCCTGATTTCGTCAGTCGTGGGATCAAGGTTGTCAAAGGTATTGGGAAAGGTTTTGGCGTTCATCTCCTCGACGGACGCAACGTCCACCCTTCTGGGCGTGCCCCAGTTCTCGCGCGTTCGATATGCGACGAGCTCAAATGTCCGATCTCGCTCTAACGTGTTGCCTATCGCGGCCAGCGCACCGATTATGCCCCGACCCAACTTGAACTTATGCGCCTCCGCCCCAAGCTCTCGGGCGAGGGCCTCCGCATCCTCGATCGTCACGATATCCTGCACCACTTTTTTTGAGAAGGCTCTGAGCTTGGGCGGGACCTTGTCCGCTTGGTAAAAAACGACCCCTGGATTGGTGGTATCATGGTGGAGTTCGGCGAGCTCGCTTACCGTGTCCAGGACCACTCGCTTCACCATGGGGAGTTGGTCATCTGAAACTTCGACCTTTAAGGCGATCGCGCAATTCCCCCTTGTCTTAAACTTACACTGAGGGTTTAACCGAATCAATCGAGGAAAGTCGAGGACGTTGATGCCCCGCCCCTTTAACCTATCCACGACTGCCGCACCAACGTAAGTTGTGCACATCCCGGCTCTAGAATCTGTATCATCGATGCCGACGTGAAGGATCATAAATGTCCCAAAAGATAATTGGGAGGGGGGCCATTAAATTATTGAGCTGTGCGAACTACATGGTTTTGAGGCCCATGACAGCTAATCCCTGGGGAGAATTCAAGGATGAAGTCTTAAAAGCCCTCGCGGCGGCACTTTCTCAACTGGGCTGGCAGCCACCTAAGGAACTCAAACAAATGCTCGAGGAGCCCCCCGACCCCTCCCTCGGCGACCTCGCGACGACGGTTTGCTTCGAGTTAGCCCGAACTCTACACAAGTCGCCCACATGGCTTGCTGCAGAAATCGCTCAGGCCATCAAACCATCTGGCCTCATCGCACAAGTCAGGGCAACCAACGGCTACGTAAATTTTTTCGTCGATATCTCAAAGCTTGCTAAGCTAACTTTGCGGGCGATTGAACAAGCCGACGTTAAGTATGGTCACTTACCGATAGGTCGGGGGCGGAAAGCCATCATCGAGCATACCAGCGTAAACCCCACGAAGCCACTTCACATTGGCCACGGGCGCAACGCGGTGATCGGGGATACCATGGCTAGAATCCTGCGCGCCTTGGGATACGAGGTCGAAGTTCAAAATTACATCGACGACATGGGGCTGCAGGTCGCGCAAACGCTATGCGCCTACCAAACTATCAAAAAGAAACCGCGCGCAAAATTCGACCATACACTTGGCATGCTCTACATTGATATCCATCGTCGATTGGGGGGTGAGCCCGAACTTGAGCGATACGTGCGGGAAATCCTAATGGAACTCGAGCGCGGCGAGGGCAGGCTAGCACGGATGGCGAGGCAACTCTCCGAGCGATGTGTTAAAGCTAACCTGCAAACGACGGATCGCCTAAACATCAGCTACGACCTACTTGTGTGGGAGAGCGATATCGCCCGTTCCGGCATCCTCCAAGAGGTGCTTGCCAGATTGCGCCAGACACCTTACATTGTCGAGGGCACCGGGGAGCGCGCCGGCACTCTAATCTTGAGGTTGTCAGACTTCGGGATCGAGGATAAGGTACTCGTGCGCTCCGATGGCACTGCTGTTTACACCGCCAGGGACATAGCTTATCAGCTCTGGAAGTTCGGGCGGACCAAAGCTGGCCTTCTCTTTAAGTATCACTCGAAGCGTCCTGATGGTACCCGAACTTACACTACATCTCGGGGGGGCAAGCTCAGCCGCAAGTTTGGGCAGGCAGATGAGGTTATCAATGTCATAGGAGCAGAGCAAAAGTTTCCGCAACAAGTTGTATTCTCGACATTGATGGCACTCGGTCTGAAGAGCGAGTATCAAAACTCTCACCATCTCGCTTATGAGCATGTGTGGTTGCCAACTGGAAAATTTTCGGGTCGGCGCGGAACTTGGGTGGGGTATTCCGTCGATGAGGTGATCGAGGAAGCTGTCCAGAGGGCTTATGTTGAGGTCGATAAACGCAACCCCGATGCAAGTGAAAAATTCAAGCGATGTGTGGCCGAGCTTGTCGGCGTTGGGGCTGTGCGTTTTTCGCTTATCCAAACGTCTCCAGAAAAAAAAGTCGTCTTCAAGTGGGAAGAAGCGCTCAACTTTGAACAAAATAGCGCGCCCGCAGTTCAGTATTCGCATGCGCGCGCGTGTAGCATCCTGCGCAAGGCGGGAAAGCTCGGCGGCAAACATCCGTACGACAAATTTGAGTTACCGGAGGAGCAGAAGCTAATAAAACTTCTGGCAAAAATGCCGGAGGTAGTGCGAACTGCTGGCGAGAAACTGCAGCCAAACATGCCGGCGTTATATGCGGCGGAACTTGCATTAGAATTCAATAAGTTCTACGAGGTTGCACCCGTAATAGAGGCGGAAACGGTCGAACTCCGAGGGGCTCGCCTGCATTTGGTCAACTGCGCTAGAATAGTTTTGCGTAACGCTCTTAACTTGTTGGGCATTATTGCGCCCAAAAGCATGTGATGATACAACGCTGGACCTTGTGCGATGAATATTGGGAACTCGATTAACTTTGCAAATCATCGATCGACTGGGCTGCTGTTCAAAATCCGCGCCTGAACTCGCCTCGCTCTAAGCGCTCATACCACTCGCGTGCGACGGGCTCCCGCTGATGCAGCTCCTTACGTTTTGCCTCTAGCGGCAATGGTTCCTGACCGATTAGCTCCGCAGCTGTGAGCACCCGATTGCCGGCTCTCTCAGCGACGTTTGCTACGGGCCTCAAATACTCAGGATAGTCAAGCGAGCGCAATAGGTGGTGGTCGACGACGAGCTGATGCACATGTTGCGCCAGCGTTGTTAGGTTGCGCTGTGCGATCGCAAGGTCATCGCTATTGAACTTAAAGCTAAGATAAATCGGTGGACCGCCCATAAACATCATATCCGGTTTTTGTGCCAAGATGAGCCGAAGTGACTCGTCGTACATGGGACCTTGAATATCGGGCGCATGCAAAAAACAGCTGTTTTGCGTCCGAACTGTTAACATTAGCACGTATCCTAGCTTAGAACCAGTTGGGCCATGGTAAATTGGTTTGGAGAACTCGAGCGTCGTGCCACCAAATCTAAAGCTCCGCCTGTCTGCGACCCGAATCTCCTTCGCGAAATTGAGGTTGAGCTTCCTGAACATGTAGCCTCGCTTGCGCTGACTGGGGTTGATGTTCGCGCTTATGTCCTTAGCTAGGATTAGCTTGTTCGAGTAGAGCTCCTCTGCTAGCTCAGGAGAACTCCATATCCATAACCAATTTTCAAAGTTTGGTAGGTAGTGGTCAAAATGGTAATGGCTAATTGTTAATGCATCGGCATCGCGTGCAAAATCCAATATCATTCTCCGCGTCTTGGAAAGTGCCACATACTCGCGCTCATGTGGATTGAGTCTGAACCGCGGCCCAAGCGCGGAGCTTGGGTCGATAACTAACTTAATATCATCGGTTTCGACTAGCGTCGCCATGCCGCGAACACCAAAGCTCTCAAATGCAAGCGGCAAAACTCGAATTTCGCCATTTCCAATGGGCACGAGCTTCATATGATTACACTTGAGTTAGTCGTGACACTTAAATCCCAGCACCGCATACTAACAATTATGTCTGCATACCTGAACTATCTAGAAAAACCAAAGCTCAAAAAATCCCTGCTTATCGCTGGCTTGCCGGGCATTGCGCACATAGGCAAACTTGCGGTTGAGTACCTCATGCATGAGCTTCATGCGAAGAGGTTCGCGGAACTCTACTCTGAGCATTTTCCGGAGTGGGTCGTCCGCGAGGATGGACTTGTCAAGACGCTCAAAGTTGATTTTTGCTACTGCAGACCGGATGGAACCGAGAAAGACGTTATCCTAGCCACTGCGGATGCCCAAGCGACCTCATCAATTGGACACTATAAGTTATCCAGCGAAATTTTAGATGTCGCCATGCGGCACGAGAGCGATACGGTAGTCACAATGGCAGCGTACATGCTTTCGCCTTACGAATCAAGATCGTCCGTGGTCGGTACCGCCACAGACGCCGAAATGGCTGAACTGCTTCACAAGCATGGCATTGAACTCTTGGACGGTGGCACGATAGTGGGGATGAACGGCCTACTCCTTGGGCTGGCAAGGGCAAGGGGCCTACGAGGATTTTGCCTGCTCGGCGCCACGGGGGGCGGACTTCTCGACGTTAGCGCCACGGAGGCTGTTTTACAAGTTCTCTCAAAGGTTCTGAGTTTCAAACTGGACTTAACGAACCTCCATAGATATGCTCCTGCCCTGCCAAAGCTTAAACCGCCAAAGCCAAGATTGCTACGAGCTAGCGAAGAAGAGGTCAGTTACATCCGGTGAAATTATTCTTGCTATTCTTGCTGGCGCTTAAAACTCCGATAATCATATTTTGAAAATGTTGTCTATCCCCAATAGTTTCACGAATATTTTTCTCAAATGGTGGCCATATGATGCCCTTTTCCGTCACAAATGCGCTTACCAATTTAGGCGGGGTAATGTCAAAAGCCGGATTTAATACTGGCACCCCCCTCGGTGCGATCCTACGCCCCCCAATTGTTGTGACTTCCTCGGCCTTTCTTTCTTCGATAACCTCGTCTTCAACTTTGCTATTGAGGTCGAATGTGGATGTCGGCGCGACGCTGTAAAATGGGATTGAGTGGTGCTTTGCCAAGACTGCGAGTACGTACGTGCCAATCTTATTTATCAAATGCCCATCTGATAGGATACGATCGGCGCCCACGATTACCGCGTCGACAAGTTTTTTTGAAAGGCAATAGCCGACCATATTATCCGTTATCAAGGTGACCGGAATGTCGTCCCTCATCAACTCCCACGCCGTTAACCTTGCCCCTTGTAGCAGCGGTCGAGTTTCGGTTGCTAGCACACTTATTTTTTTACCCTGATCCTGTGCGGCCCGAATAACGCCTAAAGCCGTTCCATAATCGACGCACGCAAGAGCTCCGGTGTTACAATGTGTCAGCACCACGCTGCCATCTGTGAGCAAACTTGCGCCGTGCTTGCCTATCCGCCTATTAGTTTCGACATCCTCATCCGCAATCCTTCGGGCCTCGTTCACAATGGCTTTGCGTACCCCCTTCGCATCTCCAGATGTGGCATGGGCCAAGCTTAACACGCGTTCCAAGCTAACAAAGGGGTTGATGGCAGTTGGGCGCGTCAGTCTGATCTTATTTGCGGCGCGCTCGAGTTCACGCAATAAAGTTTCCCTGTTGCGAGCTCGACTGCGCAGGGCCGTTATGGCCAAGGCCATCGCAGCGGCTACACCCAATGCTGGCGCGCCTCTTATCCGCATCGTTTTTATGGCGCGAACTATTTCATCCGCACTTTTGCATCTAACTAGCTTTAGCTCGTGCGGCAATCTCGTCTGATCTATTAACACCACACTTTTTCCTCGAAGCTCGATCGTGCGCATCCAAACGCCAGTTGATAATTGTTGCAACTGCTTAAAAGTGACAAGCATCATAAAAGTTTACGATTGAGGGTCGTGGATGCTTAATTTAGCAAGGGATGCCGCTCGATTAATTCGCGCTCACCGCAATGATTCCGTGGCCGTAATTTCGCATATGGATGCGGACGGCGTTTGTGCCGCCGCAATTATCTCAACTGCACTCAAACGTATGAATATCGAACATCATACAAAATTCGTCCACATGCTATACCGCGACGTTACTGATCAACTTGACCCCGCTGATCTAACCGTATTTACCGATCTCGGTAGTTCACAATTACGAAATGTCGGAGAGAAGTTCAGGGGGCACGATGTCATCGTTGCTGATCACCATGAGCCAGAAAAGGCGGATGACTGGCCTGAACTCATCCATATAAACGCGCATAGCTGCGGCCTTGATGGCGTTCAGGAGATAAGTGGGGCTGGCGTAGCGTACACGATCGCTTGCGAACTAGATCCTGCTAACACTGATCTTTCTGCGCTTGCCATCGTCGGGGCGATCGGTGACATCCAAAATGCATGGGGTAAGTTAAAGGGCTACAACCGCCAGATTGCGCAAGATGGGGTCAAAGCTGGAGTTTTGATGCACAAAACTGACCTGTTACTCTATGGCCGCCATACTAGACCGATTTTCAAGGCGCTTGAAACCCTCACCGATCCCCCTATACCCGGCGTAAGCAACTCGGCTGCTGGCTGCATAACGTTGCTCAAGGATCTGAACATTCCAATCAAAGGCGAGTATGGTTGGAGGCGCCCCGTTGACCTTACCGATGAGGAGAAACGGCGGCTGGCGACCGAACTCATCACAAGGGCCTTCATGCACGTACCGGAGGAGCTAGTCGCTTACGTACCAGGGTTGATAATAGGAGAAGCCCACACCCTCTTAAAGGAAAACGAGCGGTCGATGCTCAGGGGTGCTGATGAATTTGCAACGTGCATTAACTCGACTGCGCGCCATGAGCAACCGTTGATCGGTTTTGAGGTTGCCAGAGGAGACCGTAAGGTTTACTACAGAGCGATGCTAAACCTAATCAGGTATTATAGGCGATGCATAGCTGAAGGCATGGAATTCGTCGAACAAGAAGGGCTCATGAAAACGCCCCGCGGCTATTTGCAGTACTTTGATGCTACTGGCGTACTAAAGGATACGTTCATCGGAACAGTAGCTAGTATGGCACTTGGACATCGCGCATGTGACCCGTATAAACCGATTTTGGGCATCGTTCGAAGCCAAGGCGTGGCAAGGATTTCGGCGCGATGTTCAAAGCTCTTATTTCTAAAGGGTTTGGACATGGCACAAGCCATCCGTAAAGCAGCCAAAGCCGTGGGGGGCGAGGGCGGCGGACACGCCGTTGCTTGCGGCGCACAAGTTGAGGAAAGCAAATTACAAAAATTTTTAGAAGAGTTCGAGAACCATGTATTCGCCGAACTCGTTGGCTGATGAATCCGATCTTTATTTCCTCGTTTTTCTTTTTTGCTGCTCAAGGTAAAGATGTTCTATCTCCTCGACCGTGTTTACCTCGTCGGCGCTTTTGTCCTCGCGCAACTTCACAAACCTCGGAAATCTCAGGCCGAATCCGCTCGTATGTTTTTCTGCCGGCGACTTCTGGATTTCCTCGTATATAATCTCAAAAACGATTTTGGGTTTTAGCCAAAGGTCTGGCTCAATTTCGGCGACTACGTTCGCGGGTTTCTTATCTACTATTAGTGGTTTAAATTCTTTCGTAAACTCTTCAAGTTGCTCATCGGTGAACCCGCTACCAAGCTTCGTCACCGTGTAAAGCTTATCGGTCTTTGAATCGCGGGCAGCAAGTAAATAGCTGCCAAACGTGCCGGCGCGCTTGCCCCTGCCCGCGAACGAACCAACTACCGCAAGATCAAGGGTTTCAACTGTCGGCTTTAACTTCAACCAGACGAACTCGCGTCTGCCGGCGCGATAATTTGCCTTTAAATCCTTTGCTAACAGCCCCTCATGTCCCATGCCGATGGACTTGTTCATGAAGGTCTTAATTTCGTCTGGATCACCGCTGACTATCTGTTCGACCACTAGAACCTTGCCGGCTATCGGTTCGACGATTTTCTCGAGTACCGTTCTGCGCTCGGTGTACGGTCGGTCGAGCATGGACTCCTTTTCGCAAAACATCACATCAAATATGTGCATCTCGATTGGGAGTTGCTCTATGGCTTCCTTGATCTCGTACTTACGGCGCCGCTTTAGGACCTCCTGAAACGGCATTGGCTTGCCCGTCCGCTTGTCGATCGCGACGAGTTCCCCATCGACGATCACGCGTTTGGGCTTCAGCGCTTGACGCAGCGGTTCTATCAAGTCTGGGAACATGGACGTGTAATCCTCCATACGGCGTGTGAACAAACTTATCTGATCTCCGTCCTTATGGGCTTGAATCCTAATACCATCGAGCTTGATCTCAAATGCAGCTTTGCCACCCATGCGTTCGAGTATCTCCTCCAGAGTTTCAGCGCGCTGCGCCAGCATCGGATTGACTGGGTGACCGACCTCTAACCCAAGTTCCTCCAAACCCCGCTCGCCTCGAGCTGCGGCGGCTTTAGCAACAACGGCATAATCTGTTGTCAGCATGTATGCATGTTCAACAACATCTGGGGAAACGTTGAATGCGCTGGCTATTGCATCGCGGAGACGCCCCTCTGCCACGCCTATTCTGAGGTCCCCCAACACTGTGCGAACCACGTACTTAGCCTCAAGCGGAGACGCGCTGGCCAAGAGTTCAGCGATCGCGGATATCTTCTTATCAACTGAGCCCTCGCCTGCGATCTCAGGCAGCGCCTTGATGTTATTGAAAACTTTCTCTACTGTTAAGTGTCCCGCGAACAATGTCACCTGTTTTTTCTTCTCCTGCAGCTGTCGGGCAACTTCGCCCAAATCGCCGACTTTTTTCAAAAGCCTATCTATATCCGCGGATGAGTAGCCCGAGGCTTGGGCCAACGCCTTTTTTAGCTGCTGCGGACCAACGCCCGTCTCCTTAGACACATAGGTTGGGTATGTTTTGCCCAACAAAAGTGAGACGACCATCTCCATGTCTTTGGCAGGTGTCTTCCTCAACAGATCTGCGATAATGGCATTCTTCTCAAGATACGCTGAGGTTTTCTCGAGCTTCTCAAAGGCCTCGGCCAAGGTCGCATAACGCACCGATGTCCCCTCAAACTGTTTTAGCCGCTGAACAAATATAGCTTTTTGAGAAAATGATCCTGCAAGCAATCAATGTGTTCAAGCAGCTGCGGCCTGATGACTTCAAAATGCTCGCCGTAATGGAGCGAGGGATGCGCCACTATGAGTTCGTCCCAGTTGACAAACTGTCCGTATTAAGCGGGCTTGCATCAAAAGATGTGGATTACCTACTCGACAGACTAAGCAAGTTCAAGCTGATAGTGCGCCGAACGACCGGCTATGTCGGCTATAGGCTTCTGCCAGCTGGATACGATGCACTAGCGCTTAGGGCACTGGTCGAAAGAAGCGTGCTCGAGGCCTTTGGTAACCCACTCGGCATAGGCAAGGAAGCCGACATTTACGATGCGCTCATGCCGGATGGTACAAAAGTTGCGGTTAAGTTTAATCGCCTGGGGCGGACGAGCTTTACCCGTGTCAAAAAACTTCGCCCTTATGCACCCAGTTGCAGTTGGGTTTACGCCTCGCGATCGGCTGCTAAACGCGAGTTCGACGCGCTACAAAGGCTTCACCCACATGTCTCGGTGCCGAAACCGATCGCAATTGATCGTCACGTCGTGGTGATGGGGCTAATAGATGGTGTGGAGCTTGCAAACGTTGCAGGTATAACCGAGCCCGGTATCGTGCTCGAGGATGTAATCGAAAACGTTAAGCGAGCATATCAACTGGGCATCGTGCACGCAGACCTTAGCGAACATAATATCGTCGTCAAGCCCAGCGGTGAAGTGTTGATCATAGATTGGCCCCAATGGGTACCGACCAGCCATCGTAATGCAAAAGAGCTGTTGGGGCGCGATGTCGAAAATGTCCTGAAATATTTCCGGCGTAAATTCAAGCTAAAGTGGGGCCTTCCGCAAACGCTTGAATATGTAACTGGCTAGCGGCCTACTCTATCAATATCTCGGTTAATGTCTTGCTCTTGGGATTGATCTTCGCCTTGAGTTCGCCGTGCTCGAAAATCCTCACTGCGCCATCCTCCCCGGAAACTGTGACCCCTTTGGCATTTGTCGCCGCGGTCATCGCCGCTACCGCTGTGTGGCGGGTTCCGAGGCCGCGAGGGATGTCAACCTTGGCGTTCGCGCTTAGATATCGTCCCGCCGCCAAAACTCGCCCATCATCGTTCACGATAAATGCGCCATCGAATACTGCATACTTCTTAATGATTTCCTTGTCTTTCCTATCCGTGACTATTGCTGGAGGATGGCCCCTAAACGGGTTTAACATGAGTTGATTTGAGAGTCTCAGAACCGCCTTGCTGTCGCCTACCATGAATGCCGTGCCTATCGGTTGGCCGTGGTAACCATCTCGGCCCAGTTCCATCGCTATCTCGACGACCGCGCATAGTACCGGATCTGATTCGATCATTTCTGCAAACGTTGACTCGGACCCCACGACTCGATGAACAAAAAGTGTATCGATTCCACCCAAGAAACCGTCTCCAGTTAAACATACTATGAGCTCGCCTGGCCAGAAAACACCCTTTTGTACGCCACTGCATATCGCGTGTTGAATTTTGCTAATCCTGCCTGGGGGCTGCAAAGCGAGTTTAATAACTTTGGTCTGTGAGCGAGTACTTAGCTTTTCGTAAGTTTCCTGATCTGACGTTGCTATAACAAATTTGATCCTCTTTTTGTGAGAATTTGTCGTATTTCGGATCATGAATCTGTCGAAAATCTCCTGAAATGTCGGGTTGTATGCCCTCCCATCTTCCATCAATGCAAGCATCGCATCGGCATTTATTTCAGAAGCCAAGTATGCCGCTGCCGCCGCCAGCGCTTCGGGGATTTCCACCTGCTCACCGCCTGATGTCACCCCCTCGCCAGCTCGGCCAGCCCATTTTTTGTCGTTTTTCCTATAATTTATGTGTTACTATTGGGCTGTTATGCACCAGCATTCCTATGAGGCATGAAATTTTTTATGCATCGGTGTCCTCCTTCAGAGCCACCTTATGCCCGATCTCAGCGCCTGCACGTGCGATGCTGCCCACTGGAAGCTCGATGATATAATTTGCGATAGATTTCGGTCTGTAGATGCGCCAAGGCTTAAGATGCGCGCGAAGCTCAACAACAGTGAAACCGGAGTCGAGATATATCAAGTCGATCGGAACCGCGACAAAAAATGTGTGAACGCTGTATTTGCCGGGCCTCGGCAGCTTAAAAAGCAAAGCTCGGTCGGCTGGAAATCCGCCCTTAAACATCAGACCGAGAAACATCTGCCAAATTGTGCCCGCTAATTTGACCTCGTTCGCCAAGGTTTTGCCAGTTGTTAAGTCGACTAGGAGCATGGTAGGCCCACATCTCAAACAAAAAGCATTCTCGCGAAGGTGTTTTAATGTTATCAAACCTATTTGGAGTCGATCGCATGCCACTTAAAAACGAGTTCCGTGATGTCGTAGTCGAGATGCTTCAGCGAGCCGCGACGACGCTACCAAAAGACATCGTTGATGCGATTGAGCGATCAAGAAAACGTGAGCGAAATAAAATTGCCACGGTGCAATTCGACTGCATGCTCAAGAACCTAGAACTCGCGCGAAAACTCGGGGTGCCGATTTGCCAAGACACCGGCATCCCAATTTTCTTCGTCAAACTGGGCTCGGAGCTCGATCTCGGCTTCGATTTAGTTCGGGCGTTATCGGATGCCATCAAAAGGGCGGCACGGGCTGTGCCACTTCGTCAGAATGCAGTCGATCCACTCACCGGAAAAAAATCTAATGCGGGCCAGCCGATCGTCCATATTGACCTAATCCGCGGCAAACACTTACAAATCGACATCCTTATCAAGGGCGCCGGTAGCGAAAACTGGAGCAGGCTCTATATGCTCAGACCCACCGACGGCCAAGCGGCAATTAAGCGCGCCGTCTTGTTCGCCGTCGCTGAATCCGGGGGCAAGCCCTGTCCGCCTACGATTGTGGGGGTCGGCGTGGGGGGCTCCGCGGACGTTGCCTGCCTGCTCGCCAAAAGGGCGCTCCTGCGCCCGTTGGGCACCTCGAACAGAGATCGGGGGCTCGCCGACCTTGAGCTCCGCCTCGCTGACGCGGCCAACGAGTTCGGCATTGGACCCATGGGTCTAGGCGGCAGGACGACGGTCCTTGGGGTCCACGTCGAGAAGGCAGCATGCCATATGGCCAGCCTGCCAGTCGCGATCAACTTTCAATGCTGGGCCGCGCGCCGGGCATCAGCTAGGCTTGTCGACGATCGACTGGTGGTGGAAGTTCCGTGATTTTCGTCCCCCATGCTACAAAACTGAGACCGCCGCTTGATGAGCGACAGATAAAGCGACTTCGAGTTGGCGACTTCGTCAGCATCAGCGAGCGGATCATCACTGCTCGCGATAAAGCGTACGCCCGAGCGCTGGAGTCCCTCCGCTCGGGTAAACGGTTGCCGCTCGACCTACGCGGCGCGGCGATTTATCATTGTGGGCCTTTGGCGATGAAAACGAGGGGGGGCTGGCAAGTTTTGTCCGCCGGGCCCACCACCAGCGCCCGCCTCGATAGCATGCAGGCAGAATTTGTCGAATTGACTGGCGTGCGCGCGCTGATCGGCAAGGGGGGAGTTGGGGAGGACGTTGCGTCGGAGCTTAGGCGATTGGGCTGCATATATCTCGCTTTCACGGGCGGTGCCGGTGTCCTAGCTGCACGGGCCATCAAAGGAGTCGAGAAGATGTTATGGCAGGACCTCGGGACGGCGGAGGCGATTTGGGTGTTGCGAGTTCGTGACTTCGGGCCCCTCGTCGTGGCCGTCGACCTGCACGGTGGCAATATTTATCTGCGCTAAGTCGGATATGCTCGCTCGCTGGGCCCTCAAGTGGTGTACAAAAGGGGTTGCCGCGGTGGTTACGAAGTTATGACAACAGTTTAATGTCCTGAAAGTAAAAAGAAGTGGGGTCAAACCATGGACTCGAGAATAAAAACAATCGCATTCGACTTCATCTTCGGCGGCATCATCGTGGCCGGGGCTCTACTGATGGCCTCCTTGCTAGGCCCATTGTACGGCGGCTTGATCGCGGGGGCGCCGATCAGGGCGGGTGGCACAATATTTCTCGCCGGCCTCCACCGGGGCGAGGAGTTCGCAACGCAGGTGGCGCGGGGCGCCGTTCTCGCCATGATAGCAAACGTTGGTTTCGCCATGGCGCTGTACCTCTGCCTACCCAAGTTTGGTCTTTACAGGGCTTTCCTAGTGGCGAGTATTATCTTCATTTCACTGGCCGCCACCATGACAAAAAATGAGTTCATGAATTAGGGGCTTTACATGCCTGTCAAAATGTCGCTGGGCAGGCGGCTTGGGCGCTATTTGGCGGTGGATTTTATCAAGTCGCTTCACCGAAACTTTCACCTGCTTGCGTTGGTGACGGTCGCGTTCGCGTGCGCTATCGCGGTCGGCGCTCTTGCGGGCATCTACGGGGAGAGCGCTGCTGGCCGGGTCATAAGGGGGGAGGTCGAGCCAAAGCTGGAGAGGATGGAAAACGAAGCGTCTGGAATATCCAATGGACTCGAGCTGGCGGCGCATGTCATCGCGAACAACGTCTCGATAACCGTAGAAATCGTGGGGCTCGGGTTGGTATTCGGGATATTCCCGGTCTTCGTCCTCATCGTAAATGGGTTGGCGCTCGGCTATCTTCCGTTTTATCTAGCGGGGAGAGCGACGGACTTCTCTTCGCTCGAGTTCTTCTCGTTGATCTTGCCCCACGGGCTCATCGAGCTATCGGCGATCTTGGTCGCAGCAACCTGCGGGATAAGGTTGGGTCTAGGCGCTGCCAAAGCCCTGATCAAGCGAGGTAATCTTATCGACCTGAAGGCCGCCGGGCGCGATGTGAAGAACCTGCTGCCGGCCTCGTTGATGCTCTTGGTCATCGCCGGTTTCGTCGAAGGCTTCATTAGCCCGGCTGGAGGGACCGGCATTGAGTACGTGAAGCTCGCTCTATCTGCCGCACTTTTCTCGCTGATGCTGCTTTGGTTCGCCGGTGGAATCAGGCGCGTCGGCCGGTGAGGGCGCGCGTCAGCCTCCGGACGGTCTCGCTGACCTCATCCTCGGCGGATGGCGCGTATGGCAGGTCGCCGTCGCCCGCGATGATCTTGGCAAGCCCGTTTATGGCGACGGAAGCTGGGCACTCAGGCTCGTACACCACAACTGGCACGCTCTCGCGCTCAGCTTCGAGCACCTTTTGATCGTCGGGGCTGCCAAGATGGGCATTGCCCCCAAGGTCCTACCCATTAAGTGCTCCACATCGGCGAGCGAAAGATCGGCTGATCTTCCCGTGCGGTTCACCACTAGACCCCGGGTCCAAGCACCGAGCACGTTGGCAAGCCTGATCGTCTTGTAGCAGTCCACCAAGCTGGCGTAAGTCGGGTTCGTCACGGGCAGCATCTCCCGAGCAGCTGCTATGGATATTATCGTCGAGTCGGCAATTCCTGCCGGCGCGTCTATGAGCAAAAACTCGGTCTGCCGCAGGAGTTCGCTGACGACCTCCTCAACGCGCTCGCGCTTGACCTTCGAGAGCGCATCGTGGATATCTTCGAAGCGAAATCCCGTCGGGACGACCTTGACGCCGTAATTCTCGTATATCGCGTCGGCGACATCTGCCCTGCCCGCCAACACATCGAGAAACGACATCTCATATTTGTGCATCCCAAGAACTAGGGCGAGGTTCGCCATCGCCAAGTCGCCGTCCAAAATGGTGGTTTCGCGGCCGAGGCTGGCGAGGGCGATGCCGAGGTTCGCGGTCAGCGTGGTCTTGCCGGTTCCTCCTTTGCCGGAGGTGATGCTTATCGAGCGCGGCTTGGCTCTCATTTCTCAGCCTCCTCACCTTGGTTGGGGCGCCTCCTCTTAAAAACATTGCAAATGTCGGTTCAGAGCACCCGTGATGGCCCCGGCGGCCGAGCGTTGGGGTGTTCTTTAAAATATCGCCTGACCGGCGCCAAGAGTTCGATGAGCGCCTCGGAGAGAGCCGCCTTCAGGTCGGCTGGATGAAGCCCGCCTGCGGCGTACAGCCTTTCAAGCTCGCTCGAATCCTTGAGCTCAATCGGTCCGCCATGGCGCGGCGACCTTTTTACCTCGAGGTGACCTAGGGCGGGGAGCGCGACGTGCTCCGCGTACTCGATGACGGGATTGTCCCTCACCTGCTTCGGCGGACAAAAGGCCTTCTCGATTTTCTCCTCGATTGTTGCCGGCTCATCGTCGACCGCGATGAAGTTCCCCTTGCTCGAGGACATCTTCACCGCGCCGTCCAAGCCGTGGAGCAGCGGCATGTGCACGCAGACGGGCTTTTTATAGCCCAAGGCTGGGAGCTTCTCCCGCGCCACCATGTGAACCTTTCGCTGGTCGATCCCCCCGACCGCGACATCGACGCCCAGCCAAGCCATGTCGACGGCCTGCATCAGGGGATACAGCACCTGCGCGACATCCGGGTTTTCGAGGTGCCGCGCGATCATGTCCATGGACCGCCTCGCGCGGAGCAACGTGGTGTCGACCGCCATCCGCAAAACGTCCATGAAATACTTGGGCTGAAGCTGGAAGTCGGAGCCCACCACGAACTCGGTGCGTTTGGGGTCGAGTCCGAGGGCGATGAAGCAGTGACGGTTGTAGTCGGCTATGCGGCGGATCTCGTCCAGCGTGCCCTTGTCGTTTAGGTACGCGTGCAGGTCCGCTAGCAGGACTATCACCCGAGCCCCAAGCTCCTGGAAATCTATGAGCTTTCGTACCGTCAACGCATGGCCGAAGTGGATCTTGCCGGAAGGCTCATAGCCGCAATAAACTGTCGGGACCTTCCGCTCGAGCAGGTCGCGTAGCTCTTGTTCCGTCACCACCTCGCTCGTGCCGCGCGTCGCGGGCTCGAGCTTTTCGCCAAGGGGCGTGCAACCACCACTGGAGAAGGGGGGTTAAAACGCTAAAAGCTTTGTGAGCATGACATCATCAATCTTGGATTCGACCACATTTTAAGATCGAGTCATTCTCCACCCTTCATTTCCTCTGGAGGACTTTTAATTAATTTTTGAGTAGATAGTTATTATTGTACACATGTATCAAAAAAGAGTTATAGTTTTACAATAAACTTCCACTGGAAATAAAGGGGTAGGAGAAGAGTTAAATTTTGTGCTACATATGTATCAAACATGTCGAAAAGGCTCCAAACCCTTGCCCACGTATTTAGTTTTGACATCAAGTTCACGGGCACTAGGCGGACATCGTTTTACCGTAAACTCTTCGGCTTTTCCACCCGAGTGAGGTACCTCGGCAGGGATGGCTCGACGAAGACTTACCAGCACATCAGCCCGGGCTTGCTCACGGGCATCCCCCACCTCAAGCTCGGAAAAAGCGTCATAGCGGTTCCAGCAGCAGCCGCACCCAAGCTCAGTTCATTCTTCTCAAGCCCGGCTTGGCAACCGATGGAACTCCATAGCTTTGATGCAATACTGCCAGCGGATCTGAGGTTGAGGGCGATGGAAGAAGCGCTGGGCAGGTCTATATTGGTGGGACATGGGGAGCAGACCTCGCTCACCAGCGAGATCGCCGAACTTTGCGGCCTTGCGGGGCGGGGCGGGCTTAGCCCAGAGGTCACCGAGCGCATCCATCGCACACTTCGGGCGGCGGAGGAACTGGTGCGCCTCGATTGGTCTGATGATCAGGAATTCTCGAACAAGCTCGAGACTCAGCTTGCGATATTGAGAAAATCCGTTTAATCCTTATTTTTTTGTTGCATATGTATAAAAAAACGATTACTTTCGGTGACCTCTCTCCCCCAAAACCGCTTAAAAGCACCCTCCAACCGTTCGAGGGGAGCGGAATGAACTACTACAGACGATCGGACGTCAAACGGGCGATCCTGGATTTCGCGCGTGCAGGCAACGGCACCGCCGTGCGAGAGTGCGCATTCTTCAACCGACGCACCAAGAGCGTACAGCGTTACCTCACCTCAGAGGATGCCGAGCGCGGGCGCCCGGTGGTTTTCGACTCAGAGGCAACGATAGAGTTGGCTTTGCGCGCTGGCGCAACGGCCTTTTACGCATCCTACTGGCGCTACGCGCAGCCGCGGGAGCCACACCATTCGCTCGGCCATGATTTGGTTTGGACCATTCGCTCGACCAATGGCGGATTAAATTTCGCCAAAAAGGTTACGATCGCCGTGTTGGATGCGCTATCAGATGGTGGGCTTTCCGAGCCATGGGTCAAGTACTCCGGCGAACTCGGCTTCGATCTCATCATCCCCCTCGAGGCGATCCCCTACGACGCGGGGTTCGATAACGTGGAAGTATTAAGCGACATTCAGGGAACGCTAACGAGATATATTGCGGGCTATTTGATCGAGCGATGCTCTAGTTTTTGCATCGATGCAACTGGCCCCCAGATTATTGTTAAAATGGGATTGGACACCTGCCTCCTCTCCGAACTTCGGTTGAGGCGAGGTCTTTTGTTGGCACCGATGAGCCTCAATCCGAAGTCGGGCTTGGTATCGCTGCCGCTCGCGCCCGAACAGGTGGCAAACTTTTCAGTGCTCGATGCAAGCCCAGTAGATGCAGCGATGCACGATTGGAAGATACCCCCATGTACTGCGCACGAGTTGCTAAAATTCACGCAAGGGCAGCTCGATGCGGCGGTGGAAGCGACCGCGCCGTAGGCTGCTCAATGGTATCACGATTTTGATGATTTTAAGGGGCCCATCAAGGGTTAAAAATAGATGCGTCCGATTGAATCTCAAGGGTTTACCCAGCAACAATTTTGGAGGATAAAGTAGCAACTTAGGCTAAAGCGTGGTTTGATGGACGCAGACGCGCTTGTCGAGCAAGTGAAGGCGCTGAGCTCGGGCGATGTTAGCAGAATAGTCGGCGAAAGAATGCGGATGTTCAATGGGCTCGGGAGGAGAGGCACGGACGAATGGTTCTCGGAGCTTTGTTTTTGCATCCTAACCGCCAACTCCTCCGCCAAGTTGGGAGTAAAGATTCAGCGGGAGTTGGGCAGCGAAGGGTTCTCAACATTATCAAAAATTGAGCTCATGAACAGGCTCAGAAAAATGGGGCATAGATTTTACAGCAACAGGGCGGAGTTCATCTGCGAGGCGAGAAGGTTTAGAAACATAAAAAACATCATCAAAAAGTTCTCGGACGCCAAAAGCGCGAGGGAGTGGTTGGTCAAAAATGTAAAAGGCATCGGCTACAAAGAGGCAAGTCATTTTTTGAGGAACGTTGGCTTCGATGACATAGCAATTTTGGATAGGCATATCCTCTCGGTCATGCACGAGCACGGAATGATAGATCGGGCACCGAAAACTCTGACAGGGAAAAAATATTTGGAGATCGAGGGGAAGCTGGCGAAGCTGGCGAAGAGACTCGGCATATCCTTAGCTGAGTTGGACCTCTACCTGTGGTATTTGAAAACTGGGGAGGTTCTAAAGTAGCTTAGTTGGAGCTGGGCATGCGGACGAGGTGGCTGCCATCGCAGCTCATCCCGGACATCAACTCGGGTATCCCCTCGCGGCATGTGGCGAACGTAAGCCCAAGTCTATCGCACGTTGCCTTTGCTCGGGTCATCAACCTTCGCCTGAGATCAATGGGCAGATACCAGCTGTTGCGATATCGCCCACCATGTTTAAAATAAAGCGGCCCCATGCGAGCCGCGGCATCGGGAAAGGCATCTCGAATCCGCCGCCAGTTGTCGGGCCGCAACTTGAACGTCGAGGAGGTCACGTGCTCGATCCCGCACGCAGCAGCGGCTTCGATTACATCCTCGAACTGAGCATCGTTTACGAATGGGATAATTGGATCGAGGCGCAGGGTAACCGATACTTGATGGTTGGCAAGCTCTCTCATGGCGGTTAGCCGCCGTCTTGAACTCGGTGCGCCGGGCTCGAGCTTCCTGTTCAACTCCTCATCCATCGTTGTGATCGTCACGCTCACCGCAACCGACATTTGAGCGAGGAGGTCAACGTCCCTCGCGACGAGGTCAGACTTGGTTATCACGAGCACGCGGCAGCACTCGCGTGCAAAAAGCTCGAGGCAAGATCGAGTCAACTTTAGCTTCGCCTCCATGGGCGGATACGGATCGGAGCTGTTGGACATGCTTATGGCGCAACGTTTGTCGATCTTACCCAGGTCCCGCTCGACGCGTTTGATCAAGTTCTCCTTTGGTCTACAATCGAAGGCGCGAGGCACGTAAGAGGTGATGTAGCAGTACAAACAGGAATGCGGACAGCCGGTGTAGGGGTCGAAGCTGTATTTTTTCGGGCAGGTACAAAGAGGATCCCCCCACGGATCAAAACTACGGATGACGCTCACGCGGACACCACGATCAATTTTCGTTTGAATTTTATCGAAATTTAAGTTTCCGTTAATTAGACGGATAAAAGGCGCCGAGATAAAGGCCCAAACCTCAGCCACTCGATGGCTGCAGACGACGTAGCCCGCGCGAACCGCCTTTTCAGACAGCCCGCCGAACCACGTCGTTCCGATCCATCACGGATCGTGCGGATTACCCTTACGGGCTTTCCACGCTGTAGCCCGTCAAGCGTTTTCGAACCTACCTCCACAGCCTGCTGTTCGGAACCCCTCCAGACTGGCCTATATCTCTTAGGGTTCCTACCAGTGGGATCCACAGGGGTCGGTTCTAGAGGCCTTCCCGGTTTCACCCTCTCGGCGCAATAATACTTCATTTCAGCCCCATATAAAATTTTCGCTTTTTAGTTCAATGCAGCTTTAATTGCACTTATTTTTCTTGAACAAGCCACTTTATAAGAATAATAAGATTTTCACCGAATATTTTTGACATATTTCTAGTATCTACTACAATCCGCCTAATATCGTTGAAAGCATTATCTTACGCCGTGATTAAAGTTTGGCCCGCTTGTCCTCGTCGGGGCGCTCCTCGCCGTGTTGACGATTTTGTACAGGGAGCCCGCCCCGGAACTCCCGCTCAGGTTGGCTGGACAAGGCGGCCTATAAAAGGGGGGACCAATGGTCTAAACCTTATAATCACCAAAAGCCAAATTTATATCGCGATGAAGGGATATCCGCGGGAATCGAGAGCTGGTGCGACTCGTGAACACCGGTGCATCACCGCGGGCACATCTGAGCAAGCCCACCGAAAAACACACCAAAATTGGGTCCTTCGGGGAGTAACTGGCGGAAACACCTAACGATGACCTTGAAGCCAACCCTGGTGTGAAACAGGTGGGTGGCTCCCGAGAAAACCCGCCATCGAGGGTTAGCGAGCGAAGAACGTCGAAAAGACAGTCGATGAAGCTCGTTGTTAGTTGTGTCGGGGACATCGGGGGCCAATTTTAAACGGTTTCAAGCCCGCCCTCGATCGTGAAAATTTTCACATTTTTTAGTCCCTTTCGCTTTGCCGCACGACTTCTGTTTCATCTGTTTCCCGACGCGCCGCGCCGTCTCCCACGAGCGGCGGGAGAACTCCGGCAGCTCTCCGTGCTCGCGGACCCATCGCTCGAGGAATCGGATGGTCCTCGGGTCCGACGAGTAGCCGGAGCCGAAGTCGCCGTAGCGCTGGCGCAGCTCCGCGACGCGCTGGTCGCGCCGGACCTTCGCAACGATGGAGGCCGCAGCGACCGCCGGATATTTGCGGTCGGCGAAGTTTTCCACCACAAGTTCTGGCTTACCCCCCATGTGGCGCCTGATCCTCCCCTCAAACATCTTTGGGTCCGGGTCCGCGGAGTCGACGTAGGCGATCTCCGGCTTCAGGCGATCCAAGATCCGGGCGAAATTCATGGCCTCAACCTCGTTGAGGTTTATTTTTCTTACGAGCCGCAACTCGTCAATTTCCGCAGGCGAGAGCTCGACGACCTCGATTTTCAACGCCTTTTTGGCTATCAGTTTGGCGAGTGCTTCACGCTTGCTCGGGCTCAGGAGCTTCGAATCCCTGACGCCGGCAACTTTGAGTTCGTCGAGCGCTTTTTTTTCAAACATCGCACCGCAAAGAACCATCGGGCCAAACACTGGGCCTATGGGCGCACCAAGCATGACCTCGGTACTCTACCCGCCTCGTCCACGCCCGCGATTTCTTGCGGTTTGTTGGCATTATGCGCTTGTTTCTCGCACATAGTTCCCACTTTTTTTTGGAGTTCTTATGACTAATCCAAGTTTTTCTAGCTCTTTTAACCTCCGGTGGGCAGGCCTAAAGCAAACACCCCCTTCTTTGGGGAAAGGATTACTCCCCGATGAAGTATCCGCACTTAGAGCACGCCCAAATGACCTTTGGGACCATCGCGCAGGCGTGTGGGGGCGCATCACGGGCCCCGCATCTAGGACATTTCAACTTTCCGACCTCGCCTTAATTCACACTTCCATAATTTAGAACGCCAAATTTTAAGGAGGCTGTTGGCGACTTGCCCTGATCTCGCCAAGGATTGGCATCCGCTTAAATCCATCGGGGGGCAAAAGCTCCCAGAGGATGCCCTTGGGCTTCCGATGAACACGTTTTACCTCGATCGTCCTTCCGGGGGTGATGATGAAGTCGACCGGCGCGTCGTGCTCGGTCATGGGGACGCTTTCGACGATCTGTAGCTCGTGGACGGTTGTGAGGATCGGCGTGTCGTCCGTCGCCGCGCCGACCTCCCTGAGGATGGCCACCTCGAGGTCGCCGAAGCCTCCGCCCTTGCCCACTCGACCCCCCTTCAAATCGACCGCGACGGATCCTTCGACGATCAAGTCAACTTTCACTTGCCTGACATTTACTTTGCGCCCGTGCTTGAGGGCCCCTCGGATCGTCGCAGCTCGCCTCGGGTCCCGGATGGTCCTCGGGTCGAGCAGGATGAAGCCGGCTCGAAGGCGGGGCGATGCCATCAGCAGGCGCTTGCCGTCCCGCAGCGCGAGTTCTCGAACGGCAAGCTGCGCGGCATCTGGGTTGGCCATGATCGTCCTAGCCGAGGCGTAGGCCGGAAGCGAGCGCAGGCGTTCGGCGGCGAGCTCGCTGCCTATGAAGTTCGGGATGCGCCCGCAAGCCGGCCTAGGAAACGCGACGACGCCCTTGGCCTCCAGCTCCCGCCACACCCGCTCCCTCAGTTGCTGCTTGCTCACCCGCTCCCCCGACAGCGTTATTATCAAATCACCCTCATACAAGTTTGGTCGCGGATATTTCAAGCGATGTGGTGGAATGCCGAACAACTTCCTGATCACCGGGCGCCCCGGCAGCGGCAAGACATCGGTCATCGAGGGCGCGGTCGAACTCCTGCGCGCGCGCGGCTTTAAAGCGGGGGGGCTTTACTGCCCGGAGATCAGGGAGCGGGGCGAGAGGCTCGGCTTCAAGATGGTCGACCTCGTGACGGGCGAGGAGCGCATTTTAGCACATGTCGATCAGCCCTCGGGCCTCCAGGTGAGCAAGTACCGCGTGAACGTTGCGAACGTGGACGAGATGAGCGAGGCCTCGATCGGGCGGGCGCTAAGGGAGGCGGACTTCGTGGTGATAGACGAGATCGCCCCGATGGAGGTGCACAGCGAGGGCTTCAGGCGCGCTGTGCTGGCGGCGCTTGACTCGCCCAAGCCGCTGCTTGCGGTCATCCACCAGCGAACGGCTAGCGGCTTCATAGGCGCGGTCAAGTCTAGGCCCGACGTCAAGTTGTTCGAGGTCACGCCGGGCAATCGAGCGAAGCTGCCCAGCATGCTCGCGGAACTCGTGATGGAGGCATTACCCCGAACGCGGTGATTACACATTTCAGATGTGTGACGAAGAACGTCTTAAGGGCTAACGCAATTGAGCGCTTGGGGGATGTTGTACGGGAGCCCTACGACGAGGCCAAGGAGGAAAGACGGGCCGAGAGGTGGGTGATGAGGCATGCCGGTCGCTGATACGGGGGTCCTATTCGCGTCAACCCAAGGGACCCAAAGCATGCTAAGGCACTGCAGCTCCTCAAGGATCGCTCGGATGTGGTTGCCCCGGATGTGGTGGTGTTGGAGTTTCAGGTCGTCCTCCGGGCGAGAGGCAGGAGGCCGGCGCAGGTGAAAGTTGCATTGCTCGCGCTCCGCGAGGTCTTGAGGCGCCACCAAGTAAAGGAGGCGCAGACGCTCGGCGCGGGCCTGCTGGCACTTCGGTGCGAGCTCGAGGAAAAGTATGGCCTTAGCTATTTCGACGGCTTGGTCGCTGCCGCCGCGCTCTCCTCGATCGAAAGGTAATCTCAAGCGACGAGGCATTCGATCGCGTCCCTGACCTGGAGCGGGTTCCGCTCAGAACTTGCTTAGGTCCGTAGCCATTGAAACATCTTTTCTTTTTTATCCATGGCATAAAGTATGCGCTTCGGTGGGCCACCCCACGCATAACCGAATTTCGGAGCCCCGGTTCGTCAAAAGTCGGCCAGCAAGCCTATCTGCTTATCGCTCAGCTCACCCGCATCAACATTCCGAATAAAACTTGAGAGGATCTTAGGGCTGCGGGGCCCTCGGTTCGCGAATTTTAACTGCGATTAAAAATAGCACGATCAAAGCTCCAACCAAGTTCGCCAGCAGGGGGGCCCAAAATCCGAACTTGTCGTAGAGAGCGCCCCCTATAAGTGGGGCCGAAAATCCAGCACTTCCTTGAAATGCGGAGAGCCTGCCCATCACCTCACCTCGCTCCGTTGAAACCGCGCCCGATGCCAGCATCGTCTGCATGGCTGGAACCCAACCAGCCGCCACGATCCCGTGAAATATCGCCAATGTCGCGAAGGCCAAGAACCTCGCTGACAGGAGCCATCCCGAGATGGTTAGGATTCCTATGGTTTCAGAGGCCAGCAAAAGGGCCTTGCTTCCATACTTGTCGACGAGCCTCCCTATTGGCAACTGAGTCGCCACCCACGAGATGTTGAAGATGCTCCAAAGGATGCCTATCTGAAAAGTCGTGAAGCCATATGTTTTCACGAGCATGCCGTAAAGGATCGTCGCCCCCAAACCCCATGAAAATGCATCGAATGCCATCACAAGGTAAAAGGTCCTCAAGCTCGTGGGCGGATGAATATCCTCCGCAGGGAGCATTTGAGCTCCCTAAAAAACGATGTCACACCTTTGACGGACCTGCGGACGGTCTCCTTCAGTCGGAAGAAAGCCATGGCCAAATATCCGCCCTGGATGGCCACGGTGATGAGGAATACCGCGCCGAAGCCGAATCTCTCAGCGATGTAGCCCCCCGTCAACGGAAGGAAAATTCCCGGCATCAATCCAAAAAAAATTATCAGGCTATAAGCGCTTCCCCACCTCTCCCTCTCAACTGACTCAGCTATTGCGGAATCTCTAGCCGCCCAAGATATGGCTCCAAGCCCCATCGCGATCGCGCCCGGAATAAGGATCAGATAACTGCCCATCATCCAAGCTAAAAAGTATGTAAAAAGCGCGGCTAGGGTCAACATCCCCCCCAACATTATGAGTAGCTTTCTGCCGAGCCTATCGGAAGCCCATCCTCCTATGGGCCCGAAAATCGATGGAACGATGCCATACCAGCCCCATAAACTTTGAAGTAGGCCGAGGAATGTCATCGAGACCCCCAGGCTTATTACGAAGGGCTGCCACACGGCGAGAAACATGCTGAAGGATGCCCCAAAAAGTAGGGACATTATCGTCAGCGTTCCCATATTTCCCTTGAGGTCCAGCTCCCCACCTAGGGCCTTTTTCAAATTGCGCATAAACAGACCTGTCTCCCCAAAAATAAGTTTCTGCACCCTCGACAGGTGGGACGCTATCACGGACTCGACCACATCCTCCTTGGGCAGGGGCAGCAGCCCCGCCAACTGACTTCAGCTTTTGGTCCTTTCACTACCTTGAGTTCTATGACCTCTAACTGCGGCGGGCAATCCTCCTCGTCGTGTTCCCAGCAAAGCGAAGCACGGTTTCGGAGTAGAGCGGTGTGGGGGTACGGAAGCCTGCTGGGTGTGAGGGGGGCGACGTACCCGTCATCCATCTAAAAGTCGCCACATTACAACTGCCAAACACTTTTGATGACGCTGTCTTTTATCGCCTCGAACTCCGGTAGCTCCCCGATGATCAAATTTTTTAGGTCGACCCTCCAGAGTTTGGCCATTCCCTCAATCCGCTCAACGAATTTTTTCGCGTCGAACTTCATCCCGCACGCCGCGAGTTTTCGGTTCACCAGCTTCAGGTCCAGCCGGATTCCCTTCTCGAGCAGGAACCACATATCGTAAAGATCCGGGGCTTGTTTCTCGTGAAGATTGCCCTCGCCTTTTCGGCCAGCATCTCCTCGGCGCGCATCGAGAACACATCGAAGCTCGGGATCTCGCGGTACATCGAACTGATGGTCATGCGCTCCGGGTCCAAGGCCACCCTTTCCCTCGTGCTGACGTTCAGGGGATGAAACAGAGGTTCTCCCTGCCCCCACGATAGAGGGGACCGCGAAAGAGCAGCCCGATATTCGTTTCATTCCTGTGCTTCTTCACCTCCCCCAGGCGCTCTTCCCTGAATTTTCTGGCGTGGGTTTTCACCCCCCAGCTTTTCGGATGTTTATAAATACCCTAGCCGTCTACAATATAGCCTTTACATCTTCAGTGTTGTTTTACCTACCCGATCGGCAAAATTTGCCGTCATAAAAGGAGTGCGACCGCGAGGTTGCCCAACGCGTGAAGCAGGATCGCGCTCGCCAGGCCGTACTTAACGTAGCCCACGCCGTAGAGGGCGCCGGAGTAGGCGATGGGTGGGATGTCCGCGAGCGATCTCTTTATGGTCGGATCAAATAGGTGCGCGAGGCCGAATATCAGGGCGGAGGCGGCGACGCAAACATAGATGGGCGGCAAACGCTTGAGCCCCCTTCCGACCCGCCTCAACCCGCTGATGAGGACGTGCCTGAAAATCCACTCCTCGCCCAGGGGGCCGATTATCACCGCGAACCAAAGGAAGAACAATCCTACGCCCGCGCCGGTGGAGACGACGCCCTCGAAGAGTATCAAGTTGGCCGCCAGGAGGCCGAGGACGTCCATGCACGCCAAGATCGCGGTCCCGGCGGCGAATTCCCGGGCGGAGTTCCGCTTCCCCGGCCTGACCAGCGCCCTCCTATCTGTCAGCTTCAAGACCGCGAACAGCCCGAACAAGGTCATGCCGGACAGGGCGAGGATTTCGTCCACCCTCAATTCCGGCAGGTACGTAATTCGGAGGCGCTGGATTAGGTCCGCGAGCATCAGGGGCAAACTGAGGAGCAGCAAGGTAAGCACGGCCCTCAGCGCGGCCCTTCTAAGCGCATCCCCCTTTAGAACCATAACCCACCGCCGTCCATTTTTTTTTGCCCAGCATATATCGGAGGGGGAGAATTATAGCTCAATTCTTCGGCGAGCAGGATGGCTTTGTGATCTCGATGACGTTTTTTTCCCATATAAACCGCCCCCGCTCAACTGACGACCCGCCATCCAACCTTAGATCTGTGACCAAGTCGGGATAATGACGAACCGTTGGCCGCGGGCCCGTAAGAGATTAGACGCCCGCCGACGTACCAGTTTTGAGAGCATGCCGACGCAGTTCATAACCGAGGGCGCCACCAGGCTCGAGGTCCCAGAGCTCGAGCGGTTTCGAACGCCGGCGGGCGACTACGCCCCCTCGCTCACGCGAGTGTTCTACAACCCGCTGATGGAGCTCTGCCGAGACATCTCGGTCTCCGCGATGCAAGTCTTGGCCAAGGAGGTTGGCGGCCTCCGCATATGCGACCCGCTCGCGGGAGTTGGGGCTAGGGGGCTTCGCTATGCCAAGGAGGTGGAGGGCGTCTCAAACGTCGTGCTCAACGACCGCTCCCCCGAGGCCTTCGAGCTCATCCGCAGGAACGCCGAGCTCAATGGGCTGGCGAGGCTGGTCGAGGTCAGAAACGAGGACGCGAACGCCCTGCTCTGGAGCCACAGGCCGAGGTTTCACGTCGTCGACCTCGATCCATTCGGCTCCCCCGCGCCATTCGTGGACGCCGCCTGCGCCGCGCTCGTGAACCGCGGCGTCCTGATGCTGACCGCGACCGATACGGCACCCCTCAGCGGCACGCACGCGAGGGCATGCCTGCGGAGGTACGGCGCCCGCCCGCTTCGGACGGAGTACTGCCACGAGCTTGGAGTCAGGATCCTCGTCAGCTTCTGCCAGCGGGTCGGCGGCAGACACGAGTTCGCGCTCATCCCGCTTTTAGCTCACAGCACCCTGCACTACTTCAGAGTCTACCTTCGCGCCGGAGCAGGAGCCAGAGCCTCGGACGATGTCTTGGCAAGGCAGGGCTACGTGTCGCATTGCCACGCCTGCGGGCGTCGGGCGATTTCGAGGGGCATCACCGCGGAGCTGCCCAGCACCTGCGAATGCGGGGGTAAGCTCACCCACGCTGGCCCGCTCTGGTTAGGGCAACTGATGGACGAGGCGTTCGTCCAAAGGGTGATCGCCGACCTTCATAGTCGCGACTTCAAGCTTAGACATAGCGCCCTAACGCTGTTGAACCGCTGCGTCGAGGAGGCGGACGGACCGCCGACATTTTACGACATCCACGAGGTGGCCAGGCGCGCGAAGGCGCCGCCGCCGAAGATCGCAGATTTCATAGCCGAGCTCAAGGGGCGGGGCTACTTCGCGTCCAGAACGCACTTCTCGCCCACCGGCCTGCGGACGGACGCGCCCCTGGGTGAGATGATCCGCTCGCTCGCGAAATGATTTTTGTCCTCAGTACATAGTTTAAGTCGGTGGTGCTATGTCGCGCCCTAGCCCATGGGAGTGGGACTTCGGCTACCCGCGCCCGCCGCTCATCCCTCGCGGCCCGAGGCCCTAGCGCATCCCGTTCGAACTCCCGTACGAGCCGCGCGTGGACATCTGCGACGAGGGAGAAAGGCTGGTGGTGCACGCCGACCTGCCCGGCGTGCGGAGGGGGACGTCAAGCTCAGGGCGTTCGGCGACTCGCTTGAGCTCGGGGCAAAGAGGGAGACGCCGAAGGAAGCATTGCTGAGGGAGCGGGTCGACCGCTTCTATCGCGTGGTCGCGCTGCCCTGTGCGGTGAGGGTCGAGCAGGTGGCAACGAAGCAGGAAAACGGCGTGCTCAAGGTAACCCTGCCGAAGGCCGCGGGGCGGGCTATCGAGATCGCCTGAAGCCCTTCGCCACGACGTAGACCTCGGCGCTCCCCCTGCGCGAGGCGGCGGGCTTGGTGACCTTGAGGGAGCTGAACCTCCGCCTCACCTCGGCGACCAGCTCCTCGAACATCCCTCCCTGAAAGACCTTGACGAGCAACTTTCCTCCGGGAGCTAGGATTGCATCTGCGATCGCCAGCGCGGAGCGGGCGAGCTCGACCGACCTCGCTTGGTCGACGTCCCAAACGCCTGAGATTTTGGGTGAGGCGTCGGAGAGCACGACGTCAGCAGCCCTGGGCAACTTCGCCATGATGAGCTCGGGCGTGGAGGCGTCGGTGATGTCGGCGACGAGCGTGGCGACGTTCTCGTGCGGCAGCTCGGCTATCGCCTGTAGGTCGATGCCCAGCACGAAGCCCTCGCCCCCCACGCGCTCGCGGGCCACCTGGAGCCAGCCCCCTGGTGCGGCGCCCAAATCGACGACGACATGCCCGCGGCGCAGGAGGTTGTAGCGTTCGTCCAACTGCTTCAGCTTGAAGGCCGCACGTGACCTGTAGCGCTCGCGCTTGGCCATGCGGTAGAAGTGGTCCCGCCCCCGCTCGAGCTGCCACCGCCTACCCAAGCGGACCACCCTTGGCGGGCTTCAACCCGCACGCCCTGAAGCCCAGCAGCACCCGCCTGAGGAGCTCGTTGAAGTCGGGGCTGTAGAAAAGGTGCGACTGGCAGGCACAATCGCTGGAGCCGAATCCTCTGACGCTTTGGAGTTTTTTTGCCAGCTCCCCCGCGACCGCGCACTCCCTTCGCGTTCGAGAGGGGGCTGCGACGATGTCCACAGCCCTGCTCCTCGCCAGGAGGAAGTCGATGTGCCAGTGGGGCCTCTTCTCAGCTCGGAGGTGGCGCCCCACTCGCGCCTTGAGGCCGCCCAGCGCCGAGCCGATGTAGGCGTAGTAGCCTGCGTTGAAGCTCAGCGTGCCGAGCTCGCCCACGCTGACGGCGAGGTCGTAGGGCACGTGCACGAGCAGGGCGTAGGTTCCTCGCATGGGGCTCGATTAACATTTGGCGGTGGAGTTATTTTGCCTTCCGTAAGGGCCCAGAGCGAAGCTTGACCACGCTTCCCGACACATTTCAAGAGGCCTCGGCGTTCGAGGATCGGGATGTGGTGGGCTTGAATCGTCGTCCTAGCCTTACCCAACGCTGCCGCAAGCTCGTCGTAGGTTTTCGGACCCGAGGCGAGTTGCTGTATGATGAGCGATCGGGCTTCCTCACCATCCAACACATTTGTGCGTTTGTAGTTTGCGAATCCTTGTTCAAACTTTACATGCTTCTCCGGGTGCAGGGTGTGGATGTCGAGCTCCTTGAAGCGTTGGAAATTTCGCCGGCCATAGATTTGAAATTTTAGACTCCGTTCCATATATTTGCCATGTGCAATTCCGAGAAGATCGAGGCATTGTTTATAGAACTCAACTGAGCTTTCATCTTTGGTAGCGAAGTCAACGTGGAATAAAACCCCGGACTTTTTCAATAACACGGAGCCTTCTCCAGCAAATATGCCCCGTAGGTAAGCTGCCGCGAACTCTGTATTCGATCTGATCAACGGCTTCAACTTTTCATGTAAATTCTTTAGCAGTTCAACTAGTACAATCGAGTTAATGTATACCTGAACGTTTTCCTTATTGATTCTGGGATCGACGCACACAGCTGTGAAATTGTTGATCGGAACTCCGAGCACTTCGGACAATTTCTCTCTGATTTCATCCTGCTCGCTAGAGCGAGGTGTGCAGACTGTAACTTTAAAGTCAGCTCTTGGTAACCCTAGCTTTTCTTCGACGAACGTTAAGAAATGGCGCATGATTTGCAAGTTAGAGTTACAAAAATAGATACCCTTGCCCTTGCTTCCTTCACCTTGCCATAGCCCAAGTCCCTCAAAAAACAGCCTATCCAATAGCACGATTCTGTTGAGGATGACTTTTTTAGATTCTCTGCCTCCGCCCCACTTCCCTGATGCGGGAGGATATAAGGCCACCTTGTTGCTTAAACTTTTGGCAACGACTTTTCGCCCTGAAATTTCGCTCGGCACCATCTCCAATGTATCGAGGATAACTCCATCCTGATCTCCAACGATTTCCTTCAAACTCACCACCTCCGTGGAGCCCTCTCATCATCGCTTTAAGCGTCTTTTGGGGAGAGAGGTCACTGAAAGTAATCCTAAATGAAAAGAAGGAAAATTTAAAGCTCTACGTCTAATCCGAGCTTTTCGCAGAGTTCTTTATATCGGTTCCTCACGGTGACCTCAGTAACCCGTGCCACATCGGCCACATCCCGCTGCGTCCGCCTCTCGCCCTGGAGCACGCTGGCTATGTAAATCGCAGCCGCAGCGACTCCCGTCGGCCCCCGCCCGGAGGTCAGCCCCTTATTGCTGGCCTCCTTGAGCAGCTCCACCGCCTTGGACTGAACCTCGCCTGACAGGCCCAGCTCGCTCCCGAAGCGCGGGACGTAGTCGATCGGGCTCGTCGGGCGCAGGTGGATCAGCAGCTCCCTGGCTATGAAGCGGTAGCTGCGCCCGATCTCCTTCTTGCCAACGCGGGAGACCTCGGCGATCTCGTCGAGCGTGCGCGGGACCTTGCACTCCCTGCAGGCCGCGTACAGCGCCGCCGCCGCGACGCCCTCGATGGACCGCCCGCGGATCAGCCTCTCCTCAACCGCCCGCCTGTAAATCACCGCCGCCGCCTCCCGCACGTTGCGGGGCAGCCCGAGGTGCGACGCCATTCGGTCGAGTTCGGACAGCGCGAAGGCTAGGTTGCGCTCGGTGGCATCCGAAACGCGGATCCTGCGCTGCCACTTGCGAAGGCGGTAAATTTGCGCCCTCCGCTTGGGTGTCAGGTTCTTGCCGTGGCTGTCCCTGTCCCGCCAGTCGATCATGGTCGACAGGCCCTTATCGTGGATGGTGTAGGTCATGGGGGCCCCTACCCGCCCTCGCCTGTCCCGCTGCTCCTGGTCGAAGGCCCGCCACTCCGGCCCCATGTCCATGATCTTGTCGTAAATGACGAAGCCGCAGGTAGCGCAGACCAGTTCGGCCCGCTCGTAATCACGCACGAGCTTTCCGCTACCGCATTCCGGGCATTTCTTTTGCTTTTCCACCCTTTCCATGCGACTCCCTCTCTCTGGTGAACAACTCCCTATCCATCAGCGCGGTCAGGTCCTCATGGCTCATGCCCTGGGCCGGCCTTACCATCGCATACGGGCTACCGATGGGCCCAAATACGTCCAGCACGCTGCCGACGCGCCTGCGCTCCCCATCGTATACCGCCCTGCCGAGCTCCGGCACCCCCTCGACGCGTAGCACGAGCCCGCGCTTCGTAACATGCATGACCTTACCTAGCCTGCGCAATTTTCCCCCCAAAAGCTTAGGTCAAACCCTTATTACTAATTAATAAGCATTTCGAAATATATAAAAGGTGATAATTTAATGGCAAAGAAGACAGATTCTCCGAAGCTCCGTCGGCTTGTGCTCGATGTGCTCAAGCCGCACAGCCCCACCCTGCCAGAGTTCGCGATGAAGTTGAGTTCCATGCGGGGCATAGAGGGGGTGAACGTGACGCTGATCGAGATAGACAAGGATACCGAGACCATCAAGGTGACGATAGACGGCGAGCTGGACTACGGCACGATCCGCTCGGCCATAGAGGAGTGGGGGGGCGTGGTCCACAGCGTCGACGAGGTCGTGGCCGGCTCCAAGGTCGTCAAGGAGGCCGTGCCCGTGGAGTACCGCTTCAAGCTCCGGACCCACGAGGGCAAGGGTTAGCTACCGCGCCCTCAGCCAGCAGTTTTGCCGATCGCAGGCCTTGCAGTCGGTCTCGACCTTCGGGGGCCCTTCCCCCTTGATGGATTTCATCATGTCCTTGAATTTTTTCACCTGCTCCGGCGTGCCGCGCACGAGCAAAGTTACGCTGCCCTCCGCTCCCGATAAGCCGCCCTTGCCCATCACCTTAGCCTCGCCTCCCGTTAGAATTTGAATGGCCTCTACCTCCGTGATGACCTTGCCGACGACCGGCATGAGGCCGAGGGGCACACCGGTAGCGAAAGCCATCCTATCCATGCCGGCGATTACCGCGATTTCATTCACGCTGCCGGGGATGAATTTTTCGAGTCCGACTGGGACGATTATGTTAACGCCCCTCGAAAGCAGTGCCCCGATGGACCTGCCCATCGTGCCACCCCTTGGGTCCGCCAGCAAGACGCCCGCGATGCCGCTCGCGTCGAGCGCATTTGCGCCCTTTATGAAAACGTCGCCCGGGCCCATCTCGGGGAGCACGTCGTCCGCCCTTGCTTCGATGACCTCGCCCCTGCGAACGACGATCTCGCGCCTGCGCTTTTCGCGCGGCACGACGCAGGTACCCTTCGGTAGGACCACGCCCGCCACAAAACGCTCGTGCTCGACTTTTTGTCCGAGCAATTCCTCCGCCACGCAAGCGTTGGTCGAGCCAACGTTGATGACCACGATGCCCTCCTGAAATGCCCTTTGAACCTCTGGTAGCTTGACGACGGCCTTGGAGATCAGGCGCTTCGACTCTGCGGGGGTGAGCGAGATTTGAATTTGTTGCATGTTACCGCCACGAAGGTCCGCTCGGCTACCTTAAAGGTTTTGGGGAGATAAAAAAATTGGGGGTCGCCACGGCGAGGATTTACACCATTGGCTACGGCAACCGAAAGTTCGACGATTTCTTGGCGTTGCTCGAGCGCTTCGGCATAGAGCTGGTTGTCGACGTTCGCTCGTTTCCGACCTCTAAGTGGCCGGAGTTCGTGAAGGAAAATCTGCAGGAGACCTTGCCGGCTAGGGGCATAGATTACGTTCACCTCCGAGAGCTGGGGGGCTATCGCAGGGGAGGATATGAAGCCCACATGCACACCGCAGATTTCAAACATGGGCTGGAGAAGCTGACGCAGCTGGCCCGCGAGAGGGTGGCGACGATCATGTGCGTTGAGTCGAGCCCCAGCGCCTGCCACCGCCGCTTCATAGCGCGGCGCCTGCGGAGGCGGGGCTGGGAGGTAGTGCACATCGTGGGAAAGGGAAAACAGCAAACGCTATGATTTTTCGGGTTCAGGTTCGGCGGGCTTGCCCTCCGGTGCCTTGGGCCCCTCAAGCAGCACCGCGCTTATGACGCCCTGTTGCCCGGGCCTGCTGGTCACGCGCGCCCGCCCGAGCTCGGTCTCGATCACCGCGCCCTTGGTGAGTACGTTTCGGCGCACGAAGTGCGGGTCGGCCTGATTTTCGACCACGGTTATAATTTTCGCCTTTTTTGTCTGCCCAGTTTTTGGGTCCGTGACATTTGCGATGTCCACCGCCAATAACCTGAACTTGCTGGCCCCGCCCCTCGCCCTGTGCGCGACGCGCTTGGTTGCGCCCAATTTGGTCTCGACGAACTCGCTGCCCATCTCCCGCTTGCGCTTCTTGCGCTTGGCCCAAATTCGCCCGCCGCTTGGCTTGGTCAACGACCTGCCCTGCCATCTCGCCATATAAACCACATCGTTTGCTGTTTCACGCCAGCGGTTAAAAGTGTTCTGGCCGGGAGCAGCGGAAGGGAAAGCAAAAAACAGCTATCGCATTAACTCCTCAAGCCGCTCGCGGATCTTGTCCATATCGTCCTCGAAGCCGAAGTAGCCAGCGAACCTTTTCGATGTCCGGAGCACCCGGGTGCGGCCAAACGGCCTCGACTCGACGAAGCCGAGGGCCGCGAGCTGCTTTACGTGCTCGTACACCCTCCCCCCGCGAAACTCCGCGAGCCTCGCCTGCTGGATCGGCTGCTTGTACGCTACGAGCGCGAGCGTCTTCAGGGTGCTACGGGAGAGCTTGGTCTTGGGCATGATGCCCTCGAGCTTCGGCATGTAACCCTCGCTGAGGGTGAGCGCGAACGTGTCCTTAGCAGTCTCCGATAGCATGAGGGGTCCCCCGCGCTTCTTGTAGTTTGCCATGAGCGCATCGATGAGCTTGCGTACGTAGGTCTCGGAGGAGGTGCCGAGCACCCCGCAGAGCTCACTCAGGGTCAAAGGGCGGTCGGCGGCGTAGAGGGCCGCCTCTATGGTCGAGCGATCCTCTTCGATGCCCATGCTAAGCACCCGGCGGCTTTAGTAGGGAGACGAATATCTCGCCGAGGGGCTCATCCTGCCATATCGCCACCTTCCCCTGCACGCCCAAGAACAAGAGGAGGAGCAAAGTTCGCGCCACGGCTATCCTGGTCCGCTCCGTGATGAGCTCGGACATCGTGATCCTGCGGCCATCGGCTGCCAGCTCGGCTACCCGTTTATGTAGCCTCTCGAGGTACTTCTCGATGTTGATGTGGTATTCGTTCAGCATCCGCACGACTTTTTCCATCGCCCCTCTGGACGGCCGCGCATGCGTCGGAGCCTCCTTCAGGGCGCCCCGGAGCGCGTCCATTAGGTCCACAAGCGTGATCTTTCGAGGTGTCCGCTGTATCATCATGATGGAGCCCAGCTCAGGCAGGTTGAGGTCAAAAACCTCGTCGAGTTCCTCCTCGCTGGATTGCTCATGCCCGTTGCCATTTAGCACGTAGTCGGACTTTATGCGCAACAGCACCGACGCCGACAGCAGCGTCCGCCCCGACACGCGGAGGTCGAGCTCCCGCATCTCCCTTATGCGCCGCGCGAAGATGTCAGCAAGCCTCTCGATATCCACATCCCACGGGTCAAGCTTGTGCGATTGGACGAGCTCAAGCAATATTTGAAACGGTTGGTCCACCACTACGGTCATAGCGAACACCTCATGCAGCCAAGCCAGCCAGCTCGACCGACACCATGCGCGAAACCCCGCTGCTATCCATGCTTACGCCGAAGAGGCGATCAGCAACGGACATCATCGAATCCCTCAGCGTGACGACTACTATTTGTGTTTCCCGTGAGGAGCGGTGCAGCATCTCCGCAACACGTCGCAGGTTTTCGTCGTCTAGGTGAGCGTCTATCTCGTCGAGCACGTAGAGCGCGGTCGGCCTCGCCCGCTGGATCGAGAAGATGAACGCAAGCGCCGTCAGGGCCCGCTCGCCGCCCGACATGGCGCCGACATGTACGACCTCCTTGCCGGCGGGCTTTGCCTCTATCTCCAGCCCCCCATCGAGCGGGTGCTCGGGGTTCTCTAGGATCAGCCTCGCCGAGCCGCCCGGGGAGAGCTCGCTGAAGATTTTGCCAAAATTCTTGGATATTTCATTGAACGTCTTCATGAAGACCTCGGTCTTCTTTTGATCTATTTCCCGCATGAAATCGAGGATGGACTGCCTTTCGCCCACCAGCTTGTCGTACTGTGCCTTCTGGGCGCTGTAACGGCGTTCTGTGTTTCTGAAGTCCCTTATCGCTCGCTCGTTAACTGGCCCAATCGTCTCAAGTTCGGCCTCCACCTTTTCTATTTCCCGCTCCAACTTGGATGGATCGACATGTTTGACTTCCTTCACTCTTACCTTAATGCGCTTTGACTCCCTTTCAGTCGCATCAAGTTGGGTCTGCAGGCGAGCTTCCTCAATGCGGTACTCCTGCAGCTTGCCCTCGAGGGCCTGAATTTCTTCCTGAATGCGCGTGGCCCTTCCCCTCAAGGACGATATCTTGCGCTGCGAGCTCTCCTTTTCCCCACACATTGCCCGGATGGATTTTTGTACCTCATCCCCTCGCTTAGAAGCGGTCTCGAGGGCAACTCTGGCCTCCTGCACTTTTCGCTGCAGTTCCTCGAACCTTTTATCGAGCTGAACGTGCTGTCCCTCTAGGGATATCAGATCTGCCTGCAGCCCCTGGAGTTCAGATTCTGGTTTGCGTAAATCACCTGTGGGGACCTGTGGAAACTTATTCCATAACTCCGTTGTCCGCTTGATGCATCCATCGAAATCGTTGATTATGGGGCGCATGTCGTGAAGCACCTTTTGTGCTCGGCCAAGCACCTTGCGCACATCCGTAAAAGACCTGCGGTCGGCCCTATCCAATGTTTGGAGCAGGCCATCGAACTCATCGCGGAGCTCCGTAAATTTCGTTGAGATTTTTTCTATTTCTCTCAGCAATCGCTCGGGTCCCTCGCCGGCCACCCTTTGAGCCTCCCCGCTAACTTTTTTGATCTCAGCTTGGACGTTTGCGATTCTTGTTTTAACCGCGGTTTGCTCGTCGTTTGTGGACGCTATCATCTCGGTCAGGGTGCGGATGCGCTCGCGCAAATTCTCGGCCGCGGCGAGGATGTCCGCGCTTTGCTTTTCATGGATGAGTTTATCAAGTTGCTTGATTTTTCTTTCGTGTTGATTTATTGCGTCTGCAATTTTTTGCGATTCATCGCGGAGCTCTGAGAGTTCACCGTTTTTAGCACTTATCTTGCGCTGAATTTCGGACAGCTTCCGCCCGCAGATGTTTTGTTGAGCGAGCAGCAGCATTGCGCGCCCCTGCTCGAGCTGATTTTTAAGTTGCCTGTAGCGCATGGCCCCCTCCTTCTCTATGCGCAACTTTTCCATTTGCATGCCGATCTCGTTGAGGATGGCACCCATGCTCTGAAGATTTGTCTCGACTCGTTGAAGCTCCGCAAGCGACTTTTCTTTCTTCTCGTCGTATTCCGCGATTCCCGCGAGGTCGTCGATGATCGATCTGCGCTCGAGGGGATTCATCTTTATAAATCGGTCGACATCTCCCTGCATTATGAAATTGTAACCGCCCGGGCTCGACATGACTTTCGAGAGCAGGTCGACTATCTCCTGTCGCGACGCGCGCTTTTTATTAAGTCTATACACGCATTTGCCGCTGCGATCCACGCGCCGCGCTATCACAACGGTTTTCGAGTCAACGGGCAAAACTCCATCGCTGTTGTCGAAGTGAAGCGAAACCTCCGCGAATGGCGCCGGCCGTTGACCGTTGCCGCCGTTGAACAACAAATCGGAAAACCTCTCGGCGCGCATGGTCTTGGCGCTCATCCACCCCAGGACGAAACAAAAAGCCTCGATTATGTTGCTCTTTCCGGAACCGTTCGGCCCAACGATCGCCGTTAAACACGAAGAGAGGGGAAGGCTCACTTTTGTGTTTCCAAAGGACTTGAAACCCCGCATCTCTATTTTGCTGACGTGCACCACTTTTCCTACCCTATGTGATTATTCACCCCACCTTTTCTCGGTCAGCCACACAAGTTCATTCTGCCCCTTTATATAAAAATTTTTCCTTTTAAAGCATTAATACGGCTAAATTTAACAAAATAAGCTCATTTTAATTAATTTTAGTCAAGATTTTTACCTAGAAAGCCCGTACAATTCAGGATTCAACCGCGGTAACATCGCCATCAGCACGGCTTGTTCAGTGAGGCGAACTCGATCTATCTTGCCGTGGGAGAGGTAGCCGATTGCGCCCATGCGCTTCCCGATTTGTTTTATGCCGGTCAAGCGCTCCATAATTTTTCCAACTTCGACGTTCTTCTCCAGAACCTCATCTATCACCGCCGGCGGGTATTCAAAACCTGCGCTGTGTCCGAGCGTCACGCGCCCGCATTTATCGACGATGGCGCACCACTGCATGTCCACAAAACCAGAGTTCGCTTGCTCGATTGGCACCAAACCCGCTTCAATGCCAACTCCGAGATCAAAACCTCCGGCCGAGATGGCATGTCGGGCCCTGTCTACGGCACCCTTGATTACCGTCTCCTGACCGATCGGTTGCGGCGGGATTTCCGGACCCACGTTTATCCCTTCCACTCTCAAATCTCGAAACAGTTCCCCGAGGATATTGCGCACCGCTTTTATTTTCACCGGGTTGGTGGAGCCGACCGCAACGCGCATTTGTCCACGCATAAAAGGTATGATTGAAAATGGTTTAAAGTAGCACGCATAAACAACCTTGGATAAAAATGATTTTAGATAGGTTGTACCGCTTGGCCGCGAGGTACTATGAGCGACGTTTACTTGACGAAGTAAGGAAAAACAAGATGCCAAAGCACGTGGCCATTATTCTGGATGGCAACCGCCGCTTCGCGCGCGAGGCGGGCTTGGAGGAATGGCGGGGTCATGTCCTCGGCGCCGAAAAGCTCGAGGAGGTCCTCGGCTGGTGTCAGGAGCTTGGCATCAAATACGGAACTGTTTACGCCTTTTCCACCGAGAACTTTAATAGGCCGAGCAAGGAGGTCGAGGCCTTAATGGACCTATTTGCAGAGAGGTTCGAGAAGATCGCGACAGACGTTCATAAAAACAAGGTCCGCATCCGCGTGATCGGGGACCTCAGCCGCCTACCGGAGCGGGTGGTGGCAGCCATAAAGAAGGCCGAGGAAGCGACCCGGGATCACGATGCGTATTTCCTCAACGTTGCGATAGGTTACGGCGGCAGGGCAGAGATTGTCTCGGCCGTCAGGAGGATATGCGAGCGCGTCAAGGGCGGCGAGCTGAAGCCTGAGGACATCGATGAACCGCTCATCGGTAGCCACCTCTACACGGCTGGCGAGCCGGACCCGGACTTAATCATAAGGACAAGTGGGGAGGAGAGGTTGAGCGGCTTTCTGCTATGGCAGTCGGCGTACAGCGAGCTTTACTTTTGTGAGGCCAACTGGCCCGAATTCACGAGGATAGATTTTTTGCGAGCGATACGTACTTATCAAGGAAGGGAGCGCAGGTTTGGGGGGTGATGACCTGAAGGCGGAGATCGCGGTCATAGGCGGTTCCGGCGTCTACGCTTTAGACCTTCTCCAGGATGTCGAAGCTACCGTCGTCGACACGCCGTACGGCAGATCTCCCGAGGTGATCGTTGGTAAGCTTGACGATCGCCGGGTTGCCTTCTTGCCGCGCCACGGCAAGGGGCACACGGTGCCGCCGCACATGGTCAATTACCGCGCGAATTTATGGGCGCTTCACGAGCTCGGCGTAAAGCGCGTGCTGGCGACGACGGCGTCCGGTTCTATTAACTCTAAGATGCGACCGGGCGAACTTGCATTGCTCGACCAATTCGTGGACTTCACCAAGCGGCGCCCTGCGACGTTTTACGAGGGGGGCGAGAGGGGGGTTGTGCACATCGACGTAACGGAACCCTACTGCCCTGAGCTTCGCAGCATCCTAACCGAGGCGGCGCGCGAGTTAAAAATCAAGCTCCACCCCCGCGCAGTTTATGCGTGCATGGATGGCCCACGCTTCGAGACGGCGGCCGAAATTAGAGCGCTACGCCGCCTGGGTTGCGATCTCGTCGGAATGACGAATGTGCCCGAATGCGTGCTGGCGCGCGAGCTTGAGCTCTGCTATGCGGCGGTTGCGGTGGTCACAAATTTTGCGGCGGGCATCTCAAGGGCAAAACTGACCCATGCAGAAGTAGCGGAGCTGATGGCGACCAATATAGAGCGGGTCAAAAGGCTATTGTTCTCCACAATCTCCCGAATCCCAGCTGCGCGCTCCTGCGCGTGCGGAAAGGCCCTGGAGGGGGCGGTCGTCAAGGTTTAGCTACTCGTAGAGATCCTCGTAGTACTCGATCGGCTCAAGCTCGTATTCCGGCTCCGGCCGCTTCTTCTTTTTCGTTTCTTTCTCCTCCACAACTGCGACTTCCTTGGCTTCCTTTCCCTTCTCGCTGATCTTGTAAGCCGTGGGCTTCTTTAGTTTGCCCTTGTAACCGCAACGCGGACAGGCGAGCCTCGTGCTGCGCCCCGCCTTTTTGGGTAAAAGCACGCTACCGCATTTGGGGCAGAATTCCATGTGATCACCAAAGTTTGATTGAGCCTTTAGGGTAGGCACAGCTTATAAATATATCGCTTCGTTCCGTCCCCCTCGACTTCCCTATAGGCCAGATTCAGGCACTTAAAAATCAGAATTTTCGTACGTATTAAGCTGTTTTTAAAACGGAGCTTTTTTTGACCTTCTTTTCATCAGTTTTGTAGGATAACGCATTGAACGGAGGCTAAATCGGGCTTCTTTTCGGCAAGCTTAATACATACGAATTTTCTACAACCCCCGCGCGCGCGAAAACCTTAAATAATGGGTTTGGCGTTGATGAAACGAAAATTCTTGGAGGTTGTAAATGCCGAAATGTTGCTCCAAGTGCTATATGTATGACGACTGCGAGAACAAAAATGAGTGCTGTGCGGAGTGCGACTACTACTCGGATGGCACCTGCCTCTACGAAGAAGAGGAAAAAATTTACGAGGAGCTTGAAGAAGAGTAATCGCTGCCGCGCCTCCTCTCCAATCTGCGCACTATAGATCGCAGGACCCTTATTTCCCTTAGCTTTCCGTAGAACAAAAACGCGACCGTCAGCATCATCAGCCCAATGTAAAGAGCCCTCGGGCTAGGCACGAACTGGAGCATTCCGACCGCGGCTAACCCGAAGAGGATGGCGTTACCGATTGCGCCGATCGAGATCGAGATGAGTGCAGGCACCCTCTTGATGTTTAGAAAGTAGGCGCCGATCGAGGGCCAAACGACCCCGAAGATGAAGGAGAAGACGGTCAAGCCGATGAAAAAGCCGATGTGCCCGAGTCGCCGCTCGAACTCGGCCACACAAACCTGAAGGTTCCTTTGAAATTCCGCAGACCTACGCGAGACGTATTTCAATGCCCTGTTTGCGAGGTATTTGTGGTACCTCTTGCTATATCCAAAAACTTCCATGATGCCGAACCACATCGGGACGAGCGCGACGTTCACGGAGCACACAACCACGGTCGCCTGAACGATGGATAGGCCGCGGTCGATTGCATACGGCACGGCGCCGATGGGCCCGATCGTCATGGTGAGCAGGATCAAGCCGCCGCTGGTGATCAGTGGCACTACCAAAGCTCACAACCCCTACATCCTTCGCCTCAGCACGTACTCGGCGTAGACATCCCGTTTTCCGGTTAAGCCATCATAGATCGCGTTTCTCGTGTTGCCTCGCCCATCCGCAAACGTCGCCCGCCAGTAGGGATAGTAAACCAGTTCATGCCCGGAAATTTCAGCTCCCTCCCATATCCCTATCACTTTTTGTAATTTCTTGGCGTCGACCTGGTCGTCGATGACCGTGCATCTACCAACTTCGACTCTTACACTCGAAGGCTCTGGCAGGTTTTCAGCGCTCAATATCCTTCCATCGGTAAGGCATTCCGGGAGTCGCTTGGGCGGAAAACTCAGCTCGAACGATCTAAGCCCTCCTTTTTCCTTGACATTGAGCAGCCCAAGCGCCTTCAATTCACCAAGGCGCACGGCAATACTCCTTTGACTCATCTTAAGAGCTGCAGCCAACTCGGTGCTGGTTGTCCGCCCGCGCCGCGCGAGGTAAAATAGCACCTTGCGGGACCCCGGCCCAAGTTTGGCCAGCTCACGAACACCGTGGCTTCGCACAACCTTGCCGCGCTCCAAGAGCAGGACTTCACCAGTTACGGCGTCCACATATATCCTTAAGTTGACGTACTTCCCCTCCTTTGAGGAGTAGTCCACCAGCGCGCGCCAAAGTGGGTAGTAAATTTGCTCAAGCGAGGCCAGTCTTTCTCGCTCCCCAAAAATTCCATATCGCTTTCGGCGATCTCCGTCAGCGGCACGTTGGACAATGTCGCGACCTATGCTAAATTTGATGGCTTGAATTTCCTTCTCCATTGCCGCAGCCTCTACCCCAGCCATTTTTGTGGGCACCCAAGCCACCTTTTCATCAAAATCAAGAAAGCCATCTCGTTTGAGGTCCATGAGAACCGAGCGAACGGGGATTTCAACCCCGTACTTCACCGAAACATTTTTAATGATGTCTTCGATCTCGGCTAAATCCACAAGTTGTCCCTGTGCCCCCCTCAAACGAGCGAGTACTACGTCCCGGACTTCTCCCCAGATCTTGCGCTTATCCATAAATGCGGGCCTCTCAAGTTGTGGGGTGGCCTCCCGCCCCTCATGTTGGCTGAGGCGTGGTCTAATCGATGCAACAAACGCCCGACTTGTTTCCTTGTCCCCGATTATAGCGATGCCTATGGGCAGCATTTTAACAAATGCGGGCTCCCTGAACTCGGGCGGCAACACAGTCGGTATTCGCCTAAATGCGGCCTTGATATCGTCCTCGAAGATTAGCTTGTGGATAATCACCATGTCGACTTGCGAAACCACCCTTGAGCTTAAAGCGCTGGGCTGTTGAGTTGCAAGGACGGCCGTCAGGCCCGGGCGGCGCCCCTGCTTCACGAATTCGATTAGGGAATCGCTGGCAGCCGTTTTCTTGCCTCCGGCAGGCACAAAGACATGAGCTTCGTCCACGAGCAACCAAGTGGCCGGTATTTCCTCCAAACCCTCGATCACGCGGCCTTCAAGCAATCGCTCAACCGCCTCCTTACGCGTGGATATTATTCTAGCAGCCATTATTTTACGCGCCAACAGGCCGACTACAAGCGCACGCACATTTTCCTCGAGAAAACTGACGTCGACGACATTGATCCTGCCTTCGCGAGCGATTTCGTGGACATCTGTGCCACCTTCGCCAAATATCCCCCAAGCCCGCGCGGCAACTAGCCTTGAAATCAAAGCGCGTCTGGAGTCTACCTTAAAGCCAGCTTTTTTCGATGTCAATTCAACGTCCGAGTCTATGCACTCAACTAGATCATCAATGCTGAAGTTTGACCCCTTTCCCGTGACCCTGCGAATTTCCCGCCTCCCAGATATTTGTACGACCTTGGCATACCCATTGCGCACTTTTTCAATCGCTCGGTCCATCAATAGTCCAACTGGGCTATATCGATCGATGCCAAACGTCAAGCACCAATCCTCAACGCTCAGCTCGGCGGGCTTGATCGCAAAACTGGCATCATAGGTTTCACGCGGCACCCTGTCAACGTAGCCACCAGGTATGAAGACATACAAATTTTGTATGCCCCTTGGCTGGAATTCCCAACCCTTGAGAATCTCGACCTCGGATTTTTCCTTATTTGGGTACTTCATGCTCCAGAAGACGCCAAGGGTGTCAATTATGACTACAGCTAGACTCGGGTTCTTCAGCGCAATTTCCTCGGCTATAACACCCAATGTGTACGATTTTCCAGATCCACGTGCGCCACAAATGAAGATGACATGTGGGCTTATGCTGTCCAACAGGGCATGTTGACCATATTTATCTCTGCCACTTTCTGATTTCTCAGCTAATCGTCCGATCAACAGGGCCGCTTTGGAACCATACTTTTGCCACACGCCACGTTTGCGACCGATGTAACACACATTTTTATCGGTTTCCTCCAGCATGTCGAGTTTCTGCCTGACCCTGACAACAAAGTTTTTTTCGATCACGGCACCACTCCTAAATATAAATGCTGATTAAAGACTTTAATGATGTTTGGTGCTGACAATGGACCCGTTCGATGAGTTTTTCAGGCGAATGCGGCGAATGTTTAGGGACTTCGACCGCGAGTTCGAGAGGGTGGACATAAGTGGGTTCGAGCGGATGCCGGGCGTTTCCGGTTTCAAGATAGAAATAAGGGACGATGGCAAGGGCAAGCCCGAAGTCAAGGTAACGAGAATAGGCGAGCGCGAGCGCCCAGCAAGGGTGGCGCCAGTTATCGAGGAAATTCCATCCGCGCCCAAACGTGCCCCGCTGGGGGCCGAGGCCAAACCTCGCGAGGTGAGGCCAGTGACGAAAATGCTTGAGACTAATGTCGGAAAAATCGAAAAGCTGAATGAAGTAGTTTTGACGATGCAGGTTTCCGATGTGGGCAAAAATGACGTTGAAGTAAGGCAACTGGGGAATACGCTGGAGGTCATCGCGCGCAAACGTAGTGGCGAGGCCTATTTTGCGGCATTTGAGCTACCGCCGGATGCGGCGCCGAGCGAGTATACAGTTGAGATCAAGGGCGGCTTGCTGATAATATTGGTACCCCGCCGCAGGCGGTACCCGCGGGCTAGGGCTTGATCAGACGGCTGGGAATCCGATGGTCTCGCGCGTTGTTGTGTCGTCCCCTTCGACAATCGCCAATCTAGGCCCGGGTTTCGATGTTTTCGGGCTAGCGCTCGCCGAGCCGGTGGACATCGTTGAAGGCAGGATCTCAAAAAAGAGGGGTATCAGGGTACTCAATATCAGCGGCGTCGGGGCGGAGGGCATCTCAAGGGATCCAAAAAAGAATGCGGTTTCCATAGCAGCATCGAGCGCGATGGAACTGATGGGCCGCGATGAGGGGCTGGAGTTTACCATTAAAAAGGGGATCAAACCAGGTAGCGGCATCGGTAGCAGCGGAGCGGGGGCGGTAGCTGGGGCGGTGATCGCAAATGAACTTTTTGATGGCGGGCTGCCCCATACGCAGCTGATAGAGGCGGCCGCAGAGGCGGAGGGCAAGATCGCCGGTAGCGCCCATTACGATAACGTAACTCCAGCCTTAGTGGGGGGGTTCACGATTATAACCTCGATCAAGCCGCTCGAGTACGTCAGGCTTGAGCCACCGCGGATGAAAATAGTAGTTGCTCAACCGGCGATGGAGCTGCCCACAAAGTTGGGTAGGCAACTCGTACCCAAGGAGGTGTCATTACATGATGCCGTTGCGAACGTGGGAAAAGCGAGCGCGATGGTCGCGGCCCTAAAATCCGGTGATCTCAAGCTTTTTGGCAGATGCATGGTGGATAGCATCGCAGAGCCTGTTCGCATCCCCCTTGTGCCCGGATTTCACGATGTCAAGCGCGCGGCCCTAAAATCCGGTGCTCTCGGCGCGGCATTGGCGGGATCCGGCCCAAGCGTATTCGCGATAGCAGACGTGGGCAGCGACGCCGAAGAGATTGCGGGCGCGATGCGCAGGGCATTTAAGCGCGCGGGCGTGGGATGCGAAACAGTTATCACCACGCCCGGACTAGGAGTTCGGGTGGTGGCAAAGGAGTGATTAGATGCTTGTGCGAATAGAAATGGAACTCGAGGACGTACCGGGGCAGCTCGTCAAGGTGCTGGATCCGATTTCACGGTTCGGCGGCAATATTCAGAATGTCGTGCATCAGCGCGATCGCAAGACCCCCCTCGGCCGCGTGCCAGTCACCGTAATTTTTGATGTGGACGAAAGGGCTAGGCTTAACCGGATAATTGCCGCGCTTCGTAACATGGGCATCCGCATCACGCGCATCGGTGAGCGCGAGGGCATGGTGAAGAGCATAGTTCTGATGATAGGCCACATCATCCATACAGATATTCGCGATACAATCGACCGCGTCAATGTCATTCGCGGCGTTATGGTATCGGATCTGAGTTTGGCAATGGGGGCGGTGGGCGAAGAATCGGCCGCGAGGGCGACAATTATGGCAAGCGATGAAAAGCGTGCCCGAGCGGCCCTCTCCCGCCTTGAGAAAATAGCGGGTGAAAAAAAGTTGTTGATGATAACATCGCTAGAGGGGATGTAGTGCGGCTAATTATGATAGGCTTTGGAAACCTCGGCAGGGCATTCGGACGTTCGCTTCTAGAGAAAAAGGAATTCCTGCTCACAAACTATGGATTAACTCCTAGCGTAGTTGCGGCGGTCGACGAATACGGTGCAGCCGTCGACGAGGGCGGCCTTGATGTCAAGAAGTTGCTCAAGACAGCGGAAAAGGCCAACACGGTTGCGGACTATCCCGCGCGGGGAAAGAAGGGCAGGTCGGCCCTAGAAGTGATTGAAGAAGTGGAGGCAGATTTGGTATTCGAGCTCACGCCGACAAACATCAAAAATGGCGAGCCGGGCCTAACCCACATCAAAAAGGCAATGATGGCAGGCAGGCATGTGATAACCTCGAACAAAGGCCCGCTGGTCGTCGCCTTTCGGGAGCTCGATAGGCTAGCCAAGCAGAAAGGCGTTGAATTCCGTTATTCTGGGTCGGTTGGCGGTGCAGTTCCGGTGATCGGGCTGGCTAAGAAGATGTTGGCAGGCAACATGGTCCACGCCATCCGCGGCGTCCTGAACGGCACGACGAACTACATCCTCACTCGCATGAGCAAGGAAGGCGCGCCCTTTGATGTTGTATTGCGCGAGGCGCAGGAGCTGGGGATAGCGGAGAAGGACCCAACGCTGGATATCGAGGGCACAGATACCGCATGCAAGATTACAATACTAGCAAACGCCGTCCTTGGCATAAGCGCCAAGCTTAAGGACGTCAAGGTAGTTGGCATCAGAAGAATAAGGCCGGAGGCGATTCGTTTGGCGCAGGAGGCTGGATACGCTGTGAAGCTGATAGGCGTCGCAAAGCGTGACTCCCTCGAGGTAGGGCCGAAGCTTGTCCCAGTCGGTCACCCACTTGCGGTGGGCGGAACCCTCAATGCTGTGACGTTTGAAACAGACCTCGCACGGGAGGTCACCATCACGGGTTTTGGGGCCGGCCCTCGGGAGACCTCCAGCGCGCTCCTCGGCGACTTAATAGACATCCACACGGCTCTTGGGGACTAGCCATGCGGTATGAGTGCATCAAGTGCAATAGCAAGTTCGACCCGCATGAGAAGCTCTACACCTGCCCAAGGTGCGGGGGCTTGCTCGAGATAGAGCTAAATCTGGATGAGCTGGCGGAAAAGCTCGACCGGAAGCGATTGAAGACGGACCCGCTGGGCGTATGGAAGTACCGCACGCTCATGCCAATCTTCGACGATTCAAAAATTGTCACCTTGCACGAGGGGGGTACCCCGCTCTATCGTTGCGACCGCCTCGCTGAGGAGGTGGGTGTGCGCGAGCTCCACGTTAAATACGAGGGCGCAAATCCCACCGGCTCGTTCAAGGATAGGGGCATGACGGTCGGCGTCACCAAGGCGCTCGAGTTCGGCGTAAAGGCCGTCGCTTGCGCGTCGACTGGCAACACCTCGGCTTCGCTGGCCGCATATGCGGCGAAGGCAGGTCTGAGGTGCGTCGTATTGTTGCCCAGCGGCAAGGTGGCCCTCGGCAAGCTTGCACAGGCGATCATGTACGGCGCCCGAGTTTTGTCGATTAGAGGAAACTTCGATCAGGCGCTAGCGATTATTCGAAGGGTCTGCGATGAGGCAGATGACATTTATTTACTTAATTCCGTGAACCCGTTCAGATTGCAGGGACAGAAATCGATTGCTTTTGAGATCGCGGACCAGTTGGGCTGGGAAGTGCCCGATCGGGTGGTCGTGCCGATGGGCAACTGCGCCAATATATGGGCCATTTATAAGGGCTTTTTGGAGTTCGACGCGACGGACATAACTGGAGGCATGCCTATGATGACGGGAATTCAAGCCGAAGGAGCCATGCCCATTGTGGATGCGATAAAGCGCGGGCTGGATGAGTTCTTGCCTGTGGAAAATCCCGAGACAATAGCCACCGCGATACGCATAGGCAAGCCGGTCAACGGCCCCAAGGCGATCAGGGCGATCCGCGCCTCTGGCGGCACGGCCGAATGCGTCAGCGATGAGGAGATCATCGCGGCCCAAAAGCTGTTGGCCAAACTTGAGGGCATTGGGGTGGAGCCGGCGAGCGCTTCGACGGTAGCGGGGCTCAGAAAGCTGGTCGAGCAGGGTGCAATTGACGGCGATGAGCGCATAGTTTGCGTAGCGACCGGGGCCATGCTCAAGGACCCGGAGGAGGTGATTGAGGTCTCCGAGCGGCCGCTGGAGGTGCCAGCCATATATGAGGAAGTCAAAAAGTTATTGAGGTGGCAACATGCTCCCTAGGGAGGCATTCGATCGCACCTTGGAGTTATTGAGGAAACACCATGAGTGGATGAAGACGACCATCAATTTAATTGCGAGCGAGAACGTGCCCTCTCCTGCGGTCCGGGAGGCCCTCACGGCGGACCTAGGTAACCGCTATGCCGAAGGCTGGCCGGGCGAGCGCGTGTATGCGGGTTGCATTTACATCGATCAAGTCGAGCTGCTCGCGATGGAGCTAGCCCGGGAGCTTTTTAAGGCGGAGCATGCGAACGTCCAGCCGGTCTCTGGGCTAACCGCCAACCTCGCAGCTTACACAGCTCTAGCTGAACCTGGCGACACCATGATGTGCTTATCAATCGCATCGGGCGGTCACATCAGCATGGGGAAAAAGAAGTTCGGGGGAACGGCCGGAGCAGTTCACGGGCTGGGAGTCGAGTACTTCCCATTCAACGAGAGGCGCATGAACATAGATGTCGACGCGACAGCGAAGAAGATCGCCGAGGTCAAGCCAAAGCTCTTGACATTCGGGGGGAGTGTGTTCCTGTTTCCTCACCCGGTCAAGGAACTGAGCGAGGTAGCGAAAGAACACGGCACTCGCGTGATGTACGATGCTGCCCACGTCGCGGGGCTGATCGCAGGTGGGCAGTTTCAAGACCCGCTCAGGGAAGGAGCCGAGTTGATGACCTGCAGCACGCACAAAACTCTGCCCGGCCCCCAGCACGGCATGATCTTGTGCAAGAAGGAGCTGGCGGAGCCCGTAAACAAAGCCGTCTTCCCCGGCATAGTGAGCAATCACCACCTGCATGCGGTCGCGGCGTTGGCGATAACATTGGCGGAGATGTTCGAGTTCGGTAAGGAGTACGCGGCCCAAATAATTAAAAATGCGAGGGCCCTCGGCCAAGCACTTTACGAGCGAGGTTTCTCCGTTTTATGTCCTGACCTCGGTTTCACCGCTTCGCATACCTTGGTCGTCGATATCACCAAGTATGGTGATGGAGGCACGCTGGAGCAACGACTCGAGAAGGCGAACATCGTGCTCAATCGCAACCTACTACCTTGGGACATACGTGAGGGCAGGCACTACAAAAATCCGGGCGGAATAAGGCTCGGGACATCTGAGGTCACGAGGCTTGGCATGAAGGAGGGGGAGATGGGAGATATAGCAGAGTTCATTAAGCGTGTTGTTATAGACGGTGAGAACCCGGAACGAGTTGCGGCTGATGTAACAGAGTTCAGAAGGGATTATCAGAAGGTTCACTATGCATTCGAGTCTGCAACTCAAGCTTATGAATACATAAAGGTTCATTGAGCCCAATCATCCCTTTTAGGCAAAAGTCAAACATTTTTCACATCAGGGGCTTTGAGGGGCTCGTGCTTGCAGCATATCAAGATTCGGAGCGATTTAAAATCGGAAGCTTAAGTCAAAACTCGAAGCTTTCAAACCTAAATTTCCTGTTATTTCAAGTGCTTCGTCTGGAACTCAGAGATTTGAACTTGTTTTATAGAAAATCTCGGCCAAATCAAGTTATTTTTGAAAGGAATTTTAAAACCCCCATAAATGGAAATTGGGATTACTTTCGGTGACCTCTCCCAAAAGACGCTTTAAAATCAGCTTTCAAGGATTTTTATGGGATACCAACGGGGCTTCGATGGATAGGGCTTCCAATTAGACCGTTTCAGTGCGGAGGGGCATTGCATTTGACAATCAAAAAAATTTACACATCTATAAGCAAACCGCATCTAAAAATTTCCTTTCTTTTAAACATAAACTTCAATTTTTGCACGACAACTCCTATAAGCCGGATCGGATCCCTTTCGACAATTGCCACTTGGGGGTAACGAACTTGGATTCATCAGTCAAAGAGAAGCTCGGGGAATTCCTACACGCCAGGGGGATTCTGAAGGAGCTCCGCAGGCTGGCGGCGAAGGGGCAAAAATCCCTCGTCATCGAATTTGAGCGGTTGCTCGAGTTTGATATGGAACTCGCTAAGGCCCTACTGGAGCACCCGAACGACTTCCTCGATACAGCCGACGCGATCTTGGTGGAGATAACCAAGTTACCTAGCGCGCATCTTCGCATTAAGAACATAGATAAGGCCACTCTCATACGCGATATCCGCGCGTCGCAGGTCGGCAAGTTCATCCAAGTTGAGGGAATCATAACGCGCGTAAGCGAAGTTAAGCCCGAAATCAAGGAATCCGTGTTCAAGTGTTTGCGTTGTGGTGAGGAAAATCGGGTGATGCAGATTGACGAGGTATTCAGGGAACCGTTGATTTGTGAGAACCCGAATTGCTCAAGAAAAGGACCGTTCAAACTTGAGATCGAAAGCTCTGAGTTCAGGGATTGGCAGAGCATTCGAGTTCAAGAGCGCCCGGAGGAACTGCGCGGCGGGCGGATGCCGCGCCAACTTGACGGAATTATAAAGGACGACTTCGTCGACAAAGCGGTGCCCGGAAATCATGTGATAATATCCGGAATCCTGCGCGTATTTCAAGAGGGCATGCCACGGCAACGTAAGACGACATTCCGCAAGATACTTTTTGTCAACCACATCGAGGTCGTACAAAAGGGCGTGGAGGAGGCGGAGCTCAGCCCAGAGGACGAGGCAAGAATTAAAGAACTGGCGAAGGATCAGTGGCTCCGCAATTTAATCATTCAATCAATCGCACCCAGCATATACGGTTACGAGCCCATCAAAGAGGCCATAGCGCTACAGCTCTTCGGGTGCCCGGCGATAGATCTGCCGGACGGCACTCGTAAACGGGGCGATACCCATATTCTTTTGACCGGTGACCCGGGGACAGCTAAGTCGGAGGTCCTAAAATGGGCGTCGCTGGTCGCGCCGCGGGGCCTTTACACTTCGGGTAAGAAGGCGACGGGAGCCGGGCTCACGGCAGCAGCTGTCCGGGACGAGATAGGCGGCGGTTGGGCACTTGAGGCGGGGGCGCTGGTGATATCCGACGGAGGACTTGCAGCCATAGATGAATTTGACAAGATGAGCGAAGAGGATGCCAGCGCCATTCTTGAGTCGATGGAGCAGCAAACGGTCAGCGTGGCCAAGGCAGGCATCGTCGCAACGCTTAACACCCGCACCGCAATTTTAGCCGCCGCGAACCCAGCACTCGGCAGATTCGACAAGTATAGACCCCTCGCAGAACAGATCAATTTGCCACCGATGATCCTCTCTCGCTTCGACCTGATCTTTATCATGCGTGATGAGCCGTTCGCTGAGCGGGACCGCGTCGTCGCACGCCACATCCTCGAGTTACATCACGAGCCAACGCGAGTTGTTAAACCCCCGCTCGACATGGACACCTTGCGGAAGATAATCATTTACGCACGCAAGTACATCGACCCAAAGTTCGAGGGTAAGGAGCCGTTGAAAGCAATCGAGGATTTCTTCGTGGAGTGGAGGAAAGTCGCTGAAAAGGGAGACATGCCGCTTCCAATCACCGCTAGGCAACTTGAGGCACTCGTGCGTTTGACAAAAGCCAATGCCAGGATGCGCTTGAGCGACCGCATAACTGTCGAGGACGCGAACCGGGCGATTAAGTTGGTGAAGATATCGCTACACGAGGCGGGTATAGACCCGGAGACGGGCAGGGTGGACATCGATGTCTTGATGACGGGGAAAAGCAGGTCGCAGCGTGAGAAGCTGGAGCGCGTGCTGGATATAATCAAGGACCTCGAGGGCGAATATGGTGGCGCAGCCCCCGTCGGTGAAATAAAGCGCCTCGCCTCGCTGGAGGGCATCAAGGAGTCCTTCGTCGATGAGATGATCGACAAGGAGAAAATGAGGGGCCATCTTTACGAGCCAAAGCCGGGCATGATCAGCCGCGCGGTGAGGTGAGTTCATGGGACAACGCGTTCGGGTTATCAAGGATTTGCCGGCGATAAAATTGGTGGGTAGGCAGATAGGCCCGCTCGTGGCTGGACAGGAGGCCGAGTTCGAGCCATGGGAAGCTGGCGTACTTGAGCGACATGGTTATATCGAGCCAATTCAAAGGCTTACGACGATAGAGCTGCGGAAGCTGGTGCTGGTCGAGGAACGATCTCACCAGCTAGAACCCCTGCCCCCTGACTTTTACAGTTCAATTGCACAACAAATCGCGTACCTGCGGGCTACTGGTCAGCAGGACAAAGTTGAGGAGTTTCAATCAGCGGTGGATGCCCTGCTGGAGGTGCGGGTTCAGAAACTCTTGCAGTCGGCGCTTTCGCCCGCGAGCGCGGAAAATCTGCCACCAGAGGAGAAATTTTTGGTCAATCGTTTAGCTATCGCTCTGGAGGGCTGGAGCCAGTGGCTAAGTAAGCTGTTTGAAAAGAAAGCTGGAGAGGAGGCTGGTAAACATGACGAAGAGTTCGGAGGGAATATTCGAGATGTTGTTGGAAACGAAACCAATATTCAAAAACAGGGAGTACCTGCGCCCAACTTATACACCAGAGGAACTACCACACCGTGAGGAGCAAATCCATCAGCTTGCGCGGATACTCGCCGCACCCCTGCGCGGGGAGACACCATCAAATTTGTTTATCTACGGCAAGACGGGCACGGGCAAAACAGCAACCGTGAGATACGTGACGAAGGAACTTGAGAGGGTTAGTGACCGTTCGCCACGCAAAGTTGAGGTGGTTTACCTGAATTGCGAGATCGTTAATACGCAGTATCGCATCCTCGCGACGCTGGCAAATGTCTTCCTCGAGAAGGCGCGCGAAAGGTATGGCCACGGATGCCTAAGCTCGTTTGGCATGCCCCAACAAGTTCCGATGACCGGATGGCCAACGGACCAGGTTTATCGATGCTTTTTCGATGCGATAGATCATGATAGACAGCTTGCAGTGATCGTATTAGATGAAATAGATAAGCTGGTCTTAAAGAGCGGCGATGGGGTCCTCTACAACCTAACCCGCATGAATTCAGACCTCAAGAACGCTAAGGTCAGCATCGTCGGCATCTCAAACGATTTAAACTTCATGGGATACCTTGACCCCCGCGTAAGGAGCAGCCTCAGCGAGGAGGAACTTGTGTTTCCGCCTTATAACGCGCTGCAGCTCAAGGACATCTTGGAGAAGCGAGCAGCGATGAGCTTCATCGACGGCGTTTTGGACAATGGGGTGATAGGGCTTTGCGCGGCCCATGCAGCTAGAGAGCATGGAGACGCGCGGCGGGCGCTTGACTTGCTACGCGTCGCAGGTGAACTTGGAGAGCGAGAGGGGGCCGAAATGATTACAGTTGAACATGTCAGGCGCGCATTCCAGAAGATCGAACAGGACAAAATGCTGGAGGTCATCCGCACGCTGCCGACGCAATCCAAGCTCGTCCTATACAGCATCATACTCCTCGGGGAGCGCGGGGCCCGCAGGATCGTCACTGGGGACGTTTACAGCGTTTACTGCATGCTATGCCGTCAGAGCGGTCTGGATATCCTGACCTCCCGCCGCGTCAGCGATTTGATTTCAGAGCTTGACATGATGGGGATAATAAATGCTTGTATCATCAGTAAGGGGCGGTACGGCAGAACCAAAGAGATTACCATGAATATCCAAGCGATACAGGCAAGGGCGGCAATTCAAGAGGATTATTCCATCAGCGGTTTGGAGGCACTCACGCTGCCGCGCCAGCTCACGCTTATGTAAGGTGTAGATATGGACGAGGTTTCAATAATCCGCAGGCTTATGGATACGGACATTCACATCACGCCGGGCGCCCTAGATACCCTGCGCAAACAAACGGATAGCCAATCGGCGGTTGAGCGAGTATTGACTTATCTCAGGGAAATGGTGGATAAACCTCCGGTGCTCACGGAGGGCCTCGTTACAAAAATTTTGGAGGTTGACATCGAGACCAGGCATCAGCCACCGTCAAGTAGCTATCTGGCCATCGAAAGACAAGAGACTGCGGTGGTTGAGGGGCCGACCAGAACCGTACCAGAACTGGTTCACTTGAAATTTAAGCCTCAAGCGGCCGATGTCGAACCCCGCATCGAGTTGTTGAAGGACATAACTGGACACAGCTACAGCGAGGGGGAGCTAAAGGATTTTGTGAAGCTGTTTAAGGATCGTTACGACAGGCTAAGCAATATGCTACGAAAGAGGGTGGACCTGCACGAGGCAGTGCCGATCAGTAGCTTAACCGCTTATGACGATGGCGACGCGGTTAGGGTCATTGGGATAGTTGCGGACAAGCGCGAAACAAGAAGCGGCCACATCGTGTTGGAACTCGAGGATCTGAGCGGGAGGGCAACGGCTTGGATATTCAAAGGGCGCCGCGAACTCATGCGAAAGGCGGCCGAGGTGGTCACAGATGAGGTAATAGGAATCGAGGCAATGCTGCGCAAGGGCGACGCCGCGCCGCGTTTGATCGCGATTGACATCATTTGGCCGGATGTGCCAACCCCGCGGGAGCCCTCCTGTGCGGCAGATCCCGTGTGCGCGGCGTTGTTATCTGATCTCCATGTGGGCAGCGAGATGTTTCTGGAGGACGCGTTCATGAAGTTTTTGAAGTGGTTACGGGGCGAGGTCGGCAACCCCGAGCAACGTGAGCTTGCCGGGCGGGTCAAGTATGTTGTTATTGCTGGCGACCTCGTTGACGGAGTCGGCGTCTACCCTCAACAGGAGGAGGAGCTCCTCATCCACGATATTTTCAGGCAATATGAGGCAGCAACCGAACTACTCGCTCAGATTCCCGACCACATAACGCTAATAATAGCCCCCGGCAACCACGATGCGGTCCGCCCATCCGAGCCACAGCCAGCCCTGCCAAGGGATGTCACATCAGCCCTTTATGATTTAAATTCCTTGATGGTCGGCAACCCGGCATGGCTACTGATACATGGGGTCAGATTTCTCGTGTATCACGGCAGAAGCTTCGACGATCTAGTGGCAATGGTGCCGGGATTAAATCGTGAGAAGCCGACCTCATCGATGATCAAGATGCTCCAAAAAAGGCATCTCGCTCCGATATACGGCGGTCGCACCGCAATAGCGCCAGAGGACAAGGATTATTTGGTGATCGAGGATGTGCCCGATGTTTTTCACTGCGGTCACATGCATGTTTATGGTTACGAGAAATATCGCGATATTACCGTCGTGAACTCTGGCACCTTCCAGGAGATGACTAGCTACATGAAGCGCTTGGGCGTAAAGCCGACGCCAGGGATAGTGCCGATTATAGATTTGCAGACGGGTCAAACCAGGGCGATATACTTTGCATAAGCTCGCGGCTGTCGTGGACAGGCTTTCAGCGTTCATCCTCGACATGGATGGCGTGCTCTACATCGGCGATACTCCAATAGAGGGCGCAGCCGAAGCGGTGGAGCGCCTTCGAGCGATGGGTAAAAAGTTGGTATTTTCAACCAATAATTCGGCCTACACACGGAGTGCGTACGTACGCAAACTCGCGCGCATGGGCATAGCCGCACGTGAGTCTGAGGTGGTAACTTCCGCACATGTGACCTCGCTCTACCTGCGCAGACGCGCACCCCGCGCGAGAATCCATGTAATTGGGGAGCCAGGGCTAAAACAGGAGCTGAGGCGGGCAGGCTTGGAGCTCTTGGCGGACGATCGCGCCGCGGAGGCCACGCATGTGGTGGTGGGCATGGACCGAACCCTGAATTATGAAAGATTGACGGCTGGTTTGCGAGCTCTCCTCGCTGGCGCGGAGCTAATAGCGACAAATGTGGATGGCGCATACCCAACTGAGACGGGCCTTTGTCCGGGCGCAGGCGCGATGGTGGGTGCGTTGACCGGCGCGTCCGGCAAGCGGCCGAGGGTGGTAATAGGCAAGCCCTCACAGCACATGATAAAATTTTTGCTCGATTTACTTGGCTCGATGCCCAGCGAGACGGCGATAGTTGGAGATAGGCTTGATACTGATGTAAGGGCGGGTAAGAGGGCCGGGCTCACGACGATATTGGTTTTGAGCGGCGTGAGCACGGAGGGCGATGTCAGGCGGGTTAGAGGTACGAGGATGGCCCCAGATTTCGTCATCCCGAATATTAAGCACTTGGTGGTGAGCCGATGATCGTTGCAAGCCCGGATATGATGGTCTACTTCAGAAGCCTTGAGGGCAAGGTGGAAGAAGCGTACGAGATAGCTAGGAAAGCCCGCTCGCTTGGCCTAGATCCGGAACTGGAGCCGGAGATCCCCAGAGCCGAGGACTTGGCCGCTCGCGTCGAGAAGCTGGTCGGGCCGCCCGGCGTAGCCGGGGCCATCCGCGAACTCGAGAAGGGGCTACCGCGAGAAGAACTCGCGCTTAAAGTTGCGGAGATGATAGTCGATGGGCACTTCGGCGAATTTGAGGATAAGCAAGCGGCCGAGCAGGCAATCCGAACTTCCTTGGCGATCATAACCGAGGGCATAGCAGCGGCGGCCCCCATCGAGGGCATAACCCATGTGGAGATAAGGAGAAACTTCGATGATTCCCCTTACCTCGCCATCTACTTCGCCGGGCCGATCAGATCCGCAGGCGGAACGGCCGCGGCCTTAGCCGTCCTCACCGGGGACTTCGTGCGCAGGAAGTTTTACCTCGGTCCCTATAAGCCGACGGACGATGAGATAGAGCGCTTCATTGAAGAGGTGGACCTCTACGCGACAGATGTTGCCCACCTGCAGTACACCCCTCCATCGCCCGATGACATCCGGGCCGCGGTGCGCAATATTCCTGTGGAGATAACTGGAGAGCCGACCGAGCGCGGGGTGACCGTGACCGGCTATCGTGACATCAAGCGCATAGGGCACAATATGGTCAGGGGGGGCGCGGTTCTTGCCCTCGTCGAAGGCGTGCTCCAGAAGGCACCGAAAATCCTGAAGCACGTGAGAAGACTCAATATCGACGGCTGGGATTGGCTGTCGGATCTCGTGGCCAGGGCGCCCTCCGCGGAGGAAACGGGACCAGTTTATCCAAAGGGGGGGAAGTACCTCGAGGAGATCATCGCCGGCAGGCCCGTTCTCGCTCACCCCGATCGCGCAGGAGGCTTCAGGCTCAGATACGGCCGGGCTCGAAACACCGGAATCGCAGCGGCTGGCATCCATCCCGCAACGATGGCGGTACTCGATGATTTCCTTGCGGTTGGCACCCAGCTCAAGATCGAGCGCCCGGGCAAGGGGGCCGCGGTAGCGCCCGTGAACTCGATCGAGGGACCAATTGTCAAACTCATCGACGGCTCCGTCGTGCAGGTGAATTCGGTTGAGCAGGCGATCGAGCTCAGGGATGGGATCAGCGAAATTCTCTTTTTGGGGGACATCCTGCTCGGGTTCGGGGAATTTCTGGAGAACAACCACCCGCTTATGCCGGCGGGATATTGCGAAACGTGGTGGAGTCAGGAGGTCAAAAAAGCCTTGGCGCAAAGGGAACTCGAGATCGACGCAACGCCTTATGTGACATCGCCCTACCAAAGGCCCCCGCCCGACTTGGCCGTCGAGATATCCGAAAAGCTCGGTGTGCCACTACACCCAGCTTACACGTATCACTTTCACGACATCAGCGTCGAGGAGCTCAAGGAACTCGGCAGCTGGCTTTCAAAGGGCGAGCCAGAGTTCGAAGCTGGGCGCCTCAAGCGCATCAGGGTAAAAATCGACCCAGGGCCCAAGCGCTTGCTCGAGGTCCTAGGGGTGCCTCATATGGTTGGAGATGGTCACGTCATCATCGAAGACCCAGCGCTTCCCCTGTGCAGATGCCTCGGGCTGCTCGACGGAAACATGTTAACGGATGAAAAGCTAAACTCGACCTTGAGTTCCCACCCAACGAAGGAAGTCATGGTCCTTGTTCAAGCGTTAGCGGGTTTCCCAGTCAGATGGAAGGCGCCTACGAGGATCGGTTGCAGGATGGGCAGACCGGAGAAGGCGAACCCAAGGGTCATGTCGCCACCAGTGCACCTGCTTTTCGGCGTGGGCCTGGCCGGGGGAGCGACCCGTAGCGTGATAAAGGCGGCGGAGGGCGGCGAAGTTTTCGTCGAGGTGGCGAGGTTGGAGTGCCCCGAATGCGGCGAAGTTACCTTCTCACGAAAATGTCCGAAGTGCGGGGCCATCACAAACTACTCGCGCATCTGCACGCGCTGCGGGCGACCCTCGGGCGAGGATCGATGTCTGGCGTGCAATGCCCCAACCGCCTACTTCGACCAAAGAAGGATTAATGTCAAGTCCCTTTTGGAGGGCGCATTGAGGAGGCTAGGGGAGGCCCCGCCGGACGAGCTTAAGGGCGTCAGGGGGATGACGAGCGCATACAAAATTCCGGAACCCCTGGAGAAGGGCATCCTGCGGGCGAAGCGCGGGATATACGTTTTTAAGGATGGCACGGTCAGGTTCGATGCCACCGATCTCCCGCTGACGCATTTCCGACCGCGGGAGATAGGCACCCCGATCGAGCGATTGCGCGAGCTGGGTTATATCAACGACTGCGATGGTAGACCCCTTGAGCGCGACGATCAATTGGTAGAGCTCAAGGTGCAGGACGTTCTCCTCTCGAGGGCTTGTGCCGATTATCTGTTGCGGGCCTCGAAGTTCATCGACGAGCTCCTTCAAAAGTTCTATGGTCTGCCGCCTTTCTACAATGCGACCTGGCCCGGGGATTTGGTTGGCCATTTGGTCATCGGGCTGGCACCCCATACTTCGGCCGGCATAGTCGGGCGCGTGGTAGGCTTCACGGACGCAAATGTCGGCTATGCACATCCCTACTTCCATGCGGCCAAAAGAAGGAACGCAGATGGGGATGAAGATGCAGTGATGTTATTGTTGGACGCCTTACTTAACTTCAGCAAACGCTTCTTGCCCTCCACAAGGGGGGGCACGATGGACGCGCCCTTGGTGCTCACCACGCGCCTCGATCCTGCCGAGATAGACGAGGAGGCACACAACATGGATGTCATGATGGCCTATCCGCTTGAGTTCTATGAGGCAACGCTCCGATCTGCCAGTCCGAGCGAGCTGCTGGCGACGATGGAAACGGTGAAGCGGAGGTTGGGTACGAGGGCCCAATATGAAGGATTAAAATTTTCTTACGATACCAGCGACATCTCGAGCGGGCCTCGCTCGAGCCGATACAAGACGCTTGAGACGATGATCGAGAAGACGGCCGCCCAGCTCTCCCTCGCGCGAAAAATCAGGGCCGTGGATGAACGCGATGTGGCCGAGCGGCTAATCGAACACCACTTCATCCCGGACCTCAAAGGCAACCTTCGCGCGTTCTCGAGCCAGCAGTTCAGGTGCGTCGCCTGCAACGCCAAGCATCGCCGGGTGCCCCTCAGCGGGGTCTGCGGCAAGTGCGGGGGTAAGCTCGTGCTGACGGTGACGAGGGGAGGGGTGGAGAAGTACCTTCAGGTGGCGATGCAGATCGCCCAAGAGTATAGCGTGAGCGATTACACAAAGCAGCGCCTGAAGTTGACGCAGCGCGACATCCGCTCGGTCTTCGAGAGCGATGCCCATAGACAGCTCAGCCTTGCTGATTTCCTATAGCCGATTTAAGGGCCGAGCGACACATCTAGTATGGGCCGGGGTAGCCAAGCCAGGTAAGGCGGCAGACTCGAGATCTGTTGACCCTTCGGGTCGCCAGGGTTCAAATCCCTGCCCCGGCGCCATGGCAAATAAACTGTTTTAGCAGCGCCTTACTGAAGATTGCTTTGGGAAAATGGTTAAGTTAAGTTTCGGCAAATGTTAATTGGGCCGCCGTAGCTCAGCTGGCAGGGTGCTTCGGCACGCCAAAAGCGATCGCCTCGTAAGCGATAGGTCGTGGGATCATGACCCACCGGCGGCTCCTCGCTTTGAGTGCTAAAGCCCACACCCAAAAGAGGAGGATTATACCTTTAAGGTATATAGTCCTTCAAGGAAGATAAGATGGAAGACGAGCCGAGGTACGAAATCCATGGCATGAAGCGTGGGCTTGAGCGTGCCCTGATCAGGTTACGCAAGGCCAGGAATGTGTCGGCGGAGAACAAGGAGCTGATACTCAAATTCCACGATCACTGTTTCTCCGAGGGTTTGAGTCTACCTCGGGTCCTTTTCTATATGCGGAAGTTGCCCAAACTGGCGGTCATGCTGAAAAAGGATTTCAGGCGGGCCACACGCGAGGACATTGAGGCGGTGGTTGGAAAGCTAGAGCGCATGAATTATGCGGAGTGGACAAAACGTGGCTTCAAGGTTGCTCTTAAGAAGTTCTACAAGTGGCTAGGCGGCGGCGAAGATTATCCGGCCACAGTAAGGTGGATAAAAACCTCTGGCAGAGGGGGCCGCAGGCTGCCAGAGGAGCTGCTGACAAAAGAGGAGGTCAGAAGGCTCATCGAGGCGGCGGAGCACCCGAGGGACAAGGCGCTGATCTCGGTCCTCTATGAGAGCGGTTGCAGGGTCGGCGAACCCGCCACTTTGAAGATAAAGCACGTTACCTTTGACAAGTACGGTGCACAGCTCATCGTGAGCGGCAAGACCGGCATGAGGCGGGTGAGGCTGATCGCATCGGTCAATCATCTCGCTACTTGGCTCGCCAGTCATCCCCTCCGAAAAGACCCCGAGGCGCCCCTTTGGGTCAACATAGGGACCAAGCAGAAGGGAAGTCGGATGCGCTATCCAACCGTGGTTAAACGGTTACGGGCGGCGGCGGAAAAAGCAGGAGTGAAGAAGCGGGTGAATCCCCACTCCTTCAGACACGCACGGGCAACCCACCTAGCGAACAAGCTCACCGAGGCACAGATGAACGCATTCATGGGTTGGGTCCAAGGCTCGAACATGCCGTCTACTTACGTCCACCTCTCCGGGCGGGATGTCGACGAGGCGCTCCTGCGGATTCACGGCGTGATTGGAGAAAAAGAGGAAGATGGGTTTACAACATGCCCAAGGTGCGAAAACCGGGCGAAAGAAGGATCCAAATTTTGCTTGGAGTGTGGCATGCCGTTGGATTTGGGTTCGGCCCTGAAGATCGAGGAGGAGCGCGGGGAATTCGAACAGAAGAAATCCAAGCTGATGAAGGTTTTGGAGGATCCAGAAGTTAGGGAACTGCTAGCAAAGAAGATGGCAGAAATTTCTTAGTTGGGGTGATGGCTTATGTCAATCGAAAGTTTCGCTGGTTGTTTTTTCATTTTCATGATCAAAAACCGTCTACTTCGGGTATACTCTGGAAAACCGTGGTAGACAATCCTGCAAAAATGAAAAGGAGGTGAGCAAAGTATGAAAAGGGTGATTTCTACCAAAGTAGACCAAGCAAAATATGTCGAGTTTCTGCAATACTGCGCGAAGGTCAACAAATATCCAGCAAATGTTCTCAGGGATGCGCTGGAGCTGCTTCTGAATTCCGATAAAAACCGCAGCGGGTTGCCGGGGCCTGAACAGAAATACGCAGAAGTCGAAGGGACGAAGGCGAAACAGAAAAAGGATGTCGATGAAGACGAGGAGGAGCTCTTTGGGTAGCGAAGTTCAGCGGATCCGCTCGATAAAAGAAAATTCGTCTATACCCTTTACAGTATCGAAATGGTGGTCGAACAACATCACGTAGCTATATTTAAAGGAGGTTTTCCGGAAAGGAGCCGTAACAATACCGGAAAATTTTTGGAGAGGACAAAAAAATCGAAGAGCCGCTAGTTTTTAGTTGCCTGCGGGAGTACTGCAATATCACGCCCTAATCTTTTAAGCCGTTTTTCACGGCACATATTTACGGTATCCGAAGCGCTTGCGCGTCACGATAAACATGAGCATTAATGTAACGATGGCAAGTATTGACCCAATCCAGAATGCGTACGTGTAACTGCCAGTTGCATCGTGCACATATCCTCCGATGACCGGCCCAGCCAAGCCGCCGACCCCCCAAGCCGTCAACATGATTCCGTAGTTTACGCCCAGGTGCTTCGTCCCCCAGTTATCGGCTGTTATCGCTGGAAACAATCCAAGATTCGTTCCAAAACAGAGCCCAACTATCGCCGCCCCCATGTAGATCAAAACCATCGTACCATACATCGGAAACAAAAGCATGTTCGCCGCTATCATGGCAGATATCATGGCCAGCGTCCTTATCCTCCCGACAACGTCTGAAACCCAGCCCAGCGCTATTCTGCCCATAAAGTTGAACGCCGACAGTACGCTTACGGCGATGGCCGCTTCCATCGGGTCGAGGCCAGCAAAGGCAATGGCGATGGGTTTCAAATTTGCTATCACCATGAGCCCGGTAAGGCAGGAAAGGAAGAAAATCGCCCACAGCATGTAAAATCGGGCCGTTTTTAACATCCCCCATGAATCGAGATCTGCCGAAAAAGTTGAGCTTGAGGATGAGCTGGTTCGTGTGACCTTCCAGCCAGCTGGCATCCATCCCATCGGTGGATTTTTCAAAACGAGGGAACAAATGCCCATTATTGTCAAAAATAGATAGTAATCCAAGAATCGTGAATGTCATCCTCCAACCCGCTACGGCGATCATGTGCGTCGCCACCGGCGCAAAAACAAATGCTCCAAGGCCGTACCCGCCGACGACTATGCCCGAAGCAAGGCCTCTTTTGTCCGGAAACCACTTGAGCCCAGCGGATACCGCGGCGATATAACCGGCCGCATTGCCCAACCCAGCGATCAGACCGTACGTGATAAGTAGGTGCGGCAAGCTCTCCGCAAGTGAGGAGAGCATGTAGCCTCCGCCCGCGAGGGCAGCACCGCACAGGGCAATGGTCCTCGGGCCTGGCCTGTCTTGCAATCGACCAGTAAAAATCATACCGAAGGAGAAAGACAGGGTCGCTATCACAAATGGTAGCGCCACCTCCGTCCTAGTCCAACCGAACGCCTCTTCTAGGGTGGGGATGAACACGCTCCAAGCATATAGAATGCCCAAGCAAGCGTTGATGGTAAAACCGGTAGCCAACACGCCCCAGCGAAACAAGCGATAGTCCGACCCTGTCTTGCCAAGCTTCAAGCTCATTGTCCCCACATATTGTCAAACAACTATTCCTTTTCCATGTTCATGTTCTATAGCTATCGTATGGCCCGGTTTGTTTTTTCACCATCGATTACTTCAGTAGGCGCGCTCCCCTACAACATGCAATTTTGAATATTTTTGAATATAAATAGGAACCAAGCCAACCTCCTTCGGGTGCGGCGATGGCTAGGGAGGTCAACGTTAGAACCATTGTAATTCAAGGGCTGTCGATCCTGTTGTTCTGCGCCTTCATCGAGCTCGGCGCTGGCTTCACGCTGAGGGGCATGGAGAAGCGCTTCGCCCTCCTTCCCGGGTTGCTCGTGATGGTCCCGCCCCTGCTCGACTTGAGGGGCAACATCAGCGGTGCCCTAGCGTCGAGGCTCGGGACGGCGCTGCACACGGGCATCCTCGAGCCCCGGCTCGCCTTGACGGCCGAGGTGAAGACAAACATAATCTCATCGCTGATCCTCAGCTTCCTCGCGTCCGCGACGATAGGTGCGCTCTCGTTCATGGCATGCGTCTTGACGGGCTTCGAGACGATCGGCATCCTGAGCTTGATGGCCATAGCCGTTATAGCTGGTTTCACCTCCGGCGTCATCCTGGCCGCGATGACGTTTGCGATAGCGGTGGCCGCGTACGTAAAGGGCCTGGACCCCGACAACATCACAAGCCCGATGATGGCGACGATCGGCGACTTCGTGACCGTGGCATGCATTTTTCTAGCTCTACTTTTAGTGGGGTGAAAGCTTGACGACCTACAGCGCGCGCAGAATAGTGCTTGAAAGCTATCCCGTGTTGCTGGCGTGCGCGATAATAGGAATTTTTGCGGGCTACATGCTCAACGCTCAGATCGAGAAAATCAAGGAGGCGCCGATAATCCTGTTGATGATCCCGCCGATAAACGGCATAGGCGGCAACATCGGCAGCATATTGGGTGCCAGGCTGGCATCCGCCCTGCACATGGGTACAGCCGAGCCCAAGTTCAAGGGGCAGAGGGTGCTGAGCGGCAACATCAGTGCATCGGTATTCATGAGCGTCGGGATCTTCTCATTCGTCAGCCTAGTGATATTCGCCATCGCGTACATGCTCGGCATGGTGTTCGTGAGTTCCGTCAGGTTTATGCTCACATTTTTGATAGCCAGCATGATGCTGGTGCCGGTAATAGTGTTCGCAACCGTCGCATCCGCATTTATTTCATTCGCGAAGGGCTTTGACCCAGACAACGTGGTCATCCCCATCGTCACCTCCATCGTCGATTTGCTCGGCGTAACGTGCTTACTTATAGCGGTCAAAATAGTAGGTGTGTGAGAAAAAAATGGCGAAAATCTGGAAGCCGAAAAGCGTACGAGAGCTCCTGACCGAGATGAAGGATGTCTCGGACTTGATGATAGATCTCGCATACGCGTCGCTGCTTTTTGAAGACGATGAAATAGCGGAGCGGGTGCATGAGCTGGAGGCGCGCATGGACGAGCTCATGTACAGCATCAGGATAATTGCGGCAGTTGCCGCGCGTAACGTCAGGGAAGCTCGAAAGATAACTGGCATCCTCCAGGTCGCGAGCGCGGCGGAGGCGATATCCAACGCAACTGGCGACATGGCGGATCTCGTCCTCAGGGGCATAGACATCCACCCGGTCGTGCGCGAGGCCATAGCCAACGCGGACGAGAAGGTGGCCAAGATAGAAGTTGCGGATGGCTCGATGCTGCTCGGCAAAAGGTTCTCGGAGCTCAGGCTCCCCTCGAACATAGGCGTTTGGGTTTTGGCCATAAAGAGGGACAAGTCCTGGATCGTCCCCCCCACAAGGGATGCCGAGGCGTCGGCGGGCGACGTGCTCATCGCGCGGGGGCCGCAGGACGGCATAAATACCCTGAGCAAGATGGCGGCCGCCCCAAAAATGGCTTTAGTTCCCAAGCAGGGCCTCGCGTCGATCAGGGATGCGCTCGCGGAGATGCGCGACCTGAGCAGCGTGATGGTCGATATGGCGTACTCCTCGATCTTGCTCGGCTCGCGCGAGATCGCCGAATGGGTCAGGGAGCTCGAGGAGGAGTTCGACAAGCTCAACTACAAGCTCTGGCTTGCAACGCTCAGGGCGGCGAAACGTGAGCGGGACGTCGCGAGGCTCAACAGCGTGCTGCAGGTAGTCAAGTGCATGGAGAAGATATCGGACGCCGCGGACTCCATCGTGGACGTCGTCCTTCGCGGGGTTGAACTTCACCCGGTCTTCGCGCGGGCCATCGCCGAGGCCGACGAGCGAATAGCCAAGGTCGACGTTTCGGAAGGTTCCCCTTTGGTAAGTAAAACGCTGGGCAAGCTAAACCTCTGGGCGACCATGGGCGCATACGTGCTCATGATAAAGAGGGGCAAATGTTACATCTTCGACCCGAGCATGAAGGTCAGGGTCAGGGCAGGGGACTCCCTGATCGTGAGGGGATCCTATTTTGGAGTCGAGAAATTAAAGGAGGCAGCCGGGGTTAAAGCCCCGCCCGCTTGAGTGCAATTGAAATGTTTTAAGGGCGCCGGGCAAAGCTACGGAATGGGTAAAACATGAAGATCAACTGGTGCAAGAATCTGGCGGACGTGGTGAACATCGCTAGGGGGCAGGGGTGGATTTTCTACTACAATTACAAGGGAAGACATTATTTCTACGTCTACGCGGGCACGGAGGCAGAGCTCATATGCATCGCCGTGGAGGCGAAGGAGCCGCTGAAGGCCAAGTACGTTTCCATCGACGAGGACGGCAACCTCACCTGCTCCGAAAGGCCGATAATGCCCGCATGTGCCCGCGTCACGGAGATAATCAAGGACGAGTCCTTTGAGGAGCTTGTTGGGTAGTGCCCGCTCGCCAAGCCTTCCTCAGGATGCCCACGGCGGTGTTCGGCCCAAGGACTTCGGCGATCACCATCACATCCGGATTTTTAAGGTCCACCTTCGGCTCCCTTTTGTACTTCCGTTGGACGGCGGTCCAGATCGCGCCGCCTATCTCGTATTCAAGTTTCGGTGTCTCCTGCTCGAGCCGGTGCGAGCCGCGCTTGTGCAGCCTGAAGCAAAACTTTTCGTCACCTCTGATGTTTTCGACGCCAATTTTGACCGCCGCCCCTTTTATCGCCTCGGGCCTGCTTTCCACTTCCATTAATACCGCCGTCGCCCGTCCCACGCTCGCGAAGCATTCCCGGTTTACATTTTTAGCCAGCTCAAATACGTCGCCATCCGCCTCGAGCGAGGTGACGCCCCTGAAGCCGGTCCGTCGGATGCGCGCCCCCGGCACGACGACCCTGAGCGCGGCGATGGTCTGTCTGGTGTTCGATAACCCGCGGCTTGTGACGATGAGTTTTGCCATCGGTCCACCTAAACGCCGTGGTGGCCGAAAGCCTCAGCCTCGGCGAGCAGAAGTTCTTGGTGGAATACATGAAGCGCCCGACCAACCTTGGACTTGGTATTTATCCGAAACTTTCTGTTCTCCTCAATTATGATGCCTAGGGCCATAAGCTTCTGCAGACAGGCTTCTAGGTCGCGGGGGCTGATCTCGGTCGCCGCCAAGATATCCGACTTTCCATGGCTTCTCCCTTTGCTGAGCAGAAGGCCGACTACCCGAGCTCTCGATGAGTCGCCAAAAATTTCATCGAATACTCTCTCATCGCTCTCCATGGTCCTCAAATAGCTTTATTGCCCCTCCCCCTTTAAAGGGTGGAGCGGACATCTTTTCCAAGCCGAGCAGTGCCATGCGCTCGAACACGAGCTTTTGAACATCGGCGATCTTCAGCTCTCGCTTTGGTATGGAGAAGATCCTCAGCAGCGTTAGGACCTTTTGCGGCGTGAGTTCCACAACCCCGTCGTCCCGTTCAATTTTTAACTCGTGGACCGCATCCGCTTGTGCGCGCCCCACTTGTGCGCGTGTCCTTCCGATGGTCAAAATTGCCAATGTCTCGCAACCGCTACGGATGCCGACCCTCTCGAGTGCCCGGTCTATCTGTCGCAGGCCCGCAGCCCAGCACACGAGCTCGATCTCCATGGAGCTGGCGAAACCCCTGTTGGTGCCGTGCGCCATGAGCGCGAGTCGCGCGGCGTGTACGAGGTGCCCCTTGCCAGCGATGCGTGAAGCGTCAAACACTTGGCTTACCGTGCCATGTTTGCGATCAATGCTTGCAAGTTTTGTGAGCACCCCGTCGACATCATCTACGGTCTTTCTACCGCCGACCACACCGACCGTGCGCTTGCCAAATGTGCCGGTTAGCTCGAACATGGTGCTCTGTTACCCTATGATAATCGCCGATATTTGTTTGTTGGCTCGGTCGGAAAACTTGATGGCAGCCAAAATTTTGTTTTGCCTTACGCACTCAAATATCCTAGGGGAGGATTTGGCGCGCGCGGCTCTCCCGCTGGCGGAACATCGTTGATTGTCACAGCTGTGACGTTGGGGCAGCGCCGCGGATGTCACACCTGTGACATCACGCGAGCCAAATATGCACATTTTGCCATCGTTGTAAAGGTTTTAAAGTTGCGGCTTTGACATATCCTTGATGCTCATGCGATCGACTGCTTTCAAGGTTAAGATCGAGGACCTCGTCGGTGGTAAGTACGTGCGCTCCCCCGACGGCACCGAGCCCAGCCACCTCCTCACGCCGTGGGGCCAACGGATCTCCCGCGCTCGGGTCTTGGCGACCGTCGTTGAAAAATATCTTAGCGAGGACCAAACCTACGCGACCCTGCGCATCGACGACGGTAGCGAGACGATTAGGCTGAAGGCTTGGCAGCAAGATGTGCGAACCTTGGCGGACTTGAACATCGGCGAGCTCATAGATGTCATCGGCCGGGTTCGTGAGTACGCGGGTGAGATATATCTGGTGCCGGAGATGATCGCGCGCGTCGAGGACCCAAATTGGGAACTGGTGCGGGAGCTTGAGATACTGCGCGCGAGAAGGCAGATGCTGGCGCGGGGGGAGCGACCGCGACCAAAGTTCAAGCCAGAGGTTAGGCGGCTAGAGGTGGAAATGCCATTTGTGCCGGAGTCTGAGCCAACGGTCGAGGCAATAGAGGAGGCGGAGGAACCGTTGCCGGAGGTGCCCGAGGATGTCAAGAAAAAGGTCCTGCTCGCGTTCGACAAACTGGATAAGGGAGAGGGCGTCGCGCCGATAGACATCGCCGCTGAGCTGGACATGACTCGAGCGGAAGTGGAGGACGCGCTGCGCGTGCTGATCTCGGACGGTGAAATATTCGAGCCGAAGGTCGACAGGTTTAAGCGCCTGGGGTGAACAATTGGCACAGGACTACGAAAAGTTGTTGAATCGCGCCCTTGAGCAGGTTCCAAAGGCGGTCTTTGAGCGGGAGCGCTTTCAGATCCCGGAGGCGGATGTCGCCGTAATAGGCAACCGCACGACCCTGCGGAATTTCAGGAGCATCGCGAGCGCTTTAAATCGCGAGCCCGAGCATATGCTAAAATACCTTTTGCGGGAACTCGGCGCCGCGGGCAATCTCGAGGGCACTCAGGCGATTTTTCAGGGCAGGTTCGTGAAGTCTGTCGTCGCCGACCGGATCAAGCGCTACGTGCAGGAGTTCGTGCTCTGTCGCGAATGCAATAAGCCCGATACAAAGCTGATAAAAAAGGAAAGGATCCATATGCTGAAGTGCGAGGCATGTGGTGCCCGCGCCTCCGTGAGGAGCGTTTAGCTTGCCGCGCCTGAGGGTGGTGCGCACCGCCAAGGAGGTGCTCGTGATAATCTGCGACGGGGAGCTGATAGGCAAGGAGTTCAGGCAGGGCGAACTCAAGCTCAAGATCGATAAATCATTTTACGGCGGCAAGGAGGCAAGCGTTGAGGAGTGCTTGGCCGCCCTGCGCGAGGCAACCATCGCAAACATGATAGGTTCGATCGTGGAGCGCGCAATTGAGGAGGGCTTCGTGGACCGCGAAAACGTCATCCAAATTCGGAATGTGCCGCATGCGCAAATGGTTAGGATGTGAGCGCCCAAAGTCAACGAACCAAACCACATTCTTAATTCTAATCGTTGCGAACTGTTAATGGGGCGAACATGCGACGATTTTGCTATAAATGCGGCGCGCTTGAGGCGGAGAGGGGTCCACTCATCCAAGGTTTATGCCAGCCCTGTTTTATGGAGGAGAATCGACTTGTCAGGTCCCCATCCGAGGTTCGGGTGCAAATTTGCAGCAGATGTAACGCGTACCTCGTCGGCAACAGATGGAGTGAGCCAGCTGATAAGGAGTCAGCCCTTGGGAACGCAGCCAAATCGGCAGCGCTCTCGGCTTTACGGGTGGCCCGGCTTACCCAATCTGGCATGCGGTTCGTGCGTCCAAGCCAAGCAGACAGAATGGAACTGCGCATCGAGCCGGAGATCGGGCCACAGGGCGTGTTTGTGGACATCCATGCGCGGGGTAAGGTTCATGAGTCACAGGTCGAGCCTCACGCGGAACAAGCTAGGGTTGAGGTGAAGCCAAAGTGGACCACCTGCGACGTATGTAGCCTTAGGAGCGCGGGCTATCACGAGGCAATTTTGCAGGTTAGGGGGAAGGGGGAAATACCAGCCGAGACTTTAAGGGGCATCAAGAGCATGCTCGAGGGGTATGCGACTGACGCGCACGAGCGAAATCGTGCGGCATTTATAGCAAAAATCGAGGAGAAGCCAAGGGGTCTCGATCTGTACCTCAGCTCAACCACCTTGGCGAGGCGAATGGCGTCGTTGCTCAAAACAAAATTTGGGGCCGAGGTCGGTGAAACGGCCAAGCTCATCGGAAGGGATCGAGACGGGCATGGTAGATTTAAGGTCTCCGTGCTCGCCCGCTTACCCACATTACCGGGAGACGTTTGAACGGGTAAGATTCATGAAAGATGAGTCAATTCACGAAATGCGATCGGTGCCGCCCAACGCGGCGATCACCTTCTCCAGCTCTCGTTTTAACCCCTCCAAGCCCTCGGTATCATTTTTAACGACGACGATCTGCGCCGGGGCCTGCTTTTTCAGCTCGTGCTCGGACCTCAGAAATAGCTCCTCGTAGTCGTCGCGGCGGTAGTACTCGCCCATCAAATCGCGCGGCACGATGTGCTCGTCCAAGCCTTCGGGCTTTTCCTTAAACCTTCTTATGTTGCGCTCGAAGCAGACCTCAAATGGGCAATAGAGATAGACAATCAGCGAGCGGTCCAACACCTCTCGATCAAAATTCTCAAAGGCCTCGGTGTAGCTGTTTCGCGCAAATTCTATGAAGACGATTTTGTGCGCCCCCCAAAGCCGCTTAACTCGGCGGTTGATCTCCTTCAAGACATCGTCGTAGACCGAGCGGTCCGTGATTAAAAAATCGCCCTCCGAGCGCACGTGTCTTTTAAAGTCCTTATCGCGCTCCGTTATCTCCTTTAGGATCGGGAAGTCGTCTATGCGCACGACTTCGTCGGCTACCCCCTCCCTGAGGATCCGGTCGGCCAACAGCTGATACGCGACCGACTTGCCGGAGCCCGGCCGCCCCAGCAAAAAGACGTACGAAAACATCATCAAACACCGAAAATTTCGCGCACGAATTCACTCTCGGCCCTGAGCAACTCGTAGCGTTCGAGCGCCTGCGCGGTGCTCTTCATGGCGGTCTCCAGCACGACGACCTCGACCCCCTTTCGCTTTACCAACCTAGCATACCGCTCGAGATTGCCCCGCTTGAGAAATCCCCATCCGAGGTGGATCGGCGGATGAAATATCCCCTCGCCCATGTTCTCCTTGGGGACGTAGTCGTTGAGGTGGAGTTCCTTGAGCATGTCGGGAGGTAGCGGCTCCAGCACATTTTCGGGAGGTTCCGGAACGGGCTTGCCCACATCCGCGCGGGTCAGCCAGTGTCCGATGTCAAAATTGAAATAGATGTAAATACCACGCTCCTGAACCTCTGCAATCACCGCTAGGCATTCCTCGGGCTCGCTGAGAATGCCATCGAAGGCCGTATTGTTTTCGAGGCAAAGCGCCAAACTCCTGTCGTTGGCAAATTGACCCAACTCGAGGAGGCTGCGGATGAGGGCATCGCGCGCACGGTCGAAATACCTACCAGCCCTTTGGTACCAAGGGACACTGCCCGGGTGTGTCGTGGCGTACTTGGCTCCGATGTTCGAGGCAAACTCGATGCATCGCTTGTGTAGCTCAACCGCGATGGCGCGGTCGCTGTCCTGCGGGCAGCACAAGCTCCCGCCTATGTAGCTGTACGGCAAGTGCAAAGAGAGCGTGATATCGCTGGACTTGGCCGCCTCTCGGATTGCCCGCCTGCGCGGGGCGTCAAAATTCAAGTAGGGGTTTGGGGAATCGGCATCGAGTTCCAGGTGTTCGAAGCCGAGCTCTCGGGTCACTTGGATCTGTCGCTCGACGTCCATCTTGGCCTTCGCGATGGCGAGCGCGTTCATCGAAGAGGGATCTATTTGACCGTAGGCCACACCTCGTTTTTGCTCATCGGTGAGGTAGTCAAATACTAGGCAGTTCGTGAAATCCCGCCCGAGCCTCATGTGAGCCCTCAGCTGTGGTTCGCACGCATGTTTATTAACTTGCTGTCTCAATGCTCAATAGGCGGTGCTGCAGGGGCATCTCGAGCAGGGCCCAAAAACTAAAGGCCCTTAGTGCCAAAGTGAACTACCCCGCACTGAAGTGCGGGGCTTCCGGGGTCGGAAATTGAACTGCGC
>JASEGJ010000029.1 GCA_030018135.1 Candidatus Hodarchaeaceae archaeon | reverse complement strand
ACGCCATATTGCGGATCTCCAGAATCGTACCAATAGATGTGGCGGGCCCGGAGGGATTCGAACCCTCGACCAATCGGTTGCTCCCAGCTCGCTGCTAAGAGCCGATCGCTTTTGGCCGCACACCTACGTCTGCCAGACTGAGCCACGGGCCCTTGAAACCTATATAGCCATCCACCCGAATTAAGCGTTTACGGTCCACATGCTCGTCTTCATCGGCCTCGGCTTAAACGGCGAAGACATGTCTCTGCGGGGACTACGCGAGATGCGGGAGGCGGATGTCGTCTACGCCGAGTTCTATACCGGCGTCGTCTTCAAGCTAGACCTTCAAGGACTTGAACGCATCATTGGCAAACCCATTCGCGTGATAAACCGAGAGGTAGTCGAGCAGCGCCCCGACGATATACTCGAGGCCGCCAAGGTCAAAAAGGTGGCATTCCTCGTGCCCGGCGACCCCATGGTGGCGACCACGCACATCGACCTCCGCCTCCGAGCAGCGAGGGCAGGCGTCGAGACGCGGATCGTGCACGCCGCATCCATCCACTCCGCGGCGCTGGGCTTGGCGGGACTGCAGAGCTACAAGTTCGGGCGCTCGGCCACGGTGCCGTTTCCGGACCAACCCTCGCAAACGCCCTACGAGGTGCTCGCCGAAAACCTGGAGCGCGGGCTGCACACCCTACTGCTCTTAGACCTTAGAGCTGAGGAGGGTCGCGCGATGAGCGCAAACGAGGCGATCGATGTGATGCTCAACTTGGAGTCCAAGCTGAAGAGAGGCGCTTTTACGCCCGACACGCTCGCCGTGGTCGTGGCCCGCGCTGGCTCCGACGATGCGCTGGTTCGAGCCGACCTGGTCAAACACCTCCACGGGCTAGGCTTCGGGCCGCCGCCGCACGTGCTCATCGTGCCCGGCAGGCTGCACTTCCTCGAGGCCGAGGCGCTCAGGGTGTTCGCTGGTGCGCCGGGCGATGTGGTTGGATAGCATGCTCGAGCAGGAGTTGGCAGAGGAAATCGAGAAGTGGTCCCGCAGGCTCGATGACGCCCTCTCGGCTGCCGAGCCCCTCGACGACCGCGGCGGGCAGTTGCTTGAAAACGCCCGAGCCTACAATCGGGACCACAGGCACTTCCTCGGGCGGGGCGACCTGATAAGGAGCTTCGAGTGCCTCATCTGGGCTTGGGCGCTGCTCGAGGTCGGCGAGGAGCTGGGCCATTTAAGGCGATGAATCGATTAAGATTGGACTTCGGAGGCGTTGAATGATCGCTCAAATAGCGTTGATCCCGATAGGCCTGCTCATCGCCGCGATCTTCTCCATGGTCGGGTTAGCCGGCGGGGTCTTCATCGTCCCCATGCTGGTGCTGGTCTTCAAGCTTCCCGCTCAAAACGCGGTCGGGATAAGCTTGATAGTCATGACCTTCACTACGCTCTCGGCGGCGATGGCGTACGCGCGCCAGAGGAGGATTAACTATAGAGTTGGCGTGCTGCTGGATGTCTTCGATGTGCCCGGCGCCGTCCTCGGGGCATACGTGACGACGCTCCTCGCTTCGAGGTGGCTGGCGAGCCTGTTCGGGATCCTTTTGATTATCATCTCCATATTCATGGCTAAGAAAGGGGAAACCTCGCGCCGGTCTCCTCGATCCGACCCGAAGCGCGGGATTCTTGGCCTATCGGCGCGGGTCGTGGCGTTCTGCCTAGCCGCGAGCTTCGCCAGCGGGGTGGTCGCAGGCATGTTCGGCGCTGGGGGCGGCACCGTCGACGAGTCCGTGATGATCTTGGCTTTAAACATGCCCGCCCATGTCGCCGCCGCCACATCCGTGTTCGGGATGGCACTCACGAACTCCGCCGCCGCGATCTCCCACGGCGTGCTGGGGAACATCCTGCCGGAATATGCGATCCCCCTGATCATGGGCGGCGTCTGCGGAGCGCAACTTGGCCCCTCGCTCTCCAAGCGCGTGAGGGGTGGAACGTTGAGGAAGATCCTCGGCGCGGTGTTCGTCCTCATAGGCCTGCGGATGATCCTCGTACCGTACATCGCGGCGTGAACTCATGGACTCATCTGGATGCTTTTGATCGACCTATGCCCGGCGGCTTGATGTGCACGGCTGTGATGGAACTCCAGCCATTGAGCAACTTGCTATTTGCCGAAGGACAGCTGATGAAACGTGAACAGATCACGGCCATGTGGTCAGCGGAACAGCGCCCACTTCAGTGTTGACCCCAGAACACGGTGAAAAACGGGCGAGGTACTCGCCATTGTGCCAATTCGCTCCCGAGTGAATACCAACTATTCCACGTCCATATTACGTGGGAATATAAACTGGGGCACCGCTATCACCCTTTCTACGTGAGTAGGTGGCCAGCGCCTGCCGATAAAGCGTACCAAATTCATTAGATGGTGCATCTACGTACACATATTTCACAACTCCGTTCACAAGACCAGACCCATAACCGGACATATAAACGGTAGAGTTAACGGATGGCTCTTGATAAAAATTGACTGAGACGATTAAGGTCGGAGTAAGAAAAATTTTTGGGCCACATTGCTGTATTCAACCCATGCAACGTCGGCATAATAAGGGTAGGTGGGTACCGCTTTGACCACTCCCACCGGATAGCTAGGATAAGTCGGCTGATATATCGTCGACCCATTAGGTATTGGCCTGTTATAGCCAATATGTCCAGCAACGACGTATCCATTCACCCCGCTTCTCACAGCGGACCAACCCAGCGTTGAATATATTGTGACACCCTGATCCCTATTTTGGATATGTATCCCTCCGATAATAGGACGATACACGTTCCTTCGCTCAGGTTCTTCTTGGGCGTCGCTTATGCTAGGGCCAGCTCGACCAAAATGTATTGGCACCTCTCCCCTAAATTCGATTTCCTTGGCCTCTTTATTTATTGCCTTAAATATCTCCACCATCATGACCTCGGTGAAAGGCATATCAAGTTTGAAGCCTACATGGAAGTATCCGTCGCCACCCACGCCATAAGTCACGACGGGCCCTTCAGGATGCCAAAACGGAAGCTTGACCCCGAGGCGGCCAAATTGTTTGACGCGGTCATCGGGGGGGGTCAAATCGTTTAGCGAGCTCTATAATTTTATTAATCCATTCTTCTTTTTCTCTTTCGCTCGTGAATTCCGGTGGTTTGCCGAAACTGTAAGTTCTAATGGTATCCGAACCGCGGGTTTCAGGGATCGGATCTTTTATTGGGATTATCTCCATTTTTATTCTCAACACCGGGGAGAAGTTCTTGAAGCTTCTCGAGAGATATGGAGGGCTCAATGAGCTTTTCGGATTCAGCAAGGTAAAGGAAATCGTTAAACCGGCGACTAAAATCAAAATGCTCAAAACAGCAATCGCTTGAATTCTTCGCTCCATCATTCACATCGCCACCGAAAGTTTTTTAAGAATTCTTTATAAAGTCCTTCTATATTGTTCGAAAAATTTCGAACGAGGATAAGAATCAAGTCGTGCTTATCGATGAAAAGAGGATTAAAGCTCTAGCTGAGTTGACTGGGGGCATGGGACAAACAATCATCCAATCCCTCAAAAAGGAGAAGTCCGTGAGAGGTTTAGCACGCGAACTTAAGCTTGCTCCCTCAACTATCTGCTATCACCTCAAGCGCCTAGAAGGACTCGGGTTAGTGGATGAAGTTAAGCAGAAATACGGTGACAAAAGGATGAGGCTCTACAAAGCGACAGGGGGCAGCACCGCTTACCTCATTTTATTGAACCTTCCGGAAGAGGAGAAAAGGGCTCTAAAGAGAGAGTTCGCTGGAGTACCCTCGAGAAAAGGTTACATCATAAAAGACATTTTCTCCCTTCTCCTAACCGCCGGTGCTGGGTTTAAGGTTTGGACCTTGCTACGAGAGCTATATCCTCCGAGCGTTTCAGATGCTGCTGTCAGACCTTCGCCAAACATGGCAGACATTTTGCTGTTGCTGGTGCTTTTCGCAACCCTGATCTACCTTCAACGCTCTAGACTCATCAGCGTGCTAGGACGGAGCACCGCAAATTGAAAGTAAAGATATTTCTGGATCCTATCGACCCTTGGGCGCAGGCCAAACATACGTGAAACCAAACAGTCAAATATCGCCACACGAAAACAGCAAATGTTGTATGGGGTGGCCTATTGAAAAACGTTCGTAGGAAAGCGCTAAGATGGGCCCTTGCCAATGCGGTTGACCACGAAGGTCGTGCAAGTCCGAATGCAGTAATGGGCAAGCTCATAGCGGAAATGCCGGAGCTGCGCTCCAAGGTGGAAGAATTCAGGGCGATCGTCGAAGAGGTTGTGGAGGACATTAATCGTCTTTCGACTGCTGAACAGCTCGCCCGCCTCAGAGAGTTCGGCCCGCCCGAGGCACCCCGCCCCGAGAGAAAACTCGGATTGCCAGAATTGCTCGATGTCGATAAGTACCTGACCGTGGTGACGCGCTTCGCCCCAAACCCCAACGGGCCCCTGCACATCGGCCACGTCAGGGCGGCGCTGCTCAGCCACGAGTACGCGAGAAGGTACGGGGGCAAGTTCATCCTGCGCTTCGAGGACACCAACCCAGCGAATGCCATGCTCGAGATGTACGACCTCATCCGGCGGGACCTACGATGGCTCGGCATGGAATGGGATGAGGAACACATACAGTCCGACCGCTTGGAGATCTACTACAAGTACGCTGAACAGCTCCTCGCCGCGGGTAAAGCATACGTTTGCACATGCGATGCCCCGGACTTCAGGCGCCTGCGCGACCGAGGCGAGCCATGCTCATGTCGTGCGCTGCCCGCGCAGGAGCAACTCGAGCGCTGGCGCAGGATGCTCGCCAGCGAATATGCGGAGGAGCGAGCGGTGGTGCGGGTGAAGACGGATCTGAAACACCCCAACCCCGCGGTCCGCGATTGGCCGGCGCTGCGCATCGTCGAGGCACCGCATCCCCGCACGGGCAAGAAATATCGCGTATGGCCGCTCTACAACTTCTCCGTCTCGATCGACGACCACGAGATGGGCGTGACGCACGTCATCAGGGGCAAGGAGCACGTGGTCAACGAGATGCGCCAGCGGACGCTGTTCGAGCACCTCGGCTGGGCGTACCCGACTGCTGTGCAGTACGGGAGGTTGACCATCGCCGGCATGATGCTGAGCAAGACCCAGACCGTCCGCGGCGTCAGGGGGGGCGAGTTCTCCGGCTACGACGACCCCAGGCTGGGCACGATCGCCGCGCTCAGGAGGAGGGGCTTCTCGCCGGAGGCGATAAGGGAGGTCATCCTCGATATAGGGTCAACGCCGGTCGATGCCGCGTTGAGTTGGGAGACGCTGTATGCCCGCAACCGGAAGTTCGTCGACATCAGGGCAAACCGATACTTTTTCGTGGCGAACCCAGTGAAACTCCTCGTGGAGGGCGTGCCGGAGTTAAGTGAGGTCCGACTGCGCCTGCACCCCAGCGACGTTAAGCGGGGGGAGCGCGTGGTGCCGCTGCTGCGCGAGGGGGATGTCCTGACCGTTCACCTAGCCAGCGAGGACGCCGCGAACCTGCGCGAGGGGGAGATGTTCCGCCTTAAGGACCTCATGAACGTAAAGCTAAGGTCGCGGGGGCCGCCGATGGAGGCGGACTTCCACAGCCTCGAGCTCATGGATGTGCCCAAGGTTCAATGGGTTTCCGCGGGCGCGGTTGGGGTCGAGGTGATAAAGCCGGATGCCTCGCAGGAGATCGGCCTAGCGGAGCCCGCCGTCGCAGGTCTCCAGGTCGGCGAGGTGGTGCAGTTCGAGCGCTACGGTTTTGTGAGGATAGACGCTGCCGAGCCCAAGCTAACGACTGTCTACGGACACAGGTGACAAACTTAAATACTTCGCGCTTTCAAATTATGTAAAGCCACTGGCGCGGTGAATGATGAGGTAGATCCGAAGGAGGTGCTCAAAGTGGCTAAGCCAATTTACGTTCGATTTGAGGTGCCGAAGGAGCTGGCCGACAAGGCGTACGAGGCGGTAGAGGGGGCCAGGGACACCGGCAAGCTCCGCAAGGGCACGAACGAGGCGACCAAGGCGATTGAGCGCAAGCAGGCGGCGCTCGTGGTGATCGCCGAGGATGTCGAGCCAGCTGAAATAGTCGCTCACCTGCCGATGCTCTGCGATGAGAAGGGCGTGCCCTACGTTTACGTGCCGAGCAAGCGCGAGCTGGGCGCGGCCGCCGGGATAAACGTGCCGGCTGCGGCCGTCGCCATCGCGGAGGCGGGCGGGGCTAGCTCCTTGGTAAGGGAAATCGTCGATAAGGTCAAAGAGCTTAAGAAGTGAGCCACATGGCGACGGAACTCGGCATCCCGGCCGAGGTTATCGAAATCCGCACCCGCACGGGGATAACCGGCGAGATATTGCAGGTCAAATGCCGCGTGCTCGACGGGCGGGACAAGGGCAGGATCATAACCCGGAACGTCAAGGGGCCGGTCAGGGTAGGCGACATCTTGATGCTGCGGGAGACCGAGAGAGAGGCGCGGGAGATAAGGGTGCCCTAGATGCCGATCGCCAGGAAGTGCTCCTTCTGCGGCGGGCGGGTGGAGCCGGGCACTGGTTTGATGTTCGTTAGGCGGGATGGCACGATCTTGTTCTTCTGCTCGAGCAAGTGCGAGCGAAACCTCCGCCTGGGCAGGAAGCCCCATCGAGTGCGCTGGACCGAGCACTTCAGGAAGGCGAGGGCGAGGTCAACTACCCCTCCTTGAAAGAAGGGGCTTGTCCCTCAGGGTGATTCAGGTGTCGCCGACCACCATCATCGGACAAGGCGCGGCGGCTGACTGCGCCGCCTCCTTCGAGAGACAGAGACTCAGGCTGTCGAGGATGCCGCCCCTGCGCTCTCGCCCCGAGAGCGATTTGCGCGGATCCCTCACCCCCCATCGCATCCGATGTTTACCCGCGCTTTCCATCGGATGTTCATCGAGACAAGTTTGGCCGAGCTACTTAAGCGGCTTCGGGGAGATGTCACCGAAAGTAATATCCAATTCCTCCCCCAGCTAAAGCAGGGGGTCTCCTGGGGGCGTCTTTGATGACGGAGCGAACCTTCGTGATGATAAAGCCGGACGCGACCTCGCGGGGCCTGATAGGAAAGGTCATCGCCAGGCTGGAGGGCGAGGGCTTGAGGGTGGTGGCGATGAAGATGCTCAATGTTGACAGGCTAGCCGCTGAGCGATTGTATGCCATCCACAGGGGCAAGCCGTTCTACGATGGCTTGGTCGAGTACATCATGTCTGGACCGGTGGTGGCGATGATCCTCGAGGGAGAGGGTGCGGTCAGGCGCGTGAGGCGGGTGGTCGGAGCCACGGACCCCGCGAAGGCCGAACCCGGCACCATACGCCGCGACCTCGGCCTAGGGATACGAGAGAACGTGGTGCATGCCGCGGACTCGGTTGAAAACGCCGAGCGGGAGATTCAAATATTTTTTTAAGGGGTCGGAGATCGTCTAGGGGAAGCCGGCCGAGTTAAACTTTAACTTTTTTTTACTATTTTCCCATTTTCAGCCTCAAAAATATGCCATCTGAAACTTCTC
>JASEGJ010000028.1 GCA_030018135.1 Candidatus Hodarchaeaceae archaeon | reverse complement strand
AAGTATCTCAAGAACTATTTTACGGCGAAAATTAGGTGATATGACTTAAATGGGCGCGCTGGCGATTCAGGAGATGTTTAGGAACCGTGGTTTGGCGGAACAAATCGTTCAGAGAATCCAGAAATCAAGCCCGCTCGCAAGATAAACTTATGCATCGTGCGGCAGTCACGAAGTGACAATCACAAAGTATGGGCTTAGATCACTTTTGCCAGATTGGGTTTAAGTTACCGGTGGGCTAGGCTTTCCCGTTTGCGTCATGAAGCGCGGCTGAGATCGACAAGATGATAGAACTCGCTAGGCGAGGTCATCTCATCACCACCTTTGGCGATCTTTTTCTTGTCTCGGTACGCGTACCCCCTTGCAGACGCAAAAACCGATGGCGCCAGTGTTAGAATCGTCTACAACACGACGGACACTTTATTTACCCTATCCTACTCCGAATCAACGAAGGCCTTGATGGGGCATCGATCGAGATCTCACATCTAGGGCCTTTAACATCATTTTTTGAGACGTTTGAACGTTGTTGTTGGTTTTGTTTACATTCGGGATATAGATCATGATAAAAAAGGAGTTTTTGACTCCCCATCCCCGAGCTCGCCCTTTTAGGACCATAACCTGCATGCATGCACTTTAAAGACGATCTCAGATTTCTCAGTTTATCTCCCGAAAATGAAACAGAACCTTGTTGTTTTCGCCTCATAAACTACCTCTGTCAAAATCGAATTGGATGCCGTGCGAGCTTGCGGACGGGCATGGGAGGTGATTAATACGACAAAAAAAGCAGAGGAGTTGGCTAAGATGCTAAAAGCCGCTGAGGCCGAGGAGTCAGAGTTTGTGCTGGCGCCGGAGCGGGTAGCTGAGAAGGTGACAGCAATGCCGATAGTGGAGAGCAGGGTAAGGCTCTCAAAGGACGGCGAGTACGTTGTCCACGAAACGCGCATCGTCGACATAAAGCCAATCGGCTACTACGCAAAGATGTTCGGGCACCAGTAAAATACAGCAAGGTAAACCATATGTGGAGTGACGTTTAGCGGAGGGGAGGTAGAGTTCTATCAAGGATTGTCTCTATACCATCCCCTACATTTTTTCAACTTGTCTTCAAGGAATTTGAACCTAATCCTCGCTTAATCCTCTTGTCTAAGATCCAACCGCTGGAACTTTCAGTTGATTTCGATAACTCTAAAACCTTCGGAATTTTTCCGAGATACTCCGCAGCAGTGGTAACTTTCTTCCCCTCCCTTTCGGCGCTTGAGTATACCTCCTTCAACCTTTTCATGTATCTTATGTCTCTAGGCAAGTGATGATCTAGAATTATCAACTGTATGTTCAAAGCTTTTCGAATTATCTTACAAATATTTTCGATGCAGCGCCCAAGATTTATCATGTTCAGCATGTAGGGGATGAGGTACGTGGCTGGGCCGTCGAGGATTAACACATTTGGATTCTCGCGGATGACCCAATCAGCGTAATCCTCGATGATTGGGCCATTGAGGTCGGAAGAATGAATTAATTTCTCTCCACCCCGCTCGATAACCGTCGCGAAAACCCAACCTACGCGCGAGAATTCGATGCCGTGAAAAAGCGGTCGAGTGAACTTGAGCTTTGTGCGCCCAAACTTGAATTCCTTACTTTCTGGGAACCTCACCTCGACATCTTTGAATTTCAGTTCAGGAATCAACTTTCTCGAGTTCCAATGCTTCACGCGATTTCGAAACCATACGCGTCCCTTCACAAGGAGTTCTCTGCGGCGCCTGTTATAATCACCAAAGTCCTTATCATGGGCGCGAGGAATCTCATCTAGGGGATCACCATAAGTCTTTTGCTCATGTTTTTGCAGTACATCCTCAAGCTTTACCCCTCCAAATGTTTGACAGATGTTATTGAAGAAGCTCTCCGCCCGTCCACGTTGAGAATCGTTTATGTAATTATTGGGGTTTTTCACCAGCAGGAGCTTTCCCTCATAGAGCTTACGGTCGAAATCGGCGAAGTGGTCGTAGTGGTAGTGGGATACCACGATTACGTCCGCCTTGCGGCTTGCCTTCTTGACCGCGCGCATCCCCTGGGCCTCCCAATAAAGCTTTTTCGCCCATGATGCCGGGAAGCTGGGTTGCATCACCGCGACCCCAGGATCAATGAGGACGGAGACATCAGGGGTACGGACTAAAGTGCACGACGATTTAGCGCCAAGCGAATCGAACCACACCGGTTCGAAGGTAAGCTTGCCCATGATGCTCTTTTTAACATCGATGTGATATCTAAAATAACTGGCTCTTAGGGATCGATTTATCCCCTAGGACCCACTCCACCGATGATGATATTCTCCAACGACCTTGATCGGAGCTATCTCTTAACGAATTTCGATAGACCATTGATCTTCAGACGGAGCTACATCCCGCGAAAAGTGAAAGCAAAAAGTGGCCGTGGCAACGGCAAGAAAGCTCCTGAAAGTGATGTACGTCCTGCTCAAGGAAAAGCGCGAATTCAGGGACTTCCGGTAACGGGCTGTGTGCCTCGACAACAGCTTACGGCATTGGTCGCGTTGTTTAGACGGAGGGGGCCCGTTAGGGCGAAGAGCCATGGTGCAGTATGGGCCGCGAATAGAAGGATGCCGCCATCATAGAAGAAGCTGTTTTGAAACAGGGGTTATTTTAACCTTCTTCTTATCAATTTTGAAGGATCATGCACTTGAACGGAGGCCAAATTGGGCTTCTTTTCGACGAGCTAAACACATACAAAAATTCTCTTAAGTTTTTTCACGACTTTCTGAAGCTCCCTCCGCAATTTTTGGATGTCATCCGAGTCGTTTTTCACTACGAGGATCGGCGCGTCAACGTACCGCGGTAGCTCCTTGCTGTCGTCCCGCGCATAGGTCTTCTCCATCTCCTCCCACGAGACTAGATGCGCATCGAGACCTCGCTCCTCCAGCGCGCGGCGAGCGTTTCGCTCCCAGCAAACATCGAATGGGGCGTCGATGTAGAGTATGAGCGAATTACGCAAGATCTCCGGGCTAAAGTTCTTGAATGCGCGAACGTAGCTGTCGCGCGAAAATTCTATGAAAAGGAGGAGATTTGGATCCTGCAACTTAAGCGCCCGTTGATTTAACGCCTTCGTAAGGTCATCCCAGACCGCATCATCGGTAACCTTCACACCCCCTTCAGGTATTGGGCGATGTCGTCTATGCTCGATATCTTCGTCGAAAATCTGCTTGAGTATGGGAAAATCGTCGATGCGCATGAGCTTACCTCCGTAGCCAGCGGCACGTAGCTCCTCCTCTAGTAGCTTGTAGACGGCGGATTTGCCGCAGCCAGGCCTGCCTATTAGGAAAACGTTGGGCATGAAATCATCCGAAAATGCTCCGCAAATACTCGGTTTCCTCGCGCAGGATTTTATCGCGTTGCATGACCTGTTCTTTGGTTCCGGCTGCAGTTTCTACCACGATGAGTTCTACGCCCTTCTTCGAAACGAGCTCAGCGTAGCGCTTGAGGTTCTCATGCCTCAGCAAGCCAATCCCTTCATGGAGTGGCGGGTGGAAGATCCGCTTACCGGGCACGTAATCGTTTAGATGTAGCTCCTTGAACATGCCATCGGGCATCCCCTCTAAGATGCGCTCAGGTTGGCTAGGTATCCGCATGCCGACATCGGCGCGGGTAAGCCAATGACCTATATCGAAGCAAAAGTAAACAGCGGCCCCATTTCCCCTAACTTCCTCGAGTACCTCGCATATTTCACTTAGCTCCACAAAAACCCTCTCAAAAACCGTGTTGTTCTCGAGGTGAAGCTCTATACCGCGATCAGCCGCAAATGTGGCCAGCTCAAGCAAGCTTTTAATTAGGCTATTCCTAACCTGCTCTAGATATTTCCCATTCGCATGATGGAATGGTGCGATACCCGGGTGTAATACGCAGCACTTGCAGCCGAGGTCGGACGCAAACTCTATGTAGCGTTTCTGAAGGTCGCTTGCCGCTTGCCTGTCCACCTCATCGGGGGCACAGAGGCTTGCTCCAACATAGGAGTAGGGCAGGTGTAACGAGAGGGTAATGCCGTTTTCATGTGCAATGTTTTTTGCCCTCTGTTTGTCCTCCTGCGTGAAAGTTAGGTATGGGTTGGGCACTGCGCCATCGAACTCAATATGATCGATACTGTACGCCTTGGCGGCCAACACCTGCCTCACGATGTCCCCTTTTGCAATCATTTGAACGGTCGCATCCATATCGGCGACATTAAGCCCACCCGCCTCAAATTTGCGCTTATCATCATCGCTAAGATAATCAAAATAAAGTAGGTTGGTGAAGTTCCTGCCTAGCCTCATTTGCTCACCGTCGGGATTATCTTTTGACTTTTAAATAACCTTTGTATGCGTTCAAATTTCTCGATTTTTGCTAGATTTCTTTAAAGAACAAAAATCGGGGTTATTCCACGTAGTCTAGCCAAGATATGTATTTCGCCACTTTTCCTCGAACCGCTTCAAAAAATGTGTGTTGGAGGTCCCCAGTAATTTTTCCCATTTTCCCGTTTCCTATCGTGTGACCGTCGATTTCCCTTATCGGCGTTACCTCGGCCGCGGTGCCAGTGAAGAAAGCCTCATCCGCCTCATAAAGCTGATCCCGCGAAACATTTTCCTCTCGCACAGGCATGCCCTTATCTTGGGCAATTTTTATTATGGAGTCCCTAGTAATTCCCCCAAGCGCGCTTGAGGAAAGGGGCGGTGTTATAAGTACGCCGTCCTTCACGAGGAAGATATTTTCGCCGGGTCCCTCCGCAACGAACCCATGAATGTTGAGCAGGATAGCCTCATCGTAGCCAGCCTTCACCGCTTCAAGCTTCGCAAGGATTGAGTTGGTGTAATTTGCAACGGTCTTCGAGTGAGGGGGCAGCATTCTCGAGTCGATGCGGAGCCAAGAGGAGACCATTGCCCTGACCCCCCTCTTCAGCCCTTCTTCGCCAAGATAGGTCCCCCATGGCCAGACAGCAATCGCCACATTTACCGGTGAACCAGTTGGATCTAGCCCCATCACCCCATAGCCATAATATACTATGGGTCTGATGTAGCACTCCCCGATCTTGTTCGCCTTTATTACCCTTTTAACTGCATTCACAAGCTCTTCGAATGAATATGGGATCTTAATCCCCATAACGCTAGCGGAGTTTTCGAGTCTTTTGATGTGGTCTCGCAGCCTAAAAACGGCTGAACCCTTTTGGGTTTTGTAGCATCTGATTCCTTCGAAGACCCCAAGGCCATAGTGCAAGGTATGGGTAAGCACGTGAACTTTAGCCTTATCCCACGGGACGAGTTTTCCATCCATCCATATGAATTTCGTCGGAGTTATGGACATGAACACCACGATAGATATTTTCCCTCGTTATTTAAAGTACCCGAGTTCCTCCAGGCTACTTCGGAGGGCTTGCACCGTCGCCGCTACCTCCCGCCCCGTAATGATGCCCATACTGCCTATCCTGAACATCGTTCCCTTTAGCTGACCCATCCCTCCTGCGATCACCACGCCATGTTTTTCACGCATTAAGTCGCGGATTTCCTTGTCCGTTATCCCAGGCGGGTTTTTTACCGCAATGACAGTATTTGAAAGCCAGTGCTCATCTGCGAACGGTTCCAACCCAAATTCCCGTACCGCATCGTAGAAGGCGCGAGCGCACTCCTCGTGCCTTTTTATGCGCTTTTCGAGTCCCTCTTCCTCCAGCATAGTTAAAGCCTCATCCAGCGCGTACCAAAGCGTCAAAGCAGGCGTAAAGGGCGTCTCTTTTCGCTCGTGAAACTCTTGGATTTTAAGGAGGTTAAAATAGTAGGCCTTTGACCTGGTTTGTCTAATTACCTCCCAAGCGTGGCCGCTTATGGATATCAACGCCAGCCCGGGCGGGCAGGCCAAGCATTTTTGGCTCCCGGCTATGCAGATGTCTATGCCCCACTTGTCAACTGGCAGCTCGTCCCCGCCCAAGATGGAGATCGCGTCTACGATGTAGAGGGCATCATGCTCCTCGGCTATCTTCCCTATTTCATTTAAAACTCGTGCCGTTACGCCCGTCGATGTCTCGTTATATACTACGGCAATCGCCTTGACATCCTGCCCCTCTGCGGCATCTGCTATTTGATCAGGCGTGGCCGCTGCCCCCCACTTGACTGGTATCTCTATCGGTGAGCCTCCGAAGGTCTCGATCTTCTCCTTTAATCTCTGGCTGAAGACGCCGTTGACCGGAACCAAAACCTTGTCACCTGGCGAGAGGATGTTGCTTATCGCGCACTCGACGCCTCCGGTACCCGAGGAGGTTAAGGTGAAAACATCGTTTTTTGTCTGAAACGCGTATCTTAATTTTTTGAGCAGGCTATCGTAAAGTTCGCGAAATTCCGGGCCGCGGTGATTTATGATGGGCTTTGTCATGGCATTCATGACGCGCTCAGGAACATTCGTAGGGCCCGGGAGCATTATGAGTTGTTTTTTGTAGGTCATCTTCGTACCCATACGTCTGCGGAACTCAAGCTTCTTAATCGTTATGCTGGCATCCATTTTTCACGGATTGGGTCATGTTTACTGGCCCGGCCACTGTAAGCACCGATTGGTGCCCATCGCCTGGCGAATAACCAAAAACTCGTGGCTTTACACAAAAAAGCCTAAACATAACGTAGCGAGCAAAAACACTACTTAGAGGTGAAGAAATGCAAAAGTGGAGATGTACTGTTTGTGGATATGTTTATAACCCGGAGAGCGGTGACCCAAGCTCCGGCATAAGCCCGAGCACACCTTTCGAGGACTTACCAGAAGACTGGGTATGCCCGGTATGTGGCGCGTCGAAGGACATGTTCGAAAAGGCGTGAGATGTTTAAGCTCCCTGACGTCTAAAGTTTGGCTAAGTACTCGCTCGCCATTCTCATCGCGCAGTATTTGCCGCACATCGCGCAGGCGGTGGGGTCAATAAGGGGTGGGCGTCTACGCCTTAGTTCTTTGGCTTTCTCAGGGTCGATCGCCAACTCGAACTGTTTTGTCCAATTCAATTCCTTTCGCGCTCTCGCCATCTCTGCATCGCGCTCGACATCGATGCCTTTGACGACATCTGCCGCGTGGGCAGCTATTCTCGTCGCCATCACCCCCTCTTTGACATCCTCGATGTTCGGCAAGCAGATGTGCTCCGAGGGGGTCACATAGCACAAGAAGTCAGCACCGGCCCAAGCCGCGATCGCCCCGCCAATCGCACCGACGATATGGTCATAGCCCGGCGCGATATCGGTCACGATCGGCCCAAGCACGTAAAAGGGCGCACCCCTGCATACGCTTTTCTGGAGCCTGACATTCGCCTCGATGTGATCGAGCGGGAGGTGCCCAGGCCCCTCGACTATGACCTGTACGTCCTTCGCCCAAGCTCGTTCCACGAGTTCGCCGAGCGTTAGGAGTTCTTGGAACTGCGCCCGATCCGAGGCGTCTGCCAAGCAGCCCGGCCGCATACCATCGCCCAAGCTGAGCGTGAGGTCGTATTTGTGAGCAATTTCGAGCAAGTAGTCGAACTCCTTGTAAAGCGGGTTTTCCTCGCCGTGGTGCACCATCCAAGCTATCAAAAAAGAGCCGCCCCTGCTTACCACGTCAGTCAGGCGGCGTTGGCGAAGCAGCGCATCAACTGCAGCCTTGGTCACACCGCAATGGACCGTCACGAAATCCACGCCATCGTCCGCATGTTTACGGATGGCGTTGAAGATATCGTCGGAGGTCATGTCCACTACGCTGCCCCCTTTTGCGGCCTCGACCCCTGCCTGGTAAATCGGGACAGTTCCGATCGGCACCTCGACGGCGCGGAGGATTCGCCTCCTAACTTCGTCGATGTCACCCCCCACGCTCAAATCCATAACGGTATCGGCCCCGTATTTGACCGCTGTCTTGGCTTTTTCGACCTCCTCTTGAACATCCGCATAATCGGGCGAAGTGCCGACATTTGCATTAACCTTGATCCGCAGCCCCTCCCCGATCCCCTTAACTTTGATGCCCTCGCGCCTGACATTCCGCGGGATCACGATCCGGCCCATGGCGAGCATTTTCATGACGTGTTTGATGGGTTTCTCCTCATCCTTCGCCACGGCCCGGATTTCTTCTGTCGCCACGCCGCGCCTAGCCTCAGCCATTTGCATGGGATCGCCTTCGAGTATGTTTTATTACGTTGTTAAATATCCCTTCACCCAAGCAGAAATTGTGGTGCCTTGCCTCCGATTGCGCTCATTTCGGATCTAGGAACAAAGGACTACTTCGTCCCCTCAATGAAGGGCGTTATCCTTTCAATAAATCCCAAAGCCCTAATCGTCGACATCACTCATGAGCTGCCAAAGGGAGGTATCGTAGCTGCGGCATTTACATTGGCCAATGCAATCGAAACGTTCCCTGATGGCTCCATTGTTGTCGCGGTGGTGGATCCTGGCGTGGGCACGAAGCGGAAATGTATTTTGCTCGAGACCAAAAATCGAATGCTATTCGTGGGCCCGGACAACGGAATCTTCACGCTAGTTGCCGAGCGATTTGGGGTCGATGGGATTTATGAGGTAACCAATCGAGCGCTGATGGGTCCGCAGGTTTCGTCGACGTTCCACGGGCGCGATATCTTTGCCCCGGTGGCGGCCCACCTCAGCTTAGGTTTGGAGCCTTCCGAGGTTGGGCCCGAGCTAAAAACCATCAACAGGTTAAAGATTCCAAGGCCTAAGCGAGACAAGGCCAAAATACTGGGTTGCATATTGAACATCGACGATTTCGGAAACATTGTGACGAACATCGACGCTCGAACCGCTTCGCAACTCCTGCGGGTCGGCGATTCGGTGCATGTCCGAGTTAAAGGCGAGGAATTTGCCGCAAAATTTGTCAGGACATTCGGCGATGTAAAACCTGGTGAGCGTCTATGCTACATCGGTAGCGCTGGCTTGCTGGAAATAGCTAAGAGCATGGGGAATCTGGCAGCCGCCATCGGCACCTATCCCGGAGATGAAGTTGTCCTGAGGCGAGGTGTTAAAAGGCGAAAGGCTCAGAATAAAGCGAGGTAAATTCATGGCCAAGCGCGGGATCCTAATCGGTCGATTCCAGCCCCCGCACAAGGGGCATGTGGAGGTTGCGAAGCAAATCTTGCGCGAAGTGGATGAGCTCATCATAGGCATCGGGAGCGCCCAGGAGAGCCACACGCTTGAAAACCCATTCACAGCCGGCGAGCGGATGCTGATGCTGAGCAAGGCTCTGGTCGAGGCGGGTGTTAAGCTATCTAGGGTGCACATCATCCCAATCCCGGATGTCAACAATCACGCGGTTTGGGTGGCGCATGTGGTCTCGCTCTCGCCGCCCTTCTCCGCCGTCTACTCGGGCAACCCTCTGGTCAAGCGCTTGTTCAAGGAGACTGGATTCGAGGTCAAAACGCCTCCGATGTTCAAGCGCAAGGTCTACTGGGGCGCGGAAATAAGGGACCGCATGATCAAGGGTAAGCGATGGGAAAATTTGGTGCCGGAGGCCGTGCTCGAGGTCATGCGGGAGATCAAGGCAGTCGAGCGACTAAAAGATCTTTCAAAGACGGATTATCTCCTTCACTAAAATTTTGTTGGGATATCTGATTTGATCTTATCAACTGCACATGCGGTAGAGTTTTCAAGGCAAAATTACTATCTCCAACATCGGCGTCCGCATCCCCTGACGCTTGGGGCCCGCTTCTTGGTTATCGAACCAGCCACCCATCAAGAGTCCTTCTAGATAGTACTTTCCAGGTTTGATTGGCAGGTATTCGCTAGTGTCGCGATCGTATTTCCTCTGTCCCCAAGTGAGGAGTTGGCTGCGCGATTCTCCCGGATTCAAAGCGATTTCGGTGACGACCTCCAAGAAGGCCTTGTCATCTGACCATGCGCAAACCTTCGCGAGATTTTCGTCGTACATCACAAGGTCAAAGATTTGACTATCCGAGAAAATCAATTTGACTTCGCCATTCCGCCCGTTTTTCAATAAGAACGCCACGTCCACGTTTTCTCCGGAGCGGTATCCCCTTTTTTCAATGCTGATCGCAAGTTCGACGGCGTTCTCGGTCACCGTCGCCGTCGTGTTCGGTTCTCGGTCACCTCCGGGCATACGCTGTATAACAAGCGCGCCTAAAATTATGGCAATGATCGCGACCGATGCGGCCGCCATAGCCCATGTTTTCATCTCACCTCTCCCCCCATTTCTTTAACAAATACCAGAAGCCCGCTACGAGCATCAAGATACCACTAGAACCTATGAGCGCCTCTCGTAGCGCATCGTCGAACGTTGGCGAACCATTGCCTGCTGTCACGGGATTCGGAAATATAGCCAGCATTAAAATTGTCGCTACGATCGCCGTTCTCATGTTCAACCCTATTTTTTGTCCGAACCCCTCGGATAAATATTAAATTTCATATACGAAACCTAACTTTTATATCCAAGTTCTAAATATTTCATTGGTGAAATCATGCGCCACCGGGCGCTTGGCGCGCTGATAGCTTTGAGCGTTGCGGTCTGCGCGACCGCGATATCTTATTTTGCCCTGAATCACTCCTATGGTAAGCCTCGCACCTACGTTTTGCCGGTTGAAGACATACTTGCAGGAATAGCCTCTACCCGTTCTCAAGCGGGGGGCGGGCCTGAGGATAATATTCCATCTTCATATTATGCTATTATCACGGGCTCGGTGGAGGATGCCGTCCCCCTTTATGATTATATCTCCCCGCTTCAAGCGGATAACGAGGAAGTGGCGTTGCAAAGGCTTCAAGAAAAAGTCGCAGTAACAGGGACACAGGTCATAGTTTACAAAACCGAGGGTATTGCCGTTGTGCCCATTTCTGCCAGCATAGGCGTGACGATGGGCATCATGGTATTTGCGGTGTGGATCGGGCACAGGCGCATGTGGGGCGAGGCGACTTCAACCTTACTCGAGCATGGCCTCCACGACATGACCGTCAGGGATGTGGAGATAGTCGGCCACATCATGGAAATGAAAGAGTTCACAATACCGGAGCTGATGCGTCGAACGCGGGCCTCAAAAATTACGGTTTGGCGCACGGTCCAAAAGTTGGTCGGGCAAGGACTTGTGCAACCGACCGAGCAAACGAAGCTCGCCGCCAACGGGCTGGGCGGCCGAGGAAAGCCTAGCCATGTCTATAAATATGTCGGTTTACGCGAATCAGAATAGCATCATTAGGGGTGTGCAAAATTCCTTTGTTTTTGCCGTTGATGACTATTCATGCAAGCG